>CAWEEJ010000071.1:0-64758 GCA_963807905.1 uncultured Chloroflexia bacterium | reverse complement strand
ATATACGCTCCGTTTACTTGAGGCGGGTGCATCCCATTTGGTACGCACCCACTTGAGACTGTGCGCCTGCTTCCGGGCATTTTTTCGTCGGGCCGCCTACATCCCAGCCTCGTCCTGATCAAACCAGTATGCCAGATATTGCCAGTCGCCCCAGTCAGCGTAGACCGCGGCCATTTCCCGGTCACTAATCGTCTCAGCACCGTCAAAATAGCGCGCCTTGACCTGTGCACGGAATTCGCTGTCGATGGCCAGATGACCGTAGTGACCGACAATCATCATCAACGTGTTGGCGGCATAATCGCCCACGCCCTGAATGCTTTTGAGCGCCTTGCGCAACGCTGCCGGCTCCAAGCTGCGATCGTCCAACGCTTCCAGTTGGAACCCGTCATCGACGATGGAGCGCGCCAGATTCTGCACATATTGATTACGATAGCCCATGCGAATCGTCTTGTCGAACAGGACCGGATTGGCATCTGCAACCTGCTGCGCCGTGGGGAACGTGCGCACGGTTGGGTTTGCGGGATACGGCGTGCCCAGCGTATCGACCAGACGTGCGACCATGGCCTTGGTCTGAGACCAGGTGATATTGGTCGTGCAGATCGTCTTGACCACATCTTCAAAGAGCGTGGGAGATCTGAGCAGGCGGCCGCGTCCAGCCCGCACCATTGAGCCGATCGTTGCATGACCCTCGGCCAGAGCATAGAAGCCTGATAAATCCTCATCGAGCTTGAGCATGTGCCATACCTTCGCTCGAATCTCTGCCACTTGGGCAGCATTCAGCGGACCCATCGATTCGACTTCCACCCTCAGGCTGTTCTCGTTATTTTCACCCATGCCAAGCAATACCACTTGCCCGTCGGCCAGGCGCTCGACGCGCCGCAGCGTACTCGTCTCTACGTCCCAGGAACATGGCGCCAGAGCCACCCAGCCATGATCGGTCACGCTGGCGAAGCAGTAGGGGCGGGGCGTCTCGATTGTGAACTCCGTAGTACTCTCTGTGGTACTGGTCATGGTGCAGGCTTCGGCTCGATACAGCAGCTATGGCGACATTCAATGGTAGCCATACGCGCTGATTCTGGCAAATGGATTGACGGGTGCATCCCATTTTGGATGCGGTGTATGAACAGACGGGTCGCTTTCTCTCGAGCAGCCCACAAATGTGGTATGCGCCCTGGATTGACGGGGCGTAAGCGCTCGATCTGCGGCCTATGCTATAATGTGCGCCTTTGGCCAAAGCAACGCGCCCAATTCAAGGTGAGAGTGGATCGAGTTGGCATGACGACTGACGGTCCAAGTCTGACTGACAACTGTCTTCCCGCTCTTTCTCGTCTATTCACTGGTTCTTTTTCGCCGGTTCTTGATCGGTAAAGGGGCGGTCAGCATGCAAGATTCCTGGGCCTCAGGTGACCCGTATGAGCGATTCATGGGGCGATGGAGCGGGCTGGTTGCAGACGAATTTTTGACGTGGCTGGATCCGCTGCCGCGTCAGCGCTGGCTCGACGTCGGCTGTGGATCGGGCGCGCTCAGCGAAGCGATACTCTTGCGCTCGGACCCGATGGCTTTGACCGCACTGGATCAGTCGCCCGCATTTGTTGCGACTGCTGCCCAACGTCTGCCATCGCTGGCAGCGTGCCGCGTGGGCTCGGCGCTTGCCCTACCCTTTCCGGATCAAGCGCTCGACATCATTGTCTCTGGACTTGTCCTCAATTTTATCGATGACCCGCTACAAGCGCTGGCCGAAATGACGCGCGTTGCCGATCATGACGGCGCCGTCGCCGTCTATGTTTGGGACTACGCCGGGCGGATGGAGTTCCTGCAATCGTTCTGGGCTGCCGTCGTCGCGCTCGATCCATCCGCCATGCATCTGGATGAAGCGCTACGGTTTCCCGACGCCAATCCAGAGACTGTCACGACGTTATTCGAGAAGGCCGGGTTGGTCGATGTTGGGTCCGCCGGATTGGAAATTGCAACCACTTTTGTGGATTTCGACGACTATTGGCAGCCATTCCTCGGCGGGCAGGGGCCGGCTCCGACCTATGTAGCGGCGTTAAATGATGCTGGACGGGCTACCCTCCGCGAGTCGATTCGCGCAAATCTGCCCATTCAGCCTGATGGCTCAATTCCACTACGCGCCCGTGCCTGGGCCGTGCGTGGTACCAAGAAGTAGGAGTGACATGACGACTATCGGTATTCTTCACCCCGGCGAAATGGGTATTTCCGTCGCCGCCTCTGCACAGAACAGCGGCCATACGGTCTGCTGGGCGTCGGCTGGGCGCAGTCAGGCAAGCGCGATCCGCGCCCAGGAGCATGATCTGATCGATCTGGAAACGGTTGAAGCGTTGAGTCAAGGCTGCGAGGTCCTGGTCAGCGTCTGCCCGCCGGCGGCAGCGGAGTCGGTGGCGCAGGCAGCGCTAGACGCGGGCTTCCATGGTCTCTTTGTGGATGCCAATGCGATTGCACCACAGCGTGCCCAGGCCATCAGCGAGATGATGACCGCGCAGGGCGTGACCTTTGTCGACGGGGGCATCGTCGGCGGCCCGGCTTGGCAACCGGGCAAGACCTGGCTCTATCTCTCCGGCCCCAGCGCGGATACGGCGGCAGGACTCTTTGCCGCCGGCCCATTGGAAACCGAGGTGATCGGCGCGACGGTAGGCGACGCTTCGGCACTGAAGATGTGCTATGCTGCCTACAGCAAGGGAACGACCGCGCTGCTCGCCGCCATCCTGGCCACGGCAGAAGATTTGGGCGTACGCAGCGTATTGGAGGCGCAGTGGACGCGCGACGATCCGAACTTTGCCCGCCAGGCCCAAGCGCGCACGCGACGCGTGACGGCCAAAGCCTGGCGTTTTGCCGGTGAGATGGAAGAGATCGCCGCCACGTTTGAGGCGGCCAGTCTGCCTGGTGGCTTTCATCAGGCGGCGGCCGAGGTCTATGCCGCGACTGAACAACTTCAAGGGAAGCGCCGAGCCATCGCTCGACGAAGTGCTCACCGCACTACGCAATCAGCCAGAAACCAAGGGGAACAGAAATGATGAGTGATGAAAAAGTCGCGTTGATTACCGCCGGCGGCAGTGGGATGGGCGCGGCCGTTGCGCGTAAACTGGCCGATGACGGCTACCGGGTCGCCATCCTCTCCTCGTCGGGCAGGGGCGAAGCGCTGGCGGCCGAACTGGGGGGCGTCGGCGTGACCGGCTCTAACCTCGATGTGGCCGATCTGGAGCGCACTGTAGCCGCGACGATGGATGCATACGGCCGCATCGATGCCGTGGTCAACAGCGCAGGTCATGGCCCCAAAGGCGCGTTGCTGGAGATCAGCGATGAGGATTGGCATCGTGGGATGGAAGTCTATTTCCTCAATGTCGTCCGCGTCTGCCGTCTGGTGACGCCGATCCTGCTTAGCCAGGGTGGCGGCGCGATCGTCAACATCTCGACCTACGCGACCTTTGAGCCCGACCCCCACTTCCCCACATCCGGGGCCTTCCGTTCCAGCCTGGCCGCTTTCACCAAGCTCTATGCCGATGAGTACGCAGCCCAGGGGATCCGCATGAACAACATTTTGCCCGGCTTCATTGACAGCTTGCCTGAAAACGAGATGTTCCGCAGTCAAATCCCCATGGAACGTTATGGCACGACCGATGAGATTGCCGCGACCGCGGCCTTTCTGCTGTCGGATGGAAGCGGCTATATTACCGGGCAGAATCTTCGCGTCGACGGCGGCATCACGCGCTCGGTATAGGCGTCAGCCAGAGGCTCAGATTCCACTGCCTAGCCACCAGAAGCGCCCAATGCTGAGCAGGAAGGCAAGGGCGTAGAGGATCGGCTGATGAATCATGTAGATGAGCAGAGAGTTGCGGCCGAGCAGTTGGAGGAAGCGGAAGGGCGCAAAGTTGCCCCAGTCGGGAAGATAGAACGTTCGTCCGCTTGCGGTGTAAAAGGTGTTGCCGAGGAAGATGCCCAACAAGACGACCCCAAACCAGGGGATGACCGGGAAGTAGTCGGAGGCATAGTAGTCGGGTCGTCGCAGGCCAAGCCAGGTCAGCCAGTTGTGATCCAGATAGATCGGATTAACCACCGTGAAGTAGCCGGCCGCAAAAAAGAGCATCCACAGGAAGAAATTGAGCCAGCGAAAGCGTAAAAAGGGGTAGGCGGCGATGATTGAGAATCCGATCAGGTGCAGGATGCCAAAGTGAATTGTGCCCACGCCCACGACCCATGTTACCAGCGTGACGATCATGCCGAGGCCAAAAACCTTGAGTCCACGGCGCGCAAATTTGGCAAAGAGTCCCGACGAGTCGCCCCCTTTGCGCAAGAGCGACGATCGATAGCTAATCGTGAGCGAGATGCCCACCAGCAGCAGAAATGAGACGGCCGTAAAGCGTTGCACGTACTTCCAGAAACCATCAAAGAGCGTGACGTCGGGCGGCAGCAAGCGAAAAAACCATAGATCCCACATGAAGTGGTAGAGGATCATGGTGCAAATGGCCACGCCGCGCCACGTGTCGAGCTCCCAGATCCGGTTCGTGGCCGCTTTCTGATCAGCTTTTTGCTTCGCTTTTGTGGTCGTTGTCGTCCCCTGCGAGGCGATAGCAGAAGATGCACTGGCGCTGGAATAGTATGTAGTCATCGACTCTTCTGACCGGTACGGAAATTCCAGACGACTGCTACGGCATGGATTGTTGACGTGACAGAAGAAGCGAGGGACGTCGACGCTGGCGGCAAGCAATGTGGAGACTGCACGGGCTGGGTCAACGCTTGTTCCTTTGCAGATCTGGTAACAGAACTGCATGCTATTGTACAAACCCCGCCATGGCGTGTCAATAACTCTTGGCTTGCGCTGATCGATCGTCGCTGGATGCAGGAATGGCCCCGGCTTCCCTACTGATCCCATCTGTTGATGGGTTTGCTTCCCGAAACATCTATGCTCCCGACGTTTCAATTTTGCGATGCTTGTTTTCTATTACCAAGTTTTCTATAATCGACCGTGCCCTGTCTACGTTTACGCGTATGAACTAAAGCGCACATGATGCAGCCGTATCACTATCCAATCTTACTGGGTGGCTTGTTCGCCCGAAACTTTGAAGGAGGAATCCATGACGAACGGTTCGGAAACCGCTGGCAAGAGCGAGCTCTACACGCCGTCGGAGGAGGTCATTGCCAATGCCAATGTCCCCGATTATTTAGCGTTGCGCGAAGAAGTCTATGACGATCCCGTTCCTTTTTGGGATGAGCGCGCCAAAGAGGTGATCGACTGGTATGAACCCTACGAACAGGTGATTGACACCAGCAATGCGCCCTTCTACAAGTGGTTTGTCGGCGGCAAGACCAACATTGTGCACAACGCGCTGGATCGCCATGCCAAAAGCTGGCGCAAGAACAAGCTGGCCCTCATTTGGGAGGGGGAAGATGGCGAGCAGGTGACCTACAGCTATTTCAAGCTCTGGCGTCGGGTCAACCGGTTCGCCAACGTGCTCAAGAGCATGGGCGTGAAGAAGGGCGATACGGTAACGATCTACATGGGCCGCGTGCCCCAACTCCCCATCGCCATGCTCGCCACGGCCAAGATCGGCGCCATTCACAGCGTCGTCTACGGCGGCTTTAGCGAGCAAGCGCTGGCCGATCGCATCGCTGATGCCAAGAGCAAGGTTGTTGTTACCTGCGACGGCGCCTGGCTGCGCGGCAAGACGGTCAACCTCAAGGATATCACGGATGAGGCAGTCAGCCGCAGCCCGGTTGTCCAGAAAGTGATTGTCTTCCAGCGCACCAAGCAGGACGTAGACATGGTCGCCGGCCGCGATTTTTGGTGGCATGACCTGGAGGCATTGCCCATTGCCAGCCCATACTGCGACACCGAAGTCATGGACGCTGAAGATGGGCTCTTCATCCTTTATACCTCCGGTACGACAGGCAAGCCCAAGGGACTCCTTCACACATGCGGCGGCTATCAGGTCCACATCGCCACCACGCTCAAGTATGTCTTTGACCTCAAGGAAGAAGATCGCTACTGGTGCGCGGCCGATCCGGGCTGGATTACCGGCCACAGCTATATTGTCTATGCCCCCATGATTCTGGGCGCCACGAGCTTCATGTATGAAGGCGCGCCCGGCTATCCCTATCCGGATCGTTGGTGGCAGCAGATTGAGCAGTACAACATCTCGATTCTCTATACAGCGCCCACGGCCATCCGCAGCCTCATGCGCTTTGGCGAAGATTGGGCCGAACGCCATGACCTCAGCAGCTTACGTCTGCTCGGTTCAGTGGGCGAGCCGATCAACCCTGAGGCGTGGCGCTGGTACTATACCCACATTGGGCACGAACGCTGTCCGATCATGGACACCTGGTGGCAGACTGAGACGGGTGGCTTTATGATTACGCCCACGCCGGTCGTACCCCTCAAGCCGGGGAGCGGCACCTTGCCCTTTGCCGGGGTCCAGGCCGATGTCGTGCGCGAGGACGGCGCCTCGTGCGACCCCAATGAGGATGGCTACCTGGTTGTTAAGCATCCGTGGCCGGGCATGGCGCGCACGGTCTGGGGCGATCCTGATCGCTACGTGCAAACCTACTGGTCGGAGTTCTCTGACCAGGGCTGGTACTTTACCGGCGACAGCGCACGCAAGGATGAGGACGGCTACTTCTGGATCATCGGCCGCATGGACGACGTGATCAAGGTATCGGGCTATCGCCTGGGCACTGCCGAAGTGGAGAGCGCCTTGGTCAGCCATAAGAATGTGGCCGAGGCCGCCTGCATCGGCGTGCCGGACGAGTTAAAGGGCAACGTGATTCACGCCTTCTGCATCCTCAACTCGGGAATCGAAGGCAGCGACGAGCTGGGCGCCGAACTGCGCCAACACGTGCGTCATGAGGTGGGCCCCATCGCCATGCCCGCCGTCATTGAGTTCGTCGATTCCCTGCCCAAAACGCGCAGCGGCAAGATCATGCGGCGCCTGCTGAAGGCACAGGTCTTGGGCAACCCGCTCGGTGACACCAGCACGCTGGAAGACTAGACTTAACGCGGAGCGCGGAGCGCGAAATGCGGAATAATCGGTTACCCATTCCGCATTCCGCGCTTCGCGCTACCGCGCTGAAAGGGGGGCATTGATGCTTGAACAGATTCTGCAGCATGACGATGTCTATCGGGCGCCGGAAGCGTTGGTGGCGCAGGCGAACTTGCAGGACTTTGACGCCGAGTATCCGCGGAGCATCGCCGATCCGGAAGCGTTCTGGGGCGAATGGGCCAAGCAGTATGAGTGGTTCAAGCCGTGGAATCAGGTGCTTGATTGGGACTACCCCAACCATCGCTGGTTCGTGGGCGGCGAAACCAACATCACGCTCAATGCATTGGATCGTCACGCCGACGGTCCCGATCGCAACAAGCTGGCGTTAATCTGGATTGCGGAGGATGGCGCCGAGCGCAAGGTCACGTACTATGAGTTGCGGCGTCTGGTCTCCAAATTCGCCTCGGGCCTCAGGTCGTTGGGCGTGGAAAAGGGTGACACGGTGGTGATCTACATGCCCCTCACCCTGGAAGGCGTCATCTCCATGCTGGCCTGCGCACGCATCGGCGCGATTCATTCAGTCGTCTATGCCGGGATGGGCGTGGGCACGCTGCCGCGATCGGATTCTGGATGCCGGCGCCAAGATCGTAATCGCCGGCGACATCGGCATGCGGCGCGGTAAGACCGTCAACCTCAAGAGTATCGTCGACCAGGCCGTAGAAGATCTGTCCCTCCGTCACGTCATCTGGCTGCAGCGCGGCAACAAGAGCGACCTGCGTGCCCACGAGGTCGACTTTACCGAACTCATGGAGCAAAGCCCGGCCGATGCCGGACCGGAACCGGTTGACGCCGAGCATCCGCTCTACATCCTCTACACCTCGGGCTCAACGGGCAAACCCAAAGGCGTGGTCCATGTCCATGGCGGCTACATGGTGGGCACGGCCTATCATCTGCGCACCTTCTACGATGTCAAGGACAGTGACGTATTCTGGGCCACCTCTGACATCGGCTGGGTCGTGGGTCACAGTTACATCGTCTATGCCCCGCTGGTGGAAGGGATCACGTCGGTTTTCCGCGAAGGCGCACCAGACTATCCTGATCCTGGCGTCTTTTGGTCCTGTGTTGAGCAATATGGCATCAACGTCATGTTTACGGCGCCCACCGCCGTACGCATGTTCATGAAGTTTGGCCCTGAATTTGTAACGCCCTATGACCTGTCGACCCTGCGTCAGGTGGCTGTGGCCGGCGAACCCCTCAACCCCGAGGCCATGCGCTGGGCGATGGAGCACTTGCTCGACGGTGGCCGCCGTGGTTTTGTGACGGACAACTGGTGGCAAACGGAACTGGGCGGACCGACCATCGCTACGCCCGTCACCAAGCCGGCGATTCCCGGCTCGGCCGGCATTGCGCTGCCGGGCGTGGAAGCGGCCATCGTCGACGAGAACGGCAGCCGACGTGCCCAAGGGCAAGGGCGGACTGCTGGCCCTGCGCCGCCCCTTCCCGCACATGATGCGCACAATTTGGAACGATCCTGGGCGCTACGCTGCCTATTGGAACGAGATTCCCAACGCCTATGCCGCAGGCGACGTGGCCAGCTGGGACGAGAATGCCTACATCACCGTGCTGGGGCGCAGCGATGATGTGCTCAATGTGGCCGGGCACCGCATCGGCACGGCCGATGTGGAGTCTGCCCTGATTACCCATCCAGCGGTCGCCGAGTCTGCCGTGATCGGTGTGCCTGACGCGATCAAGGGCGAGTCGATCAAGGCTTTTGTTGTGCTCTCATTGGATCAAGAGGCCGGCGACGACGTGGAGCGCAGCATCGTCGATCACGTCCGGCGTGAACTGGGCCCCATCGCCACGCCGGGCGATATTGAGTTTATTGAGAAGCTCCCCAAGACCGCGTAGCGGCAAGATCGTGCGGCGGCTGCTCAAGGCTCAGGAAATGGGCGAAGATCCGGGCGATCTGAGCACGCTGGAGGATTGAGCTGGGATTGTAGACTGCGGATTGCGGATCGGCGATCGTTGAAGCTGGCTGGGCTATTTCATCACGTCTTCATCACGTCTTCATCACGTCGGTAAGGTGCACGGCACTGAGGCGGTCATTTGGCAAGCCGAATTGACGGGCAACCGCCAGTTCGTGCTGTGACTGCTCGGTGCGGTTGAGCCGGGCCAGCGCCAGTCCGGTCCAGTAGTGCAGGAACGGATCGTCTGGATAGCTGTTCCGGTACTGGAAAAGACCCCCTTCACCATTTAAGAGCAATGAAGGCGATAAACTAATCAGTCTGTCGGCTTCTACATCCGCGTGGCGTAAGCTCTGCGCGAATTGAGGCGCGGCATCACCCATCGCCGCGGCAAAACGACTTGCTGGGCTACTGGTCGCCGAATGTAGCCATTCACGCCTGCGCTTTGGCTGCTGCAACATCCGTACATAGAGATCATCATAGCGGCGGGCGGTCGCTGCGCTGGAGAAGTGATTGCGGGCGTAGGCCTGGGCATTGCGACCAAGACGCTGTCGTTCTTCCGGATGGCGGTACAGGAACTCGATGGCATGACGGTATGCGGTCTCATCGTGGACCACCAGCCCTGTTTCTCTATGCTGAACGAGGTCGGCGAGTCCGGCATGGGGAAAGACAACCGGCGGCACACCGGCGTACATTGCTTCCTGTAGCGAAAGCTCGCTGGTAGCCGAGGTGTCCTCACGGAGCGGGTATCCGAAAACGTCCAGGACGGCATAGATCGAGCGGATATCTTCGACGTAGCCATGAATTTGGATCCGCCTCTCCGCTCCCGCGGCTTGGGCACGCATGGCCAGTTCTTCCACATCATCGCTGCCACAAACGATAAACTGAACGTTGGGAACGTCGACTGAGGCGCAAAGCTCGATAAAGCGTGGATGCAGCTTGCTAGAGTTTGCTGTCCCAATGAAGCCTACGTTAAATGGGACGTTCTCCATTGCGTAGTGGAATGCGGATTGGGACAGTCTCCTTGCTTTCTGCGCTTGAGCTGGTCATGGTCGGCCGTTCAAACTCCTGCGACGTGTGATGAGTGACGAAGTACGCGTCCAGCAGTGCGCTAGTCCAACCTGTTGCTCTTGTGCCACAAGCGCCGCCAGGCATACGCCGGTACATCCGCCATGCGGTCCAGGTTCCAACGCGCCTGAAGGTAGCGCAAATAATGAAGTGGGGTACCTTTGTCGGGGTTCAAGGCCGTGAAGCGCCGGTAGTGCCGGCGAACCCTGCCAAGCCTCGGCGGTTGAGCGTGCAAATCCTGTAGAACCGATCCCGGTACCGGGGCCCAATCATGGACCGACAGCGTGGCCAGCAGCGCCCGCGCTGCGTGAGCTACATCCAGGTCCACGACCATTTCGACAAATGTAGGCCAATCGAACGCGCTCCCCCGGTCGATTAGCACCGTGGCCGCGTCGGCGAGCAACACGGGATGATTGGCCGGCGCACTGCGGGAAGAGAGTTGCGCCAGGGTTATTTCGGCCGCTACCGTGCGGGCGGCAGGATGCGCAATGGCGGGCAGCTGCAGCGTGCCTACAGGCTGATCGTTCCGCGTTCCTCCCGCTCGTTCCGGCATGAGGAGCCAATGTAAAGTGAGTCGTATGCTTTGCTTGATAAAAGACCGCGATACGTCAATGACGATGCCCGCCCACGCGGGGGTGGCTGACGACCTCCGCCAGCCGGCACGTTCTAGTTCGGCTTGGGCAGCGGACAGGTCATCGTGGGAAATGAGGAGGTCAAGGCCATCGACCATGCGCAAGCGCCGCCTGAATGGGCCAAAGGCCAGGGCCGCCTCGCCGATAACCAGCGGATCAACTCCGCTTGCTGTGAGCGCGTCCAGCGCCTGGGTCACTTGCTCCTGCAGGAGGCGGTTCTTGTACCACGTCCGGCGGTAGACGCCTGCCAGCCGTCCATATACCGCTGCCTCATGGGTCGATGCCGGCAATTTGTCATAGAGCATGGGCAGCAGTGGAAAGGCGCGTGTGCCCAATTCGTCCAGGTCGCCCAGCGCGCAAAACCATCGCCAATCTTCAACCGCATCGGTGAGAATTGCCTGAAGTAGCAGGCGATCGCTGCTGGACAGCGGAACTGGATTCAGTGGAGTCATCGTGTGCCGTCTGACAGTCATCGTCCCCTATGGGTTTCCGCAAACCCGGTCCCTTCCGGGCTGGAACCGGTCTTTGACTTTTATCGACTCGGCTTGGGGAATCCTTCGCCAGTTAGGCGTTTGCCCATTCCGCGTGATAAAACAGTGGCTGTGCGGCTTGGGTGGCTAGGTGCGTCAACGGTCAGATCGGATCAACGCAACCTGAATCGGCGCGCAACCGGCTCGAAATTAAGCCGGTATACTCTGAAATTCAGTAGTTCATGGATTTATCATCCCGTTCACGTAGTGGGCGCAAAGCACCGCGACCGGAGGGAAGCGGAATCTCAGGTTCGTACAGTCGAGATTCTTCGTCGCTTCGCTCCATCGGCATGACAATTGCTCTGAAACTATGAGCTACTGAACTATGAGCTACTGAATTTGTTCACGCAACTGACATGACCGATAAAGAGGAGAGCGGTATGGCAATCTCGTTACCTGACGGCGTACAGATCGTTGGCCCCATTTCACCCCAAGTTGAAGAGGTATTGACGCCAGATGCGCTGGCCTTTGTCGCCGAACTTCATCGCACATTCAACCCCCGACGCCAGGCGCTGCTTGCCGCCCGCATCGAGCGACAGGCGCAGATCGACCAGGGCATGACGCCCGGATTCCTGCCGGAGACTGCTGATATTCGCGAAGGCGAATGGCAGGTTGGGCCGGCGCCTGCCGACCTCAACGACCGGCGTGTCGAGATCACGGGCCCCACGGAACGTAAGATGATGATCAACGCCCTCAACTCCGGGGCGAAGGTCCTTATGGCCGATTTCGAAGATGCGCTCTCACCGACCTGGGATAATGTCATTGCCGGTCAGATCAATTGCAGCGATGCCATTCGCCGCACAATTGAGTTTCATAATCCCGATGGGCGCGTCTATACGCTCAACGACGAAGTCGCCACCCTCCTGGTGCGGCCGCGTGGCTGGCACCTGACTGAAAAGCACGTCCTGGTCGACGGCGAAGAGATTTCCGCCAGCCTCTTTGACTACGGCCTCTACATGTTCCGTAATGCTGAGGAATTGCTTGCGCGCGGCAGCGGCCCTTACTTCTACCTGCCCAAGCTGGAGAGCCACCTGGAAGCGCGGTTGTGGAATGAAGCCTTTGTGCTTGCCCAGGAAACGCTGGGGATTCCCTACGGGAGCGTGCGCGCGACGGTGCTGATCGAGACGATCTTGGGCGCGTTGGAGATGGAAGAGATTCTCTACGAGATTCGCGACCATGCCGCCGGCCTCAATGCCGGTCGCTGGGATTATATCTTTAGTGCGATCAAGAAATTCGCCCGGCGCGAGGAGATGGTATTGCCCGACCGTGCCCAGGTTACGATGACGGTGCCCTTCATGCGCGCGTATACGGAACTCATGGTGCGCACGTGCCATAAGCGCGGCGCCCACGCCATCGGCGGTATGGCGGCCTTCATTCCCAACCGTCGCGACCCTGAAGTGACGGAAATGGCCCTGGCCAAGGTGCGCGAAGACAAGCTGCGTGAATTTGGCGACGGCTGTGACGGTACCTGGGTCGCCCATCCGGATCTGGTGCCGACCGTGCTGGAGGTAGCCGACGGCTTCTTTGGCGACAAGCCCAACCAGAAAGAACGCATGCGTGAAGATGTCAGCGTGAGTGCCGAAGAGATCACCGCTGTCGGCGTGCCCAACGGCACGATTAGCGAAGCCGGTTTGCGCACCAACATCAACGTGGCGCTGCAATATCTCAATGCCTGGCTCAACGGTAATGGCGCGGCCGCGATCCACAACCTCATGGAGGATGCCGCCACCGCCGAGATCTCCCGTTCGCAAATCTGGCAGTGGATTCACCACAACGCCGCGCTTGATGATGGTCGCCCGGTGACGCGGGAACTCTACACGGAGATCCGCGCTGAGGAATTGGCCGCGCTGGGTGGCTCCAGCGAATCTCGCTATGAGGAGTCCGCCGAGTTGCTCGACGGACTCTGCCTCAGTGACGAATTTCTTGATTTTCTGACCATTCCCGCCTACGCGCTGCTGGATTGACCCTCATTCTCGGGGCTTCACATGCGCAGTACGTTTGATGGGAAATGCAATCAAAAGAGGCAAGTTGATTTACGTTAACTGACGTAAATCAACTTGCCTCTTGTTTCTTCTTTGCTGCACGACTCCCGTGGTTCCTGACTTCAGGCCGCCGAGAGCTGCTACAGAACTTTGACGACCACGTTGCCCTTGTTCCAAAGGCCTTCCAGGTCGTAATGATCACGCATTTCCGGCGTAAAGAGGTGGATGATCACGTCGCCATAATCAAGTACGGCCCAGCCGCCACTATCCGCCTTCACGCCGTCCAGATGTAGCGGACGGATATTCTGTTCGAGTTTCAGGCCTTGCAGCAGATCGTCTTCAATCGCGTTGGCCTGACGATCCGTGCTGACTGTCGCAATGATAAAGTAATCCGCCAGTGATGAAATGTCGCTGACGTCCAACAGAACGATATCCGACGCTTGTTTCTCCTCAACGATATCAACAATCCGTCGAGCCAGGGTATTGCTGTCCAGAAGAGCCTCCTCTGATTGAATAATAAGCAAAACACTTGCTTACCAGTCTAGCACAAGATCAGTCCGGTCTCAACAAAAAGTTGGAATCATGCTAGACTGCCCGGCATAACCCCAATCCGGTCGGCGTCATATCCGATCAAACAAACCATTGGATTGCATCATGAAAACGATGACTGATCTGCCATTCATCTGTCGCTTGACGCTCGGCTTTATCGTGCTCTTGGCCTTGGGCGCCTGCGGTCCGGGCGCACCACCGGCCGGCGATACGGGCATCGAGATGGTGGCGACCTCAGAGCAGCCTGCCATGCCCACTGCAACCTCGGTGGCGACCTTGGCCTTTGCGACTGCCACATCTGCGCCCACAACCGCGCCGCGCCCGACGGACGGACCGACGCCTACGCCCTACGCGCGACTGGCCGGTGAGCAGGCCGATATTGCTGAACGAGTGCCTCTCATTGCCGAGCGCAACGCACGCTTTGCCGAGGCGTTGACGCAAGACCCGCCGGTGCTGCGCATCGATGATGCCGATCTCACCCCAGAGGCACGGATTGCCCAGACGGTGGCTCTCAAAGATCCCGAATTCATTCAGTATGCGTATTCTTTGACCGACGGCACGCCCTTGCGGAGCGAGGTCTTTAATGTCTTTCCCGCGCGCAGCGGCGATATGCCCGCGGATGTGGCCGCTCTCTGCGCAGGCGCCAACTGCTACCGCGTCGAGCTGTACAACTATGGCGTCAACATCGCCAGCGTCGCCGTTGTCGACGTCGATGCCGAGCGCGTGGTCGGACAGAACGCCGTCACCGGCAGCCAGCCCGAACTGCCGCCCAGCCTGGGTGACCTGGCCCTGCAGATCGCGCTGAATGCGCCGGAAGTGGAGTCGGAATTGGGCTTCAAACCAACTGATGCCGTCATGCCGAACGTGAAGACAGCGCTCAACGATACGCCGTGTGAAAACTCGGATCACCTTTGTGTTGCACCCACCTTCATCGTAGAGGACCGTGCGCTTTGGGCCGTTGTCGACTTGACCGATCAGCGCCTGGTCGGCGTGCGCTGGACCGACCTGGGTAACGTCAATACCATCATGACTTCCGAGCGTGCGCTGGTGATCGAGACGCTGGCTGCAGAGGCCTGCGAGCAGGAGACGCGAGTCGAACGGGGTGATTGGGCCCTCTCATATCTCCTCACCACGTCAGACGGCTTGCGCGTCAATGATGTGCGCTATCGGGATGAGCCGGTCATGCGCAGCGCCAAGCTGGTCGATTGGCACGTGAACTACTCACGCGAGGAGAGCTTTGGCTACAGTGACTCCACAGGCTGCCCGCTTCTTTCTACCTTCACGACCATCGTTGCGTCCACGCCCCCGCAAGTGGAACCCCTGATGGCTGGAGGCGAAGAGATTGGCTTTGTTGTCGTACAGGAATTTACGCACCACGACTGGCCCATGCCCTGCAATTATCGCTATGAACAGCGCTATGAGTTCTATCACGACGGTCGTTTTCGAGTCGTGGCAGGCAACCTGGGCCGTGGCTGCGGCAATGATGGCACCTACCGCCCGGTGCTGCGGCTGGACCTCAACGGAGGCGGCGCCGCGGCCTTTTCAGCCTGGAATGGAGATGAGTGGGATCTTTGGAGCGAGGAGCAGTGGGCGGAACAGACGGAATCAACCGCCTACAGCGAGGAAGGCTACCTCTATCGCGTAGATTTTGACGACGGGCGGGGCTTCTACATCGAGCCGGGCCAGGGTCAATTTCTGGATGGCGGCCGGGGCGATTTCGCCTACACCTATGTCACCCAATACGCCCGCCGCGAGGGTGATGGCGACATGGTCTCTCTCGGCTCATGTTGCAATGAGAATTACGCACAGGGGCCAGAGATCTTCATCAACAGTCCGCCGTCCGATATCAGCGATAGCGAAATCGTCATCTGGTATGTGCCCCAGTTGAAGAACGATGACACGCCGGGCGAAGAGTACTGCTGGGCCGAACAGGTCGTGACCGATGGGCTCTTTGATGGCGTCGCCTGGCCCTGCTATGCCGGACCCATGTTCGTGCCAATTGAATAGCTGGTGAGTCGCTAGCGGAACGCGTCCATGGACTGCGGGCGCTGGATGGTTTGCGCCGGGGCCGGCGGGACCGGCGGCAGCTTGTAGCCGCGGATGACGACAACCGGACGCGCTTCGTCACTTTGGCCCATGAGCAGGCTGGCCGCGGCCGTAAGCTCATCGGCGATACATTCTTCGCTGCCCGATAGCTCGTAATCGTAGAGATCACGCAGGCCGCGCTGGTTCCAGATCGGCGGCAGCCCTGCGCAGCCGATACAGACGCCCACCGTGCCGATGCGCCAGGGACGCCCGTGACTGTCGTTGATCAGCACGGCGGGCACAACGCCGCTACCGGCGGCCAATTCTTCGCGTAAACGCATGGCACTGGCGTCGGCATCCTTCGGCAGGAGCGCCAGCACGTCGTCGCCTTCCACATTGGAGCGATCCACGCCCGCGTTGGCACAGATCCAACCGCTCTTCTGCTCCACCACCAGGAGGCCGCGCTGGGCGCGGATAATCTCTTTGCTGTCATCGAGGACGACCTGGACGGTTGGTGCGTCCTTACCCGTTTGCTTGGCCACTACCTTGGCCGTGGGTGAGGGGGAGACATTCGCCAGGTCCACCAGGCGACCTTCGGCTTTGCTGACGATTTTCTGGGCAATGATGAGAATATCACCCGCTTCAAGTCGCTCGCCCATCCCGCCCAGGCTGGCGAGAATGATGGCAGCGAGGTCATCGCCAGGCTGGATGAGGGGAATGCCCTCGATGGCGAAGAGGGTCATTGCAGTCATAGCATGCTCAATTTCTGTGTCTGGATGGGTTCAATTCTGTTGGATGTTGCTAATCGATTGCGGGCATGAAGCGATAGCCGCGCCCGCGCTCGTTTTCGATTACGCCGATGGGCGGCGTGGCCTGCTCGAGCTGCAAACGCAGGCGGCGGATTGCCTCCTGCACGCGGCGCGAGGTGGCGTTGGGCCGGTTCCAGACATCGGTTAAGAGCTGCTGTGGCGTCACGATCGTCTCGCTGTTGGCCCGGAAGTAGCGCAGGAGCGCGGCTTCGGTCTTGGTGAGTTGCTCATAGATCGGATCGTCATCGCCCCCGCCGTGGGGTAAGAATGCCCGGGCCACACTGCCGTTGGGCGCAACGTCAAGCCGGGTCGCCAGAAATTCCTGGAAGAGCGGTGAAAAGAGACGGTAGCCGTCTTCACCGTACGCGACCATGGCCTGATTGATCATCCAGTTGAGGGCTGCCATCTGATCCCGGTCGATGTCCCCCATTGTGAGCGGTCCGCTTACGAGGCGGCGAAGCAGGCGATCCAGCGCATCTTCCTTCACCCTGGGCGGCGGATCTTCGAGCGTGCGCCAGAGCATCTCGAAGAGCAGGCGGCCGTGCTCGGCCAGGCGCAGGCGGAAGATTTGGCTATGCTCCGGTCCCAGTTCCTGGCCCGGCGTGAGCATCTGGCGAATTTCGGGGATGATGTCGCCAATGCGGCGCAACAAATAGGGATGCGTTCCCGAGAGAAAGAGCAATTCTTCGCGCATTTCTTGCAGCGCAGGCAGCTGCTCGTAATAGGCGTCCAGCCATTGATTGGCCGCATCAGCGCTCAGCAGGCCGATGAAGACCTGGGTCATGACATTGAAAAGGGGCGATGCTGCAAGCTCACGATCCAGATCGTGGAGCGGCTGCTCCGTAGCGACGACCAGGGCCATCTCCAGCGTGAGCGGGCGCAGCTCGTCGGCCGAATCGAGCTGAATCAGCTGCTGTTCGAAGGCGCGGTCAAAGTTGTCCATCAACACGACCAGGCGGCAGTGCATCTCCTGGAGCTGACGCGCGATTTGCCATACCTTGCGCGGTGGGCTTGTCTGCGCCTCAATGCGGGTTTCGTCCAAGTCGAACCGAGCGCGTAGCCGGGCTTCATCATAGACGCGCGCATAGAGATGTCCGAGTAGATCCTGCTGCGCTTCGGCCCAGTTGCAATCGATGCTCACGACCAGGACATCGTCGCCGTCGGCATAGCGATCCGGCCGCCATTCGGCGTAGCCTTCGCTCTGCAGCGGTCCATTGTGGTCGGCGAGGCGCTTGAGGAGGGCTGTCTTGCCGATCCAGCGTGTGCCCACCAGCGAGAAGCTGCCAGGCTGATCGGCTAGAACGCCCTCCGTGATGTCCCGTTGTACGGTCTCGCGGCCGAATAGCATCGATTTTGTCGGATCCACAATCCCGCTCCCTTTCTCTTGCCGGTGAACCGGCTGCAAGCATACTTATGCGATCGGATTGGCCTGGAGCCACTGCTGAAAGAGCAGGCTGGCAAAGCGCCAGCGTCCGTTCTCGATTTCAACAAAGATGTCCTGCGCGGTTAGCTCCCTCAGGGCATTCCTCACTTGATCTGGCTCGACCTGAGGCAGGGCCTCACACAGCTGCGCGGAGCTAGCCCCCGCCGCCGGTCTCTCCCCTGAGATGTCCGCCAGGGCCTGGGCGACAAATTGCCCGATGCCAGGGATCAGATCGAGCAGATGGGCGAAGATGCTCTCGCTGGGTTGCATGAAGTAGAGCCGCGTCGCCTCCACCTCGGCCGGCGTGATGCGCACGCTGTGACTGCGATTCATGTCTGTGACCAGCTTGGCGCAGAACGCCTGAATCAGGAAGGGGCTGCCGCCGGTGAGAGTCGCCACGTACTCGACTAATTCCGGCGGATATTCCAGTACGTCGCGGATCGGCCACTCGATCAGGCGCCGAACATCGTCCGCATTGAGGGGGCGCAGCATAATCTGTTCACCCAGCTCCAGCAGTTCCCAGATCGCCCCCTGATCCGGCATGACCGTACGCTCCGTCTGCTGGGATTCCTTTTCCAGTTTGTCGAAGGTCTTCTGCTGAATGACGGTCACAAAATTGACGCCAGGCGAATTCAGGATCAGCCCTCGCCACTGCTTGAAGAAGTCATCGTGGAGCCGACCCTTGTCTCGGGCGTCAATCGTGCGGCTAAACTCGTCGAGCAGCAGCACGATCCGCCCCTGGCTCAGTCGGCTCTGGATGTCACCCAGGTAGCTCAGTAGCTGGCGACCGGGCTCGTGGGCGAAAAGCTCGCGAATGGGCGGTCCGAGCTCGTCGATGTGGCTGTCGGCACGATAGAGGCTGGTCTGTAGATCACTATGGACGGCCGTCGCCACCTCGTAAAATATTGAGACATCGTCCATGCCGTGCAGCAACTGAAAATCGACATAGACGGGCACAAAGGCCTGGGGCTCCAAGTAAACATTTTTGAGATGCAGAAGCAGCGAGGTCTTGCCCACTCGTTTTTGACCACGTAGCCAGATCGGCCCGATATTGCCGTGGAGACCGTCGCTGATGCGCTCTAACTCTCGCCGCCGGCCAAAAAACATCTCGCGCTCGTTGACCGGCATGCGGCTGTACGGATTGTTGATCGAGGACGATCCAACACTCGCCAAGTCCTCGCGGCCCGAGCGTGACACATCCAGCACGCGCACCCGCGTCACCGTGCGCCGCGGCAGCGTGCTGAGCGCGGTCGCCAACTGATCGATGACTTCCTGGCTCTCCGACTCGATGATGAAATTGATGTGCGCGACCCCCCGTCGCGCCACCGCTTCGGACCGGTGCAGCGTTACACGGGGTGCAACCGCATAGATTTGGGCCAATGCCTCACCCAGCAGGCCATCCTCATTGCGGGCGATCATTTCGAGCTGGGCCAGCAGCTTGAGCTTGGGGCGCTGCTTCCATGCCAGCGCAATCCGATCCTCGGGACGTTCTGCCAAGTCGGCAATATGGGGACAATCCGTGCGGTGGACCTTGATGTGGAAGATGGCGCCGCTGCGCCGCTTGGCGCGCCCGACGATTTCATCATTTGGACGGGGACGGCAGCACTGGGCGAGATGAAGTTTGGGCTGGGGGCGCAAGCCGCCTGGCGGCGCGATCTGGCCAATCAACTCGTTGGCAAAGAGGCGATTCAGCGTGCTGCGGGCATCGACGCGGCCGCCGGCGATCTCGCTGTAATAGTCCTCCAGCGTCGACAGCTGCATGCGACTCAACATGCGCCGAATTTCTTGTTGAACCCGATATTCCGGGATGCTGAACCGATAGTGATCGGCCAGATGGCTTAGCTGCTCACGCACGATGTGCTCGCCTTGGAAGACGTCTTGGTCGCGCCGCTTGAGAAAGCGCTTGATCTTGGCGCGGGCGCGGCTCGTGCGTGCTGCGTTGAGCCATACCTGGGTGGGTCCAGGCGCGTGGGCGTCATATTCCAACTCGACCAGGTCGAGATGGCGCAGGACGGTGGAGGGCTCCACACGCTGACCGTTGACCTTGAAGTGAAGGCATTGATCGGCCAGATCACTATGGACGTAATAGGCGTAGTCGACTACTGTGCAGTTGCGGTGAAACTCAAAGAGCTGACCATGGGGGCTAAAGACAAAGAGCGTCTCCGGCAGCGAGCCGGGCGCACCTTGGGCGATTTTTTCGCGCCCGGCGACGACGTCATTCCACCAGCCCGACGCATGGCGTTCTTGCGTCCGGCCATGGAGGCGGTAGGCAGCCAGGCCCCAGCGATTGATCTCATCCAAGTCGCGGGTCGCAATGCGAAATTGCGCACGCACCTTCTTGCCGCCCGTCCGTGACCCGCCGTTGTGCGTTTCAGCATCCGTTGCCGCTACTTGTGCTGCGATTAGCGCAATGACGGTCGTGGACAGGCAGCGATAGCCGTTGACGCGGCCGACCTGTAGATTGTCGATGAGACCGCCGTCGACGGGCAGGTAGCGTCGGTTGATTTCATAGAGCGCCGTGTAGCAAGCCGCAGGATCGTCTACCAGCACGTCGATGACCAGAGTCGGTTGTGTGTGAAACGTGCCGTCGGCCAGGTTTCCGGTGATTGAGTTGTGTGTTTGTGTGTATCTGCCGGCGACGAATTCTGCACCAGGCAGCGCGTCGCGCAGTGGGGTGGTCAGGCTGGCAAAGCGGTTGGCCTCCTGCTCGGCTTGTTCGGGGCCCGAAACGCGGGCCTGATGGAGCAGCCAGCGATCGACCAGCGAGCGCAGCTCGCGCATGCCGAGCATTTCCAGAAAGGGGGCAAGCAGGAGACGGGCCTCGTCACCGTAGGCCCGGCGTGCGCCGTCATCCGCTTGCTGCGCCTGCTGAAAGCGCTGCCAGAGGATGGCTGCATAGATGAAGGCCAGATCGGCATCTTGGTACGCGGCACAGAAAGCATGGATGCGCTGCAAGACCAGCGGTTCTCCCCGTTTTCCGAGGACCGAAAGCGTGCTTTTGCT
Source organism: uncultured Chloroflexia bacterium (assembly GCA_963807905.1). Classification (GTDB taxonomy): domain Bacteria; phylum Chloroflexota; class Anaerolineae; order Caldilineales; family Caldilineaceae; genus JAGRCP01. The sequence goes on along the minus strand of CAWEEJ010000071.1, from coordinate 43,781 downwards.
GAGATCGTCCTGCCAGTAAGCGCCAGATAGGGGGACCGGGCTGCTCTCCAGGAAGCGGACGACTTCGGTCACCAATTCCGCCACCTGTTTACCAAAGGTTGTGGCAATGGTGCCGGCTACCTCGTTCGACAGACCGCCGGCTGGGCCGACAGCCAGTGCCCCAGCTGTCTGGAGCCTTGCGTCTGCGCCCCAGGCATGCAGCGCCGTGGCCACTGCCTGCGCACGGGCAGCAACCGAAGCCTGCGGCAAGGTCAGATCTAATTCGCCACGCGGCACATTGCTGAGAAATTGTAAGACGTCGATTGCGGGCTCTTGGTTGGCGTACATGCGGGCTCTTGGATGGCCTTTTACTACTTCAAGCGGTCAGTTGCGGCGCCTCTGGCCACTATTATAACACAAATTGTGTTTTGGTGCTTGACAATTGTGATTTTGTGTATTAAAATGTGTTTGTGTATGTGTGATGAGATAATACACAATATACATCATCCAATGAGGTTGTGCAACCGCCTGTCACGTCATCAGCGTGCGCAATCAACACCTTGCCCCAGGCTAATGGGGCACTCAGGAAGGAGGTTAGCCATGTCAGTGAATGAGCTAGATGTTTGGGCCGCACAGGAGCGCCACGATGAGTATCGGCGTGCTGCTGTGCAGCGGCGCACTGTCCGTCACCGGCTCCAAGTCGGTTTTCGCCTGAACATGGCTGATCGCATGTCCGGAATGCAGGCTTGGCTTCAACAGCAACTCGCACGGCGCCATCGTACCGTACGCAGTTCGCTTGGGAGAAAGACTCCCCTCGCCAAAGCCTAAAGCGCCTTCCGGAGGCGGTCGGTCAATGCAGTAACGTCAACCCTTGAACGACACGCCAACCCTTAGGAGGGTCACCATGTTGCTTCCTGAAACCAATCAGTTGCTTTTGCGACATCAACAGCGTCTGCAAGACGCTGACCAGCACTACCAGCGCAATCACCAGTACCTGCTTCACCTGCCGACCACAACGTTGGCGACCGAAATTCGTCGCTTCTTCGATCGCTTGCCACGCCGGTCGGCCCGCAGCAATCGGCCGCCGTCGGTAGAGCGTGGTCAGCTCAAGCTTGGCACAGAGTAGCGCTGGGCAGCAAGTGAATAAAAAAGGCGTCCCTTGTCGGAAGAAGACAAGGGACGCCTTTTTTATTGGGCAATCTGGCACGCAACACAAATGGTTGAAGTAAAGATTGATCGAAAATGGGGAACGATGAATGATTGCTGATGTTGCGGGCGCGGTTCACCATTTTCAATTGACAATGATCAATTGATCATTGTCAATTGTCCATTGCTCCCTTGGCGTCGATAGACCAAGCCGTCCACTCACGGCGTAACCACTTCAGTCACCGTAATCGCACCGGCGCTGGTGATGCCAACGCCAGTCGTGATGGTGGCCGTTGCTTCGACCGGCGGCGGGATGATCACGGCTGGCTCTGTCGGCGATTCCGTCGGTAACTCGACCGGCGTGCTGGTCGGGGCCAGCGTTGGCAACTCTGTTGGCGTTACCGTCGGCACTTCGAGCGGCGGCTCTGTCGGCACTAATGTCGGCACTAATGTCGGCGCTAATGTAGACGTTTCCGTCGGCGTGAGCGTTGGCGGCGCCTGCGTGGGCAGCGGCGTCCAGGTGGGTGACGGTGTAAACGACGGGCTCGGTAGGGGCGTCCAGGTCGCGGCGGGCGTGGGCGAAGGCAGAGGTGTCCAGGTGGGCTGCTCTGTAGGAATCGACGTGGCGGGCGCATTTTCCACAAAGACGCGCACACGCTGCTCGTAGCTTGCACCGGCCCGGTCCCGCATGAGCAAGCGCAGCGTGTGGGGACCATTGCCCAGACCGCGCACGTCCCATTGACCCAAGACGCCGTTGACGACCGGTGCGTTGAAGGGGCCGGCGATCGGCGGACTAAACGCTCCCGGATTGTGGCTTACGCCATACTGGAGCTCATATTGTCCAAAGTTGGCGACATTGGCACTCCCCATGACGTTGACGACACCTTGGATTACCTGCCCCTCGCCTGGCTCGCGAATCTCAATCTGGGCGCTGGCATCTAGGGGCGGTCGATTGTCGACCGGCGGCTGTGGGATGCCGTTTGCCTCCGCCCATTCTCGATATTCGGGGGGATAGATCTTGTAAATGCGCTCCTCGATCGCATCGCCCGGCGTGAATTCGGTCGCGAACTGACCGGTGTTGCGATCCAGGCGCACAATTTGCCAGAGATCCTCTTCTTTGGGGCGGGGCGGGCGATCTTCGGCAAAGAACTGCTGGCGCGTTTCGGGACAGGCTTCGCTCGGTATCGTGCCCGTGTCCGCACAGACCTCGAAGCGACCCACGCCTGGCGGGGGCAGGAAATTTTCAACCGGCTGATTGGCCAGGGCATAGGTCATGAACTGGTTCCAGATGGGCCCCGCGCCGCTCACGCCGGAGATGTCGCGCATGGGCGAATTGTCGGCATTGCCCACCCAGACGCCTGTGACCAACTGGGGCGTGTAGCCGACGGTCAGATTGTCGCGGATGTCGTTGGTCGTGCCCGTCTTGACCGCGGCCGGGCGATCCAGTTGCAGGACCGAATTAGGACCAAAGGCCGGCGTGCGCGCCGCGTTGTCACTCAGGATGTCAGTGATCAGGAAGGCATCAACGGGGTCGGCCGCTGCTGTGCCTTGCTGGGGCTGGCACGGACTCTCACTTTCCTGTGCACACAGGACACGTCCGCTACTGTCCGTGATCTCCAGAATGGTGACAGGCGGCACGCGTATGCCCTGATTGGCCAGCACACCATAAGCGCCGGTCAATTCCAGCAGAGGGATCTCGCCGGCGCCCAGGCTGAGGCTCAGGCCGTAGTCCGGCCGGGTCAGCGTGGTGATGCCCAGGTCGGGCATCCGCGCCGTAAAGGTGTCTACGCCGACTGCTTCCATTGCGCGCACAGCCGGAATGTTGTAGCTGTTGGCCAGTCCGGTGCGCACAGTCACCATGCCGTGTTCCTTGCCATCGTAGTTGGTCGGCACGTAGGGCGGGTTGGCGCCATCCGGAAAGGCTTCTTCAATGTCGGCCACCAGCGTACCCGGCGTCCATCGTTCATCAAGGGGGCGATCAGGCTGCTCGAACGCGGTCAGGTAGACGAGTGGCTTGATGGCGCTGCCGGGCTGACGCGGGGCCAACGCCATATTGACCTGGCCGTCAATCTCCACGTTGTCAAAGTCCGCGCTGCCCACGAGGGCCAACACCTGCCCCGTGGCCGGGTCCATGGCCACCAACGCACCATTTGAGACGTTATATTCAGCCAGAAGCGCAACTTGTTCGGCAACGATCTGCTCGGCTGCATCCTGCAGCGCGGGATCAAGACTGGTCGTCACCTCGAGACCGCTCGTATAGAGCAGTTCCGTACCCAGAATCTCCTCCAACTGCTGGCGCACGAGCAAGGTAAAGTGGGGCGCCTCCAGGTTGAAGACAACCGGCACGTAACTCAGCGGCTCCAGCCAGGCTGCGTCGGCTTCGGCCTGGGTAATTGTGCCATTTTCGACCATCAGGCCCAGGACGACGCCCTGGCGAACCTTGGCTCGTTCGGGATGGGTGTAGGGGTCGTAGTAGGCGGGCAGTTGGGGCAGACCGGCGATGAGCGCGGCTTCGGCCAGGCTCAGTTCGCTGACATCTTTGCCAAAATAGGTCTCGGCGGCAGCGTCAGATCCATAAGCCAGATTACCGTATGGCAATTCGTTCAGATAGGCTGCCAGAATTTGATCTTTCGTATAGCGGCGGGTGATTTCCGCCGAGAGAATGGCTTCCTTGACCTTGCGCGTCACTGTCCGCTCCGGCGAGAGCATGACCATTTTGACAAGCTGCTGTGAAATGGTTGATCCGCCGGAGACCACATCGCCTTCCTGAAGTGCGTAGTAGAGGGCGCGACTGAGCGCGATAGGATCAACGCCGCGGTGGCGGTAGAAGTTGGCATCTTCCGTGGCGATGGTCGCCTGAATGAGATAGGGTGAAATCTGCTCGAGTGGGACAATGGTACGCCGCCCTGCGTTGGGATCGAAAGTTTCGTTGAGCAGATTGCCTTCCCGGTCATAAATGCGCGTGGTCTGAAAGGTGCTGGTACGATTGCTAAGCTCGCTGGGCGCGGGCAGCGTGGCCGCGATGGCAGCATAGCCGATCAGCAGGGCGCCGGCGCCAAACATGGCCAGGATGAGAAAGGTGAGTACGCCGCTCAGCGCGCCCTGGGTGAAGGGTGTTGCGCGGCGGGGTGGACGGCTCTGCGGTTCACGGGGGAGGAGATCGTAACGACTCATGGGCGTATCTTTGAAAATGGAATAAAGCACTGCTGCACGTCTACTGGCGGTCTATGCATTCCCTCCATGCAGCTTTGCAGGAGTTAGAACGCTCGTCTTGCTTCAGATGTTCACACCGACTTACGGCCATTCCCACGGGCGTGTGTTCTGATAGACCCAGGCGGCAGTATGCATGGCCTGAACCAGAATCAATGGCGCTACGCCTCCGAGCAACGCGTTGCCACGTCCCAGCGCCAGGGGCAGACGAATCGCCAATAGCAGCGTTGGTGGCAAGAGCGCTAAGCTAAAGAGGTCCCAGTCACGCTGGCCGCCATAGTCTGGATTCCAAACGAAGATGAAGAGCAAATAAGAGATCGTGGCAATGCGAAGGAAATTGACAATTGACAATTGATCATGATCAATTGTCAATTGTCGTTGTGAAAGCATGAGGATCAACAGTGCAGGCAACACCACGGGCCCTACCAGCAGCTGCTCGTTGAGCACGTCGCGTAGATGTGGCCAGGAGAACATGGTATATTGTTCCCAGCGCGTCTGCGTTTCCCAGAGGGGTACAAACCAGCGGCCGTCGCCGCCCCCAGGTCGGTCACTCGTAAAGAGCGCGACCAGGCCATGGCCACCCGATTCCATCATCAACACCGTGGCGCCGGCAACCAGCGCCATCGGGCCGCCAATCTGCCAGATTACTGACCAGGGTGACGAACGGTTGGGTTCCCGCGTGGGGATCCCATGCCGCCAGAGACGCCAGCCCAGATAGAGCAGGCTGGGGGCCAGGATTACCGTGCTGGGATGGGTGGCGTTGGTCACGGCCAAGACGCCGGCCGCCAGCCAGAGCGGTCGTTTGCCCGCCAGCACGCCTAGCCCCAGCCAGAGGTAGGCCAGGACGCCAACGGCGGCAAAGCTGTAGTTCTCCACATAGCCAAAAAAGAGTTGAATCAGGCCCAGACTGGTTAGCAGCCCGAAGGTGACCCAGGCTGGAGCCAAGCTGCGGCGCGCCGCAAGCGCCAGTACGACGCCCAAGTAGAGCACACCTGCCAGCGGGCTCAGTAGCCGGTAGATGGGCATTGCATCTTCCCAACCTCGCCCTTCACCCAGCAACTGCCAAAGCTGGGCATGCAGGCGCACATCCAGCGGCGCCTGCCACGAGTGGGTGAGGCGCAGGGCCGCATCGGGCCAGGCGATGCCGTTGGCCAGCATGTAGGCATCGCCCCAGCGCGTGTGGGCGATGGGGAAGGCGAAGAAGCCCAGCGTCAGGGCGCCCGCCAGTATATAGTAGACGGGTGAGAGTCGTGCGGCCGTAAAGTGAAGCGGTTGCTGCCGGCCGCGCAGCCACCACCAGGCGATAAGCGCCAGCAGGGCCAACGTGCCCAGCCATACGCTCCAGGCCGGCGCATAGACAATCGGCCACAGACCCCACCATGCCGCCTCGGCGCTGTCGGGAGCGGGGATGGGCGTGGGGGTGGGAGGCAAGGTACGAACGTAGAGGTGCAGCCCCCAAACGAGCAGCGCAACGGATTGCAGTGCAATCACCAGGAGGCGGCGTTCGGACTCGTCATTCGGTTGTGGCGCCTGCGCTACAGGAGGCGTGCCAGGACTTGGGACGTCTTCGCGCATGGGGTGGACCTGAGACAAAAAAGACCGGTTACCTGCCAGAGGCAACCGGTCTTGCGGGCGAAACTACGGGACGCTTACTGGCCGATGATCACGAACTCTGCCGCGACCCAGCCACCGTCCGGGTTGTCAGTATCCTCAGCCGTGGCGCCGCCAATCTGGACCCAAACGCCATCATCGGACTGGCCGACGAACTCATATTCTTCGCTATTGTAGACATAACCGGCGATTTCGGCCTCGGTGCTGGGCTCAGCGCGCACGCGCAGGCGGGTGCCGTCGGTGACGATTTGCACCATGCCGGCAGCCGGCGGCGCAATCGCTTCTTCTTCTGCAACCTCGGTCGCTTCCGCTTCGGGTTCCTCAGCCGCCGGTTCTTCAGCCGTCGGTTCCTCGGTTGCTGCTGCTTCCTCGCTCATGGCGCCGCCATCAAGTTCACCCAGCACGCTTACCAGGCCGGCAGCCACCCAGCCGCTGCCGTCAGGCGCATCGGCAATGGCCAGCCGTACCCAGCCGCCATCCGGGCTGATTTCGAGAACCCGGTATTCCTCGCCCTCGCTGACGCCATAGATCACTTCGGCGTCCTCGCCCGGATCCTGGCGCACGCGCAGGGAGCGGGTGGCGATGGTCGCGACCGCGCTACCGTCATCCATCATGGCGTCTTCGGCTGGCGCAGCATCTTCATCCGCGGCTCCGGCTGTTTCCGTTGTGGCACCTTCTGTGACATTTTCTGTGGCATCGTCGCCCATCATCTGAACTGGCTGACATGCAACCAAAGCCAGCATGGTGAGCAGGGAGATGGCAAAGATAACTAATCGCGTCGTACGCATGATCAATTCCCTCTTAAAAAATTGGTTTGGCTTTTGCCGAAAATACAACTTCTAATTATGGCACGCTTTGGCAAGGCGGCCAAAATTATCAAACGAAATTTTTGTCGCCAAGCTCATGGACGCAACGTTGCGGCATCCAGTTCCCAGCGCCCGGCTTCGGCGACGTTTTCGGCATCATAGAGAATAACTTGGACGGCCTCGGCCTGTTCGGCCCATTGGGCAGGCAGTTCGATGATCTGTACGTCGCGCACCACTTCGCCTGGTAACCAGGACCAGCTTGGCGCAACCTGACGCAGAGGAAAGCGGTCGGCCACGATTGGTTCTCCATTCGCCCCGATTAGCGGCTCGCCTTGCCCATCTGTAACGCGCAGGGAGAGCTTATAGTTCCGCGTCAACGCCTCCTCCGCCCGCCAGTAGAGCGAGAGCGCCAGCGCGGGGCCGCCGGCCTGATCGAGCACCGTGGCGCCGTAGCCAGTCAGCCGCAGGGCGCCGTCTGCGAAGGTTTCGTCGAGCACACGGTCGGGCGCACCGGGATCGGCGGCGCCGCGCGGCCAGACGCGCACCAGTGGCCCGTCAGCGCTGAAGCTGTACCTTTCTTCGATGCCGGGCAGCTCGCGTGTCAGATAGACGGGAACGCCCTGCTCGATCAGCGTGGCGACGCGCTCGGTGCGCTGGTCCGGGTCATCAGCGGTTACTGGCGTGGCCTCGCGCCCCAGCCCTTCCGCCTGCTGCATATACCGGAGCGCGGTCATCTCGCCCTCGAGGCCAACGACGTGACTCTGGGGCGGAAAGGGCGTTTTGGCCATGCTGACCGCATAGTCATGGGCGGCCCAATCGTTGCTGCGATTGACGCCAACGCCGCGCCCCGTTACGCCCAGGATCAGCAAGAAGATGAGGCCGCCTTGGATCAGCGGCGCAGCATAACGGCCGCGCGGTTCGAGCAGTCGGGCGAAAAGTCCCACGCCGCCGCCGGTAAAGATGGCCAAACAGAGGAAGACCGGCAGCAGGAAGACTTCCACGTCGCCCACACGGTAGTTGAGGGCAAAGAGTAGATTGGTCAGCAGCACGATCAACACGAAGATCCACGCCTTGACCGGCCGTCGCTGGCGATCAAACAACCAGGGGAGGCCCAGTACAGCAAGGAGGAGCGCCACCAGGCCCATCTCACGCACGAAGAGCGCCAGCCAGTCGCTCATCGTGCGGCTGACGGCTAGGGCATTGTCGGCAAAGAAGGCGGCGTAGCGCCGCGCCAGCACGTGATCGAGAAAGCCGCTGATCGTGTTGACATAGCTGCCATTCAAATCGCTGACGCCCATGGCTGCGCGCAGAGGCAACAGTCCGTAGAGCAGCAGCGGCGCCAGCAGAGCGGCCAGCCAGCCCAACCAGGCGCGCTGCGGTCGCCAGATCCCCGGGACGCTCCACAGCAGATAGAGCGCCAGGCCGGGCGCAATCAAAACGATCGTACGGTGGTGGGCCAGACCCAGGCCAAGCAGTAGCGCCAGCAATCCCATACGGCGATTGAAGCGCCGGCCGCCGGGCGTTGCGCCGTCAGCCTGTCCAGCGACCGTCAGGTTCATGCCAATGGCGGTGTTCATGGTGGCGACAAGCAGGAAATTGTGCAACGCGTAGACTTCGGCAATGGTGCTCTGACCGCGCCAGGTGGGGGCGAGGCCAAAGGTGACTGCTGCGGCCAGTCCGGCCCAGAAATTGGGGCGACCATCTGCGTGAGTGACCAGCCGTGTTGTCAAATAGAAGAGCAGCGCCACCGTAAGTGCACCAAAGAGCGCACTGAAGAGGTTCATGCGCCAAGCCCAGTTGCCGAAAGGAAAGAGGACGCGGCTCCACAGGGCGCCGCCGGCGACATAGAGTGGATAGCCGGTCGGATGGGCGATGCCCAACGTGGGCCCAACCAGTTGGAATTCCAGCGAGTCATCAAAGAGTTCAACGATGCTCGGTCCTGCCGTGGCTATGTAGAGCGCAAGCGCGCCGGCAAAGATGGCCAGCGTCGCCCAATTGCGGAGCGGCATGGCCGGGGCGCTTGGGGCAAGCTTGGGTGCGGGTGTAGGCGACGGCATGATGGTCAAATGGCGGCGGTCGGTGGCGGAATGAAATTGGCTTCCAAAGGCCGAAGTCTACCACAACTTTGGTGTTCCTCGACCATTTTGGTATCATACGCTGCGATCTTCAAACCGGTCCCTCGGCCTGATTGTCACCGGACTCACGCCAGTCCAGGAAGCGCTCCATGACCCAACTTCGCCGCCTATTGCCGCTCCATTCCTCATCTCTCGTACGCCGCCTGATGGCCTGCTGCGCGTTGCTTCTGCCGCTTTGGCTCACCGTCTTTGGTGTTGCGTCGGCCCAGACAACCGGCGGCGAACCGACGGTGACGCTGACCGCGGCGACGCCGCTCATCTGGTACGTGTTGACCGCGGCCCTGGCGCTGCTTGTGCCGGCGGGCATCGTGCTTGTGGCCGTGTCCGAAATGAGCGCGGTCCGGGCGTGGAACGCGGCGCTGGGTGCGTTGGCCGCGATCGGTGTGGTGACGCTTGGTTACTGGGCGTTTGGCTTTGCCCTCCAATTTGGCGGCGTTGGCCTCGTCTATCCGCAGCCCGAGTTGAGCGATCTCGTGTGGGAATGGAGTATGCTCTCCGATGAATGGGGCATCGGCTGGGGCATGGCGGGACTGAGTGGCTGGTTTCTTTCCGGGCCGGGAATTACCACATTGGCCTACAGTCTCTTTTTGGCCCATCTGCCCTGGGCGATCACCGCGGGCATGATTCCCGTCGTAGCGCTGCGAGGCCGGGCGCCTGCCATCGCCACAATTGCCTTGGCCTTCTTTGTTGGCGCGATTGTCTACCCGCTGGCCGGCAATTGGGTGCAGGGCGGCGGCTGGCTCAACGCGCTCGGGCGCAATCTGAATCTTGGCCACGGCTTTATCGACTTTGGCGGGGCCGGTTCGCTCTTTTTGGTGATGGCCGCCTTTACGCTGGCCGGTCTGGTCGTTTGGTCCGTCCGGCCGCAGCCGGTTGATCCGCTGTCGGCCACGTTGCCGCCGGCACAGTTGCCCCTGCTGGCCGTCGTTGGCGCCTTGCTGCTCATTGGCGGCATGCTGGGCTGGCTCTGGTCCAATCCATTGCAGATGAGCGTGCTTCGTGATGAAGCGGTCATACGCGGCAGCATCAATCTGATTTTGGCTGCCGGCGCGGGAACGTTAATCCCGCTCCTCTACACCTGGTTTGTGACGGGCTACAGCCACCCAACCTTGAGCGCACGCGGCGTGCTGGCGGGGATTGTCGCTGCGCTGGCCGCGGGTCCCTTTGTCCAGCCGGGTCCGGCGCTGTTGATCGGCTTTCTGGCCGGGGCCGCCGTCCCGTTCGTCGGTTACCTCGTCGACGACGTATTGGGGCTTAATGACAAGACGGGCATCGTGGCCGCGCTCTTTGTGCCGGCTCTGATCGGCCTGCTGCTGGTCGGCATCTTTGCCGATGGCGCGGTTGGCCGCGGCTGGCAGATGACGGGGCTGGACAGCTACCTTGGCGTCACCGGCCAGGGAGTGACCGGTTTGTTGGCGGCCGAGGGGTACCAGCCCGACTTTCCAGGTCAATTGCAGGCCCAGCTGATTGGCGCGCTCGCTCTCTCGCTCTGGGGTTTTCTCAGTGGGCTGGCAATCTGTATTCCCCTCGGGCTCTTGCTCCACGCGCTGGAACGGGATGACCGCAGCGCGCAAAAGCGCGCAACCGCAGAAGCCGCGGCCGCGGTCGGCCCTGCGCCAGACGGGAGTGCAGCGGATCCACGCCTGGCTTCACCGACGTCTCCCCCACCCACCTCGCGCAATCCCTGAGGGCCGCCCAAGTATGGGACCATTGCCAATGGTCTATTGGCAATTTTCAATGGTCGATAGACCGCTTGAAACGCTTAAACTGAAGGTGTGACGAGAACATTGGTTTTGCCGGCTGTCGTGGTAGACCCGACTTCGACACTTCGATAGGCGCAGTCTGCGCTTCCGGGTAGCCGTCGCCTGAGCCTGCATCGTCCTGAGCTTGTCGAAGGGTCGAAGGCAGAGGCGGTCGCATCTATGAAAGTCATCTTCTCGTAGAGATTTCGGTTTAGCTGATCCGTGTCAATTGGAATCGAGCCAATGGCGTGTAGACCGCGCCCGCCGGCTTGAGCTGACTTTGCATGTGGATAAATTCGGTTGCGATGAAGACGGGCGAAGCCGGTAAGGTCGGCGCTGCATGCCGGAATTCATCGCCGAGCTGGCGACGGTCCGCAGCGCTGCGGGTACGGTGGACCCGGGCAATGGTGAGGTGGGGCGCGAAGGGGCGGGTTTCAGGGGCAAAGCCGGCCGATTGGGCTGCCGTTTCTACCTGCGCTTGAAGCTGGCCCAAGCGCTCTAGATCGCCCCTCAACCCCAGCCAGAGCACGCTCGGTTTTGTGCAATGCGGAAAGCAGCCTGCACCCTCGACCGCAAGCGACAGCGGACCGTGGCTGGCGCCGACGGCGGTGAGGGCAGCGCCCAAACGTTCGCACTGCGCATCATCCGTTTTGCCCAGAAAACGCAAGGTCAGGTGAGTCTTTGCCGCTGGCGTCCAGCGCAGCAGCTTGCACGCGTTTGGCGACAGCGTGTCTTGAAGTGCCTCTTGTCGCGCAACGACGAAGGCCTGGATCGATTGGGGTAACTCTAGGGCGATAAACGTGCGCATCTTCACAGGTCGGATCAGCGTTTGATCAGACGTCTTTGCGTGATCGAATGTAGAGCGCGGTCGCGGTTAAGCCCAGCGCGCCCAGGCCGCCGGCCCCAAGAAACGTGAAGCAGAGCGTCATCAGAATCAGGTTGTCAACCGTGGGATTGGCGGCCGTCGCAAGCAGCGCATTTTGGGGTGACGGGGTGGTTGTGGGCAGGGGCGTGAAGGTACCCACTGGCTCTGCATCGCTCGTGGGCGTGGCCGTCACCACCACATAGGATTGGGCCGGGGCAGCATCGGGTTGACTCCCTGTCCCCCCGGTCGCAGACGGACCGTTCGCCGTGTTGGCGGCGAGACCGGCGGCGGGCTCGACCGCTGTTATGGCTGGTTGGGTGGTAGCCGCGGCTCCACTCTGCGGGGCCGGGATGGCGCTTTCCGGGGAAGCCAGCGGTGAGCCGGACACGGGCGATGCCTGCGGTGATTGGCTCACCATGGTTGGCGTCGGCGTGGCGGTGTTCGATTCTGCGAATTGTGTAGGCGTCGGTGTTGGGGGCAGGTCGGCCGGCGCAGACGTCGCCGGCGGGGATGTCGCGCCTGGCACTGCGCCGCCCCCGGTTGCAGCGCTGGGCAGGATCGTAATGGGCGTGGGCGTGTTGTCTACCGATTGGACGGGCGGCGGCGTGAAGACGGCCGTTGCAACCACTTCTACACTGCCTGTTTGCGGATTGACCGGTACGGGCGTGATCGCCGGCTCAATGCCCAGCCCGTAGCCGCAAACGTCGACATACTCCGGCGGCTCCTCGAAGAGCGCGATCTCCTGGATGCGGAAGCAATACGTTTGCCCGACTTCGAGCCCGCTGTCGACCAGGTAAGAGTACTCTGCACCGCGATCAAGGGACCCTTCAGCGGGCAAGGAAGCGATTGGGTGATAGGCGTCGTCAGGTTCACTCTCGAGCTTGCACAAAATCTCAAAGCCGGAGAGATTGTATTCGCTAATTGTGGCCCATTCCAACAGAACGCCACTCTCCAGCCCCTGCGCCCTGACGTAGGCCGGCACCCAGCCGGCAAGCGCCGGCAGCGCCTGGCTCAGGAGTATCAGGCCGAAGATGCTGGCAAGAACGAGGCGTGAGAACGAACGCGCGCGAGTCCGTTTGAGTTTCTCCGCGATACGGCGATTGGTTTTGCCAGCGTGGATCGGATCGGTCACGGGTAGACTGCTCTCGAGCATGAAGTGGAGCCGGGTTGCGTCGCCGGCACGCTTGCACACGCAGCGAAAGCTCGGTCAATGCGGGTCATTAACTGCGTTCCTTGAGCAATTGTTCCACGTCAGCGATAATCTCGTCCGCAGGCGTTGTGTGGGAAAAAGCCAGACGCAGATCGCCGCTCTTGTCAATCACGTAGATCCAGCCGGTGTGATCGACCAGATAGTCGACCGCGCTCTGGCTGGCTGCCTCGTAGTTCTTCTCGGCATAGACGCCATAGCCCGCTTTCATACTTTCCTGATCGGCTTCGGGCACGTGGATGCCATAGAAGTTGTCGTCAAATGCCGGGACGTACTGGGCCAGGCGCTCTGGCGTGTCCCGGTCTGGATCAACGGAGACAAAAACTACCGAAATGTCTTCTTGATCATCGGGAAAGGTGTTGAATACCTGCTGCATGTTGGCCAAGGACATGGGACAGATGTCCGGGCAGAAGGTATAGCCGAAGAAGACCAGCCCAACCGTCCCGCGCAGGTCTTCAATTGCAAAATCGCTGCCATCCCAATTGACGCCATTGAGCGCCGGCGCCGGGGGTGGCGGTGAGTATTGGGTGCCGTTGAATTCGTAGCTGCTACAGGCTGTGCTCAGCAGCATGACCGCTATGAGCGTCGTCAAGATCAAACGATATTTCTTCATCTAGCTTTCCTTGCGCATGGCTTGAACGCTGAAGGTTGGCGAGTCTCATCCGCAGACGCCGACCTTTAGACCTTTCTTCCAAGCCGTTACGCCTCCTCCGTGCTTTCCCAGTTCGTGTGAAAGGTTCCCGGCATATCGACGCGTTCATAGGTGTGAGCGCCGAAGAAATCGCGCTGGGCCTGAATCAGATTCGCGGGCAGACGAGCGCTGCGATAGCTGTCGTAGTAGGCAAGGCTGGCGCTAAAGGCCGGCACGGGAATGCCCCGGCTAACGGCCAGTGCGACCACCTTGCGCCAGGCGGGCAAGCGGTCCTGTACGGCTGCGCCCAAGTCCGCGTCGAGCAGCAGATTGGAGAGCTGTGGATCGCTGCGGAAGGCGTCGGTAATCAGGTTGAGGAATCTGGCGCGGATGATGCAGCCGGCCCGCCAGATTGCAGCCACTTCGTCCAAGGGGAGGTCGTAACCATGCTCCTCGCTCGCCATGCGCAACATCGCCATGCCCTGGGCGTAGGCGCTGATCTTGGACGCGTAGAGCGCCTGACGAACGGCAGCGACTAATTCGGCGGCGTCACCGTCGTAGGCGACGTTGTCGGGACCGGGCAGCAGCGGCTCGGCGGCTACTCGTTCGTCTTTGAGGCTGGAGAGAATCCGGGCGACGACCGCGGCGTTGATGGTGGGCACGGGGGCGCCAACGTCCAGTGCATCCTGGCTCGTCCACTTGCCGGTGCCCTTTTGCCCCGCCTTGTCCAGCACCTTGTCGACCAGCGGGTCGCCGGTCATTTCGTCAATCTTGTGGAAGATCTTCGTCGTGATTTCGATGAGGAATGAGTCCAACTCGCCCTGATTCCACTCGCCGAAGATCTCGGCCAGTTGGGCTGCGTTCAACCCCAAAACGTGCTGGAGAATGTCATATGCCTCGGCAATCAACTGCATGTCGCCATACTCGATGCCGTTGTGGACCATCTTCACATAGTGGCCGGCCCCGCGCGGTCCCAGATAGGTGACACACGGTTCGCCATCTTCCGGCGCCTTGGCCGAAACGGCCTCCAGCATCGGGCGTACGGTCTCCCAGGTCTCCTTGGAGCCGCCGGGCATGATGCTGGGGCCCCACAGCGCGCCCTCTTCGCCGCCGCTCACGCCCACGCCCATGAAGTTGAGCCCATCGTCTGCCAGTTCGATAGCCCGCCGCTCGGTGTCGGGATAGAAGCTGTTGCCGCCGTCCATGATCAGGTCACCCGGCTCCAGCAGGGGCTTGAGGCTCTCGATGACCAGATCGACCGGCCGGCCGGCCTTGACCATGATGAGGATCCGCCGCGGCCGTTCGAGGCTGGCGACAAACTCTTCCAAGGTCGGTGCAAAGATGAGATTCTTGCCAGGGTTTTCGGCGATGAACTCTTCAGCCGTGGCTGTGGTGCGATTGTATACGGCAACCGTGTAGCCGTTGCGTTCGAAATTGAGCACCAGATTCTGGCCCATCACGGCCAGGCCGATGAGGCCGATGTCTGCTTTTTTTGTCTCAGATTGCATGGATCTCTTTGTCCTAACGTATTGGAATGATCTTTGTCCGATCGAATTTATCGCGTATTAAGGCCCTGCGCTCTCTGCGCGGGCTCCCCGTAAGTGTACCCCAACTGACCATCGCTGCACTACTCGGGCGGCGTCGGGCGGTTGCGACCAATCTGCATGACCCGTTCCCACAAGCTGGGCTCACGCGCGGCCGGCGCTGCCGTCGGCCGGGAAAGCGAGCCGTTGTCAAATAGATAGCCGCTGGGCGCACGGGAGTAGAGGAGGGGCAATCCCCACTCAATTCCGCCGGTCATGCGGTAGAGTGCATTGCGGCCCTCGGTGACGGCGGCGGCGATGGGGTGGTAGCTGGCCAGACCGGCATAGAGGCTGTGGAAGAACTCGGTCGTCACGTCCGGCGGCAAGACTTGGGGCACGGCGACAGCCGCCGGTACCTGACGCAAGACCATGTTCTGGGCAATCTGCGCAAACGGATTGTGGCGGATGCCGTCGGTGAAGTCGTCGCAGGCGTGGAGGACGGTCAGGCGTAGGGAATAGTGGTCGCGCGAGCAGCGAGCCCAGATGCAGCCCGCTGACCGCACGTCCGCGGCCAATCTCATCTTCAAAGACGAGTTGTCCATCGTCAGTGAGCGGATTGTCCATGCCGTGACCGACAAAATGGAGCACGTGATAGTCGTTCTGGCGCAGACGGCGCTGCAGGTCGAGCAGCGAAGGCTTGCGCAGCCGCTCCAGCAGCAGACGACGATCGCGCGCCAGATAGTCAAGTGAATCGACCAGGTCGAGCCACTTGCGCTCGCCCCCAAACGACGAGTAAGTGTCGGGCTCGGCGACGACCACCAGAACGCGCAGCGGCGGTTGGACGGGAATGGCTTCGATGCGGTGCATGAGGTCCAGGTGGCGGATAAAGGGCGAATGAATTGAGAGAGTGAGAAACTCGTTGCGCGTCGGATCGAAGAGGAATTCCCAGGGCAGGTAGCCAAGCTCGGGCGCCAGGGAGAGATCGAGCCGCACGTTGAGACCGGCGCGCGCCTGATAGGCGCGGCGCAGGTTCTCTTGAAAACGTTGCGCCAGCTCGCCGGCAAAGAGCGCGGCATAGAGCTGCGTACCGATGGCACGCGCCGTCTGCCGCTGCGTTGACGGATCGATCTCGGTGCGCCGCTCGACGGTCGACCAGAGACGGTCGAGATCTCTGTCCGAGAGTGGTGGCAGGAAGGGCTCTGAACCGGCGCCGTCGGGCGCAGCAACGAGTACGGTCACATATTCGCCATCGTTTTCTTCAATGGCCAGGTCGAAGTTGTAATAGACAGTTTCCATCCCTGGCATTGTATCGTGCTAAAATCAGCAGCGTCAAACAAACATGGCAGACGGGAAACCTCTATGAACATCCTGATTACCGGCGGGGCCGGCTTTATTGGCAGCCACCTTACGCGCTTGCTCCTGGAACGGGGCGATCGCGTCTCGGTCCTGGACAACCTGAGTACCGGGCGCTTCGAGAACATCGCGCCCTTTACCGATCATCCCCATTTTCGCTTTGCGATCGAGGATTTGAACAACGCGCTGGTCCTCGATCGACTGGCGAGCGAAAGCGACGCCATCGTCCATCTGGCCGCGGCCGTGGGTGTGCAGCTGGTCGTTGAACGGCCGACGGAGACGATCGAAACCAACGTGTTGGGCACCCATGCCGTGCTGGCCGCCGCGCGTCGCTATCGCTGCCGTACGCTGCTGGCCAGCACCAGCGAGGTCTATGGCAAGGGGGTACGGGTTCCCTTCAATGAAGATGATGACTTGCTGCTGGGGCCATCCAGCCGTAGCCGCTGGAGCTATGCCGCCAGCAAGCTGCTGGACGAGTTCCTGGGGCTGGCTGCATACCGGGAATACGAGTTGCCCGTGACCATCGTGCGCTTTTTCAACACCGTGGGGCCCGGGCAGTCCGGGCGCTATGGCATGGTCGTGCCCCGCTTCGTGCGCCAGGCCCTGCGTCATGAACCGATCACCATCTTTGGCGATGGTAGTCAGAGTCGCTGCTTCTGCCATGTGGCCGATACCATTCGCGCGCTGACCGCACTGCTCGACGCGCCGGACATCACCGCGGGCGAGGTCTTTAATATCGGCAGCACCGAAGAGACACGAATTGTTGACTTGGCGCAAAAAGTCAGCCAACACACTGACAATCAATCGGAAATCACCTACATTCCCTATAGTCAGGCGTATGCACCGGGCTTTGAGGACATGCAGCGTCGCGTGCCGGACATCGCCAAAATTGCCCAGGCTGTCGGTTGGCGACCCACTTTCTCGTTGGACGAAATCCTCCGCGACGTGATTGCGTATGAGCGCGACGCCTAGCAGACGTGAGGTTGAGGGGCGTCAGGCATTTCTTGGCTGATTCTTACGTGGCTTTCACCTGTCTTTCATGGCCTATCGTCATGATCGCATTGGCTATTTATTCAATACAAACGTACCCATAACTGATTCTTTGAGGAGTTTTTTATGCATGGATTCCAACCGACAATCGTCCGCGGACGCGTCTCGCTGACGCTGATGCTCCTGGCTCTGCTTGCAGTGGTCCTCCTGGCCACGCCGGCGCTGGCCCAGGACGAACCCGTCCCGGCAGCCGAAATCGTCAACGATGAGGGCGGTCCCGTCTCCATCACCGGCGATGTGGAATACACCAACGCCTTCTTCACGCTGGGCGTGGCCGCGCCCATGGTTATCTTGGAGGACCAGGCCGGCTTTGTTGACCGCAATGAAGGCTTCATCATGCCCGTCGAGTCCCAGACGCTGGGGCAACTCACATCCGACTTCTACACCTCTCCCTTTTCCTACTCGCTCGCATTGCCGATTGAACCCCAGGGCACCCTGCGCGATGTAGATAACGACGGTGAAGAAGATACGGGGGTCATGACCTTTGCCGTGGCCTACTGGACCAATACGTTCGGCGATCCCTTCCTGGAAGAGCGCGATCTCTATGGCGGCGGCTGGTCCACGGCTTATGCATCCACCGAAGTGAGCGATGACGCTGACACCCGTCGCGAGATTGTGGGCGGTAAGTTCCTCGTCTACGCGCCGGACGATCAGCAGGGCTTCCCGTCCGGCTTTGGCGCCGACGGTCTGCTCTTCACCGAGGATGATCCGATCGTCACCTTGCCTCAGGGCTACACCATTGTTGACCTGGACAGCGATCCCTTCACGTTCGATCGTACACGCAATCCGGTCATCGACCTGATCGAGCCGGAGGGGGCCGCCCTGGTTGACTATTCGGGGTTGGGCTATGCCGAGGCCTTCAACAGCCTGGTCGATCAGCTCGCCAACGAGTATGCGTTCACCGAATACAAGAACATCGACTGGGAAGCCTTGCGCACTGAATTCCTGCCGCGCTTTGAAGCGGCCGAGGCTGAAGGCGACGCCACAGAATATCGCCGTGCCCTGCGCGATTTCTCCTGGAGCATTCCCGACGGTCACGTGAGCGGGCCCTTTGTGGCCGAAGATTTTCAGGCCGATACGGGGGGCGGTTTGGGCTTAGGCATTCGTGATGTGGACGACGGGCGCGTGATTGCCAACTTCATTTTGGAGGATGGCCCGGCGGCACAGGCCGGCATCGAGCTGGGCGCAGAGATCCTCGAGATCAACGGCCAGCCCGTCGACGATGTGGTCGATGATGCCGTGATCTATTCGGCCCCCTTTAGCACCGATCACGTCTATCGCCTGCAGAAATTGCGTTATGCCGTGCGCTTCCCATTGGGCGATGAAGTTGAAGTGACCTATCGCAACCCTGGCGATGCGGAAACGACCGCCGTGACGATGGTGACCGTACCGGAGGCGGATAGCTTCCGCTTTTCCTCCTTCAGCACCGGGCTAACTGGGTTTGAGCAGCCGGTTGAGTATGAACTGTTGGAAGATGCCGGCCTCGGCTATGTCAAAATCTACAGCTTCTCTGACAATGACCTGCTTAGCATCCAGTTGTGGGAGCGGATGATTCGCACGCTGAATCAAGCGGGCGCGCCCGGCTTGATCATTGACATGCGCCAAAATGGCGGCGGCAGCGGCTTTCTAGCGGATCAGATGGCAGCCTATTTCTTTGACGAGGCCTATGAGTTGGGCAATACGGGCCGTTATGACGAGGGACTCGATGAGTTCTTCTTTGACGAGCGCACGATCGATCGCTTCTACTTGCCGGCCGAAGATCTTCGCTATCAAGGCGATGTTGCCGTACTGGTCGGGCCGAGCTGTAACAGCGCCTGTGAGTTTTTCTCTTACGACATGACGGTTAACGACCGCGCCGCCGTCGTCGGCCAGTATCCGACCGGTGGATTGGGCGGCAGCATCGACCGCGTGCTCATGCCCGAAAGCGAGTTCTTCACCTTTACGGCCGGTCGTGCGGTGGATGTGGACGGCAACATCCACATTGAAGGGATTGGCGTGGTGCCCACCGTGCAGGTGCCGGTGACCGAGGAGACGCTCTTTAGTGATGGCGATCCGATCTTGGATGCCGCGATTGACTACTTGAGCGGCGTGACCAGCGTGGAGACGGTGGACGGCGGAACGCTGGCCATTGGCGACAGCGTCACGGGTGAGTTCGAAGATGGCGTGCGTGTACGGTATACGCTAGACGTGAGCCAGGGCGACGTCATCAGCCTCTTCCTCGCTGGCGATGATCCAGAGTTGGACACCGTGCTGCGCGTCTACGACACGAACGACGGACTACTGCTTGCCAATGACGATGCGGCTGATGGCGATTTGACCTCGGCGCTGCCCGACTTGGAGATCCCGATCGATCTGACGCTCGTACTGGAAGCCGCCACGATCAACGACGCCGACACGGGCCCTTTCACGCTACGCGTCGAGGCGGGCAGCGTGATGGACGATGCCGAAGCGGCAGCCCCGGCTGATGACGCCCCGGCGGCGGAAAGTGATGAGGCAGCCACAGATGACGATGCCCAGGCCGAAAGCAGCGAAGAAGCCGTGCTGGGCACCGCGACAGTGACGACCGACGGCTGGTCATTGAGCGTCCATGCTGAGCCGGCCACGACCGCTCGACAGCTCGGCTTTCTCCTCAACGGCGAAGCCCTTGACGTCCTCGAGGTGAGTGAAGACGGCAAGTGGCTCCTCGTCAACGCCGCCCCCCTCGCCACCAGCGGGTGGGTGCAGGCGCGGTATACGGATTTTGCTGTGTAGTTCGGGTTGTGGGGAGTAGGGTTGTAGGGTCTTGGGGTGTTGGTTGGCGACAAGTAGTTGCCTGGCGGCACATAGGCGTCGATTAACGCATCCGCTCCCACAACCCCACTCCCCCACCACCCCAAGACCCTACAACCTACAAAACCCTACCCACCAACCGGCACCACCAACTCATACGGAAAGTGCGTCAGATTCACGACGCTGCCATCCCCGGTCAATGCGACGGTATCCTCGATGCGTACGCCAAAGCCCCGTTCGGGATAGTAGAGGCCCGGCTCGATGCTGATGACGTGGCCTGGCGCCAGCAGCGTCGTGTTGCCCGCGACGTGGCTCAAGCGCGGATCTTCGTGGATGTCGAGCCCGACGCCATGACCAAGGCTATGGACATAGCCCTCCATGGTGCCGGGCGTATTCATAGTCGTCGCGTGGCCTTTGTCAGCGAAGTACTCGGCCGTGGCAATTTGCAAGTCACGGCAGGCCACGCCCACGGCGACCATCTCCATCGCCTGGTCGAAAATCTCCTTGCACTGATCCCATGCTTCCTGCACTTCGTCGGTGGCATAGCCGATGCTCCACGTGCGCGTCATGTCGTGGTAATAGCCACTGGCCAGCCGGGGAAAGATGTCAAAGACGATACTCTGTCCCAGACGAATGGGCTGGTCTGGCGTGCCCGCATTGTGGGGAACGCCGGCGTCGCGGCCCTGGGCAAAAATGTGCTCGTGATCTTCGTTCATGCCATAGGCGTGAATGCGCTGGCGGATGAATGACTTGACATCGCCAATGGTGAGCGCCTCACCGTCGGCGCGCAGCAGCGTTTCGTCGCGGACGGGGCTCGACGCGAGCAGGTCCCACGCCTCGCCCACGACAATACTGGTCAGTCTGCCCGCTTCTATCATCTCCTCGATTTCGGCATCGTCCTTGGTGGCGCGGGTTTCCAGGAAGAGCGAACCACCGCTTTCGCCAACCAATTCCGTGTTGGCCATTTCGGCCTGCAGCCGGCTGAGCAAGGCGTACGCCTCACCCGCGTCGACCATACCATAAACGCCGAGACGCCCGTGCAGCCCGTGATCATCAATCACCTGACTGAGGTAGTCGATTTTTGCGGCCAGCAAGTCTCCATTGTGCTTGCGGATGAATTCATCGCGCTGGTAGACCGTATCCCGATTGATGAGGCGTAAACCGGTGGCAGCGGCCGTGTCCCGCTCCATCGCGCCGTGAATCAGCGTGATCGGCTGGCCTTGCCGCTTAAAGACGATCACATTTTCCAGGTGCGCACCGCCGGTGAGGTAATTGAGCACCGGGTTGCCGCTGGAGTCGCCCAGCACCAAGAGCGCATCAAGATTGCGCTCCGCCATCAAGCGGTCCAGATCTGATTTCATAGCTTTCCTTCTCCATGTTTTATGAGCTTTTTTGCGTGGATTTCTGTGCAATGCCTTGCGCTGCCTGCGCGCGAAATGGGCGTTGGGCAACGATGCCGTCGGTTGGACGTGGGCTGTTTGCGCCGTCGCTGTGGCTGGCGAGCAGCCACCACCCCGTGCCGTGGACGTAGCATTCGAGTTCGCCTGGACGCACAAGGAACGAAATGTTTGTGCCTGGGCGCTCGCGCTTCCGGTGATGGTTGAACGTCGCGTAAATCAGCAAACCGCCGGGGCGGACGGCAGCAGTCAACGCTGGCAGCAGCGCGCGATCCAGGTAGAAGAAGACGGTGATAAGATCCACGCTCTCCGGCTCGGGCCGCCATGTGTCCAGATCGGCCTGGACAAAGCGCGCCCGGCCTGTCAGCTCTGCATCCTGTGCCGCGGCCCGGGCCAGGGCAATGGCCTCTTCGCTCAGATCGACGCCAAGGGCCTGCCAGCCTCGTGCAGCCAGCCAGAGCACCGTGCCGCCGGCGCCGCAGGCGATGTCGAGAGCTTGGTATTGTGCATTCGCGTTTCGGCGTGTCTCAGCCAACAGGTCGACGAAGCGCGCATAGTTTGCCAGGCGTGAGTTGGCGCGTGTGGCAGTGGGGCCTTGCTGAGCGCGATACCGTTGATTCCAGTGGATGCGGTCTGCTTCACTCATGGGCGCAGCGTAACACTGCACCCCGCTTTGGTCAACAAGATTGAGGCAGTTGGCATGGGCGATTGTCGCTTTGCCAACATACAGGATCCGGTCATTTCACTATGCTTGGCAAACATTGATTGTGGAATATTTCTCAAATGAGGGATTGCGATGATGGAAGAAGTGTTGGAACAACCGACCATACGCCCTGGCGGTTTGGTCGACATCGAAATGACCGCACGCGCTGTACAGCCGCCGCTCATCCGCCTGGAGAAGTTGTCCAAGTCTTACGAAGAGGCTGGTCAGGCGCGCGTCGTACTCAACGAACTGAATCGTGAATTCGCAGCCGGTGAATTCGTCTGCCTGTTGGGCAAGTCGGGCAGCGGCAAGAGCACGCTCCTCAATCTCATATCGGGGATTGACGCGCCGACGAGCGGCGATGTCTTTATCCGGGCCGAGACGGGCGTGAACGATGGCGAGATTGCCATCGCACGCCTGAACGACCATGATCGGACCCTCTTTCGGCGCCAACACATTGGCATTATCTTTCAGTTCTTCAATCTGATTCCGACCCTCACCGTGCTGGAAAACGTAACGCTGCCGCTGGAGCTTGCCGGACGCCGGCAGGGCGCACGCGACCAGGCTGTTTCCCTGCTCGACCGGGTTGGGCTCGGCGACCGGCTCGATACCTATCCGGACAAGTTGAGCGGCGGCGAGCAGCAGCGCGTAGCCATTTCGCGTGCGCTGGCCCACGATCCGTTGTTGATTCTGGCCGATGAGCCGACCGGCAACCTCGATGAGGAGACGGGCGAAACCGTGCTCGACCTGCTGCTTGAGTTAACGCGCGACGCCGGCAAGACGCTCTTCATGGCCACCCATGCGCCCGAAGTTGCGCGACTGGCCGACCGCGTGCTCCATCTGGAACACGGGAAGCTGGTCAGTGATCGGGTCTGGCGTGCTGAACATGCGGATCTGGGTTGATGTCGGGTTCTTGATTGGGTAGTTGGGATTGCTCGTGTGACGAGCGGAGCGTGAGTGGCGGTCATGGGTAACTCTTTTTCTTTACGGACAACGTTTCGGCTGGCGTGGCGGCATGCCCGGCGGCGGCCTCTGCAAAGCCTCTTCTTTGTGGTAGGCGTGGCCATCGGCGTGGCGATGATTATCGCCATCGACCTGGCCAACGGCGCCGCGGCGCGGGCTTTTGACCTGGGAACCGAAACGGTGACCGGGCGGGCGACCCACCAGATTACGGGCGGTCCGTCGGGGCTGGACGAGGCGCTCTATGCATCGATCCGCCGTGACGCCGGCTATCGGCTAAGCGCGCCGGTCGTTGAGAGTTACGTATTGGCCGAAGAATTGGATGCACAACCAATGCAATTGCTCGGCATTGATCCTTTTGCCGAAGCCCCCTTCCGTAGCTATTTGGGCGCGGGCGGCGCAGGAGTTGGTACGGCCGATTATCTGGCGACGATGCTCGTGCGTCCCAACTCGATCCTGCTCAGCACTGTGGTGGCTGAGCGCTACGGATTGGCGCTCGGCGACGAGATTCAAGTGCGCGTTGGCCCCGGGGCGGAGGCCTTGGAGATCGTCGGGCTGCTTGAACCGTCGGACGATTTGAGTCGTCGCGCCCTGGACGGCCTGCTGATTACCGACATTGCCACGGCTCAGGAACTCCTTGGACGTGTAGGGAAGTTGGATCGCATCGACCTGATCGTAGCCGACGATGTCACCGGTGCGACTGCCCTGGCCGGCATTGCAGCACTGTTGCCGCCTGGCGCCCGCGTGGACGAGGCCGCGGCCCGTGCCGGTACCGTCAACGAAATGACCGAAGCGTTTCGCCTCAACCTGACGGCCTTGAGCCTGTTGGCATTGGTTGTCGGCGTCTTTCTGATCTACAACACCGTTACCTTTAGCGTCATTCAGCGCCGCCCCGTGCTGGGCAGCCTGCGCGCCCTGGGCATGACCCGGCGCGAGATCTTTATGATCATCCTGCTGGAGGCCGGTGTCCTCGGCTTAATCGGCGCGCTGTTGGGCATCGTCTTGGGTGTTGTGCTGGGGCGGGGCGCGGTGCAGCTGGTGACGCAGACGGTCAATGACCTCTTCTTTGTGGTCGCCGTGCGCGAGGTGCAGATCCCGGCGTGGACGCTGGTCAAGGGCGGCGTCATCGGCCTGCTGGCGGCCTTGATCGGCGCAGCAGCCCCGGCGTTAGAAGCGACAAGCGTGGCCCCGGCCGGGGCGCTCAAACGCAGTAACGTGGAAGAGCGGACGCGCCGCCTTCTGCCCTGGATCACTGCGCTGGCGGTAGGCATGTTGGTGTTGGGCGCGGCACTCCTGATCCCGGAATGGCATCTCGTCGTCACCTTCGGCGGTCTGTTTGCCGTCGTCATCGGCTGTGCGCTGCTGACACCGGTCATTACGCTGGGGCTCATGACCGGCCTGCAGCGGCTGCTTGGCGCGCGTGCCGGCGTCATCGAGCGCATGGCGCCCCGTGGAATCACCCGTGCCCTGAGCCGCACGTCGGTGGCCATGGCCGCGCTCATGGTAGCCGTGAGCGTCATTATCGGCGTGGGCATCATGATCAGCAGCTTCCGCAACACGGTGGAAATCTGGTTGGATGACGTGCTCCAGGCCGATATCTATATTTCACCGGCTGAGCTTGTCTCGAATCAGCTGCTTTCCAGCCTGACGCCGGAACTGGCGGCCCAACTTGACGCCTATCCTGAGATCGTGCAGAGCGCAACGGTGCGGAGTATCGACGGCACTGCCCTGCTTGACGGGGAAGCGGGCGCACCGACCCCTATCCTGGTCAATGCCTTTAGCGATGATATTGTCGGCGCCGATCGTCGCTTCAAAGAGAGCGTCGGCGACTGGCAGGCCACCTGGGGGGCGCTTGAAGCGGGGGGAGTTTTCATCAACGAGCCCATGGCAAATCGGCTCGACCTCGGCGTTGGGGAGGAGTTGTTGGTCCAAACCGATACGGGACTAGAGAGCTTCCCGATCGTCGGCGTGGCGGTTGATTTCGACGTAAACAACGTCATCTCGATCTACGACCCAATCTACCGCGCGTTCTGGGATGATGACTTGATCTCTGCGGTGGGCGTCTTTGTTGCCGACGGCGTCGACGTAGACGCTACCGTCAACCAGTTGCGGGCTGATTTTGCCGGCGAAGCCGAGCTGCTCATTCGCTCCAACCGCGGCACGCGCGAGAGCGCACTGGTCGTCTTCGACCGCACCTTCGCCATCACCGTGGCGCTTCAGCTGCTGGCGACAATCGTGGCCTTTATCGGCATCCTCAGCACGCTCATGAGCCTGCAACTGGAGCGTCGCCGTGAGATTGGCGTCCTGCGTTCCAACGGCATGACGCGCGGCCAGTTGTGGCGACTTTCGCTGGAGGAAACCGGTCTGATCGGCGCGAGCGCGGGCCTCATCGCCATGCCGGTTGGGTTGATCCTGGCCATTGTCCTGATCTACATCATCAACCTGCGATCCTTTGGCTGGACCTTACAGATGCAGCTGGAGGCCGGCGAATTCCTGCAGGCCTTCCTCGTGGCCCTGGTTGCGGCGTTGCTGGCCGGGCTCTACCCGGCCTGGCGCATGGGCATGACCCAACCTGCCGACGCAGTTCGCGCCGAATAGGGTCACGGTCAGATTGTTTGTGAAACTGCAAGAGTGTGGTCTTGGCAATCGGGCGGCGTCCCCCGGCAAAATCGGTTGATTGTCAATATTCATTTGCCTTGAAGTCCCCAACACTGTATTCTGGGGCGCAACGCTGGCATGTGTTTCCCGCTGTCGCCGATCGCTAGCGTTTGACCCGAACGGATACGGTGGATGCCAGTAGATCGCACGTTTGCGCCTCTTCGCACAAAACTCTTTCTGCCCGTGGTACGTAGTGATTATCTGCTGCGTGAACGTCTCTATACCCATCTGGAACATGGAAGACAGGGGCGGCTTATCCTTGCCTCGGCCCCTGCCGGCTTTGGCAAAACCACGCTTCTCTCTGCCTGGCTGCGTCAATTGGACGATGCAGTGATTTGGCTGACCCTGGACGAACTGGACAACGATCTGGTACGGCTGATCTCCTATCTTGTCGCCGGCGCGGATGATGTGGAAACGGGCCGCATGCAGCGCACGGAAGCCTTGCTCAGCGAGAACCAGCCTTTTCCCGTCGAACGATGGGTGGCCGCGCTGATCGATGATTATCTGGCGTGGGGTCGCACAATTCATCTTGCACTAGACGACCTCCACGTCATGCATGATCGCATTGTTCTGAGTTTTCTACAGCGCTTGGTTGAACGGCTTCCATCCAATTTGCACTTGGTGATCGCTGCACGGACGGATCCACTCCTGCCGCTGACAAAAATGCGCGTGGCGCACGAGATCATCGAACTGCGCGCCGAGCACCTGCGCTTTTCACCGGATGAGGCGTACGTCTATCTGAGTGATGCGCTTGGCGCGGCGCCAAGTGCCAGCGTCACTGAGGAAGTGGTGCAGCAGACAGAAGGCTGGATTGCCGGCTTGCGCCTACTCGTGCTTGCGGCACAAGGGTCATCGACCGAAGAAACCACTGATCGCATCATCGATCAGACGCATCATTTCGCCGTCCACTATTTGGTCAACGAGGTCCTCATACGGCAGCCGGCTCACGTTCGCGAATTTCTGCTGGTCGCTTCGCTCTGCGAGCGCTTCTGTGCTGCGTTGATCGCAGCCCTGACCGGGCAATCCATTGCCGACTGTCGTGCGGTGCTGGAGTCACTCACGCAGTCTGATCTCTTCCTGGTCCAACTGGATTCAACACGCGAATGGTTTCGCTTTCATCAGCTCTTTCAGGCAGCGCTGCAGAGTGAGCTTTTTCGGCTAAGCGATGAGTCTGCGCTGACGTCATATCATGTACAGGCAAGTGCCTGGTTTGCAGAGCGGAGCCTGCTGGGCGAAGCAATCTATCACGCTTTGGCTGCGCAGGACCTTGACCAGGCGGTAGCGCTGGTGGAGGCAGGCGGGCAGAATTATCTCAATGGGATCGAACGGCGCCAGCTCGAAAACTGGCTGGCCGCACTGCCGGCCGATGCAGTCTGGAATCGTCCCAAGCTATTGATTGCAAAGGCGTGGCTCTACTATCGTCACTGGCGCGTCGATGAACTTGGCGCTCTCCTCGATCAACTACGCACAATGGTTGTTCGTCCCGCTGACGCGAGGCCGGCGTCGGGCGTGGGGCAAGGGCATCTCTTCACGCTGCAGACAATGATCGATATGCTCTATGTCGCTGACTGCACGCAGATTATTGAGACCGGGCGTGCGGCCGTAACGGCGTTACCCAAGTCGGAACGGGGCGCCCGCGCGTTGGCCCTGTCCGGTCAGTCTGTCGGTCTGTTCATGCAGGGAAAGGTTAACCGGGCCTTTGCCCTATTGGACGCTGCGCTGGCGGATCCAGCGCCAAACAGTCCCGCTGAGATCCAGCTCTATCTCGGCCGCTGCACGCTCTGCGAGTTCGCCGGCGATTTCACACAAATGGAACAGACCGCGCAACGATTTCGGTCCGCGGCGGGAACTGATCGCCCGTTTATGGCTGCAGCGCAGTGGATGAGTGGCCGCGCCTGGTTCGAAACAGATCAGCTCGACCAGGCCCTTGACGCCTTTGCCGTGACCATTGCCAATGCCGATGCAACCAACTTCTTCGCGGCTGCAACCGCCATGCTGAAGAGTGCCCAGATTCATCAGGCACGTGGCGAATTTGACGCGGCCCAGGCGACGCTCACGCAAGCGCTTGACGAAGGCATTCGGCTGCGCAATCGAGTCCTGCATCCGCTGCTGGAAGCCGCGCAGGCAACCTTGTGGCTGGAGACTTGTGATCGAGATCGCGCCCTTCAGTGGGCGCAATCGGTTCGTCCTGGCCTCGACCCCGTAGGCGGAACCCTGTTCGACAGCGTGCTTTTGTCGTGGGCGCGCCTATGCCTGCTGTCGGGGCATGAAGAGCTAACGCTGGTAGCCTACGAGCGTCTGCAAGATGGGCTTGCGCATGTAGAAGCGCTTCATCTCCCCCATCGCCGTTTCTCATTTCGGTTGCTGCTCGCCGCATTTGACGCTGCCCTTGGCAACCATGTTGCCGCACGCAATGCCCTACCGGACTTGATTCTGCTGATACAATCGGGTCGCTTCGTTCGATCCGTACTCGATTTTGGCATCGGCCTTGCGCCCGATCTTCTGAAGTATGAGTTGCCTCAGCCGCTAGCGATAGCTCTGTCCAGGACTACGCCAAGCGACCGGTTGACATCGACACCATCGCCTTCCCCATCGCCAATGGGATCGACGCGCAGAGCGGGATCAATGCAGAACGGCGCCGACTTGACCCGGCGCGAAGAGGAAATCTTGCGTCTGATGCAAGATGGTAACACCAACCAGGAAATTGCCAACGAACTCGTGATTTCGGTCTCTACCGTCAAACGACATGCCACGAATATTTACACCAAGTTAGCCGTGCGTAATCGTCGACAGGCCGTCCGGACGGCTATAGCTGCCGGTCTTCTCCCTCCGCTGCGACCCGGTTAAGCGCCCGATTACGATCTCCCCCTGCTTCAGCTGTGCCCGTCCGCCTCGCTGTGAAAATACGACCTTTCTACTACCTTTCAGTCGATGACAACTTGACGTGGGCGGCGTAGCCTATGACTGTCTCTGCATTCACAAAAGGCAGCCGGATTTTCGCGAGCGTTTGTCCTCGTTTCCTCGACTGCGCGCTTGTTATCCATTGCGGGTCTATCCTCTATGAAAGAATATGCTGAAATCAATGTTCGTGGTCGTGTCGAACCTGCCTGGTCTGACTACTTCAGCGGACTAGAAATCAAAACGACAGAGGCGGATGGCGCTTCGATCACTAAGTTGAGCGGCGACCTTATAGATCAGGCCGCGCTTCTTGGCGTCTTGAACGGGCTATACGGACTCGGCTACGCACTACTATCGGTGGCAGTATCGACAGAGACACAGTCACAGCATGATCGACAGCTCTAATCGAAAGGAATCCAGCATGAGTATGCCGCAGAATCCCTACGGTGGCGGCCCCAGCACGGGGTCAACGCTGCCGCCCTACTATCGTCCTACCCCCAATATGAAGAGCCGAAACAACTACTTCCCCATGTCGGAAGAATTGGCTCCGGATGAAATGCGCATTTCATTCATGGGTTCCAGCCCTTATCCACCCCGCATAAACCAGGCCGGCACCTGCATCATGGTGGAACTTGGCAACGGCGATCGTTTCTTCTTTGATTTTGGCCCCGGCTGTATGCGCAATATTGCGGCCATGCAAGTGCCGCTGCAGGAAGTCAACGACATCTTCATCACCCATCTCCATGTAGATCACTACCACGATCTTTCCTACCTGCTGCCCTTCCGCGCTTGGTCTGGTGGATGGGCGCCGCTACGCGTGCATGGACCGTCGGGTCGCACGGAGGAACTGGGCACGCAGGCCATGGTCAACGGCATGAAGCAGATGCTCAAGTGGCATCTTGAAGCATTTGACATGTTCCCAATCGGTGACGGGTATGAGGTCGAAGTAAACGAGTTCGACTGGAAAGATGAGAACGGCATCTGTTATGACAAAAATGGCGTGACAGTCCGGCACTGGCGACGCTCCCATGCCAAGGATGGCGCATCGGCCTACCGCCTGGATTGGAACGGTCTCTCCTTTGTCTGGACGGGTGATGGACGCCCAGACGACTTAACCACTAAATATGCCGCAGGCGTCGATGTCTTTGTGACCGAGTGTGAAAATGACACGGGCAATCTGATCCAGTTGAAGTACGGTCTTCCCTCCTGGCTCTACAACTACACAATCGATACGCACCACACGCCCCACTATGCCACGGGCTACATGATTAACGAGGTCAACCCGCGTTTGGGCATGGTCACTCATTTCCCCTACGAAGAGGACCTGATTAACGAAACATTGACCGGCATTCGCGCCCACTGGGATGGCCACTTTGTCTTTGGCGCACCGGATGGCGTGGTCGTCAACGTGACGAAAGATGCAATCTGGGCACGTACAGCGGCACTGCCGGAATCGACCGGACAGAATCCGCCAAACTTCGCCAAGATCATGAACCTTGGTGAAGATCTGCCAGATGAGTTTGAGATTCCGCAGCCACGTATCCCGCGTGAGGAGCAGCAAGAGCAGCAGACGCGCGATCACGAGATTGATCCGCACAAGTACTATCCGGAAGACGTTGACCGACCGCCGCTTGTCAAACTAGATGATCCGCTCACCGTCAATTTGAAGGCGATGATGGGTGGCAACGCATCAGACGACGATGATGCGTAAAGCCGCGTATTGGCTGATGAACAACTGCGTGCGGTTCAGTGCGCTAGGTGCCGACACTGAGCAAGTTCTGAACTAGGCGTCGTCAAACAGACTGCTGCGCCGCGTACAAGGCGCAGCAGTCTGCGCGGCGTCTTGTATGCCCAATCTCTTATCACGGAGTCAACCATATGGAAGTTGCTAACACTACTGCCGCCATTCCGGTCACAATCCTTACCGGTTTTCTTGGCGCAGGCAAGACAACCCTGCTCAACCGCATTCTCAACGGTAGCCACGGTCTGCGCGTGGCCGTCCTGGTCAACGACTTTGGCGCCATCAATATCGACACTGAGCTCATTGTCGGCGTCGAGGACAACGCAATCAGCCTGGCCAATGGCTGCGTCTGTTGCCAGATTCGCGATGACCTGATCGAGACGATTGAGGAGGTAGTAAACCGTCCTGAACAACCGGCATATATCCTGTTGGAAGCGAGCGGTGTGGCCGATCCAGCCGGCATTGCCATGACGTTCGCCATTCCTAAGTTTCGAGACCGTGTTCGCCTGGACAGCATCATCTCCGTCGTTGATGTGGAGCAGTTCTTTGCTCATCCCGAGTACCCTGACTTGATGCAGCTGAAGCTGCGCCAAATCGGCTTCTCAGATATGGTAATTCTGAATAAAGTCGACCTCGTTGACGATGCTGCTGTCCAGGCGGTGCGAGAGGCAATCGAGAAACGGATGCGCCGAGTACGCTTTGTGCAGGCGACCAATTGCAATGTGCCGCTGGAAATCCTCCTGGCGGTGGGTCGATTTGACCCTACGCAACTGGCTGAGGATGGCGAATCGCATCACGATGATCCCGCCGAACCCCATACCGATCACGGGCAGACCTTTAGCACCTGGAGCTTTGAATCAGATCGGCCATTGTCACTGTCGGCCCTCAGCGAGATGGTCAAGAAGAAGCTGCCTGGCAACATCTATCGCTGCAAGGGTGTTGTCTATACGGTCGAGCATCCAGACCGGCGCGTCATTGTACAGGCCGTGGGGCGCCGCAGCGACATCACGCTGGAAGACACCTGGGGCGACCGCACGCCCAGCACGCAGATTGTCGCAATCGGCGCGCCGGACAGCATCGACAGCACCGCCCTAATCGCGCTCTTTGAGGCCTGCGTGATGGAAGCGGCGCAGATTGGTTAGCATGGGAGGCACGGCAGTGAAAGACCGAGCAAAGCCCAACGTGGGCTATTGCATTAACATCTGTTCCAGCGTCTCCCCCACCTGCATGTTCTGAGGGTTGTCGGCTCGACTGAGGCGGATTTGACCGATGACGCGGCGCAGCAGACCGGGATTCACCTGCGCCAGGCTATTGGTCATTTCGTAGAAGAGGCCACACAGGTCCTGGTTTTCGTGGGTGGCGGCCTGTACCGCGATCTCTGCCGGAGTGGCGGTGCTGCCGCTGGGGTTGCCCATGCTCAAGCCAAGCTCGCGCCAGGCATTGATCCAGTAGTAGGAGAGCATGGGGTTAATCAGCCCGCGCATGCGACTCCAGAGTGCGTCATCTTCCTGCACCAGCTTGAAAAACGCCAAATAGTAGGGACGCGAACGGGCGTAATCGCGATGGATCTGCGAGAGCTCGCCCGCCCGGACGGATGCGTAAGAAGCCAGATACCAGCTGAGATCTTCCAGCGTGGCGCCGGCGCGATTCTCTTCAACCGCTTCCCATTGCAGCTTGCAGGCGCACAGGTAAGAGCGGGCCGAGGCTGCAAAATCCTGGGAGCGCTGCAGCATGGCTGTCTTGGCCAACGAACGCGCCTTTTCCAGCGTATGGGGCAAGTTTTCGGGCAGTTGCATCTGCTTGATGTCGGCGATGACCGGCGCAAAGACAGCTTCTTCGCGGAAGGGGATCGTATTATAGCCCGGCAAGACGTATCCCTCGCCATCCTGGACGATCAGCCCACGTGTCACCAAATCGTCGAGTAACTCCTGGATATACTCCACCTGCTCGCTGTCATTGAGCAAAATGGTCGCCAATTCGGCTGCGTCGATGTTCAGGCCGGCATTGATCACTGCATAGACAAAGCCCGATTCGGCCCGGCGTACAAACTCGGCTTCGCTCTGGATCTCCTCGTCGACCCAGACCGGCACGTGGACCGACGCTACCTTGTCCCCATAATCAAACGCACGCTGGCGAAAGCCCATTTGCCAGATCTGACGTAGGGTCGTTTTGGACCGAATCAGCGTCTGCTGTTCATAGCCTACGCAGAGCTCCTCCAACAATTCATCGGTTGTGCGTTCCCCAGGTCGTGCACTCAATTCTCGATAGATGTCACGGAGTACGTCGCGCCGGGTTGTGAAATCGACCGAGGTCATTTTGAGCCGGTTAAAGATCTGCTTGTATTGCACGCGCAGCGAAGGTTTTGGGGTCATCGCATCTGCTGCGAGCGTAACCATGCGGCTTTCGCCCTCAAGTTCGCGCGTGCCATTGTTGCCCGGTAGCGGCCACGGTTCCAGGTCCGGATGCGAGGTGATGGCATAGTCCGGCGGCGCCGCCACGAGCTGGCGATCCATGACAAAGAGCGACACTGTGTCGCTATTGCTCTCGAGCCATTCCTGGAATTGGGGGAAGCTGAGGCTGGCCTCGTCAAACGCGGGGTCGAGCAGCATGAGGGTCTGGAGCAGCGTGGGCACGGCGATTGGCAGGTCGCCTTGCTGTTCGTGGATGCGCAGGGCATTGCTCAGTAGACGCAGCGCGGTCGTCGACTCCAACGCGGGCGCGGCATGGAGGGCGTTCTGTTCATCCAGAATTTCTTCCAGGTAGAAGAACTCTTCGCATGCTTTGATCAGCAGGGGGTGCGTCACGTCACGCGGGCCGATGCCGATGGTATGCCGGCCATGCTCGCGCAGCCGGTTGACCAGCGGACCAAAATCACTGTCACCCGAAACGATCACAAAGGTTGTGAGTTGTTCACGCGTAAGGGCCAGCTCAAACGCATCGAGGGCCAGACGGATGTCAGCCCGATTTTTGCCGGCACGGACGCTATAAATCTGGACCAGGTCAACTGAGTTGTTCATCAACTCCTCCCGATAGCGGGAGAAGCGGCTCCAGTCGCCATACACTTTTTTGATGACCACTCGCCCCCGGTTACCCAGGAAGTTCAACAGGGGCGTGAGCTCCAAGTCGAGGAATTCTTGCTCGGCCCACAGGGCCACATTTTCGAAGTCGATGAAAACGGCAATCTGGTTACTCATAAGAGTTTCCCTTTTGGTTTTTTGGACCATTAGGCCCGTTTGGATATTTGCTTCAGTGTACCACAGTTGTGGGCAAGGCAAGAGGCGTGACTCACAGCATTGAGGCCGCAAAAGATCAATATCTCTGCCCAGATTCGACGGCTTCGTGCGCTCAAATTTCGCGTTTTATTCACCCGCTAATTCAAACACTTTGCTAATGCAAGCACAACGTCAAGCTAATATTTTGAGGGTATACTGGTTCCAGTGTATGAAACAAAACGCAGCGCGCACGCTGAGCAAAAGAGTGATGCAAAACAGTCTGTGCACGCCACAGCTTTTGAACTCAACTGGAAATCCCACTAGGAGGAAGATTTAGAACATGGCTAAGATTATTGGTATTGACCTGGGCACCACCAACAGCGTCGTTTCTGTGATGGAAGGTGGCGATCCCACGGTGATTGCGAATGCCGAAGGCAACCGCACGACTCCGTCTGTGGTTGCGTTTGATAAGAACGGTCAGCGCCTCGTTGGCGTGACCGCCAAGCGCCAGGCCGTCGTCAACCCCGAGAACACGGTCTATTCGGCCAAGCGCCTCATGGGTCGCCGCTTCGACGATCCTGAGACTGAGCGCACCAAGCAAATGGTCTCCTACAACATTGTCGAGGGACCGAATCAGGATGCGCGTATTGAAGTGCCGATCAAAAATAAAGTCTATACGCCCCAGGAAGTCAGCGCGATGGTGCTGGGCAAGCTCAAGCGCGATGCTGAGTCCTATTTGGGTGAAGAAGTGACGCAGGCCGTCATCACGGTTCCCGCCTACTTCAACGACAGCCAGCGCCAGGCAACCAAAGATGCCGGTCAGATTGCCGGTCTTGAAGTCCTGCGCATTATCAACGAGCCAACTGCTGCCGCGGTTGCCTACGGGCTGGACAAAGAGGAAGATGAGACCATTTTGGTCTTCGATCTCGGTGGCGGTACCTTTGATGTCTCCGTTCTGGAAGTGGGCGATGGCGTTGTCGAGGTCAAGTCGACCAATGGCGACACCCAACTGGGTGGCGATGACTGGGACGAGCGCATCGTTGACTGGATGATCGACGAATTCAAAAAAGAGCAGGGCATCGACCTGAGCCAAGATCGTCAGGCCGTTCAGCGCCTGCGCGAGGCGGCCGAGAAAGCCAAGATTGAGCTTTCGTCTGTGCCGCAGACAGAGATCAACCTGCCCTTTGTGACGGCCGACAGCAGTGGGCCCAAGCATCTGCAAATGACGCTGACCCGCAGCAAGTTCGAGCAATTGACGGCCGACCTGGTCGAGCGCTGCAAGGGACCCTTCCAGAACGCGCTCAAGGATGCGGGCATTGCGGCCAGCGACTTGGATGAAGTGGTGCTGGTCGGTGGTTCGACCCGTATGCCCATGATCCAGGATCTCGTGCGCGAGCTCACCGACAAGGAGCCCCACAAGGGCGTGAATCCTGACGAAGTTGTGGCCATCGGCGCCTCTGTGCAGGCCGGCGTGTTGGGCGGCGAGGTCAGCGACCTCCTGCTGCTTGACGTGACGCCCCTGAGCCTGGGTCTGGAGACGCTGGGCGGTGTGATGACGGTGCTCATCCCCCGCAACACGACGATTCCGACCAAGAAGACCGAGGTCTTCAGCACGGCGGCCGACAATCAGACGGCAGTGGATATCCACATTCTGCAGGGCGAGCGGCCCATGGCCAATCAGAACAAGACGTTGGGCAACTTCCGCTTGGACGGTATCCCGTCTGCGCCCCGTGGCGTGCCGCAAATTGAGGTGACCTTTGACATCGATGCCAACGGTAT
Source organism: uncultured Chloroflexia bacterium (assembly GCA_963807905.1). Taxonomy (GTDB): domain Bacteria; phylum Chloroflexota; class Anaerolineae; order Caldilineales; family Caldilineaceae; genus JAGRCP01. The sequence continues at coordinate 8,406 of CAWEEJ010000071.1, read as the reverse complement.
CCTCAACGTCAATGCCAAGGACAAGGCGACGGGCAAGGAGCAGAGCGTTAAAATCACGGCATCGACGAACCTGGCCAGCGACGAGGTCGATCGCCTGGTGCGCGAGGCCAAGGATCACGAGTCCGAGGATCAGAAGGCCCGCGATCTGGTTGAGGCCCGCAACAGTGCCGACCAGCTAATCTACGGAACCGAAAGCGCCCTGAGCGAATTGGGTGACAAGGTGCCGGCGACAGACCGGGGCCAGATCGAGCAACTGGTTGAGGATTTGCGCCAGGCCAAGGAAGGCAGCGATGTCGACGGCATCAAGCAGTTGATGGAGCAGCTCCAGCAGGCCAGCCATGCCTTGACGCAGCAGATCTACCAGCAGCAGGATGATGGCGCTGCTGCCGGCCCGGATATGGATGGCGCGGCGGATGCAGGCAGTGCACCCGACGCAGGCGAGACCGACGGCGAAGATGATGTCGTCGAGGGCGAGTACCGCCAGGTCTAGTCGCTTAAATTTAGCTGCGCAGCAGCACAGCTCTTGAAGCCAAGTGTAGAGTGCTACCGGTGATTGACCGGTGAATGAAAACGGGCGGGGCATATGCTTCGCCCGTTTTTTTCAAGCTACAGCGCCGTGGCGATAGCCACGTTTCTATAGAGGGGAAGATAAGACTGCATGGCCAATTATTACGACCCGTATGACCCACGTCGGCGTCAGCCGCCCGCTAACCGCAGCGGCCAGCGCATGCCGACCCTGGATGATTATCAAAAACTTGCCAATGCGTACAGCGAGGCGCAGAGCAAGCTGCAGGAATTTCAGGGAAACGCCCAGACATTGCAGACTCAATATGAAAAGGCCGTGGCGCAGCTTGAAGCGCAGACCGCCCAAATGAGTCAGCTGGAGCAGGAGCTGGAAATCAAGGCTGACGCGCTCCGCCAACAGGGCGAGGCGCTCAAGTCTGTCGAGAGTGAGCTGGTCTTCGAGCGGGCTGCCCGCCAGCAGCTCGAAGATGAAGAGAAGGCCGCTGAGGAAGCTTCATGGCAAGAGAAGTTTGCCCGTTTGCAGGCCGATATGGAAAATATGCGGAAGCGGCTAGAGATTCGCAAGGATCAGGAAGTTATCGGCGAGCGCAATCGGATTCTGCTTGATATGCTGCCATTGGCCGATCATCTGGATCTGGCCCTTCAGCATGCCGACACCATGGAAGATCAGGCGGCCAAAGACTTTGTGGCCAACATTGAAGCCACCCGCCACGCTTTTATGGAGACGCTCAAGCGCTATGGCGTGGAACGTCTGGATGCCGAGGGCGAGCTCTTTGACCCCAATATGCACGAAGCCATGGGGCAAGTCGAGCATGACGACATTCCGGCCGATCACGTGGCCCACGTAATCCAGGCCGGCTATCGCGATCGCGATCGCATTGTACGCCCGGCCCGCGTATTGGTAAGCAACGGGAGCGGGGAGTAGGTGACGATGGAATACAGAGACTATTACGAAACGCTCGGCATTTCACGCAGTGCCGACGAAAAGGAAATCAAGAAGGCTTTTCGCAAGCTGGCTCAGCAGTATCACCCTGATCGCAATCCGGATGATGCTGACGCCGAGGCCAAGTTCAAGCAAGTGAATGAGGCCTACACCGTGCTTTCTGATCCCGAGAAGCGCAAGCAGTATGATCGCTTTGGTGCGCAGTGGGAACAGTACGCTCGGGCCGGTGATGCGGCTGGCGGCGCTGGCATGGGCGGCGGTATGGGCGGCGGCTACGGCGGATTTGGCGGCGGCGGTGCGCAACAGGTTTCGCCCGAAGATCTGGAAGAGATTCTACGCCAGATGGGATCGGGGGGGCGGGGTGGCGCCCGCAGCGGCGGCGGCCGCAGTCGAGGCGGCAGTGGCTACTCCAGCTTCTTTGACACGCTCTTTGGCGGCGGTATGGGCGGCGGGGGCAGTGGCATGGGCGGCGCACAGTATGATCCTTACGGCGGCTACGGTGGCGCGGAATACGGCTACGACCCCTATGCGACCCAGACCCAGCAGCCACAGTCCACCGAAGTGCCGGTGACCGTGACCCTGGAAGAGGCTTTCAACGGCACCCAGCGCCGGCTCGAGGATACGGACGGCAGCCGTTTTGAGGTCAACATCCCGCGTGGCGTCAAGACCGGCTCCAAGGTGCGCATGCGTGGCGTGGGCGGTGGCGACATCATCCTGCGCGTGACGGTGGAGCCCGATCGCCGCTTTGAGCGCGACGGCGACAACCTGACGGTCAATGTGCCTATTGATCTTTATACCGCGGTTCTGGGGGGCGAAGTACAGGTGCCCACCATGGACCGCCCCGTCGTGCTGACGATTCCGCCGGGCACCCAGGGCGGCAAGACCTTCCGCTTGCGCAAGTTGGGCATGCCTCAACTCAAGAACCCCGATCAGCGGGGTGACCTGCTGGCCGAGGTTGAGATTGGCGTACCGACTGAGCTCAGTGAGCAGGAACAGGAACTTTTTGAGGAACTGCGTGACCTGCGCAGCTAGAAGAATGAACCATTGGCATGAACCGACGGCGTCCGGGCAAATACCCGGACGCCGTTTTGGTTTAGATTCTGATGCTCAACTATCCAGATTCTTGCCATCTATATTGAAGTGGGGAACAACAAATGACGACATCCAATCGCAGCGATGAATTCACCCTCTACGATCTCCAAATCATTGTCGAGAGCATCGAGGGCAACTGCACGTGCAGCATGACCGTAGGCGACTGCTTCTTTCTGCGCGGTGGCAAACTATCCTTGCCCGATGGTGAGGACTTCTGCCTCTACGCCATGCAGGCGGTCATTCCCCTCCTGCCGGCCAAACAGCGCCTGAATCACCCTGCCGACTGGATGGAAACCGACTCCCGCGCCGTCTGCCCCGATCCGGCCTGCAGGCTCACCATGCGCATCGACCGCCTGGCCCCGCGCACCCTGCGCCACGACGACGTCAGTCCAATTCCATGGGAAGCCGATTGACCATCGCCAATCGACAATTGCCAATCGGTCAATTGTTAATGGCCTCTCCCAACATCCGGACTGCTGCCATCGGGTCCGGTCCCAGCGGCGGGCCAAAGCTGAGATGACTGGCGCCGGCGTCGACCAGCGGCGCGAGGCGTGCGACGACGTCGGCCGGCGTGCCGACCACGCCGATGCGCAGCATGCGCTCGTCGACGAGGTCGATGGCCTTGTCCACATCGCGTTCGACGATGATTGCCTGCTCAATGGGGCGAAAGTCATCCTGGGTGAGGCCGAGCTGGTCGAGAATGAGCGGACTGAGCGCATAGCCATAGTAGGCGATTTTGTGGGCCAGAACGCGGCGTGCCGCCACAGAATCTTCCGCCACCGAAACCCAGATACAGGCGGCAACGTCTAGCCCTCCGAGCGATGGATCACGGTGCGCCTCTCCGGCTGCAATGAGCGGGCGCACCGTGAAATAGTGCTCGGGCGGGAAGAGCAGGGGCAGCACGCCGTCAGCCTGCTCGCCGGCCAAGGCCAGCATCTTGGGACCCATTGCGCCCACGTAGATGGGCGTGACGCGCGGCGGCGTGAAGCGCAGGTAGGCCTCCTCCGACCAGTGGAGAACGCGGCCGTCTAGCGCAACCCGCTCACCGCGGAAGAGACCACGGATGGCCGTAATGCTTTCGCGCATGGCCGCCAACGGGCTCGTCTGCTCAATCCCCACCCACTTGAAGAACTCGCCCGCACCGGCCGCCAGACCCAAATTGAAGCGATTGCCGCTCAACTCGTCCATGGTCGCAGCCAGCATGGCCAGCTCGGCCGGGTGGACCGTGTACGGGTTCATGATGCCGGTCCCGATCTCGATGCGCGTGGTCGCTTGGGCCATGGCCGCCAGAATGACGGGCGCGCTGCGCAGGAAGAGATCGTTGGAGACCCAGATCTGGTCGAAGCCGGCGGTTTCGGCAGCTTGGGCGAGGGCGATATAGTCGGATAGGGGGAGGTCGTTGTTGAGGCGCAGGCTGAATTTCACAGGTCTCCTCTTGTACTGGGATGGTTAACGGGCGGATTGTACTGCTGACTGCCCTGAACGCGGCAAAGCGAAAATAGCCTACTTCACGGCGACTGCAGGGGAACGCACGCTGTCTTTGCATACAACCCTGTGGCGGACGGACGGCACGGTGGCGGGCACGACGGCTCGCACCGTCATCGGCCTCCCCGAACCGTATGCACTGGCCGCCACCGATGAGGGCGTGTACGTGCTGGGGCGAGTGGGTCAGTGGCACTCGCTCAAAGTGGCGACCGCATCCGCGCCCCACGCAGCAACCCTGCGTGATCTGGGCCTGCAGCTGATACTCTGGCCTGCGCTGTCCGTCGCCGGTGATCACGTTTACTTTGCCGACCGTCCGATTCCTGATGGCGAGGGGCCCGTATCCGAAGAGCGAGTGCTCTGGCGGATCGATACGACTCAATTCGAGGTGTCGAATCTGTTCCTGCCGATGGTAGGGCGTTGAGGTAACGTGCTGGCCTACAGTCGGTCCATGTTTGGGTACGGCAATCGGCCCCAGGCGCTATCCATCGCCCGCCCCGACCACAGCTTCGGCTTCGACTTCGACCAGGTATTCATCGCCAATCAGGCGCGCCTCCACCAGCGTATTGGCCGGGCGGATATGGCCGAAACGTTCGCCATGCATGCGCGCAACAGGCTCCCAATTGTCTGCAACACTGATATAGATGCGTGTGCGCACGACATCCTCAAGCCGACCGCCAAGTTGCTCGATGGCGTGCTGAATCTTGTCGATCACGAAGTTCATCTGTGCCGCCGGATCATCACCCCCGACCAGACCGTCGGGACCGGTTGCGGTCGTGCCAGCAACCAGGATACGGTCACCCACGCGTACCGCCCGGCTGTAGCCGGCCATCTCTTCCCAGACGGTACCGCTGGAAAAGGTTTGTTTGGTCATGTAGCGCTCCCAAGAAATAATAGACGATGATGAATAGATAATGGAAAATGATTAATGTCTCGTCCCGCACGATCATTCATCATTGTCTATTCATCATTATCCATTGCCTTTCGCCTATTCAATCACCTGCAACGCTTGATACCCGGTCGTCAGCGGTTCGCCGCCCTCCTGACGCACGACGACTACGTCTTCCACGCGCGCGCCCAGTCGATGCGGGATGAAAATGCTCGGCTCCACGGTGAAGCACATGCCCTCTTCCAGCACGGTTGTGTCGCCTGCTGTCAGGAAAGGTGATTCGTGGACGTCCATGCCGATGGCGTGACCCAAACGGTGACGGAAGTCCGCGCCATAGCCGCCCTCGACGATCACGGAACGTGCGGCCGCGTCGGCCTGCTCGCACGTGTTGCCTACCTTGAGTGCGGCGATGCCGGCGGCCTGCGCGGCCATGACCAACTCGTAGCAGCGCCGGTATTCGTCATCCGGCGTGCCGAAATAGACGGAACGGCCAAAGTCGTAGCAGTAGCCGTGGTAGGCCGCCCCACAATCAAACGAAACCGAAACCGGCGGCTCCAGCGGGATCTGCAGCACTTCTTCGCGGTTCGAGAAGTCAAACGGATACTCGACACCCATGTTGTAGAAGCTGGTGACAAAAGAGTCGGTCAGGGCGCCATGTTTCCGCAACTGATAGCGCACCTCGCTGATAAGATCCAGGTTGGTCATGCCATGTTTGAGTTGAGCCAGCGTTGCCGCATAAGCCGCTTCCGTGACGACGCCGGCTTCACGCATGATGGCGATTTCGTCTTCGTCCTTGATGCGCCGCAGGGGCATGATCAACGCCGAAGCCTGGCTGAAGCGAACGTCGGGCACGAGTGTGCGCAGGTTGATCAGCGTCTCGGCCCAGGCGCGATCTTCCACCGCAATCGCGCCGTTGCCGGCAATGCCAAAATGCTGCAGCACGCTGCCGGCCAACTCGAGCGGATCGTCGGCGTCGGGCAAAACGCGCACGTCAAAACCACTGACGTGGCCCATGTGAAACTCGGCGAGCATGCGCGGTAGCGTTAAAATCGGCTCGCCGCTTTGCGGAATCCACGCCCCGGTCACCCATTCGCCGGGATACATGGTGTTGCCAAAATTAGGCTCCTCGCGCCCGATGCCGGTGAGATAATGCAGGCTGGCAGAGATGGGCAGAAAGAGCAGATCAATTTGCTGCGTCGCCATCTGTTCCTGCACGCGGCGCGAGCGACCTTGATAGTCAGGCATTGGGTTTGTAGCTCCTTGATATGCTGTTGAAATGGTTTGAAGGCTAAAGGTACTGGAACGCGGATGAACCGGGATCAGGCGGATTTACGCTGATCCTCTCTGCCGTAATCCGCGCAGATTCGCCCGAATCCGCGTTCTATCCTACTTCGCTTTCCGCAGCCGCGGATCGAGCGCATCGCGGATGCCGTCGCCGAGAAAGTTGAAGGCAATGACGACCAGAAAGATTGCCATACCGGGGAAGGCGGACATCCACCACTGGTCGAAGTATTCGATGCCATCGGCCACCATTCGTCCCCATTCCGGCGAAGAGGGTTCTGGCCCCAGACCAAGAAAGCTGAGCCCGGCAAAGACCAGAATCGCGTTGCCCAGGTCAATCGTCGCGAGGACAACTGCGGGCGCCAGGCAGTTGGGCAGCACCGTGCGCCAGAGCAGGCGATTGGTGGGCACACCGGTGGCGCGACCGGCCTCCACATATTCCTGTGACTTCACGCCGATCACCAGAGAGCGCACCACGCGGGCATAGTTTGGCCACCAGACGACGACCATGGCAATCACGGCGTTGATCAGGCTGGGTCCCAGCGCGGCAGCAACGGCCATAGCCAAAATGATGGTGGGAAATGCGAGGAAAATCTCGGTCAGGCGCATGGTCATTTCGTCAAACCAACCGCCGATGAAGCCGGATATCGCACCCAAAATCGTGCCCACAAAGCCGGCAAAGATCACCACCATAATGCCGGCCGGCAACGAGAGGCGGCCGCCGTAGAGCACGCGGCTGAAGATATCACGTCCGAGTTGGTCGGTCCCGAACCAGTGATCGACGGAGGGTCCCTGCAGGCGGTTAACAATGTCCTGTTCCAGCGGCTCGTAGGGCGCGATGAAGGGCGCAAAGATGCTGATGAGCACGGCGGATACAAAGATCAGGATGCCGGCCAGCGCCAGGGGATTATTGCGCAGGAAACGGGTCAGGCTGGTCATACGGCTAGGGTGTGCCCGTACTTCCATCGTTGCGGCAGGGGAAAGGGATGCGGGTGTGCTAGTCATTTGCGTATCGTCTATGCCGCCCGCAATCTCGGATCAAGCACAAAATAGAGCACGTCGACAATCAGATTCGTGATGATAAAAATGAGGGCAATGAGCATGCTGACGCCCATGATGGCCGGAAAATCCAGTGAAGTGGAGGCGCGATACGCGTATTGGCCGATGCCGGGCCAGGCAAAGATGCTTTCGATCAGCACGGTGCCTGCCAACAGATTGCCGTAGGAAAAACCGATCACGGTGATGACGGGAATCATGGCATTGCGGAGAGCATGACGGATCAAGGAAGTGCGTGTCGGCAGCCCCTTGGCGCGAGCCGTACGCATGTAGTCCTGACCGAGTACTTCGAGCATTGCCGAGCGCGTGACGCGTGTGATAAGCCCTGTCGTGTAGCTGCCCAGCACGATCGCCGGCAACACCAGATGCGACACGGCGTTGCGGAAGACGACCCAATCGCCCGCCAGGAGCGAATCGACGGTAAAGAGACCCGTGATGTGAGGCGGCGGTTCCAGGCCGACATCCAGGCGTCCCGGACCTGCGGCCCAGCCCAAACGCGAATAGAAGATGAAGAGTGCAAGCAGCGCCAGCCAAAAGACGGGGATGCTCACACCGATCAGGGAAATGACCCGCGCCGTGTGATCGAGCCAACTGTTGCGCCACAGCGCTGACAGCAGCCCGAGGATCATGCCCAAGGTCACACCGAAGATAATTGCGGTGGTGGCTAGCTCGATGGTGGCAGGCAGAAATGACCGCAGGTCTTCCAAGACCGGGCGACGGCTCTTGATCGAGCGCCCGAGATCACCCTGCACCAGATCGGCGATGTAGGTCACATACTGCTGGGGCAGGGATTTGTCCAGCCCCCACTCGGCCTCAAACGCGGCGACGATTTCCGGGTCAGACATAGCCTTTTGACCCAGGTTGGCCGTGACCGGATCAGCCGGGACAGCATGGGAAATCAAGAACGCGATCAGCGTAATGCCAATCAGCAGTGGGATGGTCAAAACCAGGCGGCGCAGAATGTACTGGTATAGAGGCATTTAGATTGCGGATTGCGGATCGGGGATTGCGGATTCGCAGTACAGATTCGCAGTACAGATTCGGGATGATTTGGCAAGGTTGGCGCCGAAATCCCAAATCCACAGCTCCGCAATCCCCAATCAAACTATTTGCTCAACAGGGCCACGTTTACCCGCCA
>CAWEEJ010000070.1:0-10069 GCA_963807905.1 uncultured Chloroflexia bacterium | reverse complement strand
CAACGTGAGCGTGATCGTGCCGTTGCCGTTGATGGGGAAAACATTCTCGGCCAGGGGGATCTCGAGCACGTTGGTCGCGCCCCAGACCAGCGACCCGCCGGCCTTGGCTAGCGCCAGGCCAAGGATAAAGGGGCGAACGCGCAGGTAGCGCAGGCCGTCCACGAATTCAAAGAGGCTGCTGCCTTGACTGGCGTGCTGAGCCCGCTGCTCGGTCGTCAACGCCGGAACATTGATGCGGCTGACAAACCAGCCCGAGAGCAAGAAAGTGAAGGCGTCGAGGACAAAGGCGGTTTCTTTGCCAAAGGCCGCGTGGCCAGTCCGCCCAGCAGACGAGCCAATTGCCAGCATTGTGCTCCACGTAAACCCATCCAGGGCGTTGGCCGTCACCAGATCATCATCCTCAACAACGCTGGGCAACAGGGCCCGCTCCGCCGGTACAAAGAAGGCGCTCAGCGAAAACTGAAGCGCGGTCAGGACATAGAGGAGCCAGATTTGATCGGCCGAGCGGATAAAGAGAAAGCAGAGCACTGTGAGTGCGCGGAGAACGTCACTGGCAATCATGATGTGGCGGCGGGAGAAGCGATCTGCTACCACGCCGGCCACCGGGCTCATGAGGAAGAGGGGCAAGAAACGAGCCAGAAAGAGGCCACTGATCGCAGTACCGGAGCCAGTGAGCTGGGTAATCAGTGCGGCCGAGGCGAGCAGATTAAACCAGTCGCCCAGGAAGCTGATCAACTTGGCAAGCCAGAGATTGCGATAGTTGCTATTGCCGCGGAACAAGACAACATATTCGTTCACGGAAAGACCGATCTGATGACAATAAACGCAAAATGGAGAATGACTAGTGTGCTTAGCGGCCAGTTAATCATTCTCCATTTTCAATTCTCGATTTGCAAGTTGTCTACGAGTTACCCTTCATCGCCTGAAAGATCATACTACGCCCGGCAGATGTTGAATGCCGGGATTGAGCTCAAATTGGGGTCAGTTTCCTGAACGTGTCGGCCGAAGTCTTGTTGGTTACGAACCAGGGTGGCTTGGGGAGTATTGTCCATTCGCCATGCATGATGCTGCGCGGGAAGGGGCGGAACGGACCGTAGACAATCGTTTTTTCCGGCTTGTCGAAGAGGAAGGCATTGTGAACCTTGCCGATGCCGCTCTGAACATCGTCGGGCGTGTGGCCAGGGTAGGCGCCCCAGGCCGTCTGCGACAGGGAAAAGGCACCGCCGATCCAAATGTTGACGCCGACCGCACCATATTTCAGGTCGGCGAGCAGATTTTGGAATTCGTGGCCCATCTCTTTCATCGTCTTGGGGTCGGCAATGCATTGGCCCAAGCGTGCCATGCAGCGTCTCATTGGCAAAGGTTACGGCGTTGCGGAGAACGTGGCGGCGTCGGCGCCCGGCAGGCTCGTCGGAGCCATTACCGTGCCAAATGCCTCTTCGCGAAAGCTCACCGCATCGACATCTTCCGGGTCGACTTGAGTCAGGAGCACGCGCGGTGAGGCGCCGCTCTCCATCTTGCCCATGGCCTCGGCACGACCGTGGCTCTCAGCGAAGCGCTGCGCTCGCTCCACCGCACCGGGACAGTGGCCGCGTGGTCGGGAATCGTGCGTAGAAGGCGTCTGATTTCGCCCATCAGATAGGGGGTGCCGTCCCAGTCCTGGGGCACAATCAATACTTGGGAGGCAATACAGTTGAAGCCGCCATTGTGTAATTTCTGGGTGACAAGTTTTCAGCCTGAAAACGATAATCATCCTTGCTCCAGTCACCCGGCAGCACAATCGTCGGGCTCACGTTGCCCAACTCGCCGGTGACCCGCTTGCTGATGCGTGGCTTACCTTCCGCTTTGCGTTTTTCGCCCTCTTCACCCGGTCCATAGACGATGAGATCGTGGGTGCGGGCGCTGCCCGTCATGTGGACCTCGTCGATCATCTCGTTGTCGACAAGATACGCGCCAACATCGGCATCGCCGGCAACGATGCGAACAAAGCCGTACGAAATCAGCGACTCAAACAACTCTTCAAAGATGGGCGCCAGATAGTCGTTGACCGGATTGAGCTTGAGGATGACGACTTGACCCTCGGAGAAGAGCTTATGCAAAACGTCAAGGGGAGCAATGCTGGCGACATTGCCTGCACCCAGCACCAGCGCGATTTTGCCCTGCGGATCAGGCTCGCGGTAGAACTTGGCCATATTCTCGCGGAAATTCTCCTGCGTAACGTCCGGGTCCATCTCAGATTCCGTGTGCATGCCATCGAGGAAGAGTTTCTCATAGGCGTTGATCGGCGCGACATCGACAATGACCTGACCGTCCTTGCGCGTACGGACCTTGCCCACATGGTCAAGCAGATCATCACCATGTTCCAATGTATGGAAGGTATCGGCATAGCGGTTGAGGGCATGGGCCATGGTCCACGGTCCGGTCGCCCATTCCTCGCCAAGAAGTGGAGAGTCCTCGGGCAGTCCTTTGGCCTGGGCCGAGAGTTGAACCCAACGGTCGTCTACCTCGCCCAACTTGCGGCGCATCTCCATGATATGGTGGAATTTTTCTGTAAGCGGCAGCTTGGCCCATACATCTTTCTGACGGGCAAGTGTGTCTACATACTGATCAAGCATGGCTTGAGATTGGGCCAACGTGGGCGTTGCGCCAACCACGTCCGCCTCGACTGTAGCAGTCTCCTCAATGAGGACCGTCTCCTCGCTGACGGCAGCTTCGGGCGCACCGTCCTGCGCGGCGCCCGGATCGGTTCCCTTTTCAATCGTACTCATAGGTCAATGCTCCATGGCCAAGGAATAGAAAGGATATTTCGAGACGAACGCGGTGAAGTGCGTTACGGTAGGTAGTCTATGTAGTTTAAGTTGGCGACCGGTAGCGAAATTGTTCCGATGGGTGCGTTGTGGGTTGAAACAGAGACGAAAAAAACTGCTTAGTATTGCGTTCCCCCGATAGTGGACTGAGCCACACGCAATACTAAGCAGCTAAAAGAATTATAACATGAAACAGGGGGCGAAGCAAGCTGCGCACACGATTCTCGGGTACATACCACATTGGGGGCTGTTCTAGAGGAAGCGATTAGTCCGTTCGTGCACCGCCCCCAAAATGGGACGCACCCACACGATCCGACACAGACACCTATGACCAATGGCACTTCAGCATGTGACCCCAGATAGGTTATCCTAACAATTGCACCCTACTATGGTTGAGGACACTGCCCGTGAACGCTTGGCAAAACGTAATTCGCAACCGAAGCTGGCTCAATATGGCCGGTATACTGGCCCTGATGGCGGTAACGTTCTTTGTTTTCGCTACCTATGAGCCTGGGAACTGGCTGCGTTGGCCCGCACTGCTCGTGCTACTGCTATTTGTCCCACTTTTGAGTATCGATGATGAGCCACCGTTTGATCCGCGACGTGAACATCTCCGACTGACCATTGCGACGGCATTGACCCTCGTACTTTTTTTTCTGAACGCACACCTGGTTGGCATCATAATTCTCTATTTCATTATGAGCGCCCATGCCTTGATCGCTTTGCCCGGTCGGCAGGGTATGTTTTGGGTTGTTCTCTTTGGCTTTTTGACGACGATCTTCATGGTCCAGGTCTACCAGGATTGGCGACTTGGTCTCGCCAATGGCATTGGCGTGTTCGCCGGCTATTACTTTATCGGCTCGGCCGCGCACGCCCAGCGCCGCGCCGAAGCAGCTGAGGCCGAAAGCCAGCACCTTCTCGACGAGTTGCGCGTGGCCCATGCACAACTCCAGGCTCAGGCCGAGCATGCGGAAGCGCTCGCCGCCGCCGAAGAACGCAATCGCCTGGCGCGCGAGGTGCACGACACCCTGGGCCATCGCCTGACGGTGGCCGCGGTGCAGCTGGAAGCGGCCCAACGGCTGGTTGACCGGGATCCGGCGCGCGCCACGGCCATGATTGAGACGGTGCGCAGTGAGGTCGCCGCTGGCCTGGCTGAATTGCGCCAGACGGTCGCCGCCCTTCGCCGTCCTCAAAAGTCCAAACCACCGCTCAATCAGCAACTTCAGCAGCTAAGTGAGAGCTTTTCCGCCGCCACGGGGATTCCCGTCGATCTTGTCCTGCCCGACGTCATGCCGCCGTTGGCCACAGGACAACAGGATGGAATCTATCGCATCGCCCAGGAGAGTCTCACCAATGTGCAGCGCCACGCGGCTGCAACCCATGTGACACTCGAATTGACAGACACAAACGATGAGCTAGCCGATCAACAGATTTGTCTGATCGTCACCGATGACGGCGTTGGCTTTGATCCAGCCGGCGCGAATCAAGGCTTTGGCCTGCGTGGCATGCGCGAGCGCGCGGCGTTGCTCAACGCCGATTGGTCCGTGGAAGCGGACGCCGGCGGCACGCGCGTTACCTTGATCCTGCCGCTCACCTCCATGGTCACTACGCCCGAGGCTGTCTCATGAACAAACAATCGCCTATCCGTGTGCTGCTAGTGGACGACCAACGACTCCTGCGTGACGGACTGCGCACGCTGTTGGAGCTCGAAGAAGATCTGCAGGTCGTGGGGGAAGCGGACGACGGGGCCGCTGGCCTGGCCCGCTACGCCGAACTGAAGCCCGATGTTGTGCTGATGGATGTTCGCATGCCCGGTATGGACGGCGTTGAGGCGACGCGGCGTCTGGTGGGCGAGTGGCCCGCGGCCCGAGTGATTATTCTTACAACGTTTGATGAGGATGAGTATATCTTTGAGGGGTTGCGGGCCGGCGCATGTGGCTATCTGCTCAAGGCGCTCTCGGGTGCAGAGCTGGCCGCAGCGATCCGCACAGTTCATGGGGGCGAGGCGCTGCTCGATCCTGCCGTAACCGCCAAGGTCATGGCCGAGTTCGCACGGCTGGCCCCGCCTGCCCGCACCATCGATGCCGGTCTGGCCGAACCGCTGACTGACCGCGAACGCGAGATTCTTACACTGGTTGCCCAGGGTTTGACCAATCGGGAGATTGCGCAACGCCTCTTTCTGGCCGAGGGGACGATCAAGAATTACGTGACCAATATTCTGCAAAAGATCGGGGTCCGTGATCGAACCCAGGCTGCATTGCGCGCACGGGAACTTGGGCTCCTGTAGGGCCCACCGTCTTACCCACACCCAAATCCGCGATGTTAGATCACCTTGTCATTCTTGCCTGCAAGTTGGCGCAAGGCCTCGGTCTGGCCTACGTGATAGGTCTCATGCCAGGAGAGGAAGCTCAACTGCTCACCCAGCGAACGCTCATGCCCCGCGGGCGTGACGTCGAGTTCTGATGCGTCCATACGCTTGATGCGCGCCAGTAGATGCTCCTGCGCGCTCGCTAGATCAGCCATGAGTTTCTCCAGGGGTAAGCCGGCTCCCACCGTGGAGATCGGTTCCGACTCTCGAGCGTAACCGGCATAGTCATCTTCGTCCCACAGAGGTTCCATCTCCAGCAGCGTGACCATGCCGCCACGGTTGTTGACAAGATGCCCCAATATCCAGTTGAGGCAGTTGGCCCGGTAGGGCGGTTGTATGCGCGTCTCTTCATCCGTAAGTCCATCCAGCTGAGCCTGAATGACCCCGTAGTTTAATTTCAGCTCACGCACAATCTGGCGGGACATCTCCATGACAAGCCTCCTTTTTCAGAATTCAAGCACAGAACGGATGTTCGTAAATTCTATCATCTCCGACCTTGACGGGTCAATCTTGCTTCAAGCGCCTCAGGAATCCGCAAGCGGTGCGGGATGGGCCGCAACTTGTTACGGGTTCGCCGCTGTCCGCGATCCATTGCGAACGCGCTCCCCATTTCTCTACGTCAGCCGACGAGCACCTCACGCCGTGCGGCATGCACGCGGCGGCGCTGGTGGCGCAGGCCGTCGACCGTGTAGAGGATCAGCGCCAGCCAGATCATGCTGAAGCCAACTAATTGGGTGCGACCAAATGCTTCTTGATAGATGAAGACACCGATCAGAAACTGGAGCGTCGGGGCAATATACTGTAGCAGGCCCACCATGCTCAGGGGGATGCGCTGGGCCGCGCCGGCGAAGAGCAGCAGCGGAATTGCGGTGATCACGCCGGCACCGATTAGCAGCAGAGTGGTCTGCCAGTCCCCATGGCCGAACGCAGCATTGCCCTGGCTTTGCAGCCAGCCCAGGTAGAGCAACGCCAGGGGCGTCATCAGCGCTGTCTCCAGCGTGAGTCCTTCCAGCGCCGGCAGGCGCGCCTGCTTCTTGAGCAGCCCGTAGAACGCAAACGTGAAGGCCAGGGCCAGGGCAATCCATGGCGGGCGACCGTAGGCAATGGTCAGATAGAGCACGCCGGCCGCAGCAACGCCCACTGCAGCCCATTGTCCCCAGCGCAGGCGCTCGTTGAGCAACAGCACACCGAGGAGAACATTGACCAGCGGGTTGATGAAGTAGCCGAGACTGGTTTCGATAATGAACCCGGCATTGACGGCCCAGATGTAAACGCCCCAGTTGACCGTGAGTAGTGCGGCCGCGCCCATCAGCGTCATCACCGTGCGCCCATTGTGCAGCGCTGGCGAGATCCAACTCCAGTTGCGCTGCACGGTCAGCAGCAGCACGCAGAATACCAGCGACCAGACCATGCGGTTGGTCAGAATTTCCAGCGCACCGACGCCCTGTAATTGCTTCCAGTAGATGGGCAGTACGCCCCAGATTACATAGGCGCCAACGCCGTAGAGAATCCCTCGTCTCACGCGGCATGTTCCCGCAGCAGACGGCAGGTCATGTCGGTCAGGAGCGCGACACCGGTTGGCAGCGCGGCTTCGTCGATATCAAAGAGAGGCGTGTGATGGCCGCGGTTGACCTCGTCGAGCTTGGCGCCCAGCATAAACATGGCGCCCGGCGCCTTGCGCAGCATGTAGCTAAAATCCTCTGCACCCATGCCCGGCTGCACAGGCGCCAGCGCGTCTTCCCCCAGAATATCGATGACTGACGTTTCCATCATCGCGCAGACTTCTGGGTCGTTGTAGCTGGCCGCATAGCCGGGCTTGATCTTCAGCGTATAGTCGCCGCCCAATGCACGGGCTATACCCAGCGCTGCTTCCAACTCGCGCTTGAGCAGTTCGCGCGTCTCATCGTCATAGCTGCGCATGGTGCCGGTGACGGTGATCGAGCTGGGGATGACGTTGGTGGCATTGCCGCCGTTGATAGAGCCGAGGGAGATGATGCCGGCTTTGGTCGGATCGACGCGACGGGCGCGAATGCCGTAGATGGCGTTGATCACCTGGGCGAGAATGAAGGTCGGGTCGCTGCCCTGATGGGGGAAGGCGCCGTGACCGCCGTCGCCCGTCAGCTCGACGTAGAATGAGTCTTGATTGGCCGATGCGTAACCGGGCTGCACCATTATCTGGTTGGCCGCCGTCGTACTGTCGACGTGGAGCGCGATGACCGCGTCTACGCCTTCCATGGCGCCGTCCTCGATCATGCGAACGGCGCCCGACTTGTTCTCGTCATCCGATTTCTCTTCGCTTGGCTGAAAGAGGAAGCGGACCTGGCCCGGCGGGCGGTCGTCCATCTCGCTGAGCAGCTTGGCCACGCCCAGCATGATCGCGGTGTGGGCATCGTGGCCGCACGCGTGCATGATGCCCGGCGTTTGGGAGACATAGGGGACGTCATTCTCTTCGAAGATGGGCAGGGCGTCCATGTCGGCGCGTATACCAATGACCGGCCCACCTTCGCCCAGGTAGCCGACCACGCCGGTCTTGCCGACGCCGGTTTGGGCCTCAATGCCCATGGCGGCCAGGTTGTCGGTCACGAGACGGGCCGTGCGCGTCTCTTCAAAGCCGAGTTCGGGGTGCATGTGGATGTCGCGCCGCCAGGCGACCAGTTGATCAGACAGCGCAGTGGCTTCATTCAGCATGGGTCGTGCTCCGAGTATTGAGTTGATGGTTTGGTTTAGATACGAGGAAATCTCTGCCGTCGTATCCAGCAAGCATAGTGTGGATTGACGGGCGCTGTCAAACCGGATTCGGCAAGATTGTATCCATGCCTATGGTCTGGTGCGCAGGCTTCCGCTATTATGTTTTCGCCAAATTGATGACGTGCAAATTCACGATGGTTGGAAGAGGAATGGCTATGTTCGCCGACAGCGTGGAGGGTAATGAATCCATCGAGCGTGTCTTGGTAACCGGCGTCACGGGGTATGTCGGTGGCCGGCTGACGCCGCTTCTGCTCGACGAAGGGTATACCGTGCGCGTGCTCGTGCGCCAGGGCCCTGATCGCCTTGCCGGTCGACCCTGGTCGGATGACGTGGAGATTGCGGTCGGCGATGTGCTCGTGCCTGAGACGCTCGCTGAGGTCATGGCCGATGTGGACGTAGCCTATTACCTGATCCACAGCATGAGCGATCATCCCGAGTTTCGCGACCGGGACATCCAGGCCGCACGAAATTTCGGTCAAGCTGCGGCCGAGGCCGGCGTTCAACGGATCATCTACTTGGGCGGCCTGGGCGATGCTGACGCCGATCTCTCGGAACATCTGCTTTCGCGTCAAGAAACGGGCGACGCGCTGCGCGAAGCCGGGGTGCCAGTCACGGAGTTTCGCGCCGCGGTGATCATCGGTTCCGGCAGCATCTCTTTTGAAATGATGCGTCATTTGACCGAGCGCATCCCGATTATGATCTGCCCCAAGTGGGTCTACACGAGCATCCAGCCCATCGCCATTCGCAACGTGCTCCAATATATGACCGCGGCGCTCACCACGCCGGCGAGTGCGGGCGAGATTGTCGAAATCGGCGGATCCGAAGTGCTGACCTACGGCGAAATGATGCAACGCTTTGCCGAGGGCCGCGGGCTGAGGCGCTAGCTGCCGCCGGTCCCCTTTCTGACGCCGCGTCTCTCGTCCTATTGGGTTCACCTGGTGACGCCGATTCCATCGACGATTGCGCAACCGCTGATCTGGGATTGAGCAACGAGGTCGTGGTCACCGACGACAACGCCCGCCTTCTGTTCCCTGACATCCAGCCGCTCGACTATGCGACGGCCGTGGAGTTGGCGCTGGCGCCCATTGAGCAGGGCGACGTGGAGACCGTGTGGAACGACGCCCTCTCTTCGAGCCTGGGCGACTTCCCCGTTCTCCTGGTGCAGGAGCAGGGCATGTTCATCGAGCGACGCTAGGAGCGGTCGACGCGCCGGCGGAGGCAGTCTTTCGTTCCTTTACCGCCTGGGCGGCGAGACCGGCTGGCCGACGTACAACTGGTTGTGGGTCATCCGCGGATTGTGGATCGGCTGGTCGGTGGCGTTGGTTTTCGCCGCGGCCGGCGCGACCCGCAGAGCTGCGTGTGGGCGAAGCGCTTGATTTCTGGCGCGTGGAGGCCGTGGAGCAGAACAAACTGCTGCGTCTGCGTGCGGAGATGAAGGTGCCCGGCGATGCCTGGCTGCGCTTTCGGGCCAAGGCCAGCGCCGACGGCGGCGCCGCTGACTCAGACGGCGTTTTTTGCTTCGAAAGGGCTCTTTGGCCTGATCTATTGGTACAGCGTCTATCCGCTGCACAAAATCGTCTTTCCCGGCATGATCAACAATATTGCGGAGCGTGCCGAGGCGATGAATGAGGCAGCCAGTGATCCTGTTGCCGACGGCCAACGGGAAGCCGCACCAGGCATACAGAGTTAATTTTGATTCTATTAGTAAACGGAAGAAGAACCCATGGATTTACAACTACAGGGCATTCATCACCTTACGGCAATTACGGCCAGGGCGCAGGCCAATCTCGACTTTTACACCCAGACCCTGGGCATGCGCCTGGTAAAGAAAACAGTGAACCAAGATGATGTGCGCGCCTACCATCTTTTCTATGCCGACGGTCTGGCCAGCCCGGGCACCGATCTGACCTTCTTCGACTGGTCGACGATTCCAGCTGAGCAGCGCGGCAGCCACAGCATCTCGCGGACGGGGCCCGCGTCGACAGTGTTGATACCCTTGGCTGGTGGGCCGCTCGCTTTGCCGCATTGGGCGTCACCCACGGCGAGATCCACGAGCGTGATGGACGTACGCTACTCGACGCTGAAGATTCAGAAGGTCAGCGCCTTACGCTGGTGGCTGATGTAGAGAACCCGACCGGCAACGCCT
>CAWEEJ010000069.1:0-5375 GCA_963807905.1 uncultured Chloroflexia bacterium | reverse complement strand
TAAAAAAATGTTCGTCGAGCAAACCGATGCGCTCGAAGACCTCACGATGCACGAGCAGCCCGCAGGCCGTCAAGTAGTCGACCGGCTCCACTGCCGGCAAATTGGGCGGGATCAACTCATTACGCAGCACGCTGCGCGTCAAGAGCGTCCCGGCCACGGCGCGGTCGCCCAGAGCCCAAATCCGTTGCGGCTCATCGTAATAGAGAATGAGCGGACCCAGCAGGCGGTGGCTGGGCAAGCTTTCGGCCACCGTCACAAGCTGGGTCAAAAAATCCGCGGCCACCACCGTATCGTTATTGGCCAGCAGCACCCACTCGACGCCGTCGGCCAGCGCACGCCGGATGCCCAGGTTGTTGCCGCCCGAGAAGCCGAGATTTTCAGCGCTTTCAATCAGCGTAATGTCTGCACCGAAGCGGGCCTGGAGCCGCGCGACCGAATCGTCTGCGGACCCATTGTCGACGACGTAGACACGCCCGAGGTCCACCCCGGTCGCCAACAGCGAATCGATACAGGCTGTGGTTTCATGGGCTAGATTCCAGTTCACGACGACAGCGCCTACGTCCGTTGTCGCCCGCTCTCCTTGCCACGTCATCGCTTCAGTATACTGTGGGAGCGGAAATTTCTCTGAATCGGCGCGCGACTGGCAGCAACAGCCTACTACGGGCCGGCGCAAAAGAAGCCACAGTCCAGATGCCAGGGTTCGCCCCGGCCCCAGATCCTTGGGGGACTTTGCTGGTAATGACTGGCAGCGAGGACGCAATAGGATAACTGGGGCGTTCGCGACGAAGCCCGCCAGGCATGAATGCCCTTGCTAGCAAAATGCGCCCCATGAAATGGGGCTCAATCGTTGACAGAGAAGCCCCATTTGATGAGGCGCAGCATTCTAGCCCACGGCATTCATGCCTGGGCGACGTCATGGCAAACGGTCGGGAATTGACGACAGATTTCCGAGATCAGTTGTGGGCAAAGATCAGAATCCAGCGACAGGCTTTGCCGGCAATGACCGGCGGGCCTGCCTTTCCCCAAAGATTGGGGTCCCGGGAGCTGACCATCGATTTGGCGACGCGTCTGCGCTTGGGCATACTACAGCGGTTTCGGGGCGCGTTGGCTGTGCCCATTTCATCCAAGCCCGCCGGTACGTGGTGGCGACGGGCACGTTGAAAGAACTCATGCGCGTTCTTTTTCTGACCGGTCGTGAAGTTGAGTATGCCCGCAACCAGGTGCTGCTGGCGGCGTTTGAGCGCTTCGCCGACGTAGACGTCGTGGCGCGGACGCAGAAGCCGGGCTCACTACTGGCCAACAGTGCGGCCATCGCCGCCCAGGCCGCGCCCCTTCTCCTGCGCAACCGCTATGACTTGGTCTTTGTCGGCTTCTACGGCCACCTGATCATGCGCATGATTGCGCCGCTGGTGCGTAGCCCCCTCCTCTTTGACGCCTTCGTCTCGACCTACGACACGCTCTGCTTTGATCGGCAACTCTATGCGCCCGACTCACCCATGGGCCGCGCGGCCTTTCGCCTCGACCGTGCCACCGCACGCCAGGCGGATCGGGTATTGCTCGACACGCAGAGCCACGTCGCCTATTTTGTTGAGACATTTGGCGTGGCCGCCGAGCGTTTCCGTGCCGTGCCCGTGGGGTGCAGTGATGCAATCTTCACGCCTGCGCCGCTGCCGCCTCCCCGGCGCAGCTCGAAGTGCTTTCCTACAGCACCTTCCTGCCCCTGCACGGCATGGACGTCATCCTCCACGCCGCCGCCCAGGTGCAGGACGAGCCCCTGCGCTTTCGCTTCATCGGCGACGGCCCGGCCTACGGCGAGATTGTGGCGCTGGCTGACCAACTCGGGCTGGGCAACGTGCGCTTTGACCGGCCGGTGCCGCCCGTCGAGTTGGCCGCCTGCATTGCTGACGCCGATCTATGTCTGGGCGGACACTTCTACGCCGGCGGCAAGGCCGGGCGCGTCGTGCCGGGCAAGATCTACCAGATGCTGGCCGTGGGGCGCCCCGTCATCGCTGCGGACGCGCCGGGTAACCGCGAGCTGCTCACCCATGGCGAGAGCGCCTACTTCGTGCCGCCGGCCGACCCCACCGCATTGGCCGCGGCCCTGCGCGCCCTGGCTCACGACGAGGCCCAGCGCCAGGCACTGGCCCACGCCGGCCGGGCGCGCTACGTCGCCGCAGCCAGCGAAGCAGTCATCACCCGGCAACTGCACCAGATCGTCAACGAAATGCTGGCTACTTGACGTTTGTCCTTATGGAAAAAGGACAGATGTCACTGTTGGCCGGACGGCCTTTTGGCTAGACTGCTCTGAGTAGCATCCAGTTTCAGCCAGTGCGACGCCGGTCAACCGTTCACAGCACAGCGCATCCCACCTTTCGGACCATACGCCGCACAAAACAATCAGGCTGTCGTGCTCGAGACAGAGCCGTATTTGGCTATACCGCGTCAACCGACAGCTTGATCCACAGAGTGCTTGAGCATTTCAATGGCCGGTCAACCGCAAAATCTATTAGCCGATCCATTGCCGCCACCAACACAGCAGACCGCAAGCGCCAATTGGACACGTGAACGAGGCTGGACGCTGTTGTGGTGGATCTTGCGTGATCCCACTCGCTTACAACAGTACATCAACGGCTACGTCGAGAACGAGCGAGCCCAAGGCGCCACTGCCAGTCTTCGCCGTCGCCTCTGCCCGCGCCCCAGCGGCGCTTGCCTTTTTCTGTTCGATGTCGCGGTGGCACTTACGTTTCTCTGGTTGGTATTGGAGCTGACCGGCTTCATTAGCCTGCTGCTGGTCGACATCAGGCTCATCGAAGCCGATTGGTTGTCACCCGAACGCTTTGTCGCCCACTTCGTCTGGGCGACGCTCCTTATGGTGAGCTCGATCGTTCTCATCTTTTTTACCATCGGTCTTATATCGGGTGATCTCGTCTCAGCCGCGTCGTGGGCGCTGCTAATCTGCATTAGTCTACCCTTGATTTCAATTGCGGAACTGTGGCTCCGCTATCTGCCCGACAGATGGGACGAAGGCGCCTACGTGGTGGTCGTCATCTTGCTCAGCAGTATGATTGCACTTACCTTCAACAACCTCCAACATGGGGCTGAACGGCGCCGCCGTCATATCAACAGCTATCGCTGGATGTATTTCTTTCTCGCTATAGGGTATTGCCTAGCGCTTGCCAGCCTACTCTATATCGGCTTTGGTGAACAGACAGTTGAAACGCCTCACTGGCCCAGCTACCGCTTCTTCATTATTGTCACATTTCTCGGTGTAACACTTGCCGCTGCCGCCGAACGTCGCTTTCTGGTACGAAAGCCGCGCGACGTGATTCCCTTCAACGTCGACTTGGAGACGTTTAGGGCCAACTGGCCAACCTGGCGCACGGAATTCCGGCGTAGCGAATTAGCCGCCTATCTCGATAAGATGCTGACCCAGCGCAGCGATATCAACGGCAATATCGACAACCTTCTCGACTGGATGGCGGTGCTGATCCAGCGGGATCCCAAGAGTGATCTAGAGGAAAATGAGTTACGGTTGAGTGATCTCTTTCCACCGCTAGTAGATGATGAATGGCCCTGGTGGAACGTTTTCAATCCGCAGCGATGGAATTCCATTGCAACAGCCAGCGATGCGATCAGCGGCAGTTGCGACAATGCGGGGTTGGAAAATGTTTATCGCCGCGAAGCGCGACGCTATGTGCCCGTCGCAGTCGACGGCACGCTGGTCAACCAGCCTCTCGCCGAAGCTAGCGATTCTGACATATTTATTGCAGTCGCTGCATTTCAACTTCTGGAGCAATGTCGCTTTGATGAGGCCGCGGCTATGTTTGACAAATTGCCCGGCTCTGAGAGAGCGAGAGATGTCGCGCATAGCCCGCACCTTTCAGCAGTTGTGGAATATTCGTCAACGCATCATTGTGCAGCCTTACCCAAGCAGTCCGCTTGAGCCTGGCCCGTGGCGCCTCACTTCTTGGGAAGCGCTGCGCCAACTCGAACAGGTCTCATTTTTCATGTGGCTATCACGCCGCTGTCAATCGACATTGCGGCAAATCGACGCCTTACAGGAGGCGGAGAATTATATCCGCGGCATCGAAATGAGCTGTCGCTCTAACCTCATTCCTGAGCCTGAATCTCGTATCCTACTCACAATGGTTGCCGCTTGGCACGACTACGAGGGCTTCGCCCAGGCTGGCATCGCCGTGACGTCGGCCACAGAGCCTTGGACCATCGGCGACACGGAAGCGGTCACAGCCGTGTTGAACCCGTTTCGATCTACGGGTATGTGGGGCGTCCGTACCCCCAATACGACGGCTTCAGCACCCAAACTCGTCTTGTCGAACGATCCGGCGAAATCGATCCCATGCCAGTCATTCTCTACGGCACGCCACGCATTGGAATCACGACGCGGATTTTTCTCCTAGCCCAACAGGTACCAACTGCCTATCTCTCACTGCGCAGCTTTGATGGCCAAAACACTCTACGCTACGACTTGGGCCGCCGGCTATACGAAGAGATCAGCGCGCCTGCAGAACCAGAACGTCAATGGCTTCAATCTCAGCGAGGATCAGCTCTATGACGCCATCGACCGTCAGTTAGAAAATCTCCTCGACAGGTCCGACGCCCGGCTGGTTGTGGCTGTCGATGACCTGGAAGACGGCATTGCCCAGGGTTTTGCTCTTGGCTCCCTGGTCAACGTGCTGCGGCGGCTTAAACGTCGGATTGATCGCTTCGACCGCACCATGTTGGTGCTTGGCGGCCACTTCACCCCGGCAGAGTTCCAGCAGGCGCGCAGCTTTATGCGCAGCGGCTACAGTCGCGTAAATCTAGCACCGCTCGGACCGTTTGAGTGTGGGCAGTTCCTTCAGGAAAACCTGCAACAAGTGGGTCTCTTTATCTCAACTGAGGCCGCCGACTTTGTATTCCGCCAGACCGATGGACAGCCATACCTGGTCTGGCTGACGGGCTATTGCCTGACCGAGCGCTATAACGAAGCAATCGATGCCTTGGACACAATCGATCCGTTCTTTATCACAGAAGATGTGCGCAGCGTTTGGCGTCAAGATCGTTTCCAGGCCAGAGCAGTGAACAAATTGTTCCAGCCACTTGTCGCCTACAGTGAGCGCATCGATCAACTCGCCCCACGAATTCTACGCTACATCGCCACTGACCCTACGCCGCCAACCACGAGTCGCGTGCAGAATCGCTTAGGCGGTGCAGATCAGATCAGGCGCAACCGCATCAGCGACATCCTTAACGACCTAGACGACAGCACGCTCCTTCGCCAACAAAACGAAGCGTGGCGCATCGCTATCCCGCTGATGCGCAACTATCTACGCCGATGACTGAATGGCTAGCCATCACTTTTTCTTCAAACTCCC
>CAWEEJ010000068.1:0-71504 GCA_963807905.1 uncultured Chloroflexia bacterium | reverse complement strand
AGGGCGCAGCGTGACAGGCACTGGCTGAAGGAGACGTTCTTGACAGTGTTTCGCTGTGCCAGTGCCGGTCACGCTGCGCAGCTTGTTTAGGTCGGCTGCTCGCGCGTGCCGAGCTGCACGGTCAGTCCACCGTCGACGTAGAGGATTGTGCCCGTGATGTAGGCGGCGTCGGGCGAGGCCAGAAAGGCCACGGCGGCGCCCATCTCCAGTGGCGTGCCAAAGCGGCGAATGGGGATTCGATTGGCGTACAGCTGCACTTTCTCGGGGTCTTGGGTTGTCGTTTCCGTCGCCGTTGCGCCTGGGGCCACGGCGTTGACGCGAACGCCGAAATCGGCCAACTCCAACGCCATCGCACGCGTCATCGCGTCGAGCGCGCCTTTGGTGACGTCATAGGGTAGGCCGCGCCAGTGGGCCAGGACGCCGCCGACCGAGCTGATATGAACGATATTGCCGCCCTTTTGCTGGTCGCGCATGATTTCGGCCGCCCGGTACGCACAGATGTATGGGCCGCGAATGTTGTCGGTCAGATGGGCGTCGAGGAGCGCTTCGTCAACCTCAAAAAAGTGCTTGCGCGTAAGATTGGCTGCGTTGTTAACCAGCAGGTCGACTGTGCCGTAGGCCTCCACGGTGGCAGCAAAGAGACGATTGACATCTGCCGTCTGCCCCATGTCGCCCGGAACCGCCAGTACATCAGCGCCCGCCGCGCGCAGCTCTGCGGTTGTTGCCTCGACGCTCGCCGGCGTGCGGCTGTTGATCACGACCTTCATGCCCTCCCGGGCCAGGCGGATGGCAATGCCCTTGCCGATGCCCTTGCTAGATCCGGTGACGATGGCGACTTGGCCGGACAGCTCAGGGTAGCGGGGCTGGATGGACGAAAACAGGGTTTGGGTATCAGTCATGTGAGGATTGCTCCGATTCTGCTTGCATTGAGCATGCGCTCAATCGTTGGCGTGAGTTGAACTCCACCAGTCTACGCAGAGCCCTCTCTTTGGTCAATCAACGCCAACCGTTGCGCATTTCGTAACGATGGGGCGACGCTGCGTGGGTACACTGGTGGCAGCAGCGGTCATTTCGCACCCAATGATGGAGGAACAAACGCATGATGGACGACAAGACGATCTCCGATTCCGAGCGTGAGCCGGACGTGCAAGAGAGTGGCTGGGCAAAACCGGTGCAGACGTTGACGGTCGGCGCAGTGCCCAATGAGGCGATCAATCTCAATGTTGACGGGCGGCAGCTGGCCGGCCCGCTGCGGGGATTCGGCCAACTTTGGCAGAAGACTTATCGCATCAAGCTGGACAATGCCGCCGTCACTCCCCAGGAACTGATTCGCATTTGGAAGGCTCGTTTTCCTGAATTTTGGCCCGGCGACAACCAGTTCTACGGCAGCGTAGAAGCGATCA
The DNA here is from genome assembly GCA_963807905.1 of uncultured Chloroflexia bacterium. GTDB lineage: Bacteria > Chloroflexota > Anaerolineae > Caldilineales > Caldilineaceae > JAGRCP01. The sequence continues at coordinate 70,101 of CAWEEJ010000068.1, read as the reverse complement.
AGGCGGGCGATGTGGCATTGCTCAACCTGGCCGGGCCGGGCGGCGCCTCGATTTCCACCGGTATTCTTGTGATCTATGCCGACGATGAGTCTTTCTCATTCATGACGCCCCAGGGCCACATCTTTGCCGGTATGAATACTTTTAGCGCGTACGAGGAAGCCGAAACAACGATCGCAGAGATTCAGGTGCTTGTGCGCGCCAGCGATCCCATCTATGAGCTTGGCTGCCGTCTGGGCATCGCTCACCGGCAGGAGGATCTTTTTTGGCACGGCACCCTCGTCAACCTGGCCAACGCGGTCGATGCGACCGAGGATCAGGTCGAACAGCAGACAACGTGCGTCGATCCGCGTCTGCAGTGGCGGGAGGCCAAGAACGTCTGGCACAACGCAGCCATCCGCACAACGCTCTATCGTCCGCTGCGTGCGGGCAGACGGTTTTTCGGGCGAGAGGCATAGGCGTGCGAGCGGCCCCAGCGAATCGCAATCTGCACCATTCTTTGTGCCCCTGTCCATTACTCCTTGTCGGAGTCGCCATGACAGACGCATCAGCATCTTGGTTGTACGCTACTCGCAAATTCAGATGCATGTCCGGCTCTGTGGAAAATTAAGGAGTAGATGATGGTTGATGTTATTGTTTTGGGCGGCGGTCCGGCCGGGGTGACGGCGGCTCTCCGGGCACGGGAATTGGGCGCGCAGGTCACACTGATCGAGCGTGGCGCACTGGGCGGCACTTGTACCAACGACGGCTGCGTGCCCACGCGCGTGCTGGCCAAAGCCGCCCGCCTGGCCCGGGACGCGCGCCAGTTCGAGCGCTATGGCCTCACGCCGGCCGCACCAGAAGTCGATTTCCGGCGTCTGCTCGATCGGGCGCAGGAGGTCGTCTACGCCGTGCATGAGAAGAAGCAGCTGCTCAGCCATCTGGAAGCGGCCGGCATTGCGGTCGTTGCCGAGCGGGGCGCTGCTCGCTTTGTGGATGCCCATACCGTGCAGCTCGAAGATGGCGCCCAGTTGCGCGCCGACCGCTTTGTGCTCTGTGCCGGCGGCCACGCGGTGTCGTCTGCCGATTCCCGGCGGCGACCTGGCGCTGACCCACAGCGACATCTGGACGTTGCAAAAGCTGCCTAAGTCCGTGGCGATCATTGGCGCGGCCGCAACCGGCTGCCAGCTGGCCTCGATTCTCAATATTTTCGGCGCAGAAGTCCATCTGCTCGACCTGGCGCCCCAGATTCTTCCGGTCGAGGACGCAAGCACGGCCAATTATGTGCGGGCCGCATTTGATCGGCAGGGTGTGCGGGTCGTTACCGGTATCGAAGGCGTCACAGCCATCGAACAGCAGGGCAAGGAGCAGATCCTGCATTACCGCGCCGGCGGCGAAGCTTGCACTTTGGCCGTGGAAAAGGTGATCCAGGCTGTCGGCTGGCCGGGAAATGCCGAGGCCCTAAATGTGGCGGCAGCGGGCATGGAGACGGTGCGCAGCTATGTGGCGGTCAATGATCATCTGCAGAGCAGCGTGCCCCATATCTACGCCGCGGGCGACATCACCGGTCGCATGATGCTGGTGCAGAGCGCCGGCTACGAGGCGCGCATCGCGGCCGAGAATGCAGTGCTCGGCAATGGCCAGCGCTATGACCATCACGTGGTGCCCCATGGCGGCTTCACCGACCCCGAATATGGCAGCGTCGGTCTCACCGAGCGAGAGGCTGCTGCGGAACAAGCCATCGCGGTGGCTGAGATTGCCTACGCCGATCTCGATCGCGCGGTAATTGATGAGCGCACCGAGGGCATGTGCAAGCTGATCGTGGCGCGGCGAAAGCGGCGCGCTGCTGGGCGCCCATGTCGTCGGCGAGCAGGCGCTGGAGATCGTCCACATGGTGGCGGCGGGGATGGCTTCCGGCATGACGGTTGATCAGCTGGCCGCGCTGGAGATCGCCTATCCCACCTATGCCGCGATTCTGGGGCTGGCCGCACGGCAGGTCGCGGCCGAGCTTGGACGCACGACGCTCGACCCCCACTGGCGGGCGCTCACGCGACTGGACGGTCGACCGTTGGTCAGCGAGTGGGAAAACCGCGTTCGTTAGGACGTGCAATCAAGCGGCAAATGCCCATGGTTGGCATGCCGATTCTGGAAAGACAGACAATGAGCTACGACGCAATCATCGTAGGGTCCGGCCCCAACGGCTTGGCGGCCGCCATCACCCTGGCGCAAACCGGGGCCAAAGTGCTCGTGATCGAGGGCAAAGCCACGGTCGGTGGGGGCATGCGTACCGCTGAGCTGACGCTGCCTGGCTTCCGCCACGATATCTGCTCGGCCGTGCATCCGCTGGGCATGGGGTCCCCCTTTTTTGCCGACCTGCCCCTGGCCCAGTTTGGTCTTGACTGGCTGCAACCGGAGATCCCGCTGGCCCATCCTTTTGACGATGGGTCGGCCGTCGCGCTCTATGAGGATCTGGCCGCAACGGGCGCATCGATTGGCGGCGAGGATGGTCAGCGCTGGCAGCGCGCCATGCAGCCGCTGACTGATGATTGGCCCCAGCTCGCGCCGGCGCTGCTCAGCCCACTGCCGCTCTCACCCCATCTGTTTGGCCTCGCTCGCTTTGGCCTGGCCGCGCTGCAACCGGCCGCGCGTTATGCCCGTCATACCTATCGGGACGAACGGGCCCAGGCGCTCTTTGCCGGCCTGGCTGCCCATGCGATTCGCCCGCTGGAACAGATGGCAACCAGTTCTTTTGGCCTGGTGCTGGGCGTGTTGGGTCACGCCGTGGGGTGGCCCGTGCCGCGTGGCGGCAGCCAGGCGATTGCCGACGCCATGGCCCGCTATTTGCAGACGCTCGGCGGCGAGATTGTCTGCGGCTGGCCGGTGGCGTCGCTGGATGAGCTGCCGCAAGCGCGGGTGACGCTGCTCGACGTGACCCCGCGCCAATTGCTTGACATGGCCGGAGATCGCCTGCCCGCGCGCTATCGAACCCAGCTTGCCCGCTATCGCTATGGCCCCGGCGTCTTCAAGCTCGACTACGCATTGGCCGGTCCGGCGCCGTGGACCGCGCCCGAGTGCCGGCGTGCGGGCACGATACACGTCGGCGGCGCCCTGGCGGAGATTGCCCACAGCGAGCGGGAGATGTGGTACGGCCGTCACCCCGAACGACCCTACGTCCTCGTGGCGCAACAGAGCCTGGTTGACCGGAGTCGCGCCCCGGATGGTCAACAGACCCTGTGGGCCTACTGTCATGTGCCCCATGGCTCCACGGTTGACATGACCGAGCGGATCGAGGCCCAGATTGAGCGCTTTGCCCCGGGATTTCGTGACCTGATTCTGGACCGTCACGTGATGACGGCTCCGGCGTTTGAGCGCTATAACCCCAACTACATCGGCGGTGACATCAACGGCGGCGTGCAAGACCTGCGCCAGCTCTGGACCCGGCCCGTCCCGCGCTGGTCGCCCTATAGCACACCCCTCGATGGCGTCTATCTTTGCTCGTCGGCCACGCCGCCAGGCGGCGGCGTCCACGGCATGTGCGGCTACCACGCCGCGCAAGCGGCTCTCTCCGCTTCCTTTTGACCGTACACAAGCGTGGCGGCAGTCGACCGGTCGACCCGCTTGGTTTCGAGCCTTCGACAAGCTCAGTCCAAGCAGGCGGTACCGGCGCTGACCTGCGGCCCAGATCATGACGCGTTTCTTCGCTGAGAATGCTCACTCCCTGTAAATCCCAATCTTGCACAGAATCCGCCCATGCTGCACTTCACATTCCGCGTTTCGAGCTCCGCGTTCCGCGCTCGAAACCGGGGCGAAAAATCTCGCCGGACATGGTACACTGACGTCATCTGCGATCTGCCGCAGGGAGAAAGCTTGCGTTCAAAAGGAGTGAACGAAATGGCTGATGTCAACTATTCTGTGCTCACCGAGGAACAGCTGGCCAGGTTGCACGAGCTGGAGCAAGAGCTGGGTGGCTGGGTGCTGGCTATCGAGCCTGCTGTGAAGCTGGCGAATCTTACACCGACCCAACTGGCACGCATCCAAGCCTTGGAAGAGGAACTCAGCATCATTCTGTTGGCCTATCACCCGCAGAACTCGTAACTAACTGGCGGGAAGGTGTGTACGGGGTGTTATTGAGAAGCGTTTGCGAAGTGCAGAAAGGTTCAAGGGAGCAACGCATGGCAGAACCCGATTTGGCTAGTATGATGGTCGAGGATATGGCCGCGGCACTCAAGTTTTACCGTTTGCTCGGTCTGGAGATCCCGGCCGCGGCGGACGTGGAGGCGCACGTCGAGTATGTGACGCCGGGCGGCTTTCGCATTGCCTGGGATACGCGGACGCTGATCGAAAGCTTTGACGGCCCGCGGCCAACGCCCGTCGGTCATCGCATGGGGCTGGCCTTGCTCTGCGCCAGCCCGGCCGAGGTAGATGAACTCTATGCCGCGGTGATTGACGCCGGCTACGTCGGCCATAAGGCGCCCTGGGACGCGTTCTGGGGGCAGCGCTACGCCGTCGTTATCGATCCAGACGGCAATTTGGTCGACCTGTTTGCTGAACTATCCGGCTAGCACAGGGTGACGTAAGTAACTCGATAGATCGAGGCGTCAGTTGGCGGGAGCACAACAACTGATATGGAAAGGAATGGATACTGCACCGTGGTTGATCGCCACACGCGTTGTCGACTAGGCGACTGTCGTACCCGTTCCTTTCGGGGAGCCCCCTAGGCCCCGTTGTTGTGTACGAGGCCGACATTCTACGCGTCTTCATGGCGGGCGCAAAGTCGTCGGTCATCGAAGCGTCAACCGGGCTTGGTTTGTTTGAAGCCAATCAGCCGATAAGACGTTCGCATTCTTCTTGCAATCGTAGTCATCCAGCCCATAAAATTAGCGCTGGCTGAGCCTGTCGACCCGCTTGGCTTCGACAGGCTCAGCCGGCGCTGGCTTGACTCTGGACCAGCACCCAACGACCCGATTAACCAAGCGCCAGCCCGGAGGGCGACGGAATCTCGACGCTTTCGCCCGTGGGTTTGAGTGCGCCCTCGACCGCGTCGATTTCGAAGACGACCAGCGTGCCCGAATCCTGGTTGGCGACGATGAGGTAGTCGTTCAGGCTGTCGAGGATGAAGTCACGCGGCGTCACGCCCTGGGTCGACGTATGGCCGAGGGGCGTGAGTTCGCCGCTTTCGCTGTCGATGCGGAAGCTGGCAATGCTGTTGTCGTCGATGCGGTTGGAGACGAAGAGATAGGCGCCCTTGCGCGTCATGCGGATGGCTGCCGGCTGGATGACGCCTTCGGCGCCGGGCGGTCGCGTGGAGACGCTGTGCAGCGGCGTGAGCGTGCCCTCCTCATGGGCGCAACAAGTAACGGTCGCATCCAGCTCATTAGCCACATAGACGAAACGATTGTTGGGATGGACGACCAGGTGACGCGGCCCGGCGCCGGGTGCAACCATGCCCGGCTCGCGTTCGCTGAGTTGACCGCTCTCGCTGTCGAAGGCATAGACCATGACTCGGTCCAACCCCAGATCAGCAACAAACAAGTAGTCGCCCCGCTGATCCAGGGCACAGCCGTGGGCGTGGGGACCCTCCTGACGCTCAGAGTTGGGGCCGCTGCCTTCATGCTGCACCATGGTCGTCAGGGGGCGGATGCGACCGTCGACTTCCAGCGGGTAGACGGCAACATTGCCACTCATGTAGTGGGCCACGAAGAGCCAGCGCTCGGCCGTGTCGACGAGGACGTGGCAGGCGGCGCTGCCCGGAAGTGGTTGGGCATTGAGGCGGGTCAGTTCGCCGTCCGGTCCCAAGGCGTAGCCAGCCACGCGCGGCGATTCGCTGATGTCGCACTCTTCCACGGCATACAGGCGACCGGCCATGGGCGTGAAGGCGAGATAGGACGGGTTGCGCAAGCCTTCCGTCACATCGATTGGGGTCAGACGACCTTCTCCTGGATCGAACGCCAGTCGATAGATGCCAAGACCGCGGCCATCTACGTGGCCCAGTGGCAGGGTGTATGTCCCAACGTACAGCATTTGTTCGCGCATGGTTGCTCTCTTTCTCGTTTCCGCAAGCGTCTCAATGAGTGAAGGATGTTGCGCTACTTCCAACCATCGTGATTGTCACGACGATGCAATTACTCGATTTCGTCAACAGCCACTTGGTCGGTCAGCGTTTGTAGTAACGCCTCATCCGGCAGACCCGAGCCGACAAAGGTGATGGCGCCGGCTGCAAAGGCTGTGGCAAGACGAGCGCACGCCGCCAGGTCGAGATCCTGATAGAGCCCGGCCACTAATCCGCTCATCATGGCATCACCGGCGCCGACCGTGCTCTTGACTGTCACCGTCGGCGGCTGCGCGTGGAGCGCACGCTCACCGGTGACCAGCAGCGCGCCCTCCGCGCCCATGGAGACCACCACAACGTCGATGCCGTAGGCTTGACGCCAACGTTGCGCCTCGGCCATGATCTCGGACCGATCCGCCAGCGGCCGCCCGATCACCTCTTCCATCTCGTGAATATTGGGTTTGATCAGCGTTGGTCCCGCTGGCAAAGCCGCCTGGAGTCCGGGACCGCTCGTGTCCAACGCCACCTTGCGCCCGGCCGCCCGGATCCGCTCTACCAGTGGTTTGTAGAGATCTACGGGCGCGCCGGCCGGGATGCTGCCTGATAGGACAAACCAGCCGCAGGAATGCGTCAGCTCGTCGACGGTTGTGAGGAGATCGTGGATGTCGGCGCCCGTTGGCGGCTGTCCGGGAAAGTTGATGTCGGTCGTGGTGCCGTTGACTTCATCGATCACCTTGATGCCCGTGCGCGTGTGCCCGGCAATGCGCACGAAGCAGTCCTGAATCGCTTTGCGCGCAAAGAGCTCTTCAAAAAGGCGAGTATTCTCTTCACCCAGAAACCCGGTTACGGCCACTGCCAGCCCGCGATCGGCCAGGATTGAAGCCACGTTGACGCCCTTGCCGCCCGGGTCCGAGCGGCTCGTCGTCACGCGGTTGACCTGATCGACGGCAAAGTTTGGCACGCTGATTGTTTGATCGATGGCCGGATTGAGGGTGACGGTGGCAATGCGATTGGCTGCCTGTTCTGGTGCGCTCATTGTGTGCCCGCTTTCTCCATGCGTCGTTCGTGATAGGTCGCCCACAGCGCGATGAGGAGCGCACCGCCCATCATCAGCGCGATCAACTGATAGGTGTCCTGCATGGCTGCTACCTGGATGGCCGGCGTGGCTTCGGTGGCGCCGCCGGGGACGGGGGCGCCGTTGTAGTGGACGGCGCGTGCAGCCCAGATCGCGCCAAAAATCGCCAGACCGACCGTCTGCCCCAGCGTGCGGCTTACGGCCAGCAAGCCCGATGCCGTACCAAGCTGATTGCGCGGCGCGGCGCCCAGAATGGCGCTGTTGTTGGGCGACTGAAAGATGCCGATGCCCAGGCCCACGGGCAGCAGGCAGAGCACATAGCGCAGCAATGAGCTTTCCAGGGTCAACGTGCTCAGCGCCCAATAGCCGATGGCCATGACGAGCAGGCCGACCACCGTCACCGGACGCGGGTTGACCCGATCAGAGATTCTGCCCGAAATGGGCGAGACGATGCCCAGCGCCGCCGGCAAGACGGCCAGCAGCAGCCCGGCCTGCTGAACATCCAGCGCCCGGGCGTCCTGCAGATAATAGGTCAGCAAGAGAACCGTCCCGGCAATCGCCATGAAGGTCAGGAAGCCGGTGGACAGGTTGACGCTAAAGAGCGTGTTGCGGAAGAGCTGTAGGTTGATCATCGGCGCCGGGACGCGCAATTCGATGAGGATGAAGGCGACAAAGGCGAGGGCGGAAAGACCAAACAGCAGCAAAATTCCTGGTGACGTGAAGCCGCGGTCTGGTCCCAGTGTCAGCGCCAGCAGCAGCGTCAGCATGCTGACAAAAAGGGTGAACGCGCCCCAGTAGTCAAAGCGTTGATCGCCGGTCGGCGGTACATTGGGTACGAAGCGCCAGACCATCCAGGTACCCAGGATCCCGACGGGCACATTGACGATGAAGATCCAGTGCCAGGAAAGCTGCTTGATCAGCACGCCGCCGATCGTGGGGCCGGCGATGATGCCAATCGAGACGATCGCACCGGTGATGCCCAAAGCGGTGCCCCGCTCTGAGTTGGGAAATGCTTCGATGACGATTGCCGGACCCAACGCCAGGATCATGGCCGCGCCAACCGCCTGCAGCACGCGCATGGCGATGAGCATGTAGATCGTCCCCGAGAGCCCACACAGGACAGAGCCGATTGTGAAGACCACGAAGCCCCAGCCATAGATGCGCTTCTTACCGCGGATGTCGGCCAGCCGGCCCACCAGCAACAGCAGCGTCGATAGGGTCAGCAGATAGGCCAATACGACCCACTGCACCGTGGCAAAGTTCGTGTTTAGGTCCGCTTCCAGCGTCGGCAACGCTACGTTGACGATGCTGCCGTCGATTGTGGCGAGGAAGATGCCCATGGCGACTGCGGCCATGACGTACCACTTGCGACCATAGTCGATCTCGACGGCCGGGGTGACCGGTTGTGCACTCATGCGCGCTCCCAATCCTGATCGTGTGGAGGAAACAAGGGCGACAGGTTTGCCCCGGCGTCAACGATTTGATATGCGTATCTTCACCCTACATCCATAGCCGCCAAAAGGTCAAAAGCGTCAATTACCCAATTCTTTGTCATTTGCAGCATACTGGAGGCTCGGTGACTCTTGTCGAAAATACGAATGAAGCGCCCTGCCCCCATGCAGCAAGGACTGAAGCGATCGTACAATGAATCAATCCGATCTCATTCCAACCGGCGATGAAGCCCAAGCAATTCCATCTGCCGGTGGAAGCTCCGGCACTGCGCCGACGATAGAGTCTTCCACCCTGCGCAATCGCAATTTTGTCCTGCTGTGGGTGGCCGAAGCCATCTCGGTTATGGGTGATCAATTTCATTTGATCGCCATGCCCTGGCTCGTCCTCGTACTAACGGGCAATGCCCTGGCCGTGGGCGCGGTCATGGCGCTGGCTGCGATTCCCCGGGCGATCTTCATGTTGGTCGGCGGAGCCGCTACTGATCGCCTGTCGCCACGCACGGTAATGATGCTGTCCAACGGCCTGCGCTTCTTGCTTGTTGGCTCGCTGGGTCTGATCGTATTGGCGGGGCGGATCGAGTTGTGGATGCTCTATGGCTTTGCGCTTGCATTTGGCCTGGCCGACGCCTTTTTCTTTCCGGCGCAGAGTGCGATCGTGCCTCAGCTCGTCGAGGAAGAGCAACTCGGCTCGGCCAATGCGGTCGTGCAAGGTACGGCGCAGGTGAGCATGTTGCTGGGCCCGATTCTTGCCGGCGGCCTGATTGCCCTGCTCGGACGCTCGGCCGGCACTGCGCCCGGCGTACAGGGCATCGGCGCCGCCTTTCTCATCGACTCCGTCACCTTTCTGCTCGCGGCGGCGCTCATCGCGTTGATCCAGGTCTACCACAATCCGACGGCCAGCGGTGAGCGCGAGTCAGTCTTGGAAAGCATTCGCATCGGCCTGACCTATGCCTGGGCCGACCCAACCTTGCGCATGCTGTTCATCATCGTGGCCGCTGTGGCCGGACTCATCAATGGCGTCATGGCCGTGGGCATCCCCGTGCTGGCCGATGCACGGCTGGCATATGGCGCGGCCTCCTTTGGTATCATCATGTCGGCCATGGGCGCAGGCTCATTGGCGGGCATGGGCATATCGATCGTGCTCCCGCGTCCGGATGGCTACCTCGGCACGCTGCTCCTGGCCGCGACGGCGCTGATGGGCCTGGGCTTGATTCTGCTCGGGCTGACGACTTCGACCCTTCTCGCCGCGCTCATTGCCTTGATGATGGGCATCGGCAACGGCTACATCAACATCGAGCTGATCACCTGGCTCCAGCGGCGTGCGCCGGAAGAGATGCTCGGCCGCATGATGAGCCTTTTTATGTTTTCCTCGGTTGGTCTGATGCCGGTCATGGCTGCACTGGCTGGGGCGATCCTCGAGGTAACGATTACGGGACTCTTTGTGGGTGGGGGCGCCTTGCTGTGGCTGGTGGTCCTGATCGCACTACGCAACCCGGATTTGCGGGCGCTGGCATTGCCGCAAGATGCATACAACGCGGAGTAGGAACTGATCGAAAGCAAATGCGATCCCTAGGCGCGCCGAGCCTCAGCTCCGTATGCGCTATGGCTTAACCTGTTGGGTAAATTTTGGGGGTTGACAAATCATTCAAAAACTAATATCATTAACTTTGAAAAATAATAACATTAGTTTTTGATCAAGGAGATCTCCATGAACACAGAGCAGATGGAAACCTTTCCCCCCACAGGTCAGCCCGCCGGCGTCAAGCAGACGCTCCAGCTTGAGGGTGTTGCCATCGTCGCGGCGGCGCTTGCCCTCTACGCCTACTTTGGCTTTCAGTGGTGGGTGTTGGCGCTCTTCTTTCTGACGCCGGATCTAACCATGCTGGGCTATCTGGCCGGCCCTCGTGTAGGGGCAATCGTCTACAATGCGGCCCACACCACCGTCGTCCCCCTGGCGCTGGCTGGCATTGCTCTTGCCTTTAGCTGGATGCTCGGCGTGCAAATTGCGCTGATTTGGCTCTTGCATATCGGCGTCGATCGTGCGGTCGGCTATGGACTCAAGTACCCCGACCATTTCAAGCGCACGCATTTGAGTGCGTGATCAAGTCGCGTACGCTGCAACTCGCCTCGGCGTGTTGCGCCTTATCCAGATCCTTGCACACCATCGGGTGGCGCCATGCCTTATCCCAGTCAAATCAACCGCGACGCCATCGTTGAAACCGCCTATTCCATGGTAGAGGCGGATGGCATCGACGCTCTCTCACTGGGCGCCGTCGCCAGGACATTGGGCGTCAAGACGCCATCGCTCTATCGCTATGTGGCCAACAAGGCTGCGTTGATCGAGGCCGTGAATCTGCGCACCCTGACGCAGCTTTTCACGGCCATCGAGGAGGCGTCGGTGGTGACCGATGGCGACGCCGCAGCGCGCTTGCTGATCATCGCACGTACGCTGCGCAGCTTCGCCCACGCCCATCCCCACGCCTATCAACTGGCCATGACGGCCCCGCCCAGCCAGGGGCGCCCTGACGAAGAACTGCTCGTCAACTTTGTCCAGCCCGTTCAGGCGATCATGGCTGAGCACGCTGGTGAGACAGCCTCGTTGAGCGCGCTGCGCGGTCTCCTGGCGCTCGTTCACGGCTTTGCCATGCTTGAATTGAACGAACAGTTGCAGCGCGGGGGCGATCTGAGCACGACCTTTGACGCAACGGTGCGCGCCTATCTGCGCGGGTGGGTGTAATCCCCCTACCAGCCAGTTGAGGTCGGGGCGACTGCGTCAGTATCGTCAGTGATCTGGACGGAGGCGTCCCGGATGCGCTGGACGAGCCGCTGCATGATGCGCCGGGCAACGCTGCTCTGATCGTCAATCAGCTCATCGAAGGTCAATGCATCGAGCACAAGTAGCGTTGTGTCACTCAGCGCCACTGCGCTTGCTGAACGGGGCGCCGGATCAAGCAGCGCAAATTCACCGAATGCCTCGTAGGGGCTCAATTCGCCAAACGTCACGTCTCCGTCGGTCAAGCGCACCTGACCAGCAGCAACAATGTAGAGCGTGTCACCATAGTCACCCTTGGCAAAGATCTCCTCGCCGGCTGCCACCCTCTCCACCTCCACGAACGCGGCAACTTCAGCCAGGATCTCATCCTCCAGCCCCGCAAAAAAGCTGCTGCTCTTGAGCGCAATCACCTTTTCGATTGTCGTTAGCATCAGTGGTTCCCCGCAGTCATGGCGCAGCGTATCGGATTCATTCGCTTGTTCCTGTTCAAATCGTTCCAGCGTCCAGGCCGCAGTTTCCCGGACCAACGGATCGGCTGCGTTCAAATTGGTGCGTACGACTTTCTGCAGCGCCGGCGCCGGCAGGCGGGCCGCCGCATCGATGGCCGTCGCTTTCACCCAGTTGCCGGACCAGCCATAGGCGTCGTTGATCACTTCGCGTAGCCGTGCTGCCGGTGATTTCCGCGCCTGGGGATATTCGCGGCTGAGCGTTCTCAGCAGCTCATGTGCCGGGCGGCCATCCACAATGGCCAGAATCAGTCTTTTCTGTTCCGCCGGGAGCAGCATCTCCAACGTCTCCAGCGCATAGGCGCGCCGCTGACGCTCCGCATGGGTTGTCGGCGTCCATTGTCTCCGCTGGTCGATCTTCAGGATTGCGCCGACACGCGTCAACGTCGTCGAATTTTGGAGAAAGCTGAGCAGGCAGATCAGCCGTATCCGGACGCGAACGAGCTGGCCGAGCAGGGCGGCATGGATCAGCGCCGTGGGCGGAATCGCCTCTCCAGCGGCGGTGGAACCAGGCTTGAGCTCGACGAGCGCCGCCGCAAGCCACGCTGCGTAGGCGATTTCCTCGTCGATCTGGTTGGTGATGGTCGCGCTTATTGCGGCGGGCGCCTGATAGTTGCAGGAACGGAGCGCTGTGAGCACTGCAGTGCGCGTCTGTTCGTCGGGCAAACTGATTTTGCCCTCTAGCAACGCCAGTGCCTCGTCATCGTCAAGCTGACCTGCCACACGGATAAGTCTGAGTTGCACCGGTGGGTTGTCCGTGTAGGCGTCGAGCCCCTCGCTGATGGCTGGCCGGGCTCCGCTGCCTGCGCTGACCAGCGTCCTGAGGGCGGGGGCACGGGTTCTGTGGTCGTCGACGCACTTGATAACCCATGGCCACAGCTGCGGATGCCCAAGCCGCGCGGCAGTGCGCAGTCCCGCCCGACGCACAGCAGCTACGTCATCTTGCAGAAGCCTGATGACGTGGGGAAAGAGGCTCACACTGCCGCTCTCTGCAATGACGCCCGCCGCATAGATACGGGCCTGAGCCTCGGGCGACTGGAGCGATGCGGCCAGTGCGGCTTCCACCACATCATGCCCTTTCGAAGCCGTGCGGCTCAATAGTCCGGCCCACGCACCCTGCCGCACAATCGGGTCGGGATCGTGCATGAATTGCATGATAAGGTCTTCTGAGTCGGCGCCATCCAGCACACCTATGCTCGTTAGCAGTGCGCAGCGTATGGTCGAACTCGTTTCAAGAGAAAGACGGGAGGCCAGCAGGGGTACTGCGCGGGTGAGATGCAAGCGGCTGACTGTCTCCACGGCCGCCAGACGCACGGCCGGCTCTGGATGCGCCAGTAACCGGGGTAATACCGCTTCAACGGCCTGCGGATCAACCTCTACCAAAAATGACAGGCAGGTGGAGACGACGGCGGCGTTGGGGCTGTTCAGACCATTGTGCAAGACCTGAAGGCTACTGGCATCAAGCACGGTCAGCTCAACAGGGTGAAAGGTGCGGCGGTCCAGCGCGTCGGCGAGCGCCCGACGATAGCGCTTGCCCAGCCGCCGCGCCACGCCGGCCCAGAGCAGCGCAACGAGCACCATTACCCCGCTCACCTGGAGTAGACCGAGTTGAAAGACTTCGAAGCAGATCAGTAGCACCGCACCCGTCAGCCCCAAAGCGCCAGGATAGACAATACCTGTTACAAAGGTCTGGGCCTCGGTCCGGACCTGATCTGGCAGAGGTTGAAAGAGCACGTTGGTCGCCGTTTGATCGGTAGCATCCAGTACGGTGCGCGTCAGCTCAATCCCAATCGCCAGCCCAAAGAGCAGCGCAGTCGAACCACCCATGAGTCCTGCCGCTACCAGCAGCGTACCACCGGCGGCAAGGGCCAGCGGCAGCAGCATGAGCACTGCGCCCACGCCATAGCGCTCCAACATCCGGCCGGCGACCAACAGCTGGACGAATAGGATTAAGATGCCGGCCACGGCCCAGAAGCGACCTAGAAGACTGGTCAACGTATCTGGGTCGCTGATGCGTAGCTGGGCGAAACCGTAAAAGATATTGTCTACGAAGTAAATGCTGGTGACGAAGAGCGTGAAGTTGAGCATGATCAACAGGACGTAGCGATTGCCCAGAACGGCGCCAGTCGCCCCGCGTTGCGCCGGCAATCGTGACGGACGCGTACGCAGCTCATCGTCATGGCGGCGAATCAGGCCAATGAGAATGCCGGTGTAGATCAGCAGGCAGGCAGCCGCAACCAGCAGCACGTTGACGCTGCCGGCAAACCTGACCGTCAACGGCGTCACGACGCCACCCAGGATCATGGCCAGGGTCTCGCTACTGACAACCAGCCCGGAAAGCCGCCGGCTTTGCCGAATGTTGAAGAGCCGTTGCACCAGTGCCCAGAATGAGGTGATCATCAATGGCATCAGGACGTGAAAAGCGACTGGCAGACCAAAGATGGCCCAGCGTGCCTGCGTAACGCCGACCGCAATCCGCAGTGCAAGAACTATGCTGACCATGACCAGCGCGTTGCCCACCAGGACGCTGCCAAGGGGAAGACGACGCAGCACAACCAGAGAGATGGCAGAAATCGCCATCGCCAGCAGTGCCGCCGCGATAAAGACAAAGGGAAGCGTTTGATAGTCGAAGACGCTGAGGTAGAGGCTATAGGTAGATGTACGGACAAGCACCATGGCCAGAAAGCCGAAAAAGCCCAGGCCAAGCAGGGAGCCAATCAGCGATTCCTCGCCAGCCTCATAATTTAGGAGCTTCTGTACGCTTTGGGGCGAGTTCATCGGGCGCTTTCGAGCTGGACAGAGTTGGGGCATTGAAACGGGCCGGATGGAACCCGTCGTCCAGACCGGCGGCTTTGCCTGCCGCCCGATTATACAGGGATTCGCACATTGAGGACAATGAGTCGCGGAAAAGGCCTGAGCCTGCCGAAACGCGGCGTTGGCGAAGACAGCTATGCTATAATCTGTTTTCTGTGCAATGCTGTGTAGCGCTCTGTTGCTGCTACCGAGACTCGGAAGGGCCTCAGGCAGGTCAAAATGAGCATTGGCATGCGCGCACGTGCAGTCGACTGGTCACTCTTTCTCCTCATTAGCTTCGAGTTTGTAAGCGGGCTGATCTCCTTCACCGTTGGCAGGGAAGAGGGCCGCGCCCTCTTCGTGATTCACGGCATCGTGGGCCTGGCGATCATTGGCCTGCTCTTCTTCAAGTTCCGGCGTGTTCGGCGTCGCGTCACGGAGCCGCGACGCTGGCAGCGGGCCACGATCGTCTCGGTGTTGGTGTCGCTGGCCGCGATTGGCTCACTGGCCACGGGCATACTCTGGACGACGATGCAGCGGCCCCTCGGCTATCCCAATGGCATGATCCTGCATACGACCTTTGGTATCGCGCTCGTCGTGCTCTACCTCTGGCACATGGTATTGCGCTATCGTCCCCTTACCCGGCGTGACGTGACCGATCGCCGGACGGCCCTCAGCGCGCTTGGCGTGCTGGCCTTCGGCGCTGGCGCGTGGCTGCTTCAAGATCGCAGCGCTCGCGCCTTGGGCGCACCGGGGGCAGATCGCCGTTTTACCGGTTCGCGTAATGCCGGTGATGGGCAAGGCAATGACGCTTTTCCGGTCACCATGTGGATGTTGGATCGCCCCCTCCCCTTGAATCTCGATGACTACCGATTGTCGGTGCTGGGACTGGTTGCCCAGCGCGCTGAGTACGACCTGGCCGAACTCGTCGGCTTGCCTGCGCGTGAGGCCGATGTCGTCATTGACTGCACCGGCGGGTGGTACTCACTCCAGACCTGGCGCGGGATTCGCACCGGCGATCTGTTGGCCAGGGCGCAGCCTGCCGCGTCGGCGCGTTTTGTGCGCTTCACGTCGGCGACCGGCTACCGTTGGAGCCTGTCCATCGCGGAAGCGCAGGAGACGCTGCTCGCGACGCATGTTGGCGGCGAGCCGTTGAGCCACGGTCATGGCGCGCCGCTACGGCTGGTCGCTCCCGGTCGGCGCGGCTTTCAGTGGGTGAAGTGGGTCGTTGCTGTCGAGGTGATTGATGAGCCTGACTTAGGCCAATGGCACGCCATTTTTGCCAGCGGCTTGACGGACCCTAGCTGAGTGGATCCAGATCGCATACTCTGAGCCGATCGGAAAGTCGCACTCGGTGACGTCAGGAGAACCATCGCCACCGAGTGCTTCACGGGGGATCGCCACACGTTGGACGGCAAGCTGATTGCCCAGGAGTTTCGCGCAAGCACGAAAGGCAAGGGCCATTGAGCCATGCTGGATGCGAGCAGCTTACCGGAAAAGATACTGCTGTCGCCTCTGCTGCAAATGCCAGAACCGATTGCGGCGTCAGCCAGGGATTTGGGGTTGACGTTGGAGCTGACTATGTTGCAAACTGACTTGCCGGCGACTATACTGGCGTAAGTACACTGTAATTACGACAAGAAGGAAATGCCCCGTGAACCGCAAAATCTTTCGCACAGGCAATAGCATGGTCGTCTCCCTGCCCAAGGAGATGTTGGACGTATTGAAGCTTTCAGAGGGCGGCGAGGTTTCGGTCGAACTTGATGCGGACAATGGCCACATCTTGATTACACCAGTCGTTGCCGAAGGAACAGGCGTCGACGCCGAATTTGCCAAGCAGGTAGCCGAATTTATTGAGGAATATCGGCCTGCCTTGGATGCGCTGGCTAAGTGATCTTCCTGACACCCGAGCAGACGCTCTTCATCCACGCCCGCATCATTGCCGAAACCGGCGGTGATGGCGGCATCCGTGATGTAGGTCTCCTGGCTGCGGCGGTGGCTCGTCCCCAGGCTGCCTTTGACGGTGCGAATCTCTATCCAACTCTCTTTCGCAAAGCCGCTGCACTCATGGAGTCCATCGTGCTGAACCATCCCTTCGTTGATGGCAACAAGCGCGTCGGTATCACGGCAGCCGCTCTCTTTCTCCAACTCAATGGCCACTACTTGACGGCGACCAACGAAGAACTCGAACAGTTCACGCTTGACGTTGCGCGCGGCCAAAGCAATCTGGACAGCATGACCGCGTGGTTTGAGAAACAGTGCGAGTCGCAGCATAGGTGACGCGTTGCAAAAAAAGTCTGCATAGACTGGTCAAGCACGTCTCTGAGGCCAAACCTGGCGCGTGGATGGTGTCTGGTGTGGCCTGTCCCTACTTCGGCGTGTCGCCACCGACAAGCGAATGGACGCCTTCGTGGTGAGCTTTGGAACACTTCAAGGTGGTGGCATCGCGGCCCTTGCTGCGCAGCGTGTGACACTGATGAGCTACTGACGCAAGCATTGCGTTGCAACACGCCCTAAACAACCATCTTGTCTAATGGGTGCACTGCTGCACGTGATTTGTCTCAAAAAAAGTGGTGCACGCAAGTAGATGGTCTCTTCAAAGACCCGTTGCGTCACCATCCGATTGCGGAGGAAACCCATGTTCGATTTTATTACCGAAGAGCACAAAATGATCCAGCAGGCGGCGCGTGACTTCGCGCGTAAGGAGATCGCGCCGATTGCCGAGCACCACGACGCCACCGGCGAATTTCCGATTGATACCGTGCGCCAGATGGGCCAGCTCGGCTTTATGGGCATTGAGGTGCCCGAAGCCTACGGCGGCGCGGGCATGGACACGCTCGCCTATGTGCTGGCACTGGATGAAATCTCGCGGGTCGATGCCAGCCACGGCACCATCATGTCGGTCAACAATTCGCTCTTCTGCAACGGGATCATGAAGTATGGGACCGAAGCGCAGAAGCAGCAGTACGTCACGCCCGTGGCGTCGGGCCAGAAGATTGGCGCCTACAGCCTCACCGAGCCCATGAGCGGCTCCGATGCCGGCACGATGAAGAGCCGGGCCGTCCTCAATGACGCCGGCACCCACTACATCATCAACGGACGCAAGTCGTGGGTCACCTCCGCACCCTATGCCGACTTCATCGTCCTCTTCACCATGACTGCGCCGGAGCAGAAGCACCGGGGCGTGAGCGCCTTCCTCATCGAAACCGACAAGCCGGGCTTTGCGCGCGGCAAGACGGAGCCCAAGCTGGGCATTCGCGCTTCGGCGACCAGTGAGATTCTTTTTGATCATTATGAATGCCCGGTGGAGAATCGCCTGGGCAACGAGGGCGATGGCTTCAAAATCGCCATGGCCGTCCTCGACGCCGGCCGCATCGGCATCGCCTCCCAGGCCTTGGGCATTGCCGAGGCCGCGCTGACAGCCAGCATCGCCTACGCTCAGGAGCGAGAGGCCTTTGGCCAGCCCATCGGCAAGTTCCAAATGATCCAGCAGAAGCTGGCCGACATGAAGTGCCGGGTCGACGCCAGCCGCCTGCTCATCTATCAGGCGGCGCTGGCCAAGATGGCGTCCCAGACGAGCGGCGCCCGCTACAGCATGGAAGCGAGCATGGCCAAGCTCTTTGCCTCAGAGACAGCCATGTGGGTGGCGACCGAAGCCGTGCAGATTCACGGCGGCATGGGCTACTCCAAGGAATTGCCCATCGAGCGCTACTTCCGCGACGCCAAGATTACCGAAATCTACGAAGGCACCAGCGAAATTCAGCGCATGGTGATTGCTCGGAGCCTGACTGGACTGAGTTGAGATCGAACGCGGCTCGGGCGGATCTGCCGGGTTGTCGCGGATTTCTCTGAAAGCATCCGCCTCGATCCGTCTAATCCGTCCGAGCCGCGTTTGACTCGAAGCTTCAAGGCCAAGGAACCCTGCATGACGGAAGCCCGTATCTGTGACGCGATCCCTACGCCACGGAGCAGCGGTAGGGTTGTGGGGTGGTAGGGTCGTCATGGTACGGTTCCGCACTCCGCACCCCTCTGGAGGTCGAATGAGATTGTTTCGAAGTCCTGTGAATGCACCGCGCTTTCCGGAGCCGCGGGATTGGATCAATGTGGAGCAGGGACCGACAGTAGCGGCCCCAACTATGGCGGCGCTGCGTGGCAAATTTGTGCTGCTCGAATTCTGGACTTTCTGCTGAATCAATTGCCACCACAACGTCGCGCAGTTGCGTCGACTCCGCCAGATGTTCCCCGATGAACTGGTCGTCATTGGCGTACACTCCCCCAAATTCCCTGCTGAAGAACTGACCGCAAACGTGCGCCAGGCTGTGATGCGTCATGGCGTCGAACACCCCGTCGTCAACGATTTTAACCTGGAAATCTGGAGCCGTTACAGCGTGCGCGCCTGGCCTACGGTTGTGCTCGTCGACCCCGCGGGCAAGGTCGTTGCCGAACGCGCGGGTGAGATCGATGCCGCGCACGTCGCTGAATTGCTCCAACCGTTGATCGAAGCGGCCGACGCTGCGGGCACGCTTTCACGCCGGCCAATGCCGGGACTGCAGCCGCCGGACGAAGCGCAGACGCGCCTGCGCTTTCCGTCCAAGCTGACCACTGCACCGGGTGATCGTCTCTTCATTGCCGACACCGGCCACCATCGCATTCTGGAAGTGCAACTCAGTCTGGATGGCTTCAGCGGGGAGATCGTGCGTGTCTTTGGGACCGGCGCGGCCGGGTTGGTCGATGGCGCAGCGGCTGATGCACGTTTTCATCACCCCCACGGCCTTGCGTTTCGCTCGACTGCATCTGGCTCCACCCTCTACGTCGCCGATACGGACAATCACGCCATTCGCGCCATCGACCTGGTCTGGGAGCGTGTGCGTACGATTGCCGGCACGGGCGAGATTGGGCGCACGTTGCGCCCCGACGGCACCGATCCCCTGGCCGTTGGCCTGCGTTCGCCCTGGGCGGTGGCCGCAGTTGGCGATGCGCTCTATATTGCCATGGCCGGCTCGCATCAGATCTGGCGCTTACTTGGTGAGGCCCGGTTGGAGCTCTTTGCCGGCCGCGGCGCCGAGGCGCTGCTTGATGGTCCGCGGGCGGAGGCAGCCTTCAACCAACCCAGTGACCTTGTGCTGATGGCGCAGGAACTCTACGTGGCGGACGCAGAGGCCAGCGCAATTCGTGCGATCTCATTGGATGAATCGGGCTTGGTACGAACGCTGGTCGGACAGGGGCTCTTTGACTTCGGAGATCTGGATGACGTGGGCGCCTTTGCCCGCCTCCAGCACCCGACGGGGCTTGCCGGCAACGATCGTCGGCTCTATATCGCTGACAGCTACAACCACAAGGTCAAGACGCTCGACCTCGATACGCTTGGCGTGACGACGCTGATCGGCACGGGCACTGCCGGCGCGCAGGATGGTTCATTTGATACTGCGGAACTGCATGAGCCGGAGGGCCTGGCCTGGCTGAATCAACGCCTCTATATCGCCGACACCAACAATCACAGCGTACGTGTGGCAGATTTGCGTAGGAAGAGAGTACGCACGCTGGACCTGGAGTAGAGCCCCCCGCATAGCAATCTAGCGCGTCAGCGTATCGCCATCATGGGGAATGGTCACACGCTCACTCAGACCAGCGGCCGCAACCTCACTTGCCAGCTGGGCGCGCGTCAACCCACAGTGATTGATCGTCTCCATGTGCACAGCAATCACGTCCGCCTGGGGGACGGCCTGGCAGACGCTGATCACGTCGGCGGCGGTCATCGTAATGGGGTCGCCCTGGAGAAACTGGGCCGCTCCGGCATTGAGAACAACCACATTGGGCGCGTGACCCGTCAGCGCCTTGGCGACGTCATCGCACCAAATCGTGTCTCCTGCAATGTAGAGCGTTAGTTCCTCCGGCGCGCGCAAGACAAAGCCCGAGACCGGCCCCATCAGCCGGCCCAGTTCCCCCGTGCCGTGCTGGCCGCCCGTGCGCTGGATGTCGATACCGGCCCAAGTGATCCCATCTTCGACCGGCAGTACAGCGGCGAACCCTGCCGCCTCGAATGTCTCCTCATCACCCGGCTGGCAGAGGATCGGCACATTTTTGGGAAGCAGCGCCTGCGCCCGGTCGTCCCAATGGTCACGGTGTAAGTGCGTGACGAGTACGCCGTCGAGCGTTGCCAGCAGGTCCGCCAGCGCCGCGTCGTCCAGCGGCAGCTCCACCATGGGAATGCGCAGCGCATTCGCCGCATTGGGAATCGGATCCATGGCCTCGGCCGGACTCAACATGGGATCGACGAGCAGCCTGCGTCCGCCAAACTGAATGAGTAGAGTGGCATGGCGGATCAGTTGAAGTTGCATTGTGACAAGCCCCTGTTGGCTGGTGCTGCTGGCGAATGGGAACGCTTATAAGCGGCTTGCTTCAATCGTACCATATTCGCAGCGAAATCCGAACAGAATTTGAGCATGGACCATGGCCGAGCGTCCCGATTCATTCCCGGCAACTCCGGCCCTTATGCTATACTGTTGCTATCTGAAACTCGGTCATCACACTTCGTCAGTAGGTACCTCTATGTCTGTCATTTTGGTAACAGGCGCAGCCGGCTTTGTCGGCTCCCACTTGTCTGAACTCTTGCTTGCCAACGGCCACGATGTGGTAGGAATCGACGCCTTCATTCCCTACTATCCGCGGGCCTTGAAGGAGAACAACCTCGCTGGGCTACGCGCCAATCCCAACTTCACGTTGCATGAATTGGATCTGCGGGCTGATGATCTGAGTCAGGCGCTTGCGGGTGTTGATGCAGTCGTTCATCTGGCAGCCCAGGCCGGTCTTATGCGCTCGTGGGATGAGTTTGACTCGTACATGACCTGTAACATTCAGGCCACCCAGCGTCTGCTGGAAGCCGAGGTCGCAGCCGGCGTCGGACGGCATATCCACGGCTCGACTTCGTCCGTCTACGGTCGCTTCGCAACCGGTGATGAGACGGCCGCAATTGAGCCGGTTTCGCCCTATGGCATCACCAAGCTGGCGGCGGAAAATCTCTGCTGGGCCTATGCGGAGAAGGACGACCTGGGCGTGACCGTCTTGCGCCTCTATTCCGTCTACGGTCCGCGCCAGCGCCCGGATATGGGGTACAACATCTTCATTCGCAAGATTCTCGCTGACGAGCAGATCGTGATCGACGGCGACGGCACTGATAGCCGCTCCAATACCTTTGTGCTCGACTGCGTGGACGGCATCAACCGTGTGCTGGAGCAACCCGAAGTTAGCGTGGGCGAGACCTTTAACCTGGGCGGCGGCGAAGAAGTGAATGTGCTGCAGGTCCTTGACATCCTTGCCGACCTGACCGGCAAAACGCCAAACACGGTCCACGGACCCCAGCGCGCCGGCGATCAGCGCCGCACAGCAGCCGACATCACCAAAGCGCGCACGCTATTGGCCTATGATCCCGCGACAACTGTACGCGACGGCCTCGCCGCCCAGCTCGCCTGGCAAAGGGCCCTGCTCACTCCCTGATTCGTCTGAAACCTACCCGCATGCAACAGACTGCAATCCCCAATCCGAATTCTGCAATCAAAAGGACCCCCCCATGACACTCAACCCGCCCGTTGTGCGTAGCGCGCTCTCTCCGGCTGACATGGAGGCCATGGACGTCAACCGTGATCTGGTGGCGGCATTGGGGCAGGCTGTCGAGGGTGATGTGCGCTTTGACGGCTACGCGCGTATGCTCTACAGCACCGATGCCAGCCTCTACCAGATTCAGCCGGTAGGCGTCGTGATTCCCAAGCGAGTCGAAGATGTGGTGGCGACAGTGGAGATCGCGGCCCGTCACGGTGTGCCCGTCCTGCCGCGCGGCGGCGGCAGCTCTCTGGCTGGTCAGGCTGTCGGTGCGGCCATCGTGCTCGACTTTTCCAAGTATATGCACGAGGTGATTGATGTCGATCTCGAAGCTCGTCGCGTCACCGTTGAGCCGGGCATCAACTTTGCCGCGCTCAATCAACAGATGGCCCGTCATGGCTTGATGATTGGCCCCGATCCGGCCAGCGGCAACCGGGCCACCATTGGCGGCAGCATTGGCAACAATGCCACCGGCAGCCATTCAATCCTCTACGGCATGATGGCCGACAACGTCCACGCGGTGCGAACCGTGCTGGCCGACGCGTCTCTGGCCGAATTTGGCCCGGTCGACCGCAATCAACTGGCCGCCAAAGCCCGAGGCGACTCGCTGGAAGCGCAAATCTATCGACGAGTGCCGGCCATTGTCGATGACGTCATGGACGAGATTCTGGCGCGTTGGCCCAAGCACTGGCGCCGTGCCTCCGGCTACAACCTCGACCGCCTCGCCGCGGCCCTGCTCCCGGCCGATCAGCGCCACCGGCTCTCTTTCGACAGCCGCTTTCGCCCACCCGTGGCCGATCCAGCGCTCATCGAACGCTTCAATCTGGCGCAGATCCTGACCGGCAGCGAAGGCACGCTGGCCGTAATGACGGCGGCAACGGTCAATCTCGTCCCGCGGCCACAGCTGACCGGTCTGGCCGTAGTCCACTTCGACAACCTGATCGACTCGTGCCGGGCCATTACCGACATTCTCGAAACTGACCCCAGCGCGGCTGAACTGCTCGACAAGCAGCTCATGGATCTGGCGCGGGCGCAGCCTGAGTGGGCCAAGCGCCTACATTTCGTCGAGGGCGACCCCGAGGCGGTGATGCTGACTGAGTACTACGGCGCGAGCGAAGCGGAACTACAGAAGAAGCTCGATCATCTCGCCGTGCAACTGCGCAGCCGGGGCTGGAAGGGCACGATCATCAACCTGCTCGATCCACGACGCCAGGCCGACGTCTGGGAGGTGCGCAAGGCGGGACTCAACATCCTCATGAGCCGGCGCGGCGACTTCAAGGCCGTACCGGGCATCGAAGACGTAAGCGTGCCCCAGGAGCAGCTGGCCGAATATCTGGGCCAGATCCTCGACTTCTCCGCGGCCGAAGGCGATGTACCGGGCGTGGCGGTCTATGCCCATGCCTCGGCCGGCTGTCTCCACGTGCGCCCGCTCATGAACGTGAAGACGCCACGGGGCGTCGAACTGCTACAGGCCGTGAGCGACTACGCCTGCGGTCTGGCCGTGGACTATGGCGGCGCAATGAGCGGCGAACATGGCGACGGCCTCGCCCGCAGCGAACTCAACCCGCGCATTTTTGGGCCGCAGCTCTATGGCGCGCTCACTGAAGTGAAAGCAGCGTTCGATCCCGAAAACCTCATGAACCCGGGCAAGATTGTCGACGCGCCGCCGCGAGCAGACAATCTGCGCTTCGGGCCTGACTATCAAACAATCTCTCTGCCGACAGTCTTCGACTGGGGCCCAGACGGCGGCTACGCACCCGCGATCGAAATGTGCAATGGGGCTGGCGTCTGTCGTAAGGTGGGCAGCGGCACCATGTGCCCCAGCTTCATTGCGACACGCGATGAACGCGACTCCACCCGCGGTCGGGCCAATGCGCTCCGCAATGCCCTCGCCGGGCGCATTCCTCATGATGAGCTCTTTACGCCCGAGATGAAGGATGTCATGGGCCTCTGCCTGGGCTGCAAAGCGTGCAAGACCGAGTGCCCGTCGGCGGTGGACATGGCCAAGATCAAGGCCGAGTATATGGTCCACTATCATCAGGCCAATGGCACGCCGCTCTTCAACCGCCTCATGGGGCTGTTGCCGGAGATCAACGAGCAGCTCTACAGCACGGGGCGTCCCTTCATCCCGGCCGTGAACGCCTTCATGCGCTCGCCGGTGATGAAGCAGATCCAGGCGCGCATCGGCGTCCATCCGGACCGCACGCTGCCCGCCTACGCGCCGGAGACGCTGGCAGCCTGGTTCGCCAAAGAGCAGCGCAAGGCTCCTGCAAGCACGGCCGGCTCACTCCAAGCGGGGCTGCCGCCCATGCGTTTGGCCGAGGGCGCCGGCCAGCCGGTGATTCTCTTTCACGACACGTGGGTGAACTTCAACGAGACCGAGGTGGGCAAGGCGGCCGTGCGCGTGCTGCAGGCGGCCGGCTACGACGTCTATCTCGCCCAGGGGCGCAAGTGCTGCGGCCGGCCGCTGATCACCGGCGGCCAGGCTGACAAGGCCAAGCCGTGGATCGATCACAACGTAGCCCTGCTCGCGCCCTATGCCCTACAGGGCGTGCCCATCATCGGCATCGAACCGAGCTGTATTCTCACCCTGCGCGATGAGTATCTCAACCTCGCCTCCGATCCGCGGCGAGCCAAAGTGCTGGCCGGCCAGGCCTTCACGTTTGAGGAATTCGTTGCACGTGAATTGGAGGCCGGGCGCTTTACGCCATCGTGGCGGGACGATGTGGGGCCGGCGCTGCTGCACGGTCACTGTCATCACAAGGCCATGGTCGGCAACGAGGTCACCGTCACGACGTTGCGTGCGGCCGGCTACGACGTCGAGGTGATTCCTTCTGGCTGCTGCGGCATGGCGGGCGACTTCGGCTATGAAACCGACCACTACGAGATCAGCCGCAAAGTGGGCGAAGACCGGCTGCTGCCGGCCGTGCGCGCGGCAGATCCCGATGTTACGATCGTTGCCTCGGGCACAAGCTGCCGCCACCAGATTCACGACTTCGGCGAGCGGGAGGCGGTCCACCTAGCCCAGGCGCTGGATGCGGCAATAGGCGATGATCTGCGGTCCACGAAAAGGCAGGCGCGCCATGACGCTTCAATTTCGTTCTGACGGTACCTTTACGATTGCGCTCTTCACCGACATCCACTGGCGGAGTGGCGGCGAGGATGACCAGCGCACGGCCGTGATGATGGGCGCTGTGCTCGATGCGGAACAACCCGACCTGGTTGTGCTCAACGGCGATACGATCGACGGCGCCTATTGTGAAGATCCTGCCGGCGCATTGAAGGACGCGGTCGCACCCGTCGTCGCGCGCGGCCTGTCATGGGCCGCAATCTTTGGCAACCACGATGACGAAGGCGCCCTGGATCGGGCCGCGCTCATGGCGGTCATGCAGGCACTGCCCGGCTGCCTGGCCGTGCCGGGACCAGCTCAGCTGGCGGGCGTGGGCAACTATGTGTTGACCGTGGCCGGGGCAGACGATCAGCCGCACGCACGGCTCTATTTCCTCGACTCCCATGCCTATGCGCGCACGGACATCGGTGGCTACGGCTGGTTTGAGCGTGATCAGATCGCCTGGTATTTGCAGACGGCCCAAGCGGCTCGCCGGGCGCAGGGCAAGGCTCTGCCCGCGCTGGCCTTTTTTCATATCCCGCTATCCGAATACAACGAAGTCTGGGACCTCCACACTTGCTATGGTCGTAAAGGCGAGGCCGTTTGCTGTCCGCTGGTCAACACGGGCATGTTTGCGGCCATGCACGAGGCGGCCGAAGTCATGGGCGTCTTCGTGGGTCACGATCACCTCAACGACTTTATCGGTCAGCTCTATGGCATACGCCTGGCCTTTGGGCGGGTGAGCGGCTACAGCGGCTATGGCGACCACTCTTTCGCCCGTGGCGCCCGTTTGATCCGACTGCGCCAGGGCATCTATGACTTCGAAACGTGGCTGCACCTGGATGGTGGCGAGATCGTCGCTGCCCAGCCCGAACATCTGCCTGAAGTCGACCGGCCTACCTGCATTTTGTAGAAGTCCGCTTTCCCCCTTGCCAAGATAACGTGGAGTCTGCCAATGTTTCGTTTTTCGCTGGACGATGAGAGTGACCTGCGCCTGCTGCAGCCCTATCATGCCGAGGCGCTCTTTGCGCTGACGGACGCCAACCGCTCCCATTTGCGCACCTGGCTGCCCTGGCTCGATCACGTGAAGAGTGTGGCCGACTCGGAGAATTTCATCAAGGGCGTCATGCGCCAATTTGGCGAAAACAATGGCTTTCAGACCGGCATCTGGTATCAGGATCAACTGGCCGGCGTCATCGGCTATCATGCCATTGATTGGACGAACCGGTCCACGGCGCTGGGCTACTGGCTTGGCGAATCCTTCCAGGGCCACGGCTTGATGACGCGCGCGGCCCGTGCATTGACGACCTACGCGTTGGTCGACTTGTCTCTCAACCGCATCGACATTCGCTGCGCGTTGGGCAACCGGCCCAGCTGCGCCGTGGCGGTGCGGCTGGGCTATACCCACGAAGGCATCGTGCGCCAGGCCGAATGGCTGTACGATCACTTCGTGGATCACAACGTGTACGCCATGCTGGCGCAGGATTGGGAAGAGTGAACGCAGACGTCCCGCCATTGCCAGCAGCCCAACTTCTTGTCGAGCGCTGCACCCGGCTCGGACCGGCAAATGCCGGCAAAGCGATTTGGAGAAGATAAGCCCGCTGCGTACAATCCTTATTGCCGCTCGCTCCTCGCTGTAAGAAAGAAGGATGGCAAGCGGCATGGCCGAGTATCTCGACTCGGTTTTGGCGGCGGTCGGCAGCTTTCAAACACTCTGTATAGATCCGGCTGCGGCTTCGACCCTTCGACAAGCTCAGGACGACGCAAGCTCAGCCTGCGCCTGCCGTGGTGGCTCAGTAAATAGTCGTTGAATCTCTGTGCCACGCTTTCTTTGTTCCGTGACAAACCGTCGGATAGATCCGCCTAGATCGTCCTCTTTTTGAGCGAATTTCATGTTGACTTCTCAGTACAGTCGTGGTCCCCAGTTGCGTCCGCTTGATGTGCGCCAACACCAGCAGGATGGACAACTCTATTTTGCGCTGCGTGACCCGCTCCAGCTTGCCGAGCATACGCTGCTCGTGCCCCAGGCGCTGGCCGCGGTCTTGGCCTTTTGCGACGGGGAACATGATGCCGCGGCGCTGGCTGCAGCGTTTGAACGGCACTACGGTGCGCAGATTGACGTAGCGACGGTCGAAGAATTGCTGTCCGCGCTTGACGAGAACTATCTGCTCGATAACGAGCGCGCTGGCCGCGGCCATGGCGCGCGTGCTGGATGCATATCGCACTGCCCCATCGCGTCCGCCACTCATTGCCGGGCGCGGCTATCCGGACGATCCGGCCGAGCTCCACGCGTTTCTCAATGACTACTTGGAAGCTGTCGACAGCGTGCCCAGACCCATAGAAGAGTGGCCGCGTTGGTCCGGCCTGCTCAGCCCTCATATCGATTACGGCCGGGGTGGGGCGGTCTATGCTGAAGTTTGGAAGCACGCTGCCGAAGCTGTCAGGGCGGCCGATCTCGTCATTCTTCTGGGCACCGACCACTATGGCGACGATCCCATTACCTTGACGCGTCAGAGCTACGCCACGCCCTTTGGCATCCTCCCAACCGACCAGGAAATCGTTGATGGACTTGCCGCGCTGTTGGGCGAAGAAGCTGCCTTTGCCGGCGAGCTGCGCCATCGCGACGAGCATTCGCTGGAGCTAGTCGCCGTCTGGTTGCATCATATGCGCGGGGGCGAGCCGGTCGACGTGGTGCCGATTCTCACCGGTTCCTTCCATCGCTTCATGCAGAATGGTTCGGGGCCGAATGATGATGGTCAACTTGGCGCGTTGCTCGATGCCCTGCAAGCCCTGGCCGGGGATCGACGCGTACTCGTTGTGGCATCGGGCGACCTGGCCCACGTTGGTCCTGAATTCGGCGGCGCGCCGCTGACCGAGCGAACGCGAAAGGCGCTGCAGCAGGCAGATGAGGAGCTACTGGCGACGTTGCGCTTTGGTGATGCCGAAGGCTTTTACCGTACGATCAAGAGCGTGGGCAACACCAACAACGTCTGCGGTGTCTCACCCCTCTATCTGACCCTGCGTCTGCTGGAAAATGGCCACAACCGCCCGGTGCAGGGCGAACAATTTGGGTATGCCGTCTGCCCCGCTGATCCCCATGATACGTCGGTCGTGACAGTTGCCGGCATGACCTTTCTCTGAGCCTGCTGCACAAACACAAAAAAAGAGGGGCGGCCATCGTTGCCGCCCCTCTTTTTTGTTGATGTTTTGTCGTTCGCTGCGTGTCGTCTTGACGTCTGCCCGCAGCGCCGCGGTTCGAAGCTAGGCCAGCAGTAGGCTGAGGATCAGCATGCCGATCGCCACGCCGGCAAAGAATATGGTCAAAATGCCGACGATGGCCAAGAATTTGATGATCCCCGTCAGGGGACCGGTGCCGGTGGGTTGCACATCATGCATGTTCATGGCAGTCCTCTCTTCGTGGCGGCTTTGGGTCGGTGACGTGACTGTCTTTGGTCGGAATGACCTGATTTCGGACAGTCTGCGAGAGCTTACCATAAGAAAATACCACACAAATACACAATCGTCAATGGCATTTCTTGTGTTTTTCAAAACGAGAAAACTTTTATAAATACACAAAATGTGGGGATTTAGAGTGTGATTTGGCGACCGACGCCGGCGGTGAGCGCATTGGCGTAGACGCGCGCGGCGGTGACTGCATCCTGCATGGCCAAGCCCACGGATTTAAAGATCGTCACGTCGCCAGCATGGCGTCGGCCCTCGACGGCACCCGTGAGCAATGCGCCCAAATCACCCACAACCTGGTCGTAGCTCAGCGCACCCTGGTCCACGGCAATCATGATATCGCCGGCTTCTGCCTGCGCCGCCACGTGATGATCGACATAGACGCGGGCGTTTTCCAGCAGCCGGCCGTCTAGCTCGCGCATGCTGCGCGTGTATGCGCCGACCGCGTTAATGTGAGCGCCTTCCTGAACCCATGTTGCGTTGAAGAGCGGTTCGGTGGCATTGGTCGCCGTGCAGATAATGTCGGCTGATTCCACTGCAGTACGTGGATCGCGCAAGGAATGGGCCCGCACGCCTAACCGTCGCTCAAGTCGCAGGCCGAAGTTCAGGTCCTTCTCACCCGTACGCGTTACGATGAAGACCTGCTCAATCGGGCGCACCGCGCAGACAGCCTCGACCTGGGCAAAGGCCTGGGCTCCGGCCCCAAAGATCGTTGCGATGGAGGCATCTTTGCGCGCCAACGCCCGCGTGGCCACACCGCTAACCGCGCCCGTCCGCATGGCCGTCAGATGTTCGGCATCCATCATGGCCAACGAGCGCGCCCGTGCGCGCATCGTGGAGCAGCACCACGCCCTGAATCATGGGCAGCCCGAAGTTGGCAGGGTTATCGCCATAGACCGTAACGATTTTGATCGCCAGGCTGTCTACCTCCCCGCCCACGTAGGCCGGCATGGAGAGGTGTAGACCGTTGCGTTGTGCAATCTCCGTCGCCGCGCGCTGGGGCATCTCCACATTGCCCAGGGCCAGTTGGCGAAAACCATCTTCGACTGCAGAAATGGCTTCCTCCATCGTCAAGACTGCTTCCACGTCGCTTTGGTCGAGGACTAGCATGAACGCTCCTTCCAAATGCCTTGTAATGGTCAATTAGCAATAGTCAATGGTTGATCGAAGATGTGGCCGCTATGCGTCTCGCCATGTATCGGCGAAGGGCCAAACCTGATTCCAGGCGGCCATCCAATCATCGGCTCGGCTGACGACCTTGAGCGGTTCGACCACCTCAACGCCGGCGCGGCCGCGGAACTGACCTGCTTTGTCGACTGTATCAATCTCGATGGTGATGGCGGTCGGGCGGGCCGGCGTGTAGACTGGCGCCTGGCCAAGCTGTTGCAGAGCCTGACGCGCGCCATCCTCAATCATTTGACGCGCGCGCACAGGCGCAATCTGGCGCGCTGAGAAGCGGGAGAGCCCTTTCTTGACCGCGACATAGGTCGGCCCGTCGCCCAGAATCTCCTGGGCTTCGCGGCACGCCGCCACATCGCCGGTAACGAGCGCAACCGGGCAGTCAAAGTGACCGCAGAGCGCTGCGTTGATGCCGATCTCGCCGACCAGATCGTCATTGAACCAGAGGTTGCGCCACGTCACCGTTGAAATCGTGTGACACATGACACCGTCGGGCGTACCGGCGCGGGCGTGCATGCCCACCAGGAGTACGGCATCACAGCCCTGTTCGAGTAACTCGGTGTAGCGAGACCATTTGTGATGGGCCACCCACTCACAGTCCGGATCTAGCAACTCGGGGATGTAGGAATTGAAGCTCCAGCCGCCGCCAGCGCCATGACAGTCGACGGCCACAATCTCGGTGGCGCCGGCAGCCTTCGCACCCCGTACAGCCGCGTTGATCTCTTCCGTGTAGAGGCGCCGCCCTTCCTCATACATGGGCGCGCCGCCATCCACCTGCTCCCACACCACAATCCCGCTGACGCCTTCCATGTCCGACATGATGAGAACGCGCATGAACAGATCCTTTCTAATTGCCAAGTGGCAATTGACAATGGTCAATTGATACTGTCACCCCGCGGTCCAGCCCAGATCGATTGTCCAGTCCGCGCCGGTGACTGCGCCGGCGGCATCCGAACAGAGGAAGGCCACCAACGTCCCCACCTCTTCCGGCTCCACGAGGCGTTTGACCGCGGCCGGCGCCAGCATGACGTCTTTGACCACCTCCGCTTCGGAGATGCCGCGGATGCGTGCCTGATCGGTAATCTGATTCTCTACCAGCGGCGTACGCACGTAAGCGGGCAGCACTGCATTGACCGTAATGCCGAACTCGCCCCCTTCACGGGCGGCTGTGCGCGTCAGGCCCAACAGCCCATGCTTGGCCGAGATATAGCCGACCTTGAAGGGCGAGGCGCGCACGCTATGCACTGACCCGACGTTGACAATACGTCCCCAGCTGTTGGCTTTCATGCCCGGCCAGACATATTTTGTCAGCAAGAAGGGCGCTGTCAGCATGACCGCGATCAGCCTGTCCCAAACGTCTTCGGGAAACTCATCGATGGGGTCGATGTGCTGAAACCCTGCGTTGTTGACGAGGATATCGATTTGTCCGTGGAGGTCATACGTGGCGTCGACCAGGGCACGGCAGTCAGAGCGCCAGGCGAGATCGGCCTGGACAAAGTGACCGCCGATCGCCTGGGCGACTTCTTGTCCGGCCGCTTGATTGATGTCGGTGATAACGACTCGTGCGCCATCTTCGGCAAGGCTCGTGGCCACTGCTTTGCCGATGCCGCTGGCGCCGCCGGTGACGAGGGCAACTTTGTCAGGCATTGAGAAACTCGTTGATTCGCTCGCTTTGGGATGTAGGTGGATCTGCTCTGGCTACCGATTTTACTCTGCCGTCAATGCTCGGGCAAACACCGGTAAAGTGGCGTGATGGATTTAAGGAATCCGTCCGTTGCTGGCATAATTGTAAAATCACCTAACTTAGGGAATCTCATAGAAAGGCCACTTTTATGTCGGATGAATTGTTGCTGGCGCCCATGCCGCGTCAGCTGCGTGTCGTTTCAGGTGCATTTGTGCTGCCGCCGACCGCTTTCATTCAGCTGCGCGGCGCACAGCCGCAAGCGCTGAGATTTGCCGCCCAGCAACTCCAGACCACGTTGTCAGAATACGCTGACGTGACCTGGTCCATCGTGGCCGGCGAGGCGACGCCCCACGCTGCCGTCGCTGTCGAGCTGAGCATTGCCCCGAACGTCACCGCGCATGCTGAGGGCTACAATCTGACGATTACGCCTGAACGCATCATGGTCGTGGGGAGCACGCCGGCTGGCGTCTTCTATGGCGTCCAGACGCTGCGCCAGCTTCTGCTGCAGCGTGGCGCGACGTTGCCGGCGCTGCGCTGCACCGACTGGCCCGATTTTCCCAACCGGGGCGTCATGCTCGACATCAGCCGCGACCGTGTGCCGACGCTCGAAGCGACGATGGCGCTGGTCGACCTGCTGGCCTCATTCAAGCTCAACCAGTTCCAACTCTACACCGAGCACACCTTTGCCTACCAGCGCCATCCTGTGGTCTGGGCCGAGGCTTCGCCCTTCACAGGCGAGGAAATTCTGACGCTGGACGCCTACTGCCGGGAGCGCTTTGTCGAATTGGTGCCCAACCAGAACACCTTTGGCCACATGCACCGCTGGCTGGAACATGACGAGTATCGACATTTGGCTGAGGCGCCTGACGGCGCCGAGACTCCCTGGGGCTACGTCGACCCGCGCCCCTTCTCCCTGGCGCCGGTCGTTCCCGAGAGCCTGGATCTCGTGCGTGACATGTTGGACGAGCTGTTGCCCCATTTTAGCAGTAGCCAGGTCAACGTCGGTGGCGACGAGACGTACGATGTGGGGCAGGGCAAGAGCAAGGCGCTCGCCGAGCAGATCGGCAAGGATCGCGTCTATCTGGACTTCCTGCAGAAGATCCATCGCGAAGTGACGGCGCGCGGCTGCGCCATGCAGTTCTGGGGCGACATCATCATGGAGCACCCCGAGCTAATGCCAGAACTGCCCCGGGATGTGATTGCCATGGAGTGGGGCTACGAGGCCGATCACCCCTTTGCTGAACACGCTGCCCATTTTGCGGCTTCCGGCGTTCCGTTCTACGTTGTCCCCGGCACGTCGGGCTGGAACTCCGTGGCCGGGCGCACGGACAACATGATGGAAAATCTGCGCAACGCCGCCGAGCATGGCGGTCAGCACGGGGCGATCGGCTACCTGATCACCGAGTGGGGCGATCGCGGCCACTGGCAGCCCCTGCCGGTGACCTACGCCGGCATCCTCTATGGCGCCGCGCTCGCCTGGGATCGTCACGCAAACAGGGATCTCGACGTACCGGATGCGCTGGATCAGTTCGTCTTTGGCGACGAGAGCGGCGTCATGGGCCAGGCCGTCTATGATCTGGGCAATGCCTATGCCCAGAGCAGCGTCAAGATTCACAATATGTCAGTGCTCTTCGCCATCCTCCAGGCGACGCCGGATGAATTCAACAAGAAGCTTGCCGAATGGTGGCCTGCAGGCGACCCGGCAGCGGAGCTGATGCAAAGCCTGGCCTACGTCGAGGCCCAGCGGGCCGCCTTGGCCCAGGCTGCGCCGACCTGCAGCGATGCTGCGCTCGTGCAGCGCGAATTCTTGTGGTGTGCCGATCTCCTGCGTCATGGATGCCAGCGCGGCCTGTGGCTCCTGCAGGATGGGGAAGCGTTGGGAGACAGCGTCTCTAGCGGCGTGACTCCAGAAGCGTTGGCCGACGATCTGATCGCCTTGCTAGCCGAATACGAAACAATCTGGCATGCGCGCAGCCGCCCAGGCGGCTTTGTTGACAGCAGGGTCCGCCTCGCCCGCCTCGCCGACGATTACGTGTAGAATTTGGGTAGAGACGTTGCACTGCAACGTCTCTACCCAAATGATCATGTGCCAACCAAAACGGGGACGTCATCCACCAGGATGACGTCCCCGTCTTTTGATTTTTGTCTTCTGTTTCTTCCTGGCCCTATTGCATCCAGGAAGATCAATAATCAGTCAGCCTTAGCCTTCCATCTTGTTCAGGGCAAGGGTGATGCGACTGCGGCGACGCGACGCGTTGTTGGGATGAATGGCGCCTTTGCTGGCGGCCTTGTCCAACGCTTGGCCAGCCACGGCGACGGCCTCAGTAGCGGCTTCACGATTTCCGCTGGCAATGGCGGCACGGGCATTCTTGATAGCCGTACGCGCGCTGCTGCGCAGGATGCGATTGCGATCTTGACGCTTGATGCTCTGGCGGGCTCGTTTTTCCGCAGATTTAATGTTTGCCATGCTTGTTCATTCTCCTACACTGCAAAATTATCGGGCCGCTCTGGCGCGCCACGTTGATAGCCATCAGTCGGTGAAATGGAGCACAGTTGAGAGGACAGGCCGTCATTCCACAAGCAAATAGTATAGCCGACTCTTGCGAAGCTGTCGAATTTCGGTGCGGGGATTCTCAATTTGAGTAGAATGGGCCGCGGATCAACGCTGATCCAGCTGATATTGGCGGATCAATCCCGAAAATCGGTGACTATCCGCTGCATCCGGCTCTTTCCGCGACCCACTGTCCGATAGGTTGATAGTATTGAAAACCCTAGCCTGATGCTTCTTCCGCTGCCTTGGGGCCTGGCGTATCTTGTCGGCGCTGTGTTTCGGTGTAGATCACGTCGTCCATGCCTCGTTGAATGAGGGGGTAAAGAAACAAGACTGCGCCAAAGCCAAAGAGTGCACCGGTCACGCTCCGCAGCCACCAACTGCTTTCGCGGAAACCGAACATCTGCGTGATCCCGTCGATGGCCATGGGCACCGTCAGCAAGACAGCTGCTTTCCAACTGATCCGCACGCCGCGTTCGCGTAGCAGTGCATAGAGCAGACCGCTCAGGAAGATACTGCCGTAGATTGCAACATCGCGCTGGCAGATTGCCACCTTGTAGCCGACTTCGGTGTTGCCGATGAAGCGTCGTTCCTGGAAAAGGGAGAGACCGGTCGGCATGCCGCCGGCCGCCAGCGACGCTGCGGATGGAGCCAACTCATGCGTGTGGCTGTGAAGGAAGTAGCTGTGATCGGGCAGTTGGTGACAAAAAATCGAGTAGACGCCGTAGATGAGCCGGGCTGGCGCAGTCAACCCCGCCGCCATGAGGATCGGGGCCAAAAAGGGCAGGAAGACGTAGATGCCCCACATGGTGTTGAAGATCGCAAGCCAGTGGCGCGCAAACCAAACGACCAGATTGCTGGCTCCTTGGTTGATGGCGTCGGTTGAATCGACTTGAGTCATGATTTCTCGCCTTCACGTAAGCGCGTCGGTGTCACAACGCTCATTTCATCTTGGGCGCAATGCGCGCCCCGTATCTGCTCTACGAACAATCGCTTGATTGGTCGCGCGCCGCGGAGAGCACGTTGCGTAGGTTCATAAAGTCGTGAGGCGGCGTTAACAGCGGTCCGTCCTCCACATCCAAGACTGGGATCAGATGGCGAAAACGGGCGAAGTCGCCCGCGTTCTTTTCGATATTCCGTTCCGCCAAAGTAAAGCCGATCTCCGGCTGGAGCGCCAGAAGATCGGCTTTCAATTCATCACAAAGCGCACAATCCGGTTTCGTATACAGCGTAACACGCATGGTCCGCCAAGCTTCTCCGACTATTCCGCATTCCCCGCTCGCCATGCCTTGTTCAACTGCTAGCGGGTTCCGCTCACGGCCGCGCCGCTCAAGTAGCCGACATAGGCCGGGACGAGCGGCAGTACACAGGGGCTGATAAAGCTGATGAGGCCGGCGACAAAGGCCAGCGGCGCCGCGCTGGCGAGATTGACGTTAAAGATATCGATGCTGCCGCCAAAGTCGCCGACGATGGTGTCTTCGAGGCGGAAGACCAACTCATTGAGCCCGCTGAACTGGGTCGTGAGCATGGCCAGGCTGTCGGTCCAGAGCAGGGCAGCCACGCTGAGCAAAAAGACGCCGCTGACGAGGCCGATGACGTTCGAGTAGCGATTGAGTTTGCGTAGCAGCCCCGTCATCGAGCTGAAAGCCGCACCCGTGATCAGAAAGGGAATGCCTAAGCCGATGCTATAGATCGCCAGCAGACTCGCCCCCTGCATTGCGGTAGCTGAATCGCCGGCCAGGAAGAGAATGCTGGCCAAAATCGGGCCGATGCAGGGCACCCACCCTGCGCTGAAGCTGACGCCCAGCAAGGCACTGCTCATGTAACCGTAGCTGGGGTTGACCTCATGCATGTCCGTCACGCGACGCTCGGTGTACATGAGGCTGTTGAAGAAGCTCAAGACGCTCACCAGTCCCGCCGCGGCCGGGTTTGACTCGACGTCGGTTGAGGCGTTGATTTTGTCAATAAGCCAGCGAAACACGCCCATCGTTGAGAGCGCGAAGGTCACCAGCAGGATGGCGCCGAAGCGCTGGATGTAGGGCAAATACTGGTTGAGGCTGCGACCGAGCAGTCCCGCCGCGGAGCCGAGTAGCGTAAAAACAAAGGTGAAACCGAGGACAAATGCCAGGGCATGCAGGAAGACGTGCAGACGCGTCGCCTGCTGCCTTTCTTCAACCTGTGCCTGGACGGCCGACGCCTTCGCACCATCCGCTGTCTGTCCTTGGGAAGGTTCAGTTCCCGGCGGTGTGGGTCGTTTGATCATCTGCGCCATGAATGAATATGCCTCCGTACCGTGCGGCCGCAGCGTGCGACCTGTCTGGGCCATTGTAACATAGTTGTCACTGTACGCGCCGGAGCGTTTTCCTGCTGTAACCGCGCCTACGCCGGGGCTATTGCTCGGCTTCAACTACTTCAGCAAGCGCCTCCAACTCTGCGGCGAGCTGGCTCTGGCGGCGGCCAATGTAGGCGACGTAGACCCCAACCGTCAGCCAGACAATGGCAAATGCAGCAGCAAGAAAAGTCATCAGAATAGATCCTCTCTTAGTTCGGCAATCTGGTCTTCCTGGCGGAGTTGACGCCAGCGCATGATCATGAGGGCGCTAAAGAGCAGGCAGAAGGCAACGGCCGCCACCATCAAGGTTTGCGACATGGTCGGGCCGACCGAGAAGCCGCCTTGCCCATCGGCGTTTTCGCCGTCAAAGACAACGGGATGAATTGAGCGGAACCAGCGCGCGCTGTAGTACGTGAGCGGTACGCTGAGAAAGGCGAATAGCGCGTAGATCGAGCCAAAGAGCGCCTGCGTGCGCCGATTGTCAATACCGTTGCGGAAGAGAATATAGGCAACATAGATCAGCACAGTAATGGTTGACGCGGTCAGCCGCGGATCCCACGTCCAATAGGTATTCCACGTCGGCTTGGCCCAGATCGCACCAGTGGTGATCGTGCCAAGACCGATGACAATGCCGACTTCAACGCTGGCCTGGGCAACGCGGTCCCAGTCGAGATCGCGCGTGAAGAGGTAGACAACGCTGCCGATGACCGACATCAGGAAGGCGACCAGCGCACCGATATTGCAGCCCATGTGGATGTAGAAGATACGCTGGGCGAATTGCTCGTCACCGGCCAAATTTGAGGCGGGCGCCGCATAGACCAAAGAGATCCACATGAGGCCGGCCATCGCCAGTGCTGTTGCGATGTTTAAGATCAGTTGAGTTGTTTCCCAGCCCGAGCCTTGCGGCTTCGAGCTCTGAATTGTACTTGCGCTCATAGTGACTTCCTTTGTTCAATTCTCCTGCCAAATCAGGTCAAAGACCAGAAACGCGATCGTCACGAAGATGAAATCGTACGCCGCCAAAATACCGATCCAATGTCGGAAATCGGCCCATTCCCTGCCGTCGATTACTGCGCCGGTGAGCGCGACGCCCGCCATAAAGATGGGCGCCATCAACGGCAACAGCAGGATGGGCAACATCGTCTCGCCGCGCGCGAGCTGGCCGTCATCGCGGCGAAGAGTGTGCCCACACTCACATAGCCGATGGTGCCCAGGGCCAAGGCAATCAAAATCCAGAAGCGCATCAGGTTAACGTCGAAGATCACGAGCATGATGGGCAACAGGATGAGTTCCATGGCGAACATGAAGAGCAGGCCCGACAGCAGCTTGCCAAAGTAGATGGCGCTGCGGTCCATGGGCGCCAGCAGCAGGGCAGGAAGGCTGCCCCGGTCGACCTCAGCCCCAAAGCTGCGATTGAGGCCCAGCACCCCGGCAAAGAGTACAACGACCCAGAGCACGCCTGGCGCAACCATCTCGGCCTGGGGGACGCGTAAATCAAACGCCATGCCAAAGATGAGTACGGCCAGAATGCCAAAGACCGTCATGGTGGCGAAAATTTCCTTGGCCCGCCATTCGCTCTGCAACTCCTTGCGTGTGATGGCACGGACCTTGCGCAGGTAGCTTGCCCGTCCGCCGCCCGTCGTCATGGCTGCTGGCCTGTTGTGGTCACTGGCCTCGCTCGAAAGTGAAGTCATGTTGCCTGACTCGCTTCTCGGTAGCGTACGCGCAATTCGTCGCTGGAGAGGGCGGCTGTCGTGTTTGTATAGGCGATCTTGCCATCCACCAGCACAGCCACACGGTCGGACCAATCGCGGGCGCGGCTGAGGTTGTGGGTGGTGAGGAGTACCGCACGGTTTGCGGCGCCGAGCCGGCGGATCAGACCGTGGAGCAGATCCGCACTCTCCTGATCCAG
This sequence comes from uncultured Chloroflexia bacterium, assembly GCA_963807905.1. GTDB lineage: Bacteria > Chloroflexota > Anaerolineae > Caldilineales > Caldilineaceae > JAGRCP01. The sequence goes on along the minus strand of CAWEEJ010000068.1, from coordinate 31,653 downwards.
CCCTGTATCGGGCTCGTCCAGTAGCAAGACCGGCGGATCATGTAGGATTGCGCGCGCAATGGCCAGCCGTTGGGTCATGCCCCGGCTGTAGGTCCGCACCAAGTCCCGTCGGCGCGGCCACAGGTCTACGGCGTGGAGCACCCACTCAATCCGTGCGGCCGGCGCGGTCATGTCGTAGAGGCGGGCGAAGAAGTCAAGATTCTCCTGCGCACTGAGATTGTCGTAGAGAAGCGGTGCGTGGCCGACGAGGCCGATGTAGCGGCGCAGCTCATGACCGCCGGCATCAAAGGTGGCGCCACCCAACCTCACGTCGCCCCGATCAGGCCGGCTCAAGCCGCTGATGATGCGCATGAGCGTGGTCTTGCCGGCTCCATTGGCCCCAAGCAGGGCAACCACTTCGCCGCTGTCCACCGTCAGGTCGACGCCGCGCAGAATCGGCTTGCGGTCGTAGCGCTTGGTTGCACCGCGCACCTCGATCAGACTGGCTTCGGCCATGCGCTACTTGCCTGCCTCCTGCAACCGCGTCAACTCCAGCGTCGTTTCCACGAGTTCACGTTTCAATTGAGCGCGTTGGGCAGACCAGGTTGGATCATCGATCTCCCCTTGGGCATGGGTGTCATCCAGCGCTGCGATCTCTTTCACGAGCGCGTCGCGTTCCCGGGTGAGGACCGTAACCGCGTCTTCGGCCTTGCTCACCTGCATGACAAAAATCGCGCCCAGCGCCAGCAGCGCCAAGGCACCGAAGGCCCACGGCACCCACGGCTCCAGCGGCGGCACGGTAACCGCAGGCATGTTTGCGCCGGCGAGCGTGGCATCATCGGTCTCTGTGAGCAAGCGCGGATCCATGCTGCCGGCCGGCAGGAGACCGGCGAAGTTGGCCGTTACGATGCTCTCTGCGGCCAGGTTCTCGCCGTTCCACACTTCAAACTCCGTCCCCTCCAGCGTGTCGTTGCTGGCATAGCTCAGCCCTTCGGCCTCCACGGCGAGGTCAGGCAACTCGGCAACCAAGAGGTTGAGCCGCTCGACAGCGTAGGGCCAGCGCAGGGCGAGCGAGGCGTCGGCATCGTCGTACGGCAAATCGTAGGAGATAAAGATTTGGCGTACCTCATCGCCAGGGGGCAAGGGCGCCGTGTCATAAATAACATCACCGACGCGCAGGAAGCGCCCGCCCAACTCGCCATCCGGGAAGTCAATGTTCTCTGCGTTGGCCGGGACCGGCACGGCAACCGTCACCGGTCGCTCGGCGCCATCGATTACGGTGCCGGCAAAGGCTTGGTCACCCGGGTTGCCATAGATAATGATCTGGCCGGCGCGCAGCGCGCCCGGCTGATGGTCTATTATCCAATTGCTGCGATTGATCACAATATTGCTGTCATCATCGCTGGGCTCATATACCCTGACTTCCACCGTTTCGATTGGCGCATCTGGATTGAAGCGAAGAAAGTCGCTGGTGTAACCAATGTCGGCATAGTCTGTCTCGACCACGTAGGCAACTTCCGGATCGCTCGACAGGTCGTCAAATTGGAAGGAACCGTCGGCCTCGCTGGTTGTGGTCGCACTCATGACCTGGGTAAAGTCGAGGAAGCCAAAGAGGGTGACCGGCAAATCGGCCGGCGTTCCTCCGTCGGGCGTGCCCTGGACCACATAACCCTGGATAATGCCTGTGCCGGCGGCGTAGGGCAACGCCCATGGCGGCGTGTAGGTGAAAGTGCGGATGTAGTCCAGCGTATTGCGCCGTTCCTCGCTGCTCCAATCAGCACCTATCTCGGCATGGGCGCTGTTCCAGCCTTGGGAAAGATCGGCATCGCTAACGCGCATCATGGTGGCTTGATCGCTCAAGTCGCCCAATGTACCGTCTGCATCGGGACCATCGCCGCGCCCATCTTCTCCATGACAAGCTGCGCATTGGGCCGCATAGCGCGTGGCGCCGTCGGCCACGGCCTCTTCCGTCGTATGCAGGCTGCGCGCATATGCAACGACCTGCCAGATTTCGTCGTCGGTCAATTGATTCCGCCAGGGCGGCATGAGGTTAGCCATCCGCCCGAATTTGGTTGTGTGGAAGTATTCGGCCGGCGCGACGGCCCATGTCGTCGCCGGATCGGCAAAAGCGGGTGGCGGCACGGGCAGATCAGCCACGGTCGGGCCATCGCTGTTTCCGGTCGCCCCATGGCATGGCGCGCAGTTCTCAGCGTAGCTTGTCGCAGCGCGGAAAGCTGCCGGCGGTTCATCCGGGACAGGAACGGCATCTGGGTCGAAGGGCGGTGGGGTCGGTTGAGCTTGTGCATCACCTACAACAAGGAGCACCAGACCAATAAGGATGGTAATTATCGGCAGCCATCGGCGCTGATAGGCCTTGGGCATGGGGAAGGTCTTTCTATGTGGATGAAAAACCGGCAGCCTGGATGGGCCGCCGGTCTTGAACAGTGGTCATGTTGGCGTGAATTAACGCGTCGACTCAACGTAGACTTCTTCCGGCTCTTCTTCGTAGCGGCTCGGGCACTTGAGCAGAAGATTATCTGCCTGGAAGCTACCGTCCGCCAGCAGTTGGCCCTCGACAATTGCCGACGCCGCACGCTGGAAATTATCCGGTCGCGGGCCGTAGAAGACAATGGGTAGCTGGTCGCCGTTCTCGTCGGCAATTTCAAAACGCAACGTAATTTCCTGTGCGTTCCAGTCTTCCGTCCCTCCCACGACACTGCCGTTGACCCGCACGCGCTCGCCTATCATCTCTGCCTGCTGACTGTTCAATTCGCCTACCGTGAGGTAGTAGGCGCCAGTCGTCGTCGTGGCTTGGACCATTTGAAAGCCCAAGAAGACAATAAAGGTAACGAGCAGCAATCCGCCGCCGATGAAGCGCGGATTGAATGTGGATTTTCGTTCCTCACTCAGTTCTGCCGGAATTGCATTGGGTGTATTAAGTTGTTGAGCCATATTGGGTAGTGTACCTGTCGGTTCCTTTACGCCGATCGACGCCATTCCCTGAAGCAGCTAGCCGGACAGATTTGCCGTAGAACGCCGAACTCAGGCGTCATTTTCGCCATCTGCTTCGTTTTCAACAGCGTCGAAATCTACCTCATCCCAAACGACGTCGGTTGCCAGGATATCACGGGCCTTTTCGGCCAGGGGAGCTGGCACCAGCACGTCAGTTGCAGCCAGATTGCCGGTTGTCAGGCCATAGATTTGGCCGACGGCTTCACCTCTTATAATAGCCGGAATTCCTTCATTCTCCAAACGACCCTTGACAACCTGTGCCTCCATCAAGTTAGCCGCTTCCCACACAACTTCGGGTTCCCGCTCTTGACCGCCGCCAGTAGTTGACATGGTCTCCTCGTCATTTCCTCTCTCCCGCTTCTGGGAAGGTCTGAACGCTTTGCCGAATAAATCCCCAAAACTGTCTGCGTTGCTACTCATTGCTCTGCTCGTCCTGAAGTTCAACAGAAACGATGTAAAGAAGACGCTGCATAGGAACGGTCGGGCGGTGAGTGGTTAAGCCTCATCCGGCGCCAGTGGCAGAAACGCTCCGTCTGAATTTCGCGTCAGTTGGTGCACGGCTCGCACGGCATCCAGGTTGAGCGGGCCATAAACATGCGGAAAGAGATGGTCGTCAGCAGGCTCCCATTTGATTGGAGCGACAACGGCTTGTTCATCAATTGCCAGCACAACGAGATTATCCGGCACATCACGGTAGAAACGGTTCGCCACCACATGCACCAGCGTCGCTTCGCCAGTACAATGAATGAACCCTTCTTCCACCAACGACTCGGTGCGATATTCCGCCTCTTTTGGCTGGGCTGCCCACGTCTGCGCCGACAACATATGGTAGATCATTCCCATTGAGCGGTCTCGCCCACAAACGGATTCGATTTGCGCTCAACGCCAATGCGCGTGGCCGGACCGTGACCCGGGTATACCACATATTCGTCGTCCAGCGTGAAGAGTTGTTCGCGAATGCTGCGCATGAGGGTCGGCCCATCTGATCCGGGCAAATCATAGCGGCCGATGCTGCCCATGAAGAGCGTGTCACCGCCAAAGACTTGCTTCCCAGCATGATGGATGAAGACTACGTGACCGGGCGCATGGCCCGGGGTAAAACGTACCTCCAATTCTTCCTTGCCCACACTAACGATTTGACCATGGGTGAGGAAGGCATCGGGCTCGTCGATGGGGTCCACTTCTGAGTCAAGCATCATGCGTGCAACGCTGGGCACAGCGTGAAGCGTCGGCAGGTCAGCCTCGTGTAGGTAGAAGGGCGCGCCCGTCACCGTTTTGATCTGGTTCACGGCCATCACATGATCCAGGTGGGCGTGCGTGTTGATAATTTTCTCAATTTCAACGCCGGCTTGTTCGGCGAGCTTGAGAATGGCCGCAGCATTGTCGCCGGGGTCAATCACAACTGCCTGGCGCGTCTCCTCACAGCCAAAGAGATAGCAGTTTTCTTGATAGAGTCCGACGGTAATGCCCTTGATGATCATGCGCTTTTCCTTTGATTGAATCGTAGGCGTATGCTACTGTATGCCCTTTCACCTGTCAATATCGAGGCGCTTGCTTCACTTTGTTCCATTCTTCACAATATACAAAAGCGTAATTGACTTGTGCTGTGTTTCACAATACAATAGGGCGTAGTTGGAGGAGCTTATTAGTTCGGAGGACTGTCCATGCATCGGCTGGCGGCGGCTTGTACGCTGCTCATTTCTTTTGGTCTTTTTTTCTTTCTGCCGACCACCGCCCTCGCCCAGGAAGGCAGATCTGACCCCGACTCGGCTTGTATACTCTGTCATCTCGATAACGACGCAGTATTGCCCCTGCCTTCGGGCGAGTTAATTCACGCAGATGTTGACTTCTCGGTGTTAGAGCAGTCGGTTCATGGCATGCACGCCACTGAAAATGTGCAGTGTACCGACTGTCATCGCAACGGGGAGCGCTATCAGTATCCCCATGCCCCGAATCCGGCCCAAACCCTGGCGGAATTTACCGGTGAGATCGCCGGTACCTGCACGCGCTGTCACGCCGATTATACACTACACAATCCGGGGCATGAAGGCGTAACCGACAATCCCAACGTGCCAACGTGTGTTGACTGTCATGGTGGTCACGACACCGAGCCGGTGGAGGCGATGGCCGCTGCGCCGGTTGCCACGTGCCAGAGCTGTCACGGCGATTTTGATGATGCCGAGCAGCAGGCGCTTCATATGGAGGTCGTGGCGAATTTTCAACCTGGACAGGACTGTCAGAGCTGTCACAACAACGAGCCGCTCCATCCACCCGATCGCGAGTGCAAGACGTGCCACACGCTGGTGGAAAGCGAGATTACGCTTGCCTCCGGTGAGACGCTGAATGCCAATGTCGATCTGGTGACGTTGGCCAGCTCGGTGCACGGCGACTTTTTGACCGAGGAGCATGGCTATTCGCCCCTGCTTTGCACTGACTGCCACAAGAATGACGGTTTCACTGCCTTTCCCCATGATGTAGAGCTCCCCGATGATCAGCGGTCCTTAACCATTGCCGCCAGTGCGATTTGTGAGGATTGCCACACCGATATCGCCGACCATCAGGCAGACAGCGTCCATGCGACAGCACTGGCGGAAGGGAACCTGGAAGCAGCCACGTGCATTGACTGCCACGGCGCACACGATGTACAGCAGCCTGATGAGCCCCGGGAGCGGATCGAACAGACTTGCGGCTCCTGCCATTCAACGATTCAGGGGCAATACGAGCATAGCGTACATGGGGCCGCGCTGCTCGGTGACGAGAATCCGGACGTGCCGATCTGCACCGATTGTCACGGCGTCCATGATATCAGTGACCCGCTAACGGCCGCTTTCCGTTTGGACTCGCCCCAGATGTGCGGTGAATGTCATGCGAATGAAGAGATGATGGCTAAGTACGACATTTCGACCGATGTCTTTGAAACGTACGTTGCCGATTTCCATGGCCAAACCGTCGAACTTTTTAAGAAGACATCGCCTGAGCAGGAGACCAATAAAGCGGTCTGCTACGACTGTCATGGCGTACACAATATTCTGCCTGCCTCGGATGAGCACTCGCAGGTGATTCGGGCGAATTTGCTCACCACCTGTCAACAGTGTCACCCCGATGCAACGGACAATTTCCCCGATACATGGACGAGCCATTTCAAGCCATCATGGCAGAACAACCGGCTTGTCTTCCTGGTTGATCGGTTCTATCAATTGTTGATTCCCGGCTTGATTGGCGGCTTCGTGCTCTTTATTGGCACGGACATTTTCCGTCGGTTCCGCGGCCCGCGTAAGGAGGACAAATAATGGCTGAAGCCGTAACCAGCGAGGCCCAGGCGGCCGCCAGCGAACCGATCCACGTCAAGGCGACTCAGACGAAGTATCTGCGCTTCGATCGCTCGCAGCGCGTGGAACATGCCGTGCTGATCGTCTCCTTTACGATCTTGGGCCTAACCGGTATTCCACAGATGTATCCGGATTCCTGGCTCGGAAACATGATGATTACGGCCATGGGCGGCATTGAATCAACGCGCATTATCCATCGTGCGTCGGCCATCATCCTGATTGTGCTGAGCATCTATCATGCGGGCAGCGTGGCCTACCGAGTCCTGGTACGGCGCGTAGATTTCTCTATGTTGCCGGGCTGGAAGGATGTGCAGGACGGCTTTCAACAGCTTGGCTACAATGTAGGCGTGGCTAAGCAGCCGCCGGCCATGCCCCGCTACACCTTTGCGGAGAAGATGGAATACTGGGCCGTGATCTGGGGCACGGTGATCATGATCATCACCGGCTTCATGCTCTGGAATCCGATTGCTACGACGAGTTTCTTGCCCGGCCAGTTTGTACCGGTCGCCAAAGCCGCCCACGGTGGTGAAGCCCGATTGGCGATCCTGGCGATTGTGACCTGGCACCTCTATCACGTGCATATCAAGTCGTTCAACAAGAGCATGTTTACCGGTTACCTCGACCATGAAGCCATGGAAGAGGAGCACCCCTTAGAGCTCGCGCAGATCGAAAATGGCCCGTCTGGCGAGGATATCCCGCCTGAAGTCACACGGCGACGCTTGCTCTTCTTTGTGCCTGTTGTCTCGCTCATCACGTTGGTCATGTTGGTGGGTCTCGATCGGTTCGTGACCTTTGAGGAGACCGCTATCACTACCGTGCCGCGACAGGATATCGAAGTCTTTGTCCCTGCAGAGACGGAAAGTCAGCCATAGGGACCGCTCACGCCGGGCGCAGCAACGTTTTTTCTTTCCCAATCCGCTTAGCGAGCATGCCTTCGTGCGAGCGGATTGACCCCAGTTCCTCCACGCTTGCTTAGGCCAATCCAGATACATATCTGTACGCTGGACCTTCCTGGAAGCTCTCTCCTCGATCTGCCTTCCTGAGTACAGCTTCCAGGAAGGTCGGATAGCCAATATCTTGGAATGGCCTTAGTGAGCACGCCTAGCGTTCCGCCAATCTTGAATTGGCGACTCGTTTTGCTGTGGCGGAGCCTAAATGCATCGGCACGAACAAGTTCGCAGGCTCGTCAAATAGAGATTGCCGATGCACTAGCGGCCTCTCTCTTTGTTCTCTCTCTTTGTTATCTCCGACAAGCTGCTAGCTAAGAAACCGCGCAATGATCTGCGCAACAGGTCAGCGCCGCTTGAGCCTGCTTGGACTGAGCGTGCCGAAAGGTCAAAACCAAGCGGGTCAATAGGTTTCGTTTCTTGCATTTGAAATGGCGGGCAACCGACTCTAGCTGCTCGTGCCAACGGGGCATCGAGCCAACCGCTGTACTATGCAACAAAAAAAGAGGTCGAGGGTTCTGAGTGAACCCTCGACCTCTTCTGCTTTCTACAAGACGCGTGTCAGACTGCAACAAACGTCAGGCTATGGATTTCTATTCGATCTCTGGGCGTGTCATCGCCGAGACATCACCGCCGACATCCTCGATGCTGTCATAGAGCGCCTGGATAACGTACGGTGCGTTGTGGGTGTAGGAGCCGGGATCCTTGCTGGCGTACTGGTAGTTGTACGCAGCTCGGAGCAGGCGCGGCGTCCACGAGCTGTACCGGTTACCAAAGTTGGCTTCCCCCTCATCAATTTCGCCGTTGCCATCCGTATCGACAAAGAAGTACGGATAGCTATGGGAGTCGTAGAGAATGCCGGTGCCAACGGTGTTGAGCGCATAATCCTGAATCGCAGCGTAGAGCGTCTCGCGCATGCTGTCGATCTCGAAGGCTACGCCTTCTTCATCATCGCCGTTGCCGTCGTAGTCAGTGAAGAAGTAGCGGATGTTGACCAGGTCTTCTTCAGTCTCCACTTCTTCATGACACTCAACGCACCCTTCCCAGTCCACCGTAAGATTATGGGTGTCGTGGCAGTCGGTACAGCTGTTGACGTTGGCGTGATCGTAATACCCAGCATACTCCTTGCCGTCATACTGATACGCGCCCTGGGCCTCGTCGCCGTAGCGGGTGGCGCCCGCAGCGAAGTAGTGCACGTTGCGGAAGCCCAAGCCCTCGGTAACGTCGTCATCAGCCGCATCACCGATGTGGTTGTTGACGCTCACGGTCGACTCACGACCCTGATGACAGTTCAAGCAAAGGTTGTTGTCAGAATCCTCGGCAGTTACTTCCAGCCCGCTGGGGAACTTCACGGACTCGATCTCGTAGCGTGTGTATTCCTGCAGATCGTCGTGGCAGGTGCTGCACAGGAAGCCGTTCGAGGGTTCCATGGAGATGTTGACGCCTTCGCTCAGGAACATGGGCAAGCCGCCCGAGGTGTGGCACTTGGCACAGGAGCCGGGCACCACGCCCTCTTCGTCCCAGTGACGGAACGCTTCTTCGGAGCCGGCGAAGTGACCGGCATCAATGCGATGGGCCTCACTCAGATCCACTGGCTCAGCAACGGCGCTATTCAAGTCCATGATCGAGTCATGCAGCAACTGGATGATGTACTTGCCGCCATGGGCGTAACTGCCATGATCTTTGCTTGAGACCTGGTAGTTGTACCCGGCCTTGAGCAGACGAGGCGTCCATGCATTGTAGCTGTTCGGGAATACTGCTTCGCCTTCATCGATTTCGCCATTACCGTCGGTGTCGATGAAGAAGTAGGGGTAGCCGCTGGGATCATAGATGATCGGCGTACCTGAGACTTCGCTGCCGTAGGCCTGGATGGCGCCATAGAGCATCTCGCGCAGGTTTTCGATTTCGAAGTAGAGACCCTCATCGATATCGCCGTCGCCGTCATAGTCGACCGTGGAGCCAAGCATCCGAATGTCGTGGAGATCTTCCACGGAAGTAACGCCTTCATGACAGGTGGCGCACTCTTCCAGATCCATCTCCAGCGTGTGGGAGTTGTGACACTCAACACACGTGTCGTACGGCTCTACATGAACAAAATTGCCGTCATAGGACATGCCGTCATACTCATACCCGCCTTTGGCCAGCGTACCGTACTTGGTCGCCGCCGCGGCGTTGTAGTGAATATTGCGGAAGCCTAACTCTTCACTCACGGTGTCATCGTCTGCCAGAGCCAATTCCTCGATGCTCTGATTGACGCTTACCGTAGACTCGCGTCCTTGGTGACATTCCATGCAGCGCGCTTCATCGCCAAGCCCGGTGAGCTCAAGACCGGATGGCATCACGACGCTGTCTTTGTGCAGGTTGGTGTCGTTGTGACAGGTAACACAGGAGACAGTGCTGCCAAGAGCGGCTGGATTGTCGACCACGCCTGCTTCGGTGCCGTCTTCGCCCAGAAAGTCCAGATGACCGTACTCGCTATGGCATTTGGCACAGCTCTGCGGGATTTCCGCCGGATCATCTTCATCCCAATGAGTGAATGACTCCGATTCGGCATCGGCGTGGGCCGACCCCATCCATTCCATGAGGAACGGCACTTCGACATCCACCGGTTCGTCATCTTGAGCCAGCGGCGCTGCAGATGCAACCTGAACCGATAACAAGCTAAGGAGTGCAACCAAGACCGCAAGCCACATGCTTCTCCGCATAGTTTCCTCCTCCCGGGAGTAAGGTACGGATTGGAGCAGTTTGATGTGACTGCTTCAACTAAGTGGAACAACTTGAAAACAAAGTTAGGTATTGTTGAGGGGGCTTCTCCTTTCCTTCCTTTGCTGCATACAACATCAAAAAATCGAATCCTGGAAAGCCGCGTCACTGCTCGGCTTCTTTCTATCAACCGTGAATGACAGGTTGACGAGGAACGAAATTGTCATTGTATTTGGAAAAGTGCGCTATTGTTTGTGACGGGGTAGTTGTTGACCATCATAACAGATGTGTTTGTGAATTTCAACACGAAATAAAAAGTTGCTTATTTGAAGTTTTGTCTTTGTTTTGACTGTAAATCGTCTGTTTGGCCGTTGTTTCTGTCAACCCGGCTGTGATTGAATAGGTGCCTTCTCATGCCTCAGGTCAATGCAGCCACGCGGAACGCAGGCACCACGTAGCTGCCTGACTGTTAGGATAGCGTATGGCGGTTAGTTATGCACTAGGTATGTGGGGAGAATCGTACCTGGTCACTTGGGCAGGTACGAATATGTGGACTAGGGCAGTTTAGGGGAGCCGCTCTAGCACGAATTCTTCGGCATTTACCTGCAGAATTGCCCGGGTGCTGGACTCGCTGTAAGGCAGTTGGACGGTGACGCGTACCAGCTGACTAGGCTGCCAGTTTGCGGTCGGCAGCGACGCGCCTGCTAGGGGCGTGCTTAATTCTGTCTCGCCCAGGCGAAGACTAAACGTCTGCGCTGGCGGCCACCCTGCCGGCAGCGGATCCGGCGCCTGCCAGTAGAAGACGAACTCGGCTGTGTCGCCAGGCAGGAGGGGCGTCTCCGGCGCGTGGGCGAAGCCAAGTTTGTGCTGATCATAACCGACCAGCGTCACCGCACCCAGTGGCTGATCCACACGATGCGTCATGTCAATGACATCGAGGGGAGGCGTCCTGACTGGCAGGGTGACTGCAACTTCACCCAGTTCCACGGAGTCCCCTTGTCCAGTCGGCAGGCGCGCACCGGACTGTGCATCGTAGACGGCCACGGTCAACCGGTAGGGCGCGGGCGGCGTGCCGGGTGGGACAAAGAGCCCATGGTTATCGATCACTTCCTGGTCAACCTGCCAAGTTGTTGTTGGGGCAGAGCCGCCGGCCGGCTCGCTGTCATGTTGCGCAATGACCTGACGTGCGCCATCGAGGAGTTGCACGGAGACTTTGAAGCGTGCCGGTAAGGGCGCCAGTCCGCGCCACTGTAGCGCCACCAACGCGGCATCGCCGCTGGCCACGCTGCCGTCGCCGCTCACGCACCAGCCTTCGAGGGCCAGTAGGTCACCGAATTGCTGCGGTGGGTTCAAGGGCGTACAGCTGAGTTCGTCGTCCGGCAGGGCATAGGTGACAAAACGTAGATTGCCCTGCCAACTCTCTAGCCCTTTGAAAGCGTTGGCGTCTAGCCAGTTTTCTACGATACGTTGCGGATCAGCCTCATCGGTTGCCCAGAAGAGGCTGAAAACTCTGCGTTTGTCGGCCGTGGCATCGGCTAGTGCAGCTTCGGTCGCAGCGCGATCAGCCGGGCGTTGCGCGGGCAGGGCCAGCACCGGTAAGCCGGGGTCGTAGTACGCCCAGACTTCCTGTTGGCCTGGCGCGTCGAGCAAGACGAGATCCTCGGCTGGATCACCCAACGCGGCGACGTAGCGGGCGACGCCTGCGTAGTTATCACGCGCCGTTGCCGAATTGTAGTAGCCCGGTAGACTGCTCAATGCAACGGCCATGGCAAAGAGTGCTACCAGGGCGCGCAGCGGCCACCGAGGACGTACTAATTCGCTTGCGGCCGCGATCAACAGGCACCACGGAGCCGACGCAACCAAGAGAAATTTGAGGAATGCATCGCTGAATAAGCCTAGGCCGAACATCAGCCCGATCGGGGCTAGTAGCCACAAAACCACGCCAGGCAGAAAGCGTTGCCGCCGCCAGGCAACTGCACCCAGAACGGGCAGCAGCGTGCCCAGCGTTAGCCATGGCCAGAGTGGAGCGGGGAGGCTGCGCAACGGCCCGAAGAGCAGCGTCTGCAGCGTCAACACCGCACCGTCCGCCAGGGGTATCATCTCGCCGCCTTGGGGCCATGCTCGCACCGACGCGATCGCCGTGGGCAGCCAGGGCAGAAAGCTCGCAACAATCAGCGTGCAGAGCAGTGCAAAGCGGCTCAACTCCCCCCATTGGCGTCGCCGACCTGGATCGCCAGTCCACAACCAATCAACCAGAAAGGCCGCGCCCGCTGCTGCCAGAACAATCGGAAAGCTATAGTGGGTCCACAAGCCCGCTGCGCCAAGCAGTACAAACGCTATGGCCGGAGCCGTGATCCAGCGCCGTTTTTCTGCTGCATCACGCCATGGCTGCTGCAGCAGGGCAAAAAGCGCCCAGAAAAGCCCAGCCGCCTCCAGCGCCAGCAGCATATACATGCGCGCTTCTTGGCTATAGTAGATCTGAAAGGGATTGAGCGCCGCGATCAGGCCCGCCAGCAGTGCAGTCCAGCGGACGAGCTGTCCGTTATTAAAAAGGCAACCCAGTCGGAAAATGATCCAGACCAATGCCACACCGGCCAATGCAGAAAAACTGCGCATAGCCATAGCGCTGAGGCCGAATATGCTGGTCCAGAGCTTTAACGCCCGATAGTAGCCCGGTGGATGGATATCGGCGGCCGCGTCTCGTGCAATCTGATCAAAGCTGCGCTGAATCAGCGCCCAGGTGTTGCCCTCGTCGCTCCACAGGCTGGAGCCATCCAGCGCATAGAAGCGCAGCGCCGCGGCAAGGAGGAGCAAGGCCGTCAGCAAGAGCGGTTCCAAGCGAATGTGGGCGCGCATGATCGACCTTAGCGGAGCCCCGCGGTGTAGGTGCGCATGCTTTCATAAACGGGCTGAGGCGTGAAGTCTGGTGCGAGGAGGCGAAAGTAGGCTTCGGGCTTGTCGGCCTCTTCCCAGGCATCGGTGGCGCGTTTGAGATACCAGGTATTGGCCACCCCGATCCAGGGCCAGTCCGTGCGAATGCGCTCATAGGCCTGAGGTAGGTACGCGGCCTGCTGCGCCAGCGTCACCTGGCCAAAGCGTTTGTCGGCAATTTCATCGGGTACGGCGTTCCAATTCATTTCCGAGATCCAGATTGCCTTATCCCCGTCACCGTTTTGCACCATGAGGTCGCGCACGAATTGGTTGCGGCCAAAATTCATCACGCGCGGATGCATGCGATGATCGCTGGGTCCGGACCAAAGACCGTATCCCTGCATGGCCATGACGTCGAAATAGGGGGCGGCGCCGGCATCGTACATGCGCTGGAGAAAGAGCAGATCGTTGAAGTTGCGACCTGCATCGAGCGTGCCGTCCAGGTCGATCGTGGCGGCCAGGGCTCCGGCCACAATCACGGCATCGGGATCCACAGCGCGGACGGCTTCTGCTCCAGCTCGGAGCAGTGCTACATAGCCTTCGGGATCGATCGCCTGCTCGCCCCACTCAGGGTAGATATTCGGCTCATTCCAGAGCTGATAGTAGCGGACACGGCCCTGATAGCGCTGGGCTACGGCACGGGCGAAGTCGGCGAAGTCGGCAAAATCGTCGGGCGGCGCATACGTGCCGATTTCGTTGCCCGCGGCTCGACTCCAGGATGGCGGATTGCTCAAACGCACGATCAGTTCCAGGTCATGCTCTTCGGCCAGGTCGACTATGTGGTCGTACTTGTCCCATGCCGAGCGATAGGGTTCATGACGCCGATCTTCGAAGTCACCCTTGGCGTGAATTTCGATATCTTCCCAAGGAAACTCCTGCCGCAGCCACTCATAGCCGGCATCCGCAGCCATTTCCACGACCAGCGCACGTTTGGCCGGATCCGCCTCCTGTTCGAGAAAGACATTGACGCCGAAAGGGGAGAGCTCAGCATGGGCAATCGGCGTGGCGGGATCCAGACGCAATCGTGGGCGCAACCAGTCACTCATGAGGTCGCTCAATCCTTTGACCTGAGCCGCGAAGGCTGCTTCGCCCGTGCGTGCAGCCATCCAATGCCGCGCCGGTGGCGTACTCAATGCCAAAAAAGTCAGCCCGCCCAAAATGAGCAGGCTGACCCAGATGTTCAAGGTTTGCCGGAGGGCAAGTGAAGCCGTTTTTCCCATGCCTCGCGAGCCGTCTATTTGCGCACGAACGTGATGCCCGTGCATTGTTCACTATCGTTGATGACACGCGTCCATTTTGGAGACTGGGGCGTCAAATCGTCAAAGCCACTGCTCTGTCCGCCCGGCGGCAGGTTGGGCGGGCAGGGGACGACGTAGATCTCGATTGGCGTGCCCGGCGGCGCAGGACCGCCAAAGGGGGAGAAGCCCCAGTTGCCGTCGCCGACGCCGTCACAGCCGGAGCATTTGGTCGTTCGCGGCTCGTAAAAATTGATGTGAATGCAGACCGCATTGACAAGACTGTTGTTGGTATCCCGCACAAAGCCGCTGAAATAGGTTTGACCCTTATTCGGATCACAGTCGGCTGTGTCAAGCAGGAGGAATGGGAAATTGTCGCTGGGCGCCGGCGCTGGTTCCGGTGCTGCCGGCTCGGCGGGCGGCGGCGGCGGCACCGGCGTAGCCGTGGGCGGTACGGCAGTCGGCGGCGCCGCCGGAATGTTTTGGGCGACGGCCACGCTCTCAACATTGGTCGTGGTGACCAGATCATTGAAGACCCAGCCGGCTTGACCATTGTAGTCGATCTGCCACCATGAACTGTCCTCGTTGCGACCGGTTACCGGGTAGCGCTCACCCTGGTTGGCGCCGCCGACGATTCCATAGTTGGTGCCGGGTCCGCCACGCACGTTCATGTTGCTGTTGATGACCACCTCAGATGCCGGAGGCGCCGTTGGTTCGGGCGTTGGCTCTTCGACGGGCGCCGCCTCCTCGGCCGACGGTTCCTCAGCCTCACCCTCTGGCGCTGTTTCATCTGTGGAGCCTTCTACAGGCGCCGGCGCGACCTCCGGTTGAGTGCCAGGATCGGCCGCAACTGGTTCGGTGATGACCTGGCCTTCGGGTGTGGGCGTGAAAGTGGGTGCGGGCGTACGTGTCGGCACGGGAGGGTCCGCCGCTGGTCCACAAGCTGCCAGCAACAGCACAACCACCAGGCCCACGATGAGCGTTGTCGTTCGAGTTGTTGATCCAAGCATTGGTATAAATAGCCTCTTGCCGCTAGTCGGTCCGAAACAGGCAGGCGTCACAAGCGCTGCAGCGGACGAAGTATTGGGAATATGATAGCGCATTGTCCGCAGCGAAAATCTGATATCGCTGTCTTGATGAAAGCTGTGTCTATCTATTGGCCGGGATATACGATTTCAGGCCAGCCGTTTTTCATCTTAGCACACGAGAATTATGACGATCAAAACACGCGTGAGGTTCCTTGCGCAACTATCGACGGCCCTGCAGCTTGTCATGCTGGCTGCGGCTGCCACGATAGCCCGGGGCAATGATGCCCTCAAAGCGGCAACGTTCGGCATCGAACATGCGCGTACGGAGCCATGGCTCGATCTGCTTGGGCTTGGCGCTGGTCGTGATGATGGTCGGCAACATGGCATTGTAACGATAGTTGAGGAGCTGGAAGAATTTTTCCTTGGCCCATGCTGACGCGCTTTCTGTACCCAGATCATCGATGACCAAGAGTTCGGCTTGCTTGACCTCATCAAAGCGCCGGTCATAGGAGGTGGTTGATTGCGGGCCGAACGCGGCGCGCAAGTGATCCAGAAAATCGGGCGCAACGACGAACATAACCTCGCCCCGCTGCTCCTCGACATATTGGTTAGCGATCGCTGCCGCCAGGTGAGTCTTGCCGCAGCCGTACGTGCCGGCAAGTACGAGCCAGCCGCTGGGCTCTTGCGCAAAACGCTGACAAACTTTGAAGACCTCCTGTAGATTGCCGCGTTCTTCGCCGGAAAGATCGATGCGATTGGCGTTGAAGTTCTCAAAGCGCTGCTCGCGATGGAGCGAGAGTGTACTCAAGTCGCCCCGGCTGGGGTTTAGGCCGGCGCGGAAGTCGGGTGCCAGAATGGGAAAGAAGGTGACGATATTCACGTCCAACAGGCGGCTGCGCAGGCGCGGATCCAACTCCTCAAGACGCTGATTGGTCGTGATCACCGTGGGCAATTGTGTGTTATAGCGATGGTTGAGGAGCTGAAAGAGCTTCTCCTGCGCCCACGAACTGCTGTTATGGGCCCCAAAGTCATCCAGAATCAAGAGCGGGGTCGAGCGCAGTTGCTCGAAGAGCTCGTCATAGCTCACGTCGCTGTTGGGACCAAAGGTCGCGCGCAGGTGATCCAACAGATCGGGGACGACCATAAAGAGTGCCGGCTGGCCGGCCTCTGCACGGGCCGTGGCAATCGCCGCGGCCAGGTGCGTCTTGCCGCAGCCGTAGGCGCCTGTCAGCAACAGCCAGCCTTCGGGATGTTCGGCAAAGCCCCGCGCTGTTTCATAGGCGCGACGCAGGTTTTTGGCCCGGTCAGGCGGCAGGTGGGCCGGCTCCGGAATGAAGCTGTCAAAGGTCAGATGCTGCACGGTCTCCCGGCTGCCCATGTGCTGGAGACGCGCCAGCCTGCGCTCCAATCGCGCCTCTTCCTGACACGCGCAGGGAACTGCTTTGCCAAAGTCGGGATGGCCTAGCGGGACATCCAGGATGGTGAAGCCGGCCCCGTGGCAGCGGGGGCAGACTGGCTCGTTTGTAGGTGGGGCCATAGTCCCTCTCCCCTTGCCGCGCCGCGCTGCGCTAGCCGCGGATGACGCCGGAATACTCGTCCGGTCGATAGTCTCGCCGGCTCCCTTCAGAATCTCGTCCAGTGATTTCATGCTCCTCCGAGTCCTTGCCCTCAGTCTCCCAGCGTTTCAGGATCGCTTGGATGTAGCGGAGGGCGCGCTTATTGCGGGCAATGGCAATTTGGAACGCCTCGTCAATCCAGTCTGGCGCATAGCTCTTCTCCAGGTCGCGCAGCTGGTCGGCAATCAGCGGCGTCATGAAGCCGATGTTCTGCTCGTACATCTTGAAGATATTGGGGCGCTCTACTTTGAGCCGTGCTTCGTCGGGCAACACGGCCTGGAGTTCGCTCAGACGTCCCTGGCGAATGAGCGCAATGGTCTGGCGGCCCTTGGCCGTATTCATGAAGTACCAATCTTCGCTGATCGGTTCGCCATCGTCGGGGCTGTCAGTCTCCACGTCCATGCGCAGGAGCGTGTTGCGGGCAACCGCACGCTCCAGGGCATCAGTCAGCGTCTGCAGAGGCGTGCGTAGGTCCGAATCCAGATTGAGGCTGGCCAGCAGCGTTTCATCGCTCCGTAGGTCGTCACCGCGTAGATAGCGCAGGGCGCTCTCCTGCTCGTTGAGTAGCCAGAAGCTATGTATGGTCAGCTTTAGCTCGGCCAGATCGTCGATCAGCGGCAGCAGATCTGAAAAGAAGAGATCGGGAATCACCACCGCTTTCATTTTTTTGTCTGGAAAGCCGATAAAGCCCGTGGGTTTCATCATCAGCTCATCAATAGTCCAATTCGGTCCGCTCAATTTCCAGATCGCGGAATTGGGTCAGCTCCTTGCGGAAGTAGAGGCTGATGGCTCCTGTGGAGCCGTGGCGGTGCTTGGCTACGATCACATCCGCGATATTCTGGCGATCCGTATCTTCGATGTAGTAATCTTCGCGATAGATGAAGAGCACGACATCCGCGTCTTGCTCGATGCTGCCGCTTTCGCGCAGATCGGACAGCATGGGACGCTTGTCGGCGCGGCTCTCGACCGCACGGCTGAGCTGGCTGAGCGCAATGACAGGCACGTTTAATTCACGCGCCAACCCTTTCAGGGAGCGGCTAATGTAGGAGATTTCCTGTTGGCGATTCTCGTTGCGCCCGGTCTGTCCACTCATGAGCTGCATGTAGTCGATCATGATCATGTCGAGGCCGTGTTCGGCATAGAGACGCCGGGCCTTGGTGCGAATTTCCGTGACCGAAGCTGCCGGCGTGTCATCAATGAAGATGTTGGTGCTAGCCAGTTGGTTGGCCGCCTCCAGCAAGATCGGCCATTCTTCGTCGTAGATTTGCCCCATGCGCAACCGGTGTGAATCTACGCCGGTCTCCATAGCAAGCAGGCGCTGAACGAGCTGTTCATTGCTCATTTCCAGGCTAAAGACGGCGACGCGTGCGTCAAAACGGGTCGCGGCATTCTGGGCGACGGAGACGGCAAAACTGGTCTTGCCCATGCCGGGCCGTCCCGCCAGAATGATCAAGTCGCTCTTCTGAAAGCCGCCGAGCATGCGGTCAATAAAGGTGAAGCCTGACGGCACGCCCATGAGCGTGTCCTGGTTACGCGCCAGGAAGTCGATGCGGTCCACTACATTGCCCATGATCGCACGGATCGGCGTCAGATCGCGATGGATGCGGCTCTCCGTCACACCAAAGATGATCTGCTCGGCCCGGTCAACCACCTCATCGACTTCGTTCTGCTCGTCATAGGCCAGCTCGGCGATGGTGCCGGCGGCAGAGATGAGCCGGCGCAGGAGTGCGGTCTTCTCCACTATGCGCGCATAGTGATCGACATGCATGGAGGTGGGGGTGCCGTTGATCAGGTCGGTGATGTAAGCGGGCCCACCCACTTCATCCAGCTGGCTGTGCTCTTCGAGGATGTTGACGAGCGTGATGTAGTCGATGGGCTCGTTCTGTTCGTTGAGCGCCAGCATGGCGTTGTAGAGTAGTTGATGGCGTTCGCGGAAGAAGTCATTTGCGCGCAAAAAGTTGGCGATCTTGATGATCGCGTCGGGATCGATCAGCAGCGAGCCCAATACCGCACGTTCGGCTTCCACATTCGCAGGCGTCGATTTGAGCGGCAGATCCTGATAGTCATTCATGGCATGGTCAGTTTCGGTCGGTGAAAGCAAAGAGCGGCTCATTTCAAGATTTGGCGGAAACGCGTCAACCACCGGTATCGGATCGGGAGAAAAGCGGGCATTACGTGCGGATAAGCCGGGGATAAGGTCCCAAGGCGCAAAAACGGCGGTGCTGTGTCGATGCACAGCCCGCCGTTATGAGTCTCTGTCTGCAGCGAAGAGCCGCTCAGTTGCCCAACAGGCTGTCCAAGTCCAAGCCTTCCACGAAATCAGAGAAAGCGCCGAGATCGGAATCCTTGTCACCCTCTCGCGGCTCAACGGGTTCGCCATCCTCGTCGGTCAGGCTCACTTCTTCTTCCGGCTGCATGCCGGCCTGCTCCATGACCTCGTCGGCCACAAAGACGGGGGCGCCAACCCGCACCGCCAGGGCAATTGCGTCGCTGGGACGGCTGTCAATCTCAACCGTATCGCCATCTACATCGAGTACGATCTGCGCGTAGTAAGTGTTCTTCTCAAGCCCGCTAATCAGGATGTGAACCACTTCACCGCCCAGCGTCTCCAACACGGATTTCAGAAGGTCGTGCGTAAGCGGGCGAGGCGCTTCCATCCCCTGTAGCTGTAGGGTGATGGCATCCGCTTCGAATGGACCGATCCAGATCGGCAGGAATCGTTCGCTTTCCTGTTCCTTTAAGACAACAATGCGGTGCTGCGACATCAAGCTAACACGGATGCTGTCAATAGTAACTTCTATCATACTGATCTCCTGGCCGTCATTGCCGGAACGATGCCGGGACCATGCCGGCTGCAATCCTGCTTGCGTTGTGAAGGACAACTGCTCGAGGACGATACCTGTCGGTGATGCTTCGCGCCGATTATAGCACACCTAGGTTGGCGTGCAAAGTGATTTCCCTGACTTTTCGACACGATTATTGGATGGGGCGATGGCTCTGGATTGGCCGTTTTGCCCTGCGTTCTGAAAGGTCGAATTGACTGCGGGTTACCCGTCTCGAAATTTGTCTTGCCGCCAAAAACACGGTATGATGTGGCGGTGAATCGGGGAGTAGCGCAGCTCGGTAGCGCGCTTCGTTCGGGACGAAGAGGTCGGAGGTTCAAATCCTCTCTCCCCGACTGAACAGACCAACCATATGGTTGGTCTTTTTTGTTACCGCTCAAGCGTGCCCAGCGCCGTATACTCCTGTCCACCGACTGTCTCGAGCAGCTCTGCGCCGAACGGACGCAGACCCACCTCAACGCGATAGCGCCCGGGCCCAGCCCACTCCGGCCAGCCGATTTCGTAGACATCTTCCACGATCGCGCCGGCCGGCCAGCGGTCGCTACTCCAGCGGCCCGCGCCGGGTGAGCGGCTCCATTCCCACACCAATGCCCCGTCTTCAGCGACCACGCGCAGCACCGTACGATAGTCCGAGTCCGGCGCAACGTCGGCTTGCCAGTAGAGAATGGGCGTCTCATCCAGCGTCCAGCCGATCAATGCCAGATCCCCAAAGTCGACCGGCGTCTGCGCACGGGCAGCTTGCACCGTATCCGGATCCGGCGGGGAGGGGGGGGCAAAGGCCGGACGTATGACCCCGAATAGCGCGTAGAGGCTCAATCCTGCCATAGCGCCAATCAGCACGATACCCGCATTGCGCTGGAAGCGGGGCGGAATCCACCAGAAGAGTCCGACTGTCCAGAGCACAATCAGCGCAGCCACGGCCGGGTAGAGCAGCCGGCCCTGGTCCGTGCCCAAGGCAATCAAGGAATAGCGAGCAATGCCGGCGATTACGCCCCCCGCTGCCAGCGTCAGCAGCAGCAGCGGCGTCAGGGCAAAGCGGCGTTTGGCCGGCCACAGATTGCCCCCCAGGCCGATTGCGCTTACGAGGGTCAGGCCCAGAAGCGCAACGTAAATTGGCTCCGGCATGGGAATATGGCCCGCGCCGCCAAATTTTCCCCAGAAGGAGCGGAACCATCCTTCTACCAGCCAGAGCGTATCGTCCATGCTCCAGGATGTGCTGCGCAGATCGATGGTCTGGCGTGTCAGACCCATGCCCAGCGGATCGCCGTAGAGGCGCCAGTTGCGCAGCAGCCATGGCCCCGCAAGCAGGAGCGCGCCGCCGAAGACGTAGAGCCCGCTGGGCGCCCAGCGCTGCCAGGTCCGCCAGAGCGCGTCCCACCATGTCCGGAGGGTGACTGGCGTACCCGCCATGGTGCACGCGCCAATCAGGATTGCTGTGCCCACAGCGGGCCAAACGCCCACCGTGCTCGTCTTGCTCAGCAGTCCTGCACCCAGCGCCAGCGGCGCCCACCAGACGAGTCGGGCGTGTGCGTGTTTGCGCCAGAGCAGCAGGCCCGCCCAGAGCGCAAGCGTGCCAAAGAGCGCAGCGGCATTGTCGTTGGTGGCCGAGGCGCCGATGAAGGCAAATTCCGGCAGAAAGGCCAGGAGGCCGGTTGCCGTCAACGCCACCAGGGCGTGATCTGGAAACGCGGTCAGCGCCAGGCCATAGGTCGCGACAATGGTAAGAGTGCTGAGCAGAGCGGACCATAAACGCGCGATATGAAACGCTCGCTGACCGTCATCTTGCCAGGGCCAGGATTCGTCGGCCGTATGGATAAAGAAATTGGGCGACCAGTCGACACGCGGCGCCAAGTCCACATCTGGATCGGCACGCAAGAAGCGGTGATCGGGTGTCGCCAGACTTGCCATCAGCGCTGCGCTGGCGTGATAGAGGGGCGGGTGCTTGCTCTGCGTTACCCGCGGCCCGACGGGCAAGGCCCGCTCCTCGGCCAGATAGACGACAAACGCAAAGTGATCGGCCTCGTCCGGCGCTTCGCCCAGCGGATTGATCACGGAGAAGCCCACCGTTAGCACGAAGTGGGCCACTGCGAAGATTCCGGCCAGGATATGTTGGCGTCTCATGATTGCCGGCATGCCCAATCAAAAATCGCGCCGGCGTTCGCCGGCGCGATCGGAGACAGATGTTTGTGCAGAATGAGTGCCGTTTTGGAGCTTGCCGCGCCGGCGTGCGTCTGATTCTGCATCACGGGCCTATTCTCCCTCAACGACTACCTCGTCCTTGACCTGGGGATCGACTTCTTCACGTGCCCGCAAGTGTGGGAAGAGCAGCACTTCGCGAATCGTATCGGTGTTGGTGAAGAGCATGGTCAGGCGGTCGACGCCCATGCCAAAGCCGCCGGCGGGCGGCATGCCATATGAGAGCGCTTCAATGTAATCAATGTCGATCGGGTGGGCCTCATCGTCGCCATGCGCCGCACGATAGCCCTCATCCACAAAGCGCTGTAGCTGATCGATCGGGTCGTTGAGTTCGCTAAAAGCATTGCAGACTTCCATGCCGGCCATAAAGCCTTCAAAACGCTCCACCTGGCGCGGATCTTCGTCAGACCCCTTGGCCAGAGGGCTGACGTCACGCGGGTAGTCGATCAAGAAGGTCGGCTGAATCAGATGGGGCTCCACATGCTTGGCCATCAAACTGTCGACCAGCTTGCCCCAATTGCTGTTGGGATCGGGGTCATGCCCGATCTCGCGCATGGCCGCTGCCAGAGATTCTGCATCGGGATACGCTTCGTAATCGATGCCCGTGGCGTCGAGAATCGCCTGGCGCAAGGGCAGACGTGTCCACGGTGGCGTCAAGTCGATGACGTGCTCTTGCCATTCAAGCTGGAGGCCGCCGGTGACCTGTAGGGCCACATGAGCGATCATCTCCTCTGTTCGGCGCATGACGTCTTCGTAGTCAGCGTAGGCTTCATAAAATTCGAGTTGGGTGAACTCGGGGTTGTGCTTGAAGCTAACGCCTTCGTTACGAAAGTCTCGTCCAATTTCGTAAACGCCGTCAAAGCCGCCGACGAGCAGTCGCTTGAGATATAGCTCGAAGCTAATGCGCAAGTAGAGATCCTGGTGCAGCTGATTGTGGTGGGTGACGAAGGGCCTCGCCGCGGCGCCGCCGTAAATCGGCTGGAGCACCGGCGTTTCGACTTCCAGAAAGCCCTCACGATCCAGATAGTCGCGCAGCCCGCGAATGATGGCCGCACGCGTGCGAAAGATTTCCCGCACCTCAGGATTGCCCAGCAGATCGACGTAGCGTCGTCGATAGCGCGTTTCCGCATCTTTGACGCCGTGCCACTTGTCGGGCATGGGCTTGAGCGCTTTGGACAAGAATTGAATGTCGTGGACATCGATACTGGTCTCGCCAGTCTTGGTCGTCATCAGCGGCCCGGTCGCGCCCACAAAATCGCCCAGATCAACCAGTTTCTTCCAGATCGTGTTGTACCAGCCGTCGGCCAGGTTGTCGCGCTTGACCACCAGCTGAATCTGGCCTGTCCCATCTTCAAGATCGGCGAAGCTCATCTTGCCCATCACGCGGATGCGCTTGAGTCGCCCCGTCACGCTTACCGGGTCATCGCCAGCCTCGCCGCTCTCGTAGAGTGCGCGGGCTTCGGCAATGGTGTGGGTACGCTTGACTCGGGCCGGATAGGGTTCTATCCCCGCCGCACGCAGCGCTTCTAGGTTTGAAAGGCGCGCCTGTTCCTGATCGGTCAGGCGTTCCGGGTCAAAGAGATCCTGTACTGAATCAACCACGACGACATCCTTGCTTACACTGGTGCGATTTTGACGATGGCGATGTATGCTCACAACTCAGCCGCTGTCCGCTGAATCTGCGTTTTCCGCCGCCCTTTACTCGATCTTGACGACTTCGAAGCTGATTTCGCCGGCGGGTGAAGACACAACCGCTTCCTGCCCGATCTTCTTGCCCAGGAGCGCCTGGCCCATGGGACTCTGATTCGAGACACGACCATTGGTCGGATCCGCCTCCATGGAGCCGACGATGGTGTAGGTTTCTTCGTAGTCGCTCCCTACCTCGCGAATCACGACCGTGCGACCGATGTCAACGCGGCTGGCCGGACCGTTGCTTTCCTGGATGACTTCGGCGTTCTTGAGCACATTCTCAAGCTCGCGAATTCGCCCTTCCAGGAAACCCTGTGCAGTTTTGGCCTCATCATAACCAGCATTTTCGCTGATGTCGCCTTCCGCCTTGGCCTCGGCGATCATCTGCGCAACTTCCCGGCGCCGCGTGCCGGTAAGATATTCTAACTCTTCTTCGACTTTCGTCAGTCCTTCTGGTGTCAGATAGACCTTGTTCTGTTCAGTACTCATGTGAATACACTTTCTCCAAAATGAAAAACATCCGTGCCCGTACATCGTGGCCGGCTATGGTGATGGGCTCGATTGGCTTTGCGGGACTATGCATCAAAACGAATGCTACGAGCGCTTGGTTTCAGTACACTGCAGACGGGCGCCGTACGTTTCTCCTACGCTGTGGGAAAGTTGATAAGCTGTTGGGCTCAACTCCAAAGCGTTGGACGTCTACAAAGCAATGGCCGACCCGCAACTCGTTGTCTGAGCAGGTCGGCTATGCGTGCGTATCTCTGCGATTATAGCTCATTTGATCGCATTTTCAAAATTTCGCCCTTGTTGAAAGCATTATGATTCGGTATGATCCCCGGGGAAACGGCCGCGGCTTTGCGTCGCAAACCCAGGCAAGCCGATGCGCCGCCACCGCCAATTTTATATCACCTCTCCCGTGAAGGCTTCCAATGCACGACGTACCGCTATTTAATCGCTTTGCCCGCTTCTATGATGATGATTACCGTCACTATGACGATGACCTGGAATTGATTGTCGCGCTGGCCGATGAATGGGGCGATCCTGTCCTGGAGCTTGGCTGCGGCACGGGGCGCATGCTCGTGCCCTTGGCTGCTGCCGGCCACACGCTGACGGGCGTCGACATCAGTTCGGCGCTGCTGGCGATCGCCCAGCGTAAATTGGACGCAGAGGATCTGGAGGAACGGGTCACGCTTGTCCAATCCGACATGCGGGATTTTGCTTTGGACGAACGTAATTTCCAGTTTGCCTTCTGCACTAGCAACACGCTCATGCACCTCACCACGCAGCAAGAGCAGCTTGCCTGCTTGCGCAGCGTGCATGCTCACCTGGCAGACGATGGCCTGCTGCTCATCGATCTCTTTAATCCGGATTTGACGCGTCTTCTGGCCGTGAATGGCGTTCAGGAGCTGGCTGATCAGTGGGTGGATGAGGCGACCGGGGCCGACGTGCTCAAATGGAGCGTGCGCACCTTTGACCTGGCGGAACAGATTCAGGAGACGCTCTTCATCTACGAAGAAATCCTGGCTGACGGCATGGTCAAGCGTACGCTGTGTCCCTTTCCACTCCGTTTTCTTTGGCGCAGCGAAGCCGAGCTTATGCTCCAAGTTGCCGGTTTTCAGGTAGAGGACGTACTGGGCGACTTTGATGGCGAACCCTATCACAGTGCCAGCGATCATCTGATCTTGCTGGCAAGGAAGAAGTGATGGCATGTTGGTATTGTAGATGTCGCGGATCGACGCAGGGTTTCTCCTGTCCCTGACCCGCAGGCTCCACCCCATCGGCGTTCTATCCACAGTACATAGTTCACATGAAACATAGTTCACATGAATGAGGGAACAGATGAACGTGATTGATGCGAGCAAGGTTGACCTGGAAGCGCAGCGCTCATTGGCGCGCCTGTTGCCACGGCTGGAGCATGCGTTTGCCGCCGCAGCCGACGCCCAGGAATGGACCGTTTTCGAGCGCCGGCTAACGACGCATTTTCCCCGTCTCTTCGGCCTATTGGTGCAACTCTACGGCGAGCGCTACGATTTTTTCTATGACCTCGAACGAATTATGGCTTTGGCCGCCGCTGCCTGGCTGGAGCGGCCAGGAGAGTTGAAGATGCTGGACGCCGCCCGCGAAGCTGATCCAACATGGTATCAGTCAGAACAGATGCTGGGCGCCGTCTGCTATGTCGATCTGTTTGCCGGCGATCTTGACGGGGTGCGCAATCAGATTCCCTATTTTCAGGAACTGGGCGTTACCTATTTACACCTCATGCCGTTGTTCAAAGCGCCGCCCGGCGACAACGACGGCGGCTATGCCGTGAGCGACTACCGGGAAGTCAGTGCCGAGTTGGGGAGCATGGACGACTTGCGTGCGCTGGCGGCAGAGCTGCGCGCAGCCGGCATAAGCCTGGTCTTGGACTTCATCTTCAACCACACTGCAGACGATCATCGTTGGGCGCAGCGTGCAAAGGCGGGCGAGCCTGGGCATGAGGATTACTATTTTCTTTTCCCCGACCGCACGATGCCCGATCAGTATGACGCTACCCTCCGCGAGATCTTTCCCGATCAGCATCCGGGCAGCTTCACCTACAAGCCGGAGATCGATCGCTGGGTATGGACGACCTTCAACTCATTTCAATGGGATCTCAACTACCGTAACCCTGCGGTCTTCCACGACATGGCTGCAGAGATGCTCTACTTGGCCAATGCCGGGACTGAGGTGCTACGGCTTGATGCCCTGGCCTTCACGTGGAAGGAATTGGGCACAGACGGTGAAAATTTGCCCGAGGCCCATCTGCTCGTCCAGGCCTTCAACGCGCTGCTGCGCATTGCCGCGCCCGCCCTGCTCTTCAAGTCCGAAGCCATCGTCCACCCCGACGAAGTGAATCGCTACATCAGCCTGGATGAGTGTCAGCTCTCGTACAACCCGCTACTCATGGCCCTGCTGTGGAATAGCCTGGCGACACGCGACGTGAAGCTGTTGGGCTACGCCTTCCGCGATCGCTTCAAAATTCCCGCGGGTTGTGCCTGGGTCAACTACGTGCGCGTGCACGATGATATCGGTTGGACCTTTGACGATGGCGATGCGGCGGCGCTGGGCATCAACGGCTATGATCACCGGCGCTTTCTCAATGCCTTCTATACTGGCCGTTTCGACGGCAGTTTTGCCCGGGGTCTGCCCTTCCAGGAGAACCAGCGCACGGGTGACGCACGCATCTCAGGTACGCTGGCTTCTCTGGCCGGGCTGGAAATGGGCTTGCAGGAGCAAAACGCGGCAGAGGTTGAGCTAGCCGTTCGCCGTATTCTTCTGCTGCACGCAATTATTCTTTCGATTGGCGGCATTCCGCTGATCTACCTGGGTGATGAAGTAGGTACGCTCAACGATTACCACTATCGACTTGATCCGGCCAAGGCGGACGACAGCCGCTGGGTTCACCGTCCAGCCACAGACTGGGAAAAGATGGCGCAGCGCGATGACCCGGAGACAGTAGAAGGACGCATTTACCAGGAGCTGCGCCGGCTCATCGAATTGCGCAAGGCCACGCCCGGCTTGGCCGGTAGCGACATGCGCGTTATCGATGTGGGCTCAGATCATGTCTTTGCATTTCTGCGCACGCATAGCGCAGAGGAGCGTGAAGAGCGTGTCCTGGTGGCGGCTAATTTCTCCGAGCACGGCCAACGCATTGACACCAACGAGTTGCGTTTATACGGCCTCACCTATCGCTTTACCGAACTGATTAGCGACCGCCCGGTCGTGTTGAAGGATGAGCATCTCTACCTGGAGCCATACCAAGTGATCTGGCTGCAAGCGGAAGATGGCGCGTAGAGCACTCGATTGGCAAGGCGCCCGCTTAGCGAGCGCGCCATCGCGGAATTGTACGCATAGCATTTCCCCGCCTATTGCCAAGTCAAGAATCCCAAAGGCGCGCGATCTGTCGTGCTTGACGGATCCTGCCCTTTCGGGTTGAATGTGGCCTGTAGCCATTGCATCCATCGACAAGTCTATATGTTGTTACGCATTGGTAGCGCTATGCATTGGTAGCGCTATGCATTTGTAGCCCTATGCCGCCTGCGCCGAGAGTTGACTTCGCTATGCCCGGCGTCCGTTGTCTTACCTTTTGATGATCGCAACCCAAGGAGAAGCCCATGTTGAATCTTGCTACGATGCTGGAAGAAAGCGCGCGTCAAGTACCCGCGCGCGAGGCCGTGATCTTTAGCGAAACCAGACTCACCTATGCCCAGGTCAACGGGGCGGCCAACCAGGTGGCGGGTGCACTGGCCGAGCGGGGTATCGGTCGCGGCGACAAAGTGGCGCTAGGTTGTCCAAATTTGCCCTATTTTCCCATCGTTTACTATGGGATTCTCAAAGCTGGTGCAACGGTGGTGCCGCTCAACGTGTTGCTCAAGGGGCGAGAGATTGCCTATCACCTGAGCGATTCGGATGCCAAGGCCTACTTCTGTTTTCAGGGCACGGCTGATCTGCCCATGGCGCAGATGGGCTACGAGGGCTTCCAGCAAGTGGACGCGTGCGAGCACTTCTTCATGATTACGGCCGATCCGGCCGGGCCGTCGCCCATTGAGGGTACGATGACGCTGGGGCAGGCCATGCATGGCAAGGCGCCCGTCTTCAACACCGTACCCACCGACGCGCAAGACACGGCGGTGATTCTCTACACCAGCGGCACGACCGGCCAGCCCAAAGGCGCCGAACTCAGCCATTCCAACATGGTGATGAACGCCATGGTCAGCGCCGAAAGCCTGTTTGTGAAAGACGAGCATCATCGGCATCTGATTACGCTGCCCCTCTTCCACTCCTTTGGCCAGACTTGCCAAATGAACGCCGGCTTCTACCAGCGTGCCTCGCTCAGCTTGCTGCCCCGCTTCGACCCCGAAGCTGCATTGGCGACTATGGAGCGCGACGAGATCACCTGTTTCGCCGGCGTGCCGACCATGTACTGGGCGATTCTCAACCACCCCGGCTCTGAGGAGAAGTTTGATCTGGACAAGATTTCGCAGAACATGCTTGTTGCCGTTTCCGGCGGTTCGGCCATGCCGGTGGAAGTGATGCGCGCCTTTGATGAAAAATTTACGGTCAAGATTCTGGAGGGATACGGCTTGTCGGAGACGAGCCCCGTGGCGACCTTCAACCGGCCTGACCGCGAACGCAAGCCCGGCTCCGTCGGCTTGCCGATTTGGGGCATCGGCGTGCGTGTGGTCGATGCTGACGATAATGACGTAGCCCAGGGCGAACTAGGCGAAATTGTCATTCAAGGCCATAACATCATGAAGGGATACTATAACCGTCCCGAAGCCACGGCAGAGTGCATGGGGGGCGGCTGGTTTCATTCAGGCGATATCGGCTACTTCGATGAAGACGGCTACTTATACATTGCCGATCGGGTCAAGGACATGATCATCCGCGGTGGCTTCAACGTCTACCCGCGCGAGGTGGAAGAGGTGATGATGACCCACCCGGCCGTCAGCCTGGCGGCCGTGATCGGCGTGCCGGACGACAGTCATGGTGAAGAGATCAAGGCGTTTGTGATTCTCAAGGATGGGCAAAGCGCAACCGCCGACCAGCTCGTCGTCTGGTGTAAAGAGAATATGGCCGGCTACAAATACCCGCGCATCATCGAACTCCGCGATGCGCTTCCCATGACAGCAACGGGCAAGATCCTCAAACGCGAACTGCGCGACTAAGTTGATTGAGGATTGGCGAATGGGGATTTCGGATCGGAATTGTTAGCCCAGAAGAGTCTGAGTTACAATCCCCGATCCGAAATCCCCATTTCGAAATTAAATGATGTCACAATGGCCGCCGAGGCAGGCCAGTTCTTGGGCAGCGGTGGTGTAGTCTTCTTGCTCGTAGCGCCAGAGCTTGGAGAAGTCGACGTTGGGGAATTTTGGCGCCAGCTTCAGATATTCTTCTTCGGTAATTTCCTCATACGGCATCTGATCATACTGGGCATCAAAGGCGGGCAGGAAGGTCATGCCGCCGATTTTGTCCTGGTTTTCCCAGACCCATTTGATGATGTCGATTACTTCATCCTGGCGGTAGGTGATCGTAACGCTCGGGTTGTGCTCGGTCCAATGCGTCTTGACTTGGAGCCAGTAATTGCACTGCTCCAGCGCCGTGCGGTCGTTGCGCGTGATGGCGCCTTCCGGCGCCTTGACCGGGAAGTGGGCGACCCACGTTGTCGCGTTATCGGCAGTCTGGCCATTTTCAGGATCCATGGGCAGACCCGCGTCACGAAGCACCTTGTAGACGGGCGTATGGGTGCCGACACGCACATTGCGCACGTAGTAGGGCGCCCAGCGCGGATGGACGCCTGGCGAGCAGTTGAGCAGTTGCGACGAGTTGCCGGAGGGCTTGACGCAGGTCACTGACGTCGACTGGTTGATCCCCAGCATCTCGGCGTATTTTTTGTTGACGGCAGCGGCATGCAGGCGCAGTTCTTCCTGCACTTGAGGATCGCGGGCAAGTTCCGAATCCATCTGGCCGTTGATGTCGACGCCCAACAGTCGCTCTTCCTCGCAGTTTTGCTGCCACTGCGGCCGCAGACCCGGGAAGTGGGTGCCGGCCGACTGAATCGTGCCGATAATGGTAGCCAATTCCACCTTCTCTTTGAGCGTTTCCAGGTTGTCGTCAGGCCGCGCCACGGCAATGCTCAGATTGCAGAACTGGTAGGGGCGCAGGACGATTTCGCCGCACGGATTCGTGCCGAAGTCGGCTGGCTTGCGCCGGTCGGGCAGCGTATTGATGGCCGCACGGCGGCTGAAGATGCCCGGCTCGCCCGTACCGGACTCGACCATCTCCAGCAGGTAGCGGGTGATCTCGGACTGGCTTAAATCTCGATCAGGCCAGACTGCGGAGTTGTTGGCGTTCCAGCGCTGTTCGTTACCGACAATGTTTTTGGCATTCTTGCACTGACGCATCTCGTCGTCATCAAAGTCAAAGAGGGCGATCATGGCCGTGCGACGCACGCCGCCGGAGACCGCGGCCCCGCCCACCGCACACATGATGTCGTGACCGTCCAGCGGGCGCAGGAAGCCACCCTGGCGGGCCAAAACGCGATCACGCACGAAGTTGAGCATCGTGCGCAGCGGTTCCGGTCCCGAGGCGCGGCCGCCTTTGGTCAGCAACGGCGCACCGGCCGGCCGCACGATCGAGAAGTCGAACTCCACATCGCCGCCGTCGAACCAGGTCTGCAGACCCAGACGCAGGGCTTCGGCCCAGCCGTCGGCCGAGTCGGGCACCTGGAATTGGATGGGCGCCTCGCCGCTCTGACGCATGACGCGTGGCAACTCCTCGACATAGGAACGCTCGACCGTGTAGCCAACACCGCACCCGCTCATGGAGATGATGAGCGCTTCCACAAAGGCGTCGAGGCTGTCGACCGGCATGTATGAACAGTTATAGATCGTGATATTGCTGCGCCGCGCGGCTGAACCGGCCATAGCCAGCAGGCGCATGGATGGCATGCCCTGCATCGTGAGAATGCTCTCGCGCAGGCGGGCATAATCATCCTCGGGCAACTTGTCTTCAGACAACTCGCGCAGGAAGTCGACTGCGCGATCGACCGTCTCGATCCACGTCTCGCGCCGCATGTGCCCGTAATTGAAGCGCGCATATTTATCGTAGTACTGAAACTTCTGCAGCTGGCTGGGAAAGTACTCATCTGAGGCGGCAAAGGCATTGCGCACATCTTCGGGAATGGGGCGCTCGACGCGCATGCGGGCGCGCTCTGCTCGATAGAGGATGTAATGCTTGGCTGCTTCGTATTCGCCGGCAGCCAGCAGCACCATTTCCACGATGTCCTGGACCTGCTCAACGCTGGGAACCTTGTACTTGGCCGCCACGATGTTGACTGCGCGTTGGGTCAACTCTGCAAGGGGCGTGTCGGGCTCGAGATTGAGGCTATTAAAACAGCGCAGGAGCGCAGTCTCAATGCGTTGGGGGTCAAACTCCATCTGGCGACCATCACGCTTGACGATCTGCTCGGGTACAGAGACCTCGACTTTTCCGTCGACGCTGTTGCCGTTGGCGTAGGGCGCGTAGCTGCCATTTGTGCCGTTGACAACGGGGGCAGAGGAGTAGGTTGAGTTGCCGCTCATGGTGAACCTTTCATAATGTGCTGCGTCTAGATAAACGAGT
>CAWEEJ010000067.1:0-12623 GCA_963807905.1 uncultured Chloroflexia bacterium | reverse complement strand
ACTCGCAAGGAGATCGTCCTTTCTCATCTGAAGGATGAGGCCGCATCTGGAGGATGAGGCCGCATCTGAAGGGTGAGACCGGTTGATTGAAAGGCAATGATGACATGATGCAGATTGATCGTACAGCCGGGGCGGGGAATTGCGCGAAATCCGCAGCGTTTTGCCCTGACCCCCGACAGTGCGCGGAACCCCAGCCGTCCGGCTGTCATGCCGACCTGGGTGGAGGCATCTTGCACGCTTACGAAACGGGCCTGGCGTTGACGCGTGAGATTTCTCCCGCCGGTCGAAATGACAAGTGAATATTCGGGACGCAATTGGAATGAAACTTCCTGAAAATTGACCCTTGACAGCCCAACAGGGCCGTGATATGATGCAAATGTGTTCACGTGTACATAGTGTACTGGACACAAACCCACCCAGTAAACGCAAATATTGCTCCCATATGTACCTTTTTCGCGCTATTTTGTGAAAGCGTGTTCATTATGTGTGCCAAACTTGCCTCCAACGCAACCAAAGCAACGATCGTCGATGTCGCCCGTGAAGCCGGTGTATCCCACGCCACCGTCTCGCGCGTGCTCAATGACAGCGGCTATACCAAGGCCAGCACGCGCGTGGCCGTCCTGGCCGCCGTTTAGAAGCTCGGCTACGTGGCAAATCAGTTGGCTCGGCGCCTGGCCGGCGCATCGTCGCGGCTCGTGGGGCTGCTCCTGCCCGACGTCAGCGGCAGTTACGTAGGCGAGTTGGCCGAGCTGGTCGATGAAGACTAGCACAAGGCCAACTATAGCGTCCTCATGTTTCCCCATCACAGCATGGCCGGCCGCGAGCAGTCGCTCATCGAGCGCACCACGACCGGCTTTCTTTTCGGGCTGATCATCATGGTGATGGCGCCGCCCAAAGCTGGCATTGGATCTACTTCGACCACGCAGGGGTGCCCTTTGTGCTCCTGGGCAGCGAGCAGGCAGGCGCCGGCCAGCCTGTGGTCAGCCAGACCAACTACCAGGGAGCCTACGACGCCACCACCCACTTGATTGAACTCGGCCACCGGCGCATTGCGTTTTTGCGCGGTCCGGACGGACGGGCTTCGTCCCTGGACCGTCTGGCCGGCTATCAATCTGCCCTGGCCGACGCCGACATTGCCTTTGATGAGCGGCTGGTGGGGCCGGGCGACTATGTGCAGCGTGCCGGGTATGAGGCCTCGCTGCGCCTGCTGGCTGAGCCGCAGCCGCCTTCGGCGATCTTTGCCGGCAACGATCTCTCCGCCATCGGCGCGTCGGAAGCGGCCCGCTCGCGGACTTTATGTGCCCAATGACCTGTCGGTCGTCGGCTTTGATGATGTCCCTGAAGCCAGCGCCATGGATCCGCGGCTGACCACGGTCAACATTCCGCTCAAGATGATGGCGCCGAGGCCGTGCGCATGCTGCTTAGGCGCCTCGCCAACCCCCAGGCGCAGGTGCGTAGCGTTACGCTGGCCACCCGCCTGGTGATCCGGGAATCAACCGCCCCGCCGGGCGGCTAATTCAGGCCCGCGGCCGTATAGTGGGCCCTGACCAACTCTGTCTGTATCTGTTGTCTGTTGTCTACATTTTCTGTTGTCTAAAAAAGGAGAGGAAGTCGTGAATCAATCCTATCAGCGTCTACCCGTCATCAGCTTCTTGCTGATCGCCCTCATGCTGCTGCTTTCGGCCTGTGCTGCGCCGGCCGTTGCGCCCGCCGATGATGGTGCTACCGACGCCGCCGGAGAAGCGGCCGCCGATGCGCCGGCTGAAGAGATTACGTTGACCGTTTGGAACTGGTCTCAGGAGCAGGAAGAGTTTTACGATCGTGTGGCGGAAGCCTTCAAGGAGGAATATCCCAACGTGACGGTTGATTGGCAGACCCGGGCGC
This sequence comes from uncultured Chloroflexia bacterium, assembly GCA_963807905.1. Taxonomy (GTDB): domain Bacteria; phylum Chloroflexota; class Anaerolineae; order Caldilineales; family Caldilineaceae; genus JAGRCP01. The sequence continues at coordinate 10,739 of CAWEEJ010000067.1, read as the reverse complement.
TGCCCCAGCACACGGAGTCGTTGCCGCTGGCCTTTCAGAGTGGTGAATCGCCGGATATCTTCTTTTATGATGGCGTCTCCACTTTGACGCACCTCAGCGAGCTGCAGGAACTAGACTGGGCGCAGCCGCTGGTGAACATGCCCGAGGACTGGATGAGCCGCTGGCCCGAGGGTTCGTTCGCCGAGGGTGTGACCCGCATTGGTGAAGATCTCTACTCCTTCCCGCTGCAGGATAGCGCAATTTGGGGTGGAGGATATCTCTTCTTCAACAAGGAGATTCTGGAACAGGCCGGTTTGGATCCTGAAAACCCGCCCGCAACGCGCGGTGAATTCCTTGAAGCCTGCGCCGCGATCGCCGAAAACACCGACGCCTACTGCCTTTCCAACCCCATGCAGCCGGCGAATGAGCTGCAGCGCATCTGGATCGGCATTGCCGGCCCTGCGTACACCAGTGACCTGTTCGATTACCAGGCCGGTCGCTATAACATCGATGACCCGCGTCACCTCGAATCGTTCAACTACATCCAGTCCCTGTACGAAAACGAGTACGTTCTGCCCGGCGTCTATGACAAAGCAACCGCACGCGCCGCCATGGGCAGCGGCCAGGCCGGCTTCTACTTCGGTGGCGCCTGGATGCCCAGTGTGCTCAACGGCATGGGCTTTGACAATGAGAACGTCGGCATGGCGCTGTCGATTACGCCTGACGAGGGCTACACCGGCGCGCAATCCGAGAATCCGCTCGGCACGGTGCGCACCTTCATCAGCAGCCAAACCGAGTATCCGGAAGAAGCATCGGCCTTCATCGAATTCATCACCCGTCCCGACGGCTACTACGCCCAGGGCTACGTCAATGAAGGCTTCGGCACGCTGCAGTTCGCCGACATGTCAAACATGGAAGATCCCTACCTGAGCGCGCTGGCCGCCATGGCCACCGACCCCGAGAATGCGCAGTTCAAGGTGATCTACCCGCAGCCGATCCTTGCCTGCCCTGAAGTGGCGGCCTCCACCGCGCAAATTGCGGCCGATCAGATTCGCCCCGGTTGGGAGTGGGAAGAGATGCAGCTGGCACTGGTTGAAGGCGAAGACTTCAGTGACGTCGCTGCTGAGATCGCTGCCGCCAAGAACGAGGCTTTCCAGGCACAGCTGGCCGAAGAGGGCAACTCGATTGACTGCTACGCGTTCCCTGAGTTTGACTACATGGCCGACTACACCCCGGACATGTACAACTAAGTGGACTTCTCGCCAAAACTCTGAACTTCCTGGAAGGGGTCAAGCGGTTGCTCTTCTCGACCAATTCGTCCTGACCCCTGCTGGGAAATTGACACACGAACGTTGCGAGAGAATCACTTAGTAGCAATGATGAATGCATAGCGGGGACGGCGCACGTTAGGCGCCGGTGAGTGTTCGTTGGAAACGTCCCCGGCACAGACCAAGGCCCTCTCGACAATCGAGGCGTCTCTGGTCCGTGCCGGGGAGATCTGAACGACCTCTCCGGCACCAACTGCAATCGTCATCGGACTTTGCTCCGCCCGCTTGGAGCGCCAAAGGAACCGAAGTATGACCCAAATCAGCGTGGCGCAGTCGGCGCCGACGAAGAAATCCAGGCGGCTCAGACGGCGTGAATCCATTCCCTTTGCCATGCGCGTCCAGCGCTCAGATACACCATGGATTCTGCTTTTTCTCCTGCCCTTTGCCCTTCTCTACTCCAGCTTTACGCTGTGGCCGCTGGCCGCAACCATTCTTTATTCCCTGTATGACTGGAACGGCATCTCGCCGATGGACGACTTCATCGGTCTGGAGAATTACATCAACATTGCGCGTGATCCATCGTTCCGCAACGCCTTCTGGAACACGCTTCTCTTTTCTCTGGCCAATACTGCGCTAAAGCTGCCGCTCTCGCTGCTGGTTGCCATCATCCTGACCCAGCGTTGGCTCAAACTAAAGGTTGTCATCCGCACAATCTTCTTCTCCCCTCTGGTCATTCCGGTTGCCATGGCCGGCCTCATCTTCAAGGTGTTGCTCTCGCCTGCTAACGGCGCGGTCAATGCATTCTTGATGACAGTCGGCCTGATCGATCGTCCAATCGATTTTCTGGGCGATCCCGATCTGGCGATGTGGTCGGTGATCCTGGTCTCCGTCTGGCAGATCTTCGGTCAGTACATGATCTACTGGATGGCCGCGCTCTGGGCGTGCCCGACACGCTCTATGAAGCGGCCGCCATCGACGGCGCCAATGAGTGGCATAAATTCCGCTACGTGACCCTGCCGACGATTCGGCCGGTGGCGGTCCTGATTGTCTTCCTCTCATTTGTCAACGGCCTCAAGGTCTTTGGCCTTATCGTTGCCATGACGGGCGGTGGACCGGGCAGACCACCTACGTGGTTTCCTACTTCATTTATCGTATGGGCTTTGCCAGCGCGCCCTTCCGCTACGGCTATGCCAGCGCGGCCGCGGTGCTCTTTGGCATTACCGTGCTGCTTGCGGTCACGGTTCAGGGCTACTTTGTCAATCGCGTCTCGACGCGTACGCCTGATCGAGGGAGATTCAAATGAGTACAACATCCAAAGGATCGCCGCGCTTCAATCGCTTTGCGCGCTACAATTTGATCACGCTCTCGATCCTCTTCTTTATCTCGTTTTTCTGGCTCTACCCCTTCTTCTGGTCCTTCTTTTCGGCCTTCAAGACCCAGGCCGAGATGTTCAGTTCCGGCGTGCGGCTGATTCCCCAACAATGGGAGTTTTCCAACATTCCCCGCGCCTGGACGGAGGCGCAGTTCAACGAATATTTTTTCAACACCCTGCTCTACTCGGTGACTTCGACCGCGATCGTGCTCATTAGCACGGCAATGTTTGGCTACGTGATTGCGCGCTACCGCTTTCCCGGCCGCAACATCATGTATGCGGTTATCCTGAGCACGCTCTTTATCCCGATTGCGTCCATCATCCTGCCCCAGTTCAAGCTGATCCAAAATCTGGGCTTGCTCAACACGCGCGCCGGCGTCATCCTGGCCATGTCGGGGGGCGGTGCGCTCTACGTCCTGCTCTTTGCCGGCTTCTTCAGCACGATTCCGCCTGAACTCTTTGAGGCGGCAAAGATGGACGGCGCCAGCTTCTGGCAGACCTTTCGCGTGGCCCTGCCCCTGGCCCGTCCTATCATCGGCACGGTGGCCATCTTCCAGTTTCTTTCCTCATGGAATGAGTTCAATATTCCGCTGGTCTTTACGCTCAGCCGGCCCGAACTGCGCACGCTGGCCGTGGGCATGTTTGCCTTCCAGGGGGAATACTCGTTTGACTGGCCGGGCTTTGCCGCAGGCACGCTGATCTCTATCGTGCCGGTACTTATCGTCTTTCTGATCTTCCAAAATCAATTCGTCAATGGCCTGCAGGGCGCCGTCAAGCAGTAGCTCCAGTTGCGGACACCGAACGCACCAGTCACACCACGCGTCCCCGACGCCGGCCAGTCGCACTCAGGTGGTTGGCGCATGGCGGGCCACCGTCGGGGACGTCATTTATAAAGGAGTTTTTTCACCATGACAGCCAAAACAATCACGCGTGCGGGCGCGTTGGAGATCTGCCGGCAGCGCGTGCGCGACAACGTAGCCATCTTCGGCGAACAGTTTCCCTTCGTCGGCGATGATGGGGACGGCTACGTCCTGGGCGACAATGACCACTGGATGACCGCCTTCTGGACGGGTGAACTGTGGCTCGCCTATGCCGGCACGCAGGACGCATTCTATCGCCAGGCGGCTGAGCAGCATCTCGATAGTTTCCGCCGCCGCCTGGCCAACAACGTGCGGATCACCCACGATTTGGGCTTTCTCTTCACGCTCAGTGCCCGCGCCCAGTATCTCTTGACCGATTCACAGGAGGCCCGAGAGCTGGGCCTGGTCGTGGCCGCACGTCTGCTGGAACGCTACAATCCCAATGGCGGCTATATCCAGGCTTGGGGCGAAATTGGCGATCCCAAAGAGCACGGGCGCTTTATTGTCGACTGCTTGATGAATCTGCCGCTGCTCTACTGGGCCGGCGCCGAGACGGGCGATCCGCGCTATGCCGCGGCCGCCAGCGCGCATGCGCGCACCACCGAACGCTACATTATGCGTCCCGACGGCAGCACCTGCCACACCTTCTATGTTGATCCGCAGACGGGCGAACCCGTGGGGCCCAAGACCGTCCAGGGCTACTCTGACGATTCACTCTGGTCACGCGGCCAGGCGTGGACGATTGCCGGCTTTGCCATGGCGGCAGAATGGAGCGACGAGGAAGAGTTCATTGCCGCCAGTCGCAGGGCGGCCGATCGCTTTCTGGCCGAGATTACGCCCGACTACGTCTCGCTGTGGGATTTCCGCCTGCCGCCCCAAGAGCCGCCCATCCGCGACACCTCTGCCGCAGCCATTGCTGCCTGCGGACTCCTGCGCCTGGCCGGCCTGGTGGAGGGTGAGGCCGGTGCCGCCTATGCGGCTGCGGCCAATCAGCTGATCGACGCCCAGCTCGATGCAGCCTTCGATGCGTGCCCCGAGGGCGTTCAAGGGCTGCTGCAAGACAGCAGCTATCATGCGCGCAAGCCGGAGTGGGCCGAACGCTACACGCTCTTTGGCGACTACTTCTTCATGGAAGCACTCACCTGGCTCACGGGCTACGACATCGACTTCTGGGGCAAATAATCACCGCAACCTCGCCGTGTGCCGGACTTCAAACGCCTACCGGATAATCGAGGATTCGTGGCGATGGGGGCCTGCTCCTCCCTCGCTACAGGCGATTGCACGGGGTCGCGCCGTTACACGACCGGAAGTAGTCTTTCCGCAATGAACCGTTCATGAACAATCGCCAACAATCGCCGTCATGGCTGCAACAATTAGGAGAGTAACCAAATGGAAATGCGCTATCCGGCCCATCAGGACCAAGTCAAACGGATGACAACCGATGAATTGCGTCAACAGTTCCACATCGGCGATCTTTTTGTGGCCGATAAGTTGACCCTCGTCTATTCCCATATCGACCGTGTGATTGTGGGCGGCGCCGTGCCGGTTGCCGCCACGGTCGCGCTGGAGGCGGACAAGCACGAGCTGGCCGCCGACTACTTCCTCGAGCGCCGGGAGGTCGGCATTATCAACGTCGGCGGCGCCGGGACAATCAGCGTCGACGGTGAGACGTACAGTCTGGCCAAGCGCGACGGTCTCTACGTCGGCAAGGGCGCACAGTCCGTCACCTTCGCCAGCGACGCCGCAGGGGATCCAGCCCAATTCTATCTTTTCAGCGCCCCGGCCCATGCGGCCCATCCTACCGTTCATCTCAAAATCGATGATGCCGAGCCCGTGCACCTGGGCGATCCCCTCAACTCCAACGAGCGCACGATCTACAAGTACATTCATCCTGACGGCGCACAGTCCTGCCAGGTGGTCATGGGCATGACGCTGCTGGAGCCGGGCAACATGTGGAACACCATGCCCGCTCATCTCCACGCACGGCGCATGGAGGTCTATTGCTACTTCGACATCGACGCCGATAACGTCGTCTTTCATCTCATGGGCGAAGCGGATGAGACGCGCCATCTGGTCATGCGTGACCGCGAAGCCGTCATCTCGCCAAGCTGGTCCATCCACGCCGGCATGGGCACGGGCAGCTACACCTTCATTTGGGCCATGGCCGGCGAGAATCAGGATTTCACCGACATGGACATGGTCGCCATGGATGAGCTGAGGTAGGCCGCAATGATCCTGGACAAATTCGATCTCAGCGGGAAGGTGGCGCTGGTCACCGGCGGCAACCGCGGGTTGGGCCAGGGCATTGCGCTGGCCCTGGCCGAGGCCGGCGCGGACGTGGCGGTGACCTCCCGCTCCGGCGCGGCTGAGGAGACCCTGGCCGCGCTTGCGCAGACCGGCGTGCGCTCTCTGGCTCTGGCAGCTGACTTCGCCGATCCGAGCGTTGCGCCGCCGCTGGTCGACGCAGTGGTCGAAGAGCTGGGCCGGCTCGACATCCTCGTGAATAACGCCGGCACGATTCGGCGCGCGCCTGCGCTGGCGTACAGCCAGGAGGACTGGGACTTCGTCTTCAACGTCAATCTCAACTCGGTCTGGCTGCTCTCTCAGGCTGCAGCCAATCAGATGGTGGCCCAGGAGAGCGGCGGTCGCATCATCAATATCGCGTCGCTGCTCTCCTTTCAGGGCGGCATCACCGTGCCCGCCTACACCGCGTCCAAGCACGCCATGGCCGGCTTGACCAAGGCGCTGGCCAATGAGTGGGCATCGCTTGCGATCAACGTCAACGCGATCGCACCCGGCTACATGGCCACCGACAACACGGCCGCACTGCAGAAAGATCCCGTGCGCGCGCGTCAAATCCTCGAACGCATTCCGGCCGGCCGCTGGGGCACGCCTGCCGATTTGGGCGGCGCGGCCGTCTTTCTGGCCTCCGACGCCTCTGCCTATCTGCACGGACAGGTGCTGGCGGTCGACGGCGGCTGGCTGGGGCGTTAGTCTGTGGCCGCGCGACCCCATCTCGTCGTGATCATGGCGGATCAACTGCGCCATGACTTTATCGGCGCGTTGACGCCCCACATCAGCGCGCTGATGGCGGAGAGCACAGTCTTCTCGCGCGCCTATTGCGCTTCGCCCCTCTGCGTGCCGGCGCGCGGCGCCTTCTTCACCGGGCGCTACCCCAACGAGACCGGGTGCCGCATCAACCCGTGGAACCCACGCGAGCGGCGCTATGGCGAAGTGCAGGCGGGCACGCCCAACCTCTACACGCTGCTGGAGGGGACGTGGGACAGCTGGCATACGGGCAAGCAGCATCTCTACACGGTCGATCAGTTTGATCGGCAGCCCGCAAGCGCTACGCGCTGGCTTTCGCTCGAAAATGGCTACGATGCCTTCTTGCATGCGCGGGGCGTCCCGGCGCCAGGCGGTGGGGCCTATCGCGCTGCGCTGCCCGAGGTGGTCGAGGGCAGCGTGACGCGTGTGCGCGACTATTCGATCCCTACGACCGGCTGCTATGCGCCGGGACTTGACTGCTTCTTCGACGGTTATATCACCGAGCAGTCGCTGCGCGATCCGCGCGCGCAATCGGAGCAAACCCTTCCTGCTCAACGCCATGTTCCTGGCGCCCCATCCACCTTTGCACATTCCCGAACCCTACTACTCGCTGGTCGACGAGATCGAACTGCCCCAGAATGTGGGGCGCTGGTCTGCGCGCCAGTCGCCGCTCCAGCTTTACAACTTGCCCGGCTACTTTGGCAGCCGCTACAGCCGCGACGACTGGCGCGAGATCTGGCGCGTCTACGCCGGCCTGGTGGCGCTGCTCGATGACGCCGTAGGCCGCATCATCACGGAACTCAAGCAGGCCGGGCTCTATGACGACGCGCTGATCCTCTTTACCAGCGATCACGGCGAGATGTTGGGCTCGCACCGGCTCTGGCAGAAGATGTGCATGTATGAGGAGTCGACGCACGTCAACCTGGCCGTGAAGCTGCCCGCCGGTTTGACGCAGGTTGCGCAGAGCGACGCGCTCGTCAGCCACGTCGACGTGCTGCCGACGCTGTGCGACTTTCTCGATGTCTCCCCGCCTGCAGCACTCTCCGGCCTTTCGCTGCGGCCTCTGATTGAGCAGGGCCACGCCCTCGACCGTGAGGAGATCTTTATCCAGTTTGACGGCAACGGCGCGCGCGGCAATTTCCAGCGCTGCCTCGTACGCGGGCGCCACAAGCTGATCGTCGACCTCTTCAAGGATGAATGTTTCTTCGAACTCTACGACGTGCTGGATGATCCGCAAGAGCAGCAGAATCTGGCCTTTGCGCAGCCGGTGCTCGTGGAGGCGCTCTGGTCGCGATTGCGGCGCAAGATGGCTGAAACGGGCGACGAATTAATGCTTGCCCAGAGTGCGTACGAAGAGTTCGTGCGCGCGTATGGGCCCTACATGGCATGATCGACCGAGTCTAGGGGAATCCAAGCGCTCGCCAGCCCATCAACAGGGGGCGGGCAGACGGGTCAACGCTTGCGTGCCGCCTCCTCGGCTGCGGAGGCGTAGACCGCGACCGTCTCCGCCGCACAGCGTGACCAGGTGAAGCGTGCGGCCTGCATGCGCCCGGCCTGGCGCAGGGCCGTTGCAAGCCCTGGCTCATTCAGCACCCGGCCAATTGCCGCGGCAAGGGCTTCGTCATCCGTGGGCGGCACGAGCAGCGCGGCGTCGCCCGCGACCTCGGGCAGGCTGCTCACATCCGCGCAGACGACCGGTGCATTGCACGCCATAGCCTCCAATACGGGAAAGCCAAAGCCTTCGTAGAGGCTGGGTAGGAGCACGCACTCTGCACCACTGTAGAGCGGCGGCAGGTCTCCCTCCGGCACGTAGCCGGCGAAACGTACGTCCTCCGTCAGCCTCAGTTCCTCAATCTGGCGACGAATTTCATCAAAGAGCCAGCCCTCCCCACCCACGACGAGCAGGCGATGCGGCTGCCCCGCGGCCTTGAGTCGCGCCAGGGCCTGCACCGCGGTCAGATGATTTTTCCGCGGCTCCAGCGTGCCCACCATGAGCAAATATGGACGTTCCGGGCTGTACGTCGCACGCACGCGCGCAATCTCCGTGGGCGGCGCGGGCGCAAAACCGGCGTCGATGCCTTCATAAACGACGGTGATCTTCTCCAGCGGTGTGGCATAGAACTCGACCAGGTCGCGCCGGGTTTGCTCGCTGACGGCGATGATCCGCGTGGCCGCGGCCACAAAGATGGGCATAGCCTGCTTGAGAAAGAGCATGTTGCGCCGCGTGTGGTGCTCGGGATAGCGTTCGAAGATCAGGTCGTGGACGGTCAGCACCGTGGGGCAAGGGAGCCGGGGCAGGAGGTGCTCGGTGGCGTGGTAGACTCCCGCGTGCGCGGCAGTGCCGAGGATGGCAGAGCTATAGCGGGGTCGCCCCAGCCGTTGGCTAGCGAGCGCGCCCAATCGCCAGCCCAGCTGCCCGGCATCAAGCGTGCGCGTGGGGATCTCCTGCAGCGAAGGCGGCAGGCTGTGATCGCTGTGGGCGTTGTAGAAGAGCGTTGGCGTCACGTGCTCCCGCTGCTCGCGCCACAGGTGTTCGACCACGCCGTGGCGTAGCGGCTCAGCCCCGCGGTCTGGTGGACGGCCGGGCCGGCGTCGATGGTGACCGGGAGTGGTGCGGTGCGGGTTGACATGGGCGGTTGGCGGGACAAGGATCGCAGCCCTGTCTACTCGTGGGCTTCCAGCAGCGTGTGGATGCGACTCACGATCATCTCCATGGCGACGCGATTGTGGCCGCCGGCCGGCACGATGATATCGGCATAGCGCTTGGAGGGCTCGACAAATTCCATGTGCATGGGGCGCACGGTAGCCAGATACTGGTTGACGATTGAGTCCAAGGAGCGGCCGGGTTCATCCATGTCGCGCTTGAGGCGTCGAATAAAGCGCAGATCCGCGTCGGTATCGACAAAGATGCGCATATCCATGAGCTTACGCAGGGAGCGCTCGGCAAAGATCAGGATGCCCTCAACCAAGATAATCTTGGCCGGCTCCACGCGCTGGGTGTCCGCCAGCCGCGAGTGGGTGGCGAAGTTGTACATCGGCATGGCGATGGCCTGGTTATTGCGCAACTGTTGCAGCTGCTCGACCATGAACTGCGTATCCAGGCTGTCCGGGTGGTCATAGTTGAGCTTGCCCCGCTCTTCAGGCGGCAGGTGGCTATGATCGTTGTAATAGTTATCGTGCTGAAGATAGGCGATGCGTTCGTGCCCGACCGCATCCTGGATCGCGCGACTGACTGTCGTCTTGCCGCTGCCGGTGCCGCCGGCCACGCCGATCACAAAGGGGGTCTTCTGGGTGAGATGCTCAAGCATCGGCAAATTCCTCGTCTAGCGCCGCAATGGCGCCGCGGCCGTCGCTCTGGGCAATAAGCACGCGCTTGCTCTCACTCCATGGCGCGACCTGGACCAGCGCAAAGCCGGGTCTGCGCCAATATCCGACAAGCCCGGCGATGCTCAAGATCATGCCCGCGATGAGCAGCGGCAGACCGGGCAGGCTGCGGACGGTCACGTCTACGGCGCGCAGGGGCAGCAGGTCGACGATCTCGCCGTCGCTGAGCAGAAGGGTCGCGGGTTGATCATCGGCAACGGGGATCGACGCCGCGGGTTCGGCCGCATCGCCGCGATAGAGCTCAACCACAAACGCATCCTGGTCGGAGCCGGCGCGCACAATGCGCAGGCCCGCACCCTGGCGGGGCAGCAGCAGCGCCTCCTCACTGCCGGCGGCGGGAAAGATCAGCCCGATCAAATCGGCCGGCGTGGACTGGCCGGGTTGGGTCAACATTGGCTGGTCGCCCCGGGTCCGAATGAGCATGGCCGGCGTCGCCGGCTGTGCAGCCACCAGCACGCCGCCAACCCGCGTCCATGCGCCCGGCCCGAGGGGGAACTCTTCCTGGGCCGCACCATGTTCGATGGCCAATGTGGGGGTCGCAAATAAGGTCTCGGGATTGACCGAGACTTGATAGCGCAACAGCAGATCGCCCGCGGCAAAGCGACTGCTGGCGCCCGGCTCCAGCGCAGGCACCGTGATTTCCCACCCTTGGCGTGCCAGCAGCAGCAGGCTGGCCGTACAGAACAGCAAGCCGAGCGGAAGCAGGAGGCGCAGCCACGCTGCCCACGGCGTGCGCAGGCCGAGGGTGTGCGACTCTTGGGCGTATCCACTCCGGCTGCGTCTACATCCTCCCCGTAGGGCGGTGGCCCGAACGGCTATCTCCGCGTG
>CAWEEJ010000066.1:0-19891 GCA_963807905.1 uncultured Chloroflexia bacterium | reverse complement strand
TGGACCGCTAGGCCTAACGGATGCCTTCTCCCCCACACGCACAACTCGTCCACATACGCGGCCGACCCGTCGCGCAGCCAGCCGTCCAGCTACCCCAGCTCTTTCAGCTGTTGGCCATGCTATCTGCCCCTGCCCCAGCTCAGCGCTGTTTGACGTCCTTCCGCGTGATGTGGGTGGGCATACGCTGGCCGAGGGCGCATTCCTGCGTCTACTCATGCTCCCTACCCGTCATCTCTTCCCGAATGACTCGATGCAGCATCGCTTCGATCCCCTTGGTCCACATGCGCTCGCGCAAGGCCTCGTTGATGAGCGTCTGGTAGCCGCGGCCGCCGGCTGCTGCCTTGAAGTACTCGACGACGTCTGCGTCTAAACAGATGTTGATGCGCACCTTGCCTCTGGCAACCGCTTTGCCGCCGACACGCAGCGTGGACTGCGCCAACTGCTCTGCCGTGACTTCTGGTACTTCGCTTAGGTCAATCTCATCGTCCGTCATCGCTTTTAGCTTATCCCAGTCGGTCTGAGAATCCACTGAAGTAGATTTTGTGCTCACGCCTCGTTGCCTTTCGCACGGATATGATCCGTATCAAGCCTTCTTCTTCCGTGTGTGCAATGACGACAACTACGTTGCGCAACAGCCCCAGCGTAATGAATCTCTCTTCACTGTACTCAAAACGGTCGTCAGCAAAGTAAAGACTGCACCAGCAAAGACTGCACCGGCATCTGCGAAATCGATGCCGTGCATGCGTAGATTCGATTGGCGCGCCCGCCTCAAGTGAATCGCCTCTGTGTGATTAGACCCTACCCCCACTCGCACAGCGCCTCCACGTACGCCGCCGAGCCATCGCGCAGCCAGCCGTCGAGCTGGGCCTGCTCCTTGAGCTGCTGCCCGCGCAGCCGCGGGCACGACCACGAAGCGGCAGTCCATCTCGGGCAGGGCGGTCATGTCGCCCCACAGCTTTTCAAACTGGGCCACGGGAAAGATGTCCTCCTGGCCGTGGCCCCAGCGCTTTTTCACATCCTTGAGCGTGATATAGGTGGGCATGCGCGCGGCCAGCGCGCGCACGGCCTCGGCCACGCGCTGGCCCGTCCGCCAGATCCGCCGCGCGTCAGGCCAAAGACGGCCAGCAGCTGGTCGATGTCGATCCACGATGGTGTTCGAGTTGTAGTAGGACAGCTTGAACTCGTCCTCCTCGCGGGGCAGGGCCAGCCCTTCGATCAGGCGCAGCTGGCCGTCGACCCGCGCCAGGCCGCCGCCGCGGTCCTCGACCCGCCGGGTGATCACCTCGATGGTCAGGCGCGCGCCCTGGTCGATGTGCTGGCCGAGCAGCACCGGATCCACGTCCGCGCCCAGCGTGTCGATGTTGTGCAGCAGCAGGTACTGGAGCTGCGGGCGCTCGGCCAGCAGCTCGCGCCAGCACGCCGTTGCGCAACAGGTTGGGGATCTCGATACCAGTGGCCCACCGGGTGCAGGCACTGCAGCGGCAGGTTGTCGGTGTAGTCGCTGCCCTCGCCCATGCTGCTGCGCCCAGCCGATCAGCGCCGCGTGCAGGCTCTCGTGCACCTTTTGCGCCTGCTCGTCCAGCAGCTGCTGCGGCATCTCTTCCCAGGCAAAGCGCAGGTCGCGCGCCATCGGCACCAGGCGCAGGCCGACCGCCCGGCCCGGGAGAGAAGCAGCGGCCCCGGATAGCCATAGTCGTCCTGCGCGCGCCAGGAATGCTGCGATCGGCTCGTGGGTCAGATAGCTGGTGGTGATGACGTGCGGCAGCGGCGTGCCGGCCAGCCGGCCGATGCGCCGGCTCTTGGCCAGGTGCACCTCGAGAAAGGTGCGGTGCCGGCCGCCCAGCGGCAGAACGGGTTGCAGCGCCTTGACCACGCCCGCGCCCTGGGTCCAGCGGCTGCCCGCGCCGGCGGCCAGCGTGACCACCGCCACCTCGCCTTCGGCCAGCGCGTCCATGCCCAGCTCGCGCAGCCGCGCTGCGTCGCGCTTCGGCGATGGCCGTCGATGTCGGTCACATCGTCCGGCCTGCACGTCCTCGATCTTGGTGCTCACGGGCAGGCGGTTCTGGGCCAGGCCGATGCGCCCGCTGCGCAGGTCGGCGCGGATCTGCTCGTGCTGGATGCGGTCAAAGCCGTGCTCGGCCAGCAGCGCGCTCAGCGAGCGCTGCCGGGCGCCGTCGGCCGCGGTCTGGGGCAGCAGCTGGTCGAAGAGCGTCTGCACCATGCCCGACAGTTCCGGCTGCGTGCGGCAGGCCGCGCCAAAGCGTCCAGCTCGGCCCGGCGCATGGGCGACAGCGTCTGGCGGACCGGCGCGTAGCAACGCAGGCACGGTCAGCGTGTAGTAGCCCGGCGGCATCAGCGCGTCGTTCCCCGTGCGCAGCTCGGCGCACGTGCCCTGCTCGTTGATGGCAAAATCGTAGACCACCGGCTCCATGGCAAAGGGCAGCGCCGTCTCCAAGCTCGCGCTTGGTCTCGGACATGATCTCTGCAGGCGCTCCTGGGCCTCGGCCTGCCGCGCCGGGTCGAAGATGAAGCCCATGCCGCCGCCGGACATGCCGCCCAGCATCCAGAAGCCCCAGAAGTCTCGCCGAACTCGGCCCGCACCCGCTCGATCAGCGTCTCGGTGTAGAGATTGGTGGCCCAGGGGATGATGGTCTGGAGCGGGCCGCAGAAGTTGCGCGTGGTGGCCGCGCCGATGGCCGCGCACGTCGCCCGCGCGCAGCAGGTCGACGATCTGGTCGAAGAGCGCGATCGCCTCCTGGCGGCCGCGCCACTCGGCCTCGGAGCGCAGCAGATACTTTTCGGTCACCATCTCCAGGATCGGCCCCACGTCCTGGGCCATGCCGCCGTGGACCAGCACCAGGCTGTCCTGCAAGCGCTGCCGCGTCTCTGCGCGTCACCTCGTCGCGCGCAAGGATCGTGTGATCGGGCAGCAGCCGCCCGCGGCTGATGCCGATACTCGGGATCGCCCGCTCGCGCCTCCGCGCCCGCGATCAGCTTCATGCCCGGCCAGACGCCGCCCGAGTCCTGCCAGCCGCCGCCCGAGCCGCCCAGCCACTCGCCCAGGATCGCGCGCGCGGCCACCAGGCGCCGCTCCGCTTCGGAGAGCGGGCCGGTCAGCGCCTGGGTCTGGCCGGTGGCCCGCATGCAGACCGCGATCAGGGAGGCCAGCAGGTTGGTCGAGACGGCCAGGCGCGAGCCCTTGGGGATGTCGTTGACCTGGCTGACCAGCTCGATGCCGTAGCCCGGCCCGACCAGCCGGCGCCAGCAGCTCGGCCAGCGGCTGGTCCGAGCCCTCCATGCCCGGCGGCACGATGCCCGCAGCGATGACCGCGGCCTTGAGCAGCCCGAGATAGTCCTTGGCAAAGTCAAAGACCTCGGCCAGCGTGGTGATCTCGGCGCTGGCGCCCAGGTCGACGCTGACCAGGCGCAGCACCGGCTGGTCGATCACGCGGAAGTAGGCCTCGACGGGCGGCTTGGGCGCGGCCGTCGCGTCGTCAGTTGACCGCGCACGGCCAGGTCGATCGAGATGTTGAGCACCCGCGCGCCCTCGGGAAAGTCCATGCCCAGAAAAAAGATGTCGCTCCAGCCGCTGTGGGTCAGGTCCATGCGCACCGGCGTCGTCTCGCGCAGAATGGGAAAGAGGGCGTGGCTTCGAGTCCGCTTCGGTCGCCGGCGTAGAGCTCGGGCCGCACGCGCAGCGGCTGGTCGGCGGGATGGCCCAGCCGGAACATCCACTGGTTGCCGCGCACCGAGCGCACGCTGCGCCGCACCTGGTCGGCCAGCGTCTGGAAACGCCAGCTGGTGGTAGGCCGTGGCCAGCGCGCTGGAGTGGCGTCGGAGCAGCGGGCGCGGCCAGAAAGAGGTCGATCGCCTCCTCAAAGCGCCGCTGCAGCAGGTGGCATAGCCGTCATAGGGAATCAAGCCGCGGCTTGGCATGGCCTCCGCTGGCCGGCAGGTGAAAGCGATGGATGGCGTAGAGAAAGAAGAGCGCCCGCACCCGCTCGTAGAGGTTGTCGCTCTGGCGGCGGAACGGTCCAGCGCCGCGCATTCCGCCAACAGCGCGTCGATGGCAGGGGCGCAGCCAGCGTCCAGCGAGCGGTTGCGGACGGTCGGATCGTCGCTGGTGATGGTGCGGATGAATTCGCTCATGATGCCGCGTTAGCCGCCCTCTTGCCATGCAGCTCGCGCTCGGCGAGGAGGGCCAGCAGCATGGTCAACACCTGCTCGCGGTCGGTCCCGTTGAGCGCCAGGGCCAGCTGGGCATTGAGCAGGCCATACTTCACGCCCACGTCATAGCGCGAATAGTGCTGCTCGCTGGCCAGATATCGCTCGCGCTGGGGCAGCAGCGCCAGTGCCTGGGAGAGGGTCACGTTGACGCGCCCGCCCTCTGCCTGCGCGGCTTCAATCTGCTCGCCCAGCAGCTCCATGACGGTCTGCGTCAGCACGTGCATGCCAAAGAAACAGAGGTAGTGCCCCGCGCGCAGGCCCGGGACAATCAGCCGCTGTTCGGCCTCGGTCGGCGTGGGTTTCTCGATGACCGTCTCGACCTCGTAGAGGCCCGGCTGCCCCTGGACGCGGCGCCCGCCGATCGCGCCATAGTAGGGCAGCAGCGTCTCGCGCGTGGCCTGGACGGCCGAGATGGCGCACTGCTCCCGCTGGGCCAGGGCGACGAGCTGCTCGGCGCAGCCGCGCTGCTTCGCGGCTGACGTAGAGGTGGTCGCCCACCAGATGGAGGAAGGGATCATCGCCCACAAAGTCGCGGGCGCAGTAGACGGCGTGGCCATGGCCCTGGGGCTGCTCCTGGTGGACGAAGTGGACGTGCGCGGTCCGGCGGCCCAGGATGGCGCCATAGGGCTCCTCATCGCCCGGCCGCACCACCAGGCAGACCTCGTCGATGCCGGCGCGGTGCACTTCATCGAGCAGGATGGTAAGAATCGCCTTCTCATCGCCGTCACGATCGATGAGCGTCTGCAGCGGCAGCGTGCGCTGGTTGCGCCCGGCCAGGGTGATCACAGCTTTGGTGACTCGCAAGGAGATCGTCCTTTCTCATCTGAAGGATGAGGCCGCATCTGGAGGATGAGAGCCGCATCTGAAGGGTGAGACCGGTTGATAGAAAGGCAATGATGACATGATGCAGATTGATCGTACAGCAGGGGCGGGGAATTGCCAATCCGCAGCGTTTTGCCCTGACCCCCGACCGTGCGCAGAAACCCCAGCCGTCCGGCTGTCATGCCGACCTGAGTGGAGGCATCTTGCACGCTTACGAAACGGGCCTGGCGTTGACGCGTGAGATTTCTCCCGCCGGTCGAAATGACAAGTGAATATTCGGGACGCAATTGGAATGAAACTTCCTGAAAATTGACCCTTGACAGCCCAACAGGGCCGTGATATGATGCAAATGTGTTCACGTGTACATAGTGTACTGGACACAAAACCACCCAGAAGACGCAAATATTGCTCCTATATGTACCTTTTCGCGCTATTTTGTGAAAGCGTGTTCATTGTGTGTGCCAAACTTGCCTCCAACGCAACCAAAGCAACGATCGTCGATGTCGCCCGTGAAGCCGGTGTATCCCACGCCACCGTCTCGCGGTGCTCAATGACAGCGGCTATACCAAGGCCAGCACGCGCGTGGCCGTCCTGGCCGCCGTTGAGAAGCTCGGCTACGTGGCCAATCAGTCGGCTCGGCGCCTGGCCGGCGCATCGTCGCGGCTCGTGGGGCTGCTCCTGCCCGACGTCAGCGGCAGTTACGTAGGCGAGTTGGCCGAGCTGGTCGATGAAGAGTTGCACAAGGCCAACTATGACGTCGCCATCTTTCCCCATCACAGCATGGCCGGCCGCGAGCAGTCGCTCATCGAGCGCACCACGACCGGCTTCCTAGACGGGCTGATCATCATGGTGATGGCGCCGCCCGAAGCTTACATCGATCTGCTTGGACCGCGCGGGGTGCCCTTTGTGCTCCTGGGCAGCGAGCAGGCCGGCGCCGGCCAGCCTGTGGTCAGCCAGACCAACTACCAGGGAGCCTACGACGCCACCACCCACTTGATTGAACTCGGCCACCGGCGCATTGCGTTTTTGCGCGGTCCGGACGGACGGGCTTCGTCCCTGGACCGTCTGGCCGGCTATCAATCTGCCCTGGCCGACGCCGACATTGCCTTTGATGAGCGGCTGGTGGGGCCGGGCGACTATGTGCAGCGTGCCGGGTATGAGGCCTCGCTGCGCCTGCTGGCTGAGACGCAGCCGCCTTCGGCGATCTTTGCCGGCAACGATCTCTCCGCCATCGGCGCGCTGGAAGCGGCCCGCTCGCGCGGACTTAATGTGCCCAATGACCTGTCGGTCGTCGGCTTTGATGATGTCCCTGAAGCCAGCGCCATGGATCCGCGGCTGACCACGGTCAACATTCCGCTCAAGATGATGGCGCGCGAGGCCGTGCGCATGCTGCTTAGGCGCCTCGCCAACCCCCAGGCGCAGGTGCGTAGCGTTACGCTGGCCACCCGCCTGGTGATCCGGGAATCAACCGCCCCGCCGGGCGGCTAATTCAGGCCCGCGGCCGTATAGTGGGCCCTTACCAACTCTGTCTGTATCTGTTGTCTGTTGTCTACATTTTCTGTTGTCTAAAAAAGGAGAGGAAGTCGTGAATCAATCCTATCAACGTCTACCCGTCATCAGCTTCTTGCTGATCGCCCTCATGCTGCTGCTTTCGGCCTGTGCTGCGCCGGCCGTTGCGCCCGCCGATGATGGTGCTACCGACGCCGCCGGAGAAGCGGCCGCCGATGCGCCGGCTGAAGAGATTACGTTGACCGTTTGGAACTGGTCTCAGGAGCAGGAAGAGTTTTACGATCGCGTGGCGGAAGCCTTCAAGGAGGAATATCCCAACGTGACGGTTGATTGGCAGACCCGGGCGCTGCCCCAGCACACGGAGTCGCTGCCGCTGGCCTTTCAGAGTGGTGAATCGCCGGATATCTTCTTTTATGATGGCGTCTCCACTTTGACGCACCTCAGCGAGCTGCAGGAACTAGACTGGGCGCAGCCGCTGGTGAACATGCCCGAGGACTGGATGAGCCGCTGGCCCGAGGGTTCGTTCGCCGAGGGTGTGACCCACATCGGTGAAGATCTCTACTCCTTCCCGCTGCAGGATAGCGCAATTTGGGGTGGAGGATATCTCTTCTTCAACAAGGAGATTCTGGAGCAGGCCGGTTTGGATCCTGAAAACCCGCCCGCAACGCGCGGTGAATTCCTTGAAGCCTGCGCCGCGATCGCCGAAAACACCGACGCCTACTGCCTTTCCAACCCCATGCAGCCGGCGAATGAGCTGCAGCGCATCTGGATCGGCATTGCCGGCCCTGCGTACACCAGTGACCTGTTCGATTACCAGGCCGGTCGCTATAACATCGATGACCCGCGTCACCTCGAATCGTTCAACTACATCCAGTCCCTGTACGAAAACGAGTACGTTCTGCCCGGCGTCTATGACAAAGCAACCGCACGCGCTGCCATGGGCAGCGGCCAGGCCGGCTTCTACTTCGGCGGCGCCTGGATGCCCAGTGTGCTCAACGGCATGGGCTTTGACAATGAGAACGTCGGCATGGCGCTGTCGATTACGCCTGACGAGGGCTACACCGGCGCGCAATCCGAGAATCCGCTCGGCACGGTGCGCACCTTCATCAGCAGCCAAACCGAGTATCCGGAAGAAGCATCGGCCTTCATCGAATTCATCACCCGTCCCGACGGCTACTACGCCCAGGGCTACGTCAATGAAGGCTTCGGCACGCTGCAGTTCGCCGACATGTCAAACATGGAAGATCCCTACCTGAGCGCGCTGGCCGCCATGGCCACCGACCCCGAGAATGCGCAGTTCAAGGTGATCTACCCGCAGCCGATCCTTGCCTGCCCTGAAGTGGCGGCCTCCACCGCGCAAATTGCGGCCGATCAGATTCGCCCCGGTTGGGAGTGGGAAGAGATGCAGCTGGCACTGGTTGAAGGCGAAGACTTCAGTGACGTCGCTGCTGAGATCGCTGCCGCCAAGAACGAGGCTTTCCAGGCACAGCTGGCCGAAGAGGGCAATTCGATTGACTGCTACACGTTCCCTGAGTTTGACTACATGGCCGACTACACCCCGGACATGTACAACTAAGTGGACTTCTCGCCAAAACTCTGAACTTCCTGGAAGGGGTCAAGCGGTTGCTCTTCTCGACCAATTCGTCCTGACCCCTGCTGGGAAATTGACACACGAACGTTGCGAGAGAATCACTTAGTAGCAATGATGAATGCATAGCGGGGACGGCGCACGTTAGGCGCCGGTGAGTGTTCGTTGGAAACGTCCCCGGCACAGACCAGGGCCCTCTCGACAACCGAGGCGTCTCTGGTCCGTGCCGGGGAGATCTGAACCACCTCTCCGGCACCAACTGCAATCGTCATCGGACTTTGCTCCGCCCGCTTGGAGCGCCAAAGGAACCGAAGTATGACCCAAATCAGCGTGGCGCAGCCGGCGCCGACGAAGAAATCCAGGCGACTTAGACGGCGTGAATCCATTCCCTTTGCCATGCGCGTCCAGCGCTCAGATACACCATGGATTCTGCTTTTTCTCCTGCCCTTTGCCCTTCTCTACTCCAGCTTTACGCTGTGGCCGCTGGCCGCAACCATTCTCTATTCCCTGTATGACTGGAACGGCATCTCGCCGATGGACGACTTCATCGGTCTGGAGAATTACATCAACATTGCGCGTGATCCATCGTTCCGCAACGCCTTCTGGAACACGCTTCTCTTTTCTCTGGCCAATACTGCGCTAAAGCTGCCGCTCTCGCTGCTGGTTGCCATCATCCTGACCCAGCGTTGGCTCAAACTAAAGGTCGTCATCCGCACAATCTTCTTCTCCCCTCTGGTCATTCCGGTTGCCATGGCCGGCCTCATCTTCAAGGTGCTGCTCTCGCCTGCTAACGGCGCGGTCAATGCATTCTTGATGACAGTCGGCCTGATCGATCGTCCAATCGATTTTCTGGGCGATCCCGATCTGGCGATGTGGTCGGTGATCCTGGTCTCCGTCTGGCAGATCTTCGGCCAGTACATGATCTACTGGATGGCCGCGCTCTCGGGCGTGCCCGACACGCTCTATGAAGCGGCCGCCATCGACGGCGCCAATGAGTGGCATAAATTCCGCTACGTGACCCTGCCGACGATTCGGCCGGTGGCGGTCCTGATTGTCTTCCTCTCATTTGTCAACGGCCTCAAGGTCTTTGGCCTTATCGTTGCCATGACGGGCGGTGGACCGGGGCAGACCACCTACGTGGTTTCCTACTTCATTTATCGTATGGGCTTTGCCAGCGCGCCCTTCCGCTACGGCTATGCCAGCGCGGCCGCGGTGCTCTTTGGCATTACCGTGCTGCTTGCGGTCACGGTTCAGGGCTACTTTGTCAATCGCGTCTCGACGCGTAACGCCTGATCGAGGGAGATTCAAATGAGTACAACATCCAAAGGATCGCCGCGCTTCAATCGCTTTGCGCGCTACAATTTGATCACGCTCTCGATCCTCTTCTTTATCTCGTTTTTCTGGCTCTACCCCTTCTTCTGGTCCTTCTTTTCGGCCTTCAAGACCCAGGCCGAGATGTTCAGTTCCGGCGCACGGCTGATTCCCCAACAATGGGAGTTTTCCAACATTCCCCGCGCCTGGACGGAGGCGCAGTTCAACGAATATTTTTTCAACACCCTGCTCTACTCGGTGACTTCGACCACGATCGTGCTCATTAGCACGGCAATGTTTGGCTACGTGATTGCGCGCTACCGCTTTCCCGGCCGCAACATCATGTATGCGGTTATCCTGAGCACGCTCTTTATCCCGATTGCGTCCATCATCCTGCCCCAGTTCAAGCTGATCCAAAATCTGGGCTTGCTCAACACGCGCGCCGGCGTCATCCTGGCCATGTCGGGGGGCGGTGCGCTCTACGTCCTGCTCTTTGCCGGCTTCTTCAGCACGATTCCGCCTGAACTCTTTGAGGCGGCAAAGATGGACGGCGCCAGCTTCTGGCAGACCTTTCGCGTGGCCCTGCCCCTGGCCCGTCCTATCATCGGCACGGTGGCCATCTTCCAGTTTCTTTCCTCATGGAATGAGTTCAATATTCCGCTGGTCTTTACGCTCAGCCGGCCCGAACTGCGCACGCTGGCCGTGGGCATGTTTGCCTTCCAGGGGGAATACTCGTTTGACTGGCCGGGCTTTGCCGCAGGCACGCTGATCTCTATCGTGCCGGTACTTATCGTCTTTCTGATCTTCCAAAATCAATTCGTCAATGGCCTGCAGGGCGCCGTCAAGCAGTAGCCCCAGTTGCGGACACCGAACGCACCAGTCGCACCACGCGTCCCCGACGCCGGCCAGTCGCACTCAGGTGGTTGGCGCATGGCGGGCCACCGTCGGGGACGTCATTTATAAAGGAGTTTTTTCACCATGACAGCCAAAACAATCACGCGTGCGGGCGCGTTGGAGATCTGCCGGCAGCGCGTGCGCGACAACGTAGCCATCTTCGGCGAACAGTTTCCCTTCGTCGGCGATGATGGGGACGGCTACGTCCTGGGCGACAATGACCACTGGATGACCGCCTTCTGGACGGGTGAACTGTGGCTCGCCTATGCCGGCACGCAGGACGCATTCTATCGCCAGGCGGCTGAGCAGCATCTCGATAGTTTCCGCCGCCGCCTGGCCAACAACGTGCGGATCACCCACGATTTGGGCTTTCTCTTCACGCTCAGTGCCCGCGCCCAGTATCTCTTGACCGATTCACAGGAGGCCCGAGAGCTGGGCCTGGTCGCGGCCGCACGTCTGCTGGAACGCTACAATCCCAATGGCGGCTATATCCAGGCTTGGGGCGAAATTGGCGATCCCAAAGAGCACGGGCGCTTTATTGTCGACTGCTTGATGAATCTGCCGCTGCTCTACTGGGCCGGCGCCGAGACGGGCGATCCGCGCTATGCCGCGGCCGCCAGCGCGCATGCGCGCACCACCGAACGCTACATTATGCGTCCCGACGGCAGCACCTGCCACACCTTCTATGTTGATCCGCAGACGGGCGAACCCGTGGGGCCCAAGACCGTCCAGGGCTACTCTGACGATTCACTCTGGTCACGCGGCCAGGCGTGGACGATTGCCGGCTTTGCCATGGCGGCAGAATGGAGCGACGAGGAAGAGTTCATTGCCGCCAGTCGCAGGGCGGCCGATCGCTTTCTGGCCGAGATTACGCCCGACTACGTCTCGCTGTGGGATTTCCGCCTGCCGCCCGAAGAGCCGCCCATCCGCGACACCTCTGCCGCAGCCATTGCTGCCTGCGGACTCCTGCGCCTGGCCGGCCTGGTGGAGGGTGAGGCCGGTGCCGCCTATGCGGCTGCGGCCAATCAGCTGATCGACGCCCAGCTCGATGCAGCCTTCGATGCGCGCCCCGAGGGCGTTCAAGGGCTGCTGCAAGACAGCAGCTATCATGCGCGCAAGCCGGAGTGGGCCGAACGCTACACGCTCTTTGGCGACTACTTCTTCATGGAAGCACTCACCTGGCTCACGGGCTACGACATCGACTTCTGGGGCAAATAATCACCGCAACCTCGCCGTGTGCCGGACTTCAAACGCCTACCGGATAATCGAGTATTCGTGGCGATGGGGGCCTGCTCCTCCCTCGCTACAGGCGATTGCACGGGGTCGCGCCGTTACACTACCGGAAGTAGTCTTTCCGCAATGAACCGTTCATGAACAATCGCCAACAATCGCCGTCATGGCTGCAACAATTAGGAGAGTAACCAAATGGAAATGCGCTATCCGGCCCATCAGGACCAAGTCAAACGGATGACAACCGATGAATTGCGTCAACAGTTCCACATCGGCGATCTTTTTGTGGCCGATAAGTTGACCCTCGTCTATTCCCATATCGACCGCGTGATTGTGGGCGGCGCCGTGCCGGTTGCCGCCACGGTCGCGCTGGAGGCGGACAAGCACGAGCTGGCCGCCGACTACTTCCTCGAGCGCCGGGAGGTCGGCATTATCAACGTCGGCGGCGCTGGGACAATCAGCGTCGACGGTGAGACGTACAGTCTGGCCAAGCGCGACGGTCTCTACGTCGGCAAGGGCGCACAGTCCGTCACCTTCGCCAGCGACGCCGCAGGGGATCCAGCCCAATTCTATCTTTTCAGCGCCCCGGCCCATGCGGCCCATCCTACCGTTCATCTCAAAATCGATGATGCCGAGCCCGTGCACCTGGGCGATCCCCTCAACTCCAACGAGCGCACGATCTACAAGTACATTCATCCTGACGGCGCACAGTCCTGCCAGGTGGTCATGGGCATGACGCTGCTGGAGCCGGGCAACATGTGGAACACCATGCCCGCTCATCTCCACGCACGGCGCATGGAGGTCTATTGCTACTTCGACATCGACGCCGATAACGTCGTCTTTCATCTCATGGGCGAAGCGGACGAGACGCGCCATCTGGTCATGCGTGACCGCGAAGCCGTCATCTCGCCAAGCTGGTCCATCCACGCCGGCATGGGCACGGGCAGCTACACCTTCATTTGGGCCATGGCCGGCGAGAATCAGGATTTCACCGACATGGACATGGTCGCCATGGATGAGCTGAGGTAGGCCGCAATGATCCTGGACAAATTCGATCTCAGCGGGAAGGTGGCGCTGGTCACCGGCGGCAACCGCGGGTTGGGCCAGGGCATTGCGCTGGCCCTGGCCGAGGCCGGCGCGGACGTGGCGGTGACCTCCCGCTCCGGCGCGGCTGAGGAGACCCTGGCCGCGCTTGCGCAGACCGGCGTGCGCTCTCTGGCTCTGGCAGCTGACTTCGCCGATCCGAGCGTTGCGCCGCCGCTGGTCGACGCAGTGGTCGAAGAGCTGGGCCGGCTCGACATCCTCGTGAATAACGCCGGCACGATTCGGCGCGCGCCTGCGCTGGCGTACAGCCAGGAGGACTGGGACTTCGTCTTCAACGTCAATCTCAACTCGGTCTGGCTGCTCTCTCAGGCTGCAGCCAATCAGATGGTGGCCCAGGAGAGCGGCGGTCGCATCATCAATATCGCGTCGCTGCTCTCCTTTCAGGGCGGCATCACCGTGCCCGCCTACACCGCGTCCAAGCACGCCATGGCCGGCTTGACCAAGGCGCTGGCCAATGAGTGGGCATCGCTTGCGATCAACGTCAACGCGATCGCACCCGGCTACATGGCCACCGACAACACGGCCGCACTGCAGAAAGATCCCGTCGCGCGCGCGTCAAATCCTCGAACGCATTCCGGCCGGCCGCTGGGGCACGCCTGCCGATTTGGGCGGCGCGGCCGTCTTTCTGGCCTCCGACGCCTCTGCCTATCTGCACGGACAGGTGCTGGCGGTCGACGGCGGCTGGCTGGGGCGTTAGTCTGTGGCCGCGCGACCCCATCTCGTCGTGATCATGGCGGATCAACTGCGCCATGACTTTATCGGCGCGTTGACGCCCCACATCAGCGCGCTGATGGCGGAGAGCACAGTCTTCTCGCGCGCCTATTGCGCTTCGCCCCTCTGCGTGCCGGCGCGCGGCGCCTTCTTCACCGGGCGCTACCCCAACGAGACCGGGTGCCGCATCAACCCGTGGAACCCACGCGAGCGGCGCTATGGCGAAGTGCAGGCGGGCACGCCCAACCTCTACACGCTGCTGGAGGGGACGTGGGACAGCTGGCATACGGGCAAGCAGCATCTCTACACGGTCGATCAGTTTGATCGGCAGCCCGCAAGCGCTACGCGCTGGCTTTCGCTCGAAAATGGCTACGATGCCTTCTTGCATGCGCGGGGCGTCCCGGCGCCAGGCGGTGGGGCCTACCGCGCTGCGCTGCCCGAGGTGGTCGAGGGCAGCGTGACGCGCGTGCCGCGACTATTCGATCCCTACGACCGGCTGCTATGCGCCGGGACTTGACTGCTTCTTCGACGGCTATATCACCGAGCAGTCGCTGCGCGCGATCCGCGCGCGCAATCGGAGCAAACCCTTCCTGCTCAACGCCATGTTCCTGGCGCCCCATCCACCTTTGCACATTCCCGAACCCTACTACTCGCTGGTCGACGAGATCGAACTGCCCCAGAATGTGGGGCGCTGGTCTGCGCGCCAGTCGCCGCTCCAGCTTTACAACTTGCCCGGCTACTTTGGCAGCCGCTACAGCCGCGACGACTGGCGCGAGATCTGGCGCGTCTACGCCGGCCTGGTGGCGCTGCTCGATGACGCCGTAGGCCGCATCATCACGGAACTCAAGCAGGCCGGGCTCTATGACGACGCGCTGATCCTCTTTACCAGCGATCACGGTGAGATGTTGGGCTCGCACCGGCTCTGGCAGAAGATGTGCATGTATGAGGAGTCGACGCACGTCAACCTGGCCGTGAAGCTGCCCGCCGGTTTGACGCAGGTTGCGCAGAGCGACGCGCTCGTCAGCCACGTCGACGTGCTGCCGACGCTGTGCGACTTTCTCGATGTCTCCCCGCCTGCAGCACTCTCCGGCCTTTCGCTGCGGCCTCTGATTGAGCAGGGCCACGCCCTCGACCGTGAGGAGATCTTTATCCAGTTTGACGGCAACGGCGCGCGCGGCAATTTCCAGCGCTGCCTCGTACGCGGGCGCCACAAGCTGATCGTCGACCTCTTCAAGGATGAATGTTTCTTCGAACTCTACGACGTGCTGGATGATCCGCAAGAGCAGCAGAATCTGGCCTTTGCGCAGCCGGTGCTCGTGGAGGCGCTCTGGTCGCGATTGCGGCGCAAGATGGCTGAAACGGGCGACGAATTAATGCTTGCCCAGAGTGCATACGAAGAGTTCGTGCGCGCGTATGGGCCCTACATGGCATGATCGACCGAGTCTAGGGGAATCCAAGCGCTCGCCAGCCCATCAACAGGGGGCGGGCAGACGGGTCAACGCTTGCGTGCCGCCTCCTCGGCTGCGGAGGCGTAGACCGCGACCGTCTCCGCCGCACAGCGTGACCAGGTGAAGCGTGCGGCCTGCATGCGCCCGGCCTGGCGCAGGGCCGTTGCAAGCCCTGGCTCATTCAGCACCCGGCCAATTGCCGCGGCAAGGGCTTCGTCATCCGTGGGCGGCACGAGCAGCGCGGCGTCGCCCGCGACCTCGGGCAGGCTGCTCACATCCGCGCAGACGACCGGTGCATTGCACGCCATAGCCTCCAATACGGGAAAGCCAAAGCCTTCGTAGAGGCTGGGTAGGAGCACGCACTCTGCACCACTGTAGAGCGGCGGCAGGTCTCCCTCCGGCACGTAGCCGGCGAAACGTACGTCCTCCGTCAGCCTCAGTTCCTCAATCTGGCGACGAATTTCATCAAAGAGCCAGCCCTCCCCACCCACGACGAGCAGGCGATGCGGCTGCCCCGCGGCCTTGAGTCGCGCCAGGGCCTGCACCGCGGTCAGATGATTTTTCCGCGGCTCCAGCGTGCCGACCATCAGCAAATATGGACGTTCCGGGCTGTACGTCGCACGCACGCGCGCAATCTCCGTGGGCGGCGCGGGCGCAAAACCGGCGTCGATGCCTTCATAAACCACGGTGATCTTCTCCACCGGTGTGGCATAGAACTCGACCAGGTCGCGCCGGGTTTGCTCGCTGACGGCGATGATGCGCGTGGCCGCGGCCACAAAGATGGGCATAGCCTGCTTGAGAAAGAGCATGTTGCGCCGCGTGTGGTGCTCAGGATAGCGTTCGAAGATCAGGTCGTGGACGGTCAGCACCGTGGGGCAAGGGAGCCGGGGCAGCAGGTGCTCGGTGGCGTGGTAGACTCCCACGTCCGCGGCAGTGCCGAGGATGGCAGAGCCATAGCGGGGTCGCCCCAGCCGTTGGCTAGCGAGCGCGCCCAATCGCCAGCCCAGCTGCCCGGCATCAAGCGTGCGCGTGGGGATCTCCTGCAGCGAAGGCGGCAGGCTGTGATCGCTGTGGGCGTTGTAGAAGAGCGTTGGCGTCACGTGCTCCCGCTGCTCGCGCCACAGGTGTTCGACCAAGCGCGTGGCGTAGCGGCTCAGCCCCGCGGTCTGGTGGACGGCCGGGCCGGCGTCGATGGTGACCGGGAGTGGTGCGGTGCGGGTTGACATGGGCGGTTGGCGGGACAAGGATCGCAGCCCTGTCTACTCGTGGGCTTCCAGCAGCGTGTGGATGCGACTCACGATCATCTCCATGGCGACGCGATTGTGGCCGCCGGCCGGCACGATGATATCGGCATAGCGCTTGGAGGGCTCGACAAATTCCATGTGCATGGGGCGCACGGTAGCCAGATACTGGTTGACGATTGAGTCCAAGGAGCGGCCGCGTTCATCCATGTCGCGCTTGAGGCGTCGAATAAAGCGCAGATCCGCGTCGGTATCGACAAAGATGCGCATATCCATGAGCTTGCGCAGGGAGCGCTCGGCAAAGATCAGGATGCCCTCAACCAAGATAATCTTGGCCGGCTCCACGCGCTGGGTGTCCGCCAGCCGCGAGTGGGTGGCGAAGTTGTACATCGGCATGGCGATGGCCTGGTTATTGCGCAACTGTTGCAGCTGCTCGACCATGAACTGCGTATCCAGGCTGTCCGGGTGGTCATAGTTGAGCTTGCCCCGCTCTTCGGGCGGCAGGTGGCTATGATCGTTGTAATAGTTATCGTGCTGAAGATAGGCGATGCGTTCGCGCCCGACCGCATCCTGGATCGCGCGACTGACTGTCGTCTTGCCGCTGCCGGTGCCGCCGGCCACGCCGATCACAAAGGGGGTCTTCTGGGTGAGATGCTCAAGCATCGGCAAATTCCTCGTCTAGCGCCGCAATGGCGCCGCGGCCGTCGCTCTGGGCAATGAGCACGCGCTTGCTCTCACTCCATGGCGCGACCTGGACCAGCGCAAAGCCGGGTCTGCGCCAGTATCCGACAAGCCCGGCGATGCTCAAGATCATGCCCGCGATGAGCAGCGGCAGACCGGGCAGGCTGCGGACGGTCACGTCTACGGCGCGCAGGGGCAGCAGGTCGACGATCTCGCCGTCGCTGAGCAGAAGGGTCGCGGGTTGATCATCGGCAACGGGGATCGACGCCGCGGGTTCGGCCGCATCGCCGCGATAGAGCTCAACCACAAACGCATCCTGGTCGGAGCCGGCGCGGACGATGCGCAGGCCCGCACCCTGGCGGGGCAGCAGCAGCGCCTCCTCACTGCCGGCGGCGGGAAAGATCAGCCCGATCGAATCGGCCGGCGTGGACTGGCCGGGTTGGGTCAACATTGGCTGGTCGCCCCGGGTCCGAATGAGCATGGCCGGCGTCGCCGGCTGTGCAGCCACCAGTACGCCGCCAACCCGCGTCCATGCACCCGGCCCGAGGGGGAACTCTTCCTGGGCCGCACCATGTTCGATGGCCAATGTGGGGGTCGCGAAATAGGTCTCGGGATCGACCGAGACTTGATAGCGCAACAGCAGATCGCCCGCGGCAAAGCGACTGCTGGCGCCCGGCTCCAGCGCAGGCACCGTGATTTCCCACCCTTGGCGTGCCAGCAGCAGCAGGCTGGCCGTACAGAACAGCAAGCCGAGCGGAAGCAGGAGGCGCAGCCACGCTGCCCACGGCGTGCGCAGGCCGAGGGTGCGCGACTCTCGGACCGACTCGGGCTGCGTCTCATCCTCCCCGTAGGGCGGTGGCGCAACGGCTATCTCCGCGCGCTGAAGTGACGGGTAAGACGTTTCCAGCCGCGCGTCGAGATCGGCTGCGGTAAAGGCATCTTCATCCGACAGCGTGCGGCGCAGGCGGTGGATGGCGCGCCCGGGCGGTATGGGCCACGGCTCACCGGCCATGCCGGCCTCGTCGCCAAAGTGCTGGACAACGTTGCGCAATTGCAGGGCCGCGCCCAGGGCATAAGCCAGATGGATAAGCAGGAGCAGCCCAATCAGGGCCAGGGCGAGCTGAAAAACGGGGCTGTGCAATAGATCAAAGAGTCCGACGCTGCTGATGACTTCGCCAAGCGCGCCCCGTTGCTCAGCGGTGGCGAGCAGCCAGCGCGTCGCCTCGCCCGGGTCGGCGCGCAGTTGATCCGGCGCCTGGGGCAGCGCCAGCCCGATCACAACGAAGAGCAGCGTGAGGCCAATCGCCAGCAGCAGCAGGCGTACATCGACCAGCAGCCGCCAGAGCCCATCGAGCAGTGCACCAACCCGCCAACTGCGCGTTTCCGCAGGAGGTGGATCGGTCTGAATTGTGGCATCAACACGCTCGCTCATGATCCTTACTGGTCCGCTTCGATTTCTTTGGCTTCGCTGCGCGCTCTATTGAGCCACAAATCGATCTCGGCGCCCAAATTGTCAATCGGCGCGCGTCGCTGCGTGACCTCCGGCAAGGCGTCCAAAAAGGCCTGGCCGTAGCGCTTCTGCCAGATCCGGTTGTCGAGCAAGACGACGACGCCCCGGTCACTGGTGCGGCGGATGAGACGGCCAAAGCCCTGGCGAAAGCGCAGGATGGCGTCGGGCAGCGTGTACTCCTTAAAGGCATTGTCAAAGGCAGCGCTGCGTGCGGCCACCAGCGGATCGCTGGGCACGGCAAAGGGCAGACGTACGATGAAGAGCACCGAGAGCTGATCGCCCGGCAGATCGATGCCTTCCCAGAAGCTGCGCGTTCCCAGCAGCACCGCCCGGTCGGTGGAGCGGTATTCGCGCAGCAGGCGGCTGCGGCTGCTCGTGCCATGCTGGAGCAGGGTGATACCGGCCCGGTCAAGCGGTGCGCGCAGCGCGTTGGCCGTCTTGCGCAGGTGGGCATAACTGGTGAAGAGGGCCATGGTGCGGCCGCCGGCGGCCAGCGCCGCTTCGAGAATCGCCTCTTCCACCGCCGCCTGATAGCCGGCCTGATTGGGCGCCGGCAAGTTGCTGGGCAGATAGAGCAGCGCACTCGCAGGATAATCAAAGGGGCTTTCCACGGTGCGTGCCGTCACGTCCCAAAGACCAAGGCGCTCGCGAATGAAGTCAAAACCGCCGTCCGTGCGCAGGGTGGCGCCGGTGAAGATTGCGGTGCGGCAGCGATGCACCAGCCCGGCCTCAATCTGACCGCCCACGTGCAGCGGTGCGGCATAGAGGTTGACGCCGTTGCGCTGATTCCTGCGCTGATCCGGCACTTCCAGCCAGGCGACGATCTCCCGATCGCTGCCTGGCCGCGCCTTGAAAGACGATCTTGTCCATGTGGTCGAGCAGTTCGGCAAGATCTGACGTCGTGCTGCGTAAGGCATCGAGCAGCGTTGCCTCGGGTTCCCGCTCGGCCCACTTGGCGGCCTCAAGGCGGGTTACGAGCTGCTGCAAGCGTTCCTGGAGCGTACGGACGTAGTGAGCCGTTTGCTCCCACTCGATTTCGATTTCGCTCCACATGGGCTGGCTGCGCAGGCGTCCGTCGATCGCCAATTTCTCCGCGTAGTCGTCGTTGGCGCGAATGCTCTCATGGCCCAGTGTGAACTCGGTGAGGATGTCGGCGAAACGGGTGAGCGTCGCGGTTGCCCGGCGCGCATTCTGCTCGATGCTGGCCGCCGCGTCGATGCCGACCGTGTCCTGGTTGGCCTGCAACGCGGCCAGAAGACCGGGCAGCAGGTCGCCGCCGGCCGTCAACTCGGCGAGTTGCAGTTGCAGACGGGGCCAGTCAACGGCGTAGGTCAGCTGATCCGTGGCCGCGTCTTCGAGGTGGTGCGCTTCATCGACGATCAGCCGGGTGTATGGGGGCAGCACCTGGCCGCCGGCGCCAATGTCGGCCATAAGCAGCGCATGGTTGACCACCAGCAGGTGCACGCGTTCCGCCCGCGCCCTGGCATCCAGATAGTAGTCGCGCCAGCCGGGGCGACTGCGACAGCGCGCATGGTTGCAGGTCGCGCCATCCGAGCAGATCTCTTGCCACAGCGCCGCGTTCGTTGGGTGCAGGGATAAAGAGACCGCTCACGTC
>CAWEEJ010000065.1:0-38795 GCA_963807905.1 uncultured Chloroflexia bacterium | reverse complement strand
CGGTTTACTTGCGGGGGTCTACGTCTTCACGCTTCCAGCCAGCCCAGTCGGTGCGCCAACTCCTCCAGCGCAACTTCGGGGTCGTTGGAAAGACCTGAATGGACTGGCGAGGCCTGAATGATCGAACGGTGCGGCGCGACCAGCCAGTGAAAAGCTTCTGCCTGGCCCAGCGCACCGATGGGGCCTGCCCCGGCGCAAATCCGGGGAATCAGCGCCAGGTGTTCGGCAATCAGCGCCACATTCAGGTCCGGCGCGAAGGCGCGCAGACGTGCCATCAAAACCCATGCGTGCTCCGAGAAAGCGCCGGGTCCGGCAGAAGAGCACAACGCCCACGTTCATGAATTCCTCGCGCTCCACACGAGGCACAACCCGAATCACGGCATAATCATAGCTGCTCGTGGGCACGGATCGCTTCCTCCACAAAGATGTCGGCGGCCGCGTGCGGGCGAGCAAGTAGTCGACATAACCCTGGCGATGGGCGGCAGGTGTCTCAAACTGTGGTTCATCACCTAGCCAAAGATCGGGCACGCCTGCAACCGCGGCAACGATCTTGTTGTCCGTGAGGCGGACGGTCAGCAGTTCGTTGCTACCTGCTAGTCGGCCGGCCTGTGGAAGCAGGACGTGCTGGGCCACGAAGGCATACGGCGATCGGCCGCGCGCCAGGTAGTCGCTCCAGTCATGGTGGAAAATCAGCGACGCACCATGGTCAATGAGCCAGAGCCGCTCTTCTGCCAGCAGCATGTTGACGTTGCGTACCGTGCGATCGACGTTGGTGATATAGGCGTCAAACCAGACGATATCTGACGCTCTGGCCGGATCGAGCGCCGGCTGCGCCATGGGCGTGTAGGCCAGCGCACTAGGCAAATAGCGCATGCCCAGGTTGAGGCCCACGCTGGCGCTCAGCAGATCTCGAATCTCTGGGTTTGGCTCGGAGCGACCAAGTTGTCCATCCATTTCGAGCAACACGAGCTCTGGGACGGGTAGCCCCAGCGACTGACCGACGCGTCCTGCAATCAGCTCGGCAACCAGCGCTTTGCGTCCCTGGCCCGCGCCCTGGAATTTCATGACGTACATCTCGCCATCATCAGCCTCGACCACGGCCGGCAGCGAGCCTCCCTCGTGTAACGGCACAACGTAGCGAGTCGCCTGGAGCGTGCGCGGGGCGATGGGTGTTGTGGGTGTAACCATATGCGAATCCGTTCGGATAGCTGAGCCGGCGGACGACAACGGCGTCCGCAGCAGTTGATGGCGCCATTGTAGCACAGCGCAGCCGCAATCCTGTCGTTACTCGGCCACTGCTGCCTCGCGGAGTCGATCGTGATCCAGCCGAACGGCGGCGATATCGGCCAGCCTGACGTAGCCGTCTTTGATTGGCATGGGTTGCGTCACGATGTCCTCTTTGACCTTTAAGAAGAAGCTGATCTCCGAGGGATGATCGACCTGTGGCAGGGCGGCGAAGAGGCCCGCCTGTGCTGCACCCAAACCGGCGCTTGCCTGGGAACCGACGATGACGCCCTTGCCCGCACCGACGGCCGCTCGCAGCATCGCCAACGAATCGCTGTAGCCGCTGCGCGGCGTTTTGATGTTGAGCACGTCAAAGGTGTTTAGGGCCAATTCGCGGCGCAATGCTCGGGGCGTGAAGCAGGAGTCGTCGGCGATCATCGGAAGGTGTTCGCCGGCGCGGAGTGCGGCCCGCTCCTGGATCAGCTCAACCGGTAATGGCTCTTCACAGTAGAGTAGTCCCAATTCGCGCAGGGCGTCGAGCCGCCGTGATGCAGTCTCGATGTCGAGGCATTCGTTGGCATCGGCATAGAGCGCCATGTCGCCGGGCAAGCTCGCCTGCAAGCGGCGAATACGCGTTAGGTCGGCAGTCCAGTCGTGTCCCGCTTTCACTTTGAGCACGCGTACGCCGGCTGCATAGACGTGCTCGGGCTTCAGCCAGAGTCGTCTCTTCTTCGCCAATGCCCAGGATGTAACTGACGCGCATCCGGTCGCGGTGGAACCGAGATGCTGCGCCAGCGTGCGGCCGGCCTGCTGGGCCACGGCGTCGTGAAGCGCGACGTCCAGGGCGCCCTTGGCCACATGATTGTTGGCGATTTCATGCATGCGCATGGCCGTGCGCGGCCGGCTGGCCGAGCAGGCGTGGCGTCAGTTCATCGGCAATAATGCCGGTGATGCTCTGGGCGTCTCGCCGTAAATTGTGGGGCGGGGGGCGCTTCGGCCACGCCGACTGCTCCATCGGCCAGCTCGACCTCGACCAGCACGTGGCGTACTTCGCTCAGCGCGCTACTCTTGCCCCAGCGTAGCGTCCCGTGCATCGGCAAGCGAAAAATCGTGGTGCGAATCGCAGCGACTGCACTGTCCCGGCTGTCGGGCAGGAGCGAGGGGAGCAGGTCATTCATTGCGAGCTGCCTCGGCGCGTGTGACCAATCCCCAATCCATGAGCGCTGCGTTGATTCGTCTTGCGCATGCCGGTGGATCGTTGACCACCGTGTCAACGATGAGGCTGCGTTCCGGGGCGTTGGTGACAAGGGCCGCTCTGGCCGCCTGTGGACTGTAATTGCGCCGCTCTTCGGCCACGATTTTGAGCTTGGCGCGCAACTCTTCGAGCGTGAACTGGCCAGTTTCGACCATGGCGTGCAGTGTGGCGACCTTGTCTGGCGTGAAGATCGTCTCAAGCTCGGGCAATTCGGTGACGAGGCGCGAATCGGTTTGCGGTAAGGCTAGATTCACCTGGTCAAAAGCGTCCTGGCGTTGAAGCAGGCGGCAAATTCGCACGAGGTCGGGGGCGTCAAGCAGGAGAAAGTGGGCGCGCGGCAGAAGCGTCGCCGCATGCGTGACCTCGTTTTCGCCGCGAGACCGTCAAAGAGCAGCAGCCCCCGGCTAGCCGTCACGTCAACCAGCAGATTGCTCAAGGCATGGGCCATACCTCCGGGGTGGCGCCGACGATAACGCCGGGTGTAGGCAAAACGCGGGCGCGGTCCTGCACCGGTTTGATGGACATCACCGTCGGCTTGCTGCAAGGCGCCGATGATGAGCCAGTCGGTCAACGTGCGGCGGTTAGGCAGGGTCGTCAGAGCCGGCTGTTGCGCCAGCAGCGCTGCCTCCGTGGTGCTTTTGCCGACGCCGGTGACGCCCACCAAGATCAGCAGCGGTTGCTCGTGCAGGGGGCGCCACTTGTCTTCTCCTGACGTCCCCATGGCCAGATTTGGCGCAAGCTGTGTGAAGGGATGGCTGTCTTCAATCATGCGTAATCCTCAGCCGGCAATCGTCGGGTCGCCTTCAGGCTTAGCCGGTTATCCATTGCTGGGTCACCATGTCTTTCGTCATACCAGATTGTAACGAATCTTCGTGAACACGAAAAAGGAGGCGGCCCGGTCCGTCGGCGCCGCCTCCTGGCTTGTGACCGATAGCGTTGTCAGCTACTCCTCAACGACCGGGACCAAGACACTGTCGATTAGATAGAGGAAGCCGTTGCCGGCTTCAATTGGCCCGCCGGTGATCGCTGCCTCGTCGATACGGATCGTTCCGTCTTCATCGATCGTGATGGTAAGCGGCACGCCGTTGACGGTTTGCACGGATGCGCCATCGCGTTCGTGTAGATCCTGGGGACTGTATGCGCCCATGGCGACATGGTAGGCGAGTACGCCCTTGAGCGCACTGCCGGGTTCGCTGATCAGACCGCGGATGACACTCTCCGGCAGCGCAGCAAACGCGCTGTCTGCCGGTGCAAAGACGGTGTAGGGGCCATTCGCACGCAGAGTTTCCACCAGGCCGGCGGCTTCGACGCTGGCCATCATGGTGACGGCCTGACCGCCGGCGCGCGCTACCTCAGCCAGATTCGCCCCCTGACTTGCCGCGCCGGCTGCAGCGTCTGTGACGGCATCGACGGCGCCGGCGGCACGATCAGCTATGGCCTCGGCATCTGCATCGACGGCGGCAGCGGCCCCTTCGACGGCGGATTGGGCAGCTTCAGCCGCGCCCGCCACGGCGTTCTCGGCGGTAGCGACGGCGCCGGTCGCAGTGTCTTTGGCAGCATCTGCTGCGGCCGCTGCATCAACATCCGTATTGGTGACGACCTCCTCGACGGCGGATTGAGCGGCCTCAGCCGCGCCTGCTACGGCGCTTCTGGCCGTGTCGGCAACGGCCTCGGCATCTACATCAGCGTCGGCGACGGCCCCTTCGACGGCATCTGCCGCGGCATCTGCCGCGTTGGCTGCAGCGTCTCTAACGGCATCGACGGCGCCGGCGGCACGATCAGCTACCGCTTCGGTATCTACATCGGCGTTGGCGACGGTCTCTTCCACGGCAGATGCCGCGGCATCTGCCGCGTTGGCCACGGCGGCGCCTGCTGCGGCGGCTGCTCCTGCTGCAGCTGCACCGATACTAGCGCTTCCTGTGTCTTCGTCTGCTGGCGCCATGTCTGCCAACGAAGGCGGCAGCAGCACGGCTTGTAAGACATGAATCACGCCATTATCGGCTTCGATGTCGGGAATGGCAATCGGCGCCCCATTGACCAAAATCTGGTCACCTTCGGTTGTAAGGGTCAAGCTGTCGCCAAGGAGCGACGTAACCGACTGGGCTTCGGAGAGTGCTGCGGCCGAGAGGTCGCCCTCGACAATGTGATACATCAGCGTATCGGCCAGCGCGTCCGGATTCTCCAGGATTGCCGGATCGACCTCACTGAAGGCGAAATCGGTGGGGGCCAGAACGGTGTAGGGGCCTTCACTACTCAACTTTTCGGTTAGATCGGCCGCGGTGATCGCATCAAGCAAAGCCTGAAAATTCCCGGCGGCCGAAGCGATTTCCAGGACGGTGGACGGTGCGGGTAGGGGCGTTATGGTAGGCGGTGGCGCCGGCGTCTCTGTTGGCGGCGGCGCGGTCGGCTCGGTAGTGGGCTCTGCCTCCGTTCTTCCGCCGCAGGCCACGAGCGTGAGCATGAGCAGGGCGGCGAGGGCGCCGCTAAACAATCGATTCATGACATCTCCTTCTTGGTGGGTTGTCTCCATCTGCGTTGATTAGGGAGATTATACGCTTGAATCAATGCTTATGACAATCTGCGCCAACGGGTCATCCAAGTTGGGGGGCATGACCGTCTTTTGGGGGCGCGTGCAGGGCTGCAAATTGTCTATGCCGGGAACGGATTGCTCGGTCGACGGGCATGCGGTGGGCCACGCTGGGGGATGACTCTGCGCGCAGAAATGCAAAAAGCAGCGGATCGACTGAATACTACATCGACCCGCTGCTTTGACTTAACTCTACTGCTATGTGCTTAGACTACATGCGCATGTTACTTGACGCTCTATTCGCTGGCAGGAATCAAGACGCCGTCAATGACATGAATGACGCCATTGCTGCTCTCAACGTCAGGGCTTGCAACCTGAACATCATTGATCATGACGCTGCCATCATCACCGATGGAGATGGCCAGCATGCCGCCGCCAACGGTTTCAACTTCCTGGCCGTCCAGTCCAACCACATCAGCAGCCATCACCTTGCCGGGCACGACATGGTAGAGCAGGATGTCGGTCAGTGCGCCCTGGGGATCTTCCAGGAGGCTCTCAACAGTACCTTCGGGCAGAGCGGCGAAGGCATCATCGGTCGGTGCGAAGACGGTGAAGGGACCCTCGCCCTTCAGCGTTTCGACCAGGCCAGCAGCGTCCAGCGCAGCAGCCAGGGTGCCGAAGCTACCGGCGGCAACTGCGGTGTCGACAATGTCACTCATGTCGCCCATGGACTCTTCGCTAGCCTCTTCCGTCGCTTCGGCGTCTGCGTCATCGGCCGGGGGCAGGATTACGGAATCAATCACGTGGATGATGCCGTTACTCGCCATCACGTCCGGTGCGGAAACAGTCGCGTCGTTGATCATGACACTGCCATCATCACCGA
This sequence comes from uncultured Chloroflexia bacterium, assembly GCA_963807905.1. GTDB lineage: Bacteria > Chloroflexota > Anaerolineae > Caldilineales > Caldilineaceae > JAGRCP01. Next base: position 32,906 of record CAWEEJ010000065.1, on the reverse strand, counting down.
TGGAGATGGCCAGCATACCGCCGCCTACGGTCTCAACCATTTCGCCGTCCAGACCAACCACGTCAGCTGCTGCCACGGCTCCCGGCACCACATGCAGGAGCAGGATATCGGTCAGCGCGCCCTGGGGATCTTCCAGGAGGCTCTCAACGGTGCCTTCGGGCAGAGCGGCAAAGGCATCATCGGTCGGTGCGAAGACGGTGAACGGACCTTCGCCCTTCAGCGTGTCGACCAAGCCCGCAGCATCCAACGCAGCGGCCAGGGTGCCGAAGCTACCGGCAGCAACGGCTGTATCAACGATGTCGCTCAAGTCACCCATGGCTTCTTCGCCTGCCTCTTCCATGGGTTCTTCCGTGGCTTCTTCTTCCATCGCTTCTTCGCTTGCTTCTTCCGTGGCTTCCTCTTCCATCGGAGCTTCAGTCGCCTCTGCAGGCGCTTCAGCAGCCGGAGCGGCCGGGGCAGCAGGGGCGCCACAGGCCGCAATAAAGAGCGACCCGACGATGAGGAACGTCAACAGGGAAATGCGTTTCATGGCAAAATTCTCCTTAAACTACTGTTGGGTTTTGTGAAATCTATCTGCAAGGATTGAACAAATATTGTTCAAGTCCTGTTCACTATAGATTTAATTGCCCTGCCTTTGTTGTGGGACTACTTCCAATTTTGGGAAAGTCACATGATTTGAACGCTGTGGGGCAAGCTGTAAGCGCGTCTAGTCCTATGGTAAAATGGTGACGGCTGGAACATCTTTTCGAGAGATCAATTGTCGACCAGGCCAAAAAAATCATTCGCCGCAGGCATAGACAGGTTGGCTGCATGGAGCAGTTGTTGGACAGGCTGCAGCAAGCGCTACAATTGGATCGCATTCCGGAACCAGTCCGCATTGTTGAGTCAATGGACGCGGTGGCGTGGACGCTTGTTGTACTGTTGGTCGGGGCAATGTTGGTTGGCATCTTCTTCTCGCTCAGTACTCGCCGGACGTTTATTCAGCCGGACGATATCGAGGCCACGCCTGAAGTAACGCTGGCGCGACTCAAGCAGGACCCGACGCAGCTGCCGCCGCTGGCGATTGTCAGTCGTCTCGGGGCCGAGTCAACGTTGGATCTGCTTGAGTATGGCGATCAGGTTGACACAAAAGAGTGGCGCTATCGCTGGGGCCTGGTGCGCGAGGAACTGTTGCGCTTGCTCGGCCAGCAGAACGCCTTTGGGCCGACCTATGCCCTGGCCCGTTATTACCGCAGCGTCGATACCCAAGAGCCGGACACGCTGCGTATCCGGCGCACGGCGCTGATCCACAAGCTTGGTTCGCAGCAACATATGGAACCGGATGCCGACGGGAACCAGGCCGTGCTGCGCATCCGTTCTCACCCTGCCGAGGTGCGTGGTGATTTAGGCTTTCCAGGTGAGGTGCAGTGGCTTATGCCGGGTGAACCGGCGCCATCGACGCGCGGGCCGGTGATTGAGATGGAGTCAATCGACTTTACGACGCTGAAAGAAGCCGACGTTCAGATCAACATCAGACGGTCGCCGGTTGTGGGCGGCGGATTTCAGTTGCGGCTCGAAAAGCGACACAAGATGTGGGTCGTCACTGACGAAGAAATGGACTGGGTCGGCTAGTCGTGAGCGTTTGTACCGACAGGTCTTGCCACGTGAAGTGAACGCGTAATGGGGATGATCACGATTACTAACTTGCTGGCGTTTGCCAATGTGATGGCTGCTTCGATCATTGTCATTTTGGCATTCTCGCTGCTGGCCTATAACTTCACCTACAATTTTCGCACGGAAGTTGCGTGGACCTTTGCCATCCTCCTCGCCTGCGTCATGAGTACCTTTGCCAGCGACGTAGCCCTGGATCAGGTTGCAACGCCGGCGTCGGCCGAAAGCTGGCTGCGCTTTCAATGGCTCGGCATTGCCATGCTGCCTGCCGGCTACTACCTCTTTTCGCTGGCTGTGCTCAAGACAACCAACTACAAGTTGACCACCCGCCGCTGGGTGGGGTATACCGTTCTGGCACTCTCCGCGGTGGCCGCTATCAGTGCGCTCTTTGGGACGCAAATTGTGGGGAGGCTGCGCTTCGAGCCGCCGTTGAGCTATCTGGAAGCCGGGCCGCTCTTCTGGCTTTTCGTCGTTTTCTTCACGCTGGTTGCCTTCCTGTCGTTGCGCAATCTTTGGAAGGCGCGCCAGCGCTGCCTAACCGCAAGCAGCCGTAAGCGCATTACCTACTTGCTCATCGGATTTCCAGCCCCGGGAGTGGGCGTTTTTCCGTATCTCATCACGCTCAGTGCGTTTAGCGCCGGTGAACAATCCAGCGCTTGGATTCTGCTGATTTCGCTGCTGGTTAATTTGGGCGTAGCCGTTGGCCTCGTCTTGCTTGCTTACACAGTGGCCTACTTCGGCGTGCTGACGCCGGATCGCGTGGTGCGCTACCGCATGGTGCGCTTCTTCATGCGCGGCCCAGTGGTGGCGATTCTCGTCATTCTGGCCATTCAGACAGTGCCGATCATGGCCAACCGGCTGGGGCTACCGGCCGATATCGTCCTCTTCAGCGTCATTACCGGCGTCATCGTCTTAAGCCAGCTCTTCATGAGTATGAGCAAACGACTGGTTGACCGCATGGTCTATCGAGAGGACCGGGAGGAAGTGGCATGGCTGCGCGAGTTGGACCGCCGTCTGCTGGCCACAACCGATCTGCGTCAGTTTTTGGAAAACAGCCTGGCCGCATTGTGTGAGCTCTTGCGCGTGCCGTCGGGATTTGTGGCCGCGGTCGTGGGGCCGGATCTGATTCTTGAGGGCGTGGTCGGGCCTGATGGCGTGCGTAGCGAGGTCTATGCCATCTCCGGCTGGTCAGATGCACTCAACCGATCCTTGCGTACCGATGATCCCCTGCAGCCGGCCCACCACGCTGGCTACTGGATCTGGCCGCTGCTTGACGCCAACAGTCTCAGTGACCGGCGGATCCTGGGCGTTCTCGGTGTCAAGGCGCGTACGGAGACACCACTCTTTAGCGAAGATGAACTCGCGGTTCTGGACAAGCTGATCGAGCGCATCGCCCGCGCTCTGGCCGACCGCAAATTGCAGCAAAGCGTCTTCGTGACGCTGCAACGCCTGATGCCTGACATCGAGCGCATTCAGGCCCTGCCGCGGCGTGATTCCCTATCAGTCAATCGATAGCGACGAAGATCCCACGGACGCCTTGCTCAATCCCAGCCCGATCCATAGCCCGGAGTTTGAGTCGTGGGTAAAGGACGCGTTGAGCCATTATTGGGGCGGCCCCAAATTGACCAAGAGCCCGCTGGTTCAATTGCGCGTCGTCAGCGATTTCCTCGAGAATTCCGATGACGATCCGACCAAGGCCCTGCGGCTGGTGCTTGGTCAGGCAATTGAGCGCATGCGGCCTGAGGGCAATCCCGACCTGAGCGCGCCCGAATGGTTGCTGTATAATATTCTCGAGATGCGCTTCATCCAGGGGCGCAAAGTGCGCGAAATCGCCGACCGGCTGGCAATCAGCGAGAGTGACCTGTATCGTAAGCAGCGGGTCGCAATTGGCCAGGTAGCACGCGTGCTGACTGAAATGGAGCAAGACAATGTTGTTGCCTGGACAAACGAAGAGGACGAAGCCGCTTACGACGAGACCAAGACTCCAGCGTCGACGACACCCACAGTTGAAACACCGGAGCAGACCAAAGCGGAGGCGAAGGTCTGACCTTCATCTGATCTCAAGCCATTCCAAACGGTTCACACGCAGAAATCATGTCACGATCTAAATCATCTTCAACAAGCGGGTTTGACTCATTCTGGCACGAGCTGCGCGAGTTTTTCAGCAGCGAAGTGATGGGCATGATTATCATGGTGCTGGGTGTAGGCGCGCTCTTTAGTCTTTTTTTGGGCAGCGGTACGCCTTGGTTGGTGCGCATGATGGGGTGGACCGCACCCCTCTTCGCCTTTGCTCTGATGGTGTTGGGCGGCGTGTTGATGCTGGGGGATCGCGCGGGGTACTGGAGCGCCGAGGCGCTGGTTGGCGCTGAACTGGTTCTGCTTAGCCTTCAGTCGCTCACCTTCTTGATAAACAATACCACCGTCACGTGGGTGCAGCCTGTGACAGGAGAAGATGGCGGACTCTTTGGCTGGGCGCTCGGTAGCCTGACCATGTCGATGATCGGTCGCTGGCCCAGCATGTTGCTGATGCTCCTGATTGGGGGCGCCGGCGTCTGGATGCTGCTGCGCTACACGCCGCTGTACTACCTGACGCGGCGCGCGGATCAAGCCAAGCCGCTCGCGCCTGCGCTTTGGGCCGACTTCCAGGCGCGCTTGAGGAGTGGCGGTCGTGACGCCGAGTTGGGCGGCACAGTGTTGCCGACGACAGAGAATTTTGTCACGGCAGCGCCGGTTGTCGAAACAGCCGTGGCGCCACCTGCCAAAAGCGGGGCAACGGCCGGGGCCGCCACGAGTGCGCCCAAGAAGGCAACGTCTCAACGAAAGCCGGCCAAGAAGACCAAAGCCAAAAAATCGACCGCGCCAGTGCGCGCGCAAGACGAACTGCCCCCCATGGACCTCCTCGCGCTGGATTCCGGCGCCTATGGCAGCGCTGATGTGCGCGCCCTGAGTCAGTTGATTGAAAGTACGCTCGAAGACTTTAACGTGCCGGCGCGTGTCGTCCATGTGGAGACGGGCCCGACCGTGACCCAGTTTGGACTGGAGCCTCTCTACATCGAGCGGGCGGGCCGGAAACGCAAAGTGAGCGTGCGGCGCATCGTCAGCCTCCAGGATGATCTGGCGCTGGCGCTGGCGGCGCCGGCCGTGCGCATCGAAGCGCCCGTGCCCGGACAGGCCTATGTCGGCATCGAAGTGCCCAACACTGACAAGACGCTGGTGAGTCTGCGCGGCATCATGGAGAGCAAGGAAATGCGTCAGACAGGCGGTGATCTGTTGGTGCCTTTGGGTCGGGACACCGCCGGTCGGCCCATCGTGATGGACCTGGCCCGCGCCCCGCATATGCTGATTGCCGGCCAAACCGGCGCCGGCAAGTCTGTCTGTATCAATACGATCATCACCGGGTTGCTCATGCAGCACGGGCCTGAAAGCCTGCGCTTTGTCATGGTTGATCCGAAGATGGTGGAATTACCCGGCTACAACGGCATTCCCCATCTGATGGGCAAGGTGATCACCGACATGGAACAAGTCATGGGCGCGCTGACTTGGCTGTTGCTGCAGATGGATGACCGCTATCAGCTTTTTCGGGAAGCGGGCGTACGCAACCTTGACGCCTACAATGCACTGGCCCGACGGCGCAAGGCCATGGATCCACTGCCCTATATCGTGCTGATCGTTGACGAATTGGCCGATCTCATGATGACCGCAGCGGAGGATATCGAGCGCCAGATTTGCCGTCTTGCACAAATGGCCCGCGCCACGGGCATTCATTTGATTCTAGCCACTCAGCGCCCCAGTACCGATGTGGTCACAGGCTTGATCAAAGCCAACTTTCCCACGCGTGTTGCTTTTTCCGTCACCAGCCAGATTGACAGCCGCGTGATTCTCGATCAGCCGGGCGCCGAACGCTTGTTGGGCCGGGGCGACATGCTGCTCATGCGGCCGGACGCATCCAAACTCTTCCGCGTCCAGGGCTGTTTCGTCGACGACGGTGAAATCGATCAGATTGCTCGATATTGGCAACACGCTGAGTCAGAAGACGGAGACGAAACAGGTCGGGCGGCGGTTGCGCCCTGGAATGGCTTGTTAGATCGCATGGATGATGAGGACGAACTTATTCTTGAAGCGATCGACGTCATTCGCGGCATGCAGACCTGTAGTACGAGCATGCTGCAGCGCAAGCTGCGTGTCGGCTATCCCAAAGCGGCACGGCTGATGAGTGATCTGGAAGCGCGGGGCGTGGTTGGACCCGATCTGGGTGGCGGTCAGGGACGCGAAGTGTTGCTGAAGAATGAAGAAGATGACGACGAAGACGAGGAGGTCGAGCTGCTATAGCCGCAGCACGTTGCAAGAGATAGCCTGTGAAGAAAGTCGCGTGTTAACGCCGTGCGATCGGCGTGCTATCTGCAAGGCTTTTACCACTGTCCCCGAGCCCCAACCTCTGCATCACCCAACACCAAGCTCGTGTTGTGCCCGCCCATTGCGAATGAATTGGACATGACCGTCCGTAGCCTAGCCGGGCGGGGCGCGTTGGGGACATAATCCAGATCACATTCCGGATCGGGGGTTGTGTAATTCCAGGTGGGGGGGATGATGCTGTCGCGCATGGCCTGCAGACAGAAAATTGCCTCGATCGCGCCGGTTCCGCCCATGGCGTGGCCCAATACGGCCTTGCTGCTGCTGACTGGAATCTCATACGCGCGTTCACCAAAGACTTTTTTGATCGCTGTGGTTTCCTGCACATCATTTGCTGGTGTAGCCGTGCCATGGGCATTGATGTAGTCGATGCTTTCGGGCAAGACGTGGGCATCGGCCATGGCCCAGCGCATCGCACGCGCCGCGCCAGCTGCCTCTGGATCGGGCGCGGCGACGTGAAACGCGTCTGCGGCCGAGGCCGATCCCATGATCTCGCCCAAGATCGGTGCATGACGCGCACGGGCGTGCGCCAGATTTTCCAGCACCACAATCCCCGCGCCCTCGCTGATGACCGTACCGTCACGTGTCAAATCAAATGGACGACAGGCAGTGGCTGGATCGTCATTACGCAATGAGAGCGCGTTCATGCGCGCGAAGGCCGCCAAGGACGTATCATGGATGAGTCCTTCAGTGCCGCCCGCAATGACAACATCGGCACGGCCATGGCGGATCCACTCGGCGCCGTCGGCGATGGCCTGTGCGCCGCTGGCGCAGGCTGCCACGACCGTATTGATCGGTCCGTGCGCGCCTGTTATCAGGCTGACATGGTAGCTGGGCATGTTGGGCAAAAAACCTGTGAGCGCAAAGGGGCTGACCGCCTTGAAACCGCGTTCACGCAATTTCAGCAGCTCGCGATCGGCTACTTCCAGCCCGCCGGCCCCCGTGCCGATCACGGTGCCCACCCGCTCTGCATCAGCTACAGGTACGCTTAGTCCTGCGTCTTGTAACGCCATGACCAATGCGGCAACCGCCAGCTGTGAGGCGCGCGACATGCGTCGAGCTTCTTTAAAGCTCATGTAGTTGCCTGGATCGAAGTCTCGTATCTCGCCGGCAAAATGAACCGGCAACATGCAGGAATCAATCTGCGTGATTGGGCCAATGCCGGAACGTCCGGCAAGCAGGCTTGCCCAGCTCTCTTCCGCTGTATGGCCAAGGGGACTAATAATACCGATTCCGGTGACAACGATGCGCGGACGGTTCATAGGGGTCACGGTTTCCTCTTTGCTGATCACTGCCTAGATATCCTCATGCCGTCGCAAACATGAATGGCTTGCGGGAGCCAGTATAGCAGTGAGCGTCGCTGCGAGTCTCGCCTCGACGCCCTCGCGCACATGATGACACTAATACGATCTGTCCGGATTCTAGGGCTGTTCCAGTCCGGTCCGGGTGAAGCCGGCCTGAAAGTTGGCGATTTCCAGGCCGGCCCAGTGAAGTATCTACAGTGAAGTATCTGCAGTGAAGTATCTAATCGTCCTTAAGGCGCCGCTGTTTCGTTGAAGCGCAACACTTCTTGCCCGTTGCTATCAAGCAGACTCAGCTGCCCGCCGGCATCTGCGTATGCTGCCACCGAGGCCAGCGCCGTGAGGTAGGCGCCTTCCTGCACGGCAAGCTCTTCCGAGCACGCTTGCTCTGTCGCAGTAATCGGACCAAACGTTAATGAATCCCCGTCGACAACATAGGTGCCGCTATAGTCGTTGCAGCCATTGTTGCCTGCTGCGACGCCGTCCGTGCTGAAGCCCAGGGTGACCGTACTGTCGGGCACGGGCAACTGGTTGACGTTGAGCGCAGCCAGGGTCCACGCCGTGCCTGCCAGCGGGTCAATCGGCGCTTCGGGTTGGTTGACCTGGACCGTTAACTGACGCGTGTCCACGCTGCCATTGGGCAGCACGATGCGCAGCTCATACGTGGTCGTCTCTTCCGGGCAAACTTCCTGACTGCCTTCGCCTGTAACAGGGGAATCCGCCCAGTCCTCGCCGGCCGGATAGACATAGACTTCGCTGACGTTCTGGACTTGCCAGCGGATTGTTGTACAGGTGCCGGCGTCAATCACAGTCTGGTCTGCGCTGAAGGCGACAATGGGCGCGAGAGCCTCACTGGTTGCCGTTGGCACTTCCGTTGGCACCGGCGTTGGCACTGGCGTGGCGTCTCCGCCAGGCGGCGGCAAGACGGGAACATTCTCCAGCCCGTTGACCGTGACCAGGCCTGCAGCAACCCAGCCCGCACCGCCAGTTGCCTGTGGCGCAATCATCTGCAGCCACTGGCCGTCATTCGTAATTGCTGTGACTTCACCGGTCGTATTTTGGGGAAGCGTGACAACGGCCGCAAACTCGGTACCTGGCCCATTGCGCACGTTGACGCCGTCAGCAGATGTGACGGTGAAGAAAGGGAAGCCCGCCCGCGGCGTCGGGATCACGGGCACCGTCCCCTCGCCCGTATCCGCGGTTGGCGCCAACGTCGGCTCTGGTACGGCCGTGGCCTCACCGGCATCGGCAACCGTGGGCGTGAAGGTCGGGACCGCGCCCGATTCGTCATTTCCGCTCCGATTGGAAAGCAGGAAAAAAATCAGAATGCCAATAGCGACTAGCGCGATGATGATGCCGATGGTCATCGCCTGATTGTTGGAACCGCCTTCCGGCTGGTTGGGCGCCTCGGGCGTTTCTCCCGAGGGTGGTTGATAAGTCATGATACTTCCTTTCACATTGCCGCTGGGAGTCGATGCATAGCACTGACTCAATTCGTAGAGTATTTTGCTCTACTAAAAATTGGTATTGGCGAAGGGCGTTGCAGGATTCTTTTCCCTGTTCATCCTTGCTCATCAGGATTGGGCGCGGCCATGGCACTGCTTGAATTTTCTTCCGCTGCCACAGGGGCATGGATCGTTTCGTTTGACGCCAGCGAACGCACTCGGGTTGCCCGGCAGCACAGGCGAGGCGCTGCCGGCTTGCACCATGGACATGATTTCATCAGCATATTTGCCTTGTTTGATCAGCCCCGCCATGGTCTGCATTGCCGGCTCAACATGGTTGAAGAAGCGCTTGTAGCCGGCGCAGAGATAGTTGAGTCCCGTTTCGCCGTCGGGCGTCTCGATGAAGCGATTGCGCGGGCACCCTCCGTTGCAGGCGTAGCGTACTTCACACTCTTGGCAGTAGCGGGGCAGGGTTTCCTGCTTGTCCAGGCCAAACTGACGCTGTTGGGGCGAGGCGATCAGCTCGATCATGTGTGTTTGTTGGATGTTGCCGAGCAGATACTCCGGCTCAACAAAATGATCGCAAGAGTAGAGATCGCCCGTATGCTCCAGCGCGAGGGCGTTGCCGCACGTCGGAGCAAAGATGCAGAGGCTATGCTGGCCGACATGGGCGCCCAACGTCGTATCGAACATCTGCACGAAGACTTTGCCTACATCACGCTGCACCCACTCGTCAAAGACTGCGCAAAGAAACTCGCCATATTTTTCTGCATCCAAGCTACGCTCGGTAACCTGGCTGCCCGACTGGGTGTAGAGCGGACGGTCACCGCCGGGCCACGCGCTCCAGCCCTCGTTGGCGCGATCCAGTGAAAGTGCAGTGGCGCGTTCGATAATCGGGATAAACTGGATGAAATCTGTCTCCAGTTCGTCGCGGAAAAAGTGATAGATCTCAAGCGGGTAGTCCTGATTGCCGGCGTGGACGGTGCAGAGGATGTTGTAGTCTACTTCGTGGTCGCGCAGATGACGCCAACCGCGCATAACCTGTTCGAAGCTGCCTGCGCCGCCCTTGTTGACACGATAGCGGTCATGTAGTTCTTTGGGCCCATCGACGCTAAGCCCGACGAGAAAATTGTGCGCCTTAAAAAACGCGGCCCATTCATCATCAATGAGCGTCCCATTGGTTTGAATGGAATAGACGATGCGCTGGCCCGGGCGGGCATATTTTTTTGCGTATTCAACCGAGCGCTGGAAGAATTCCAGACCCATCATGGTTGGTTCGCCACCCTGCCAGGCGATGTTGACTTCCGGGACCCGATGGCTCTCGATCAGCTGGCGGATGTAGGTTTCCAGCAGGTCGTCGGCCATGCGAAAGCGACTGCCGGGATAGAGCATCTCCTTGCTCAGAAAGAAGCAATACTCGCAGTCAAGATTGCAGATAGCGCCCGTTGGCTTGGCAAGCAAGTGGAAGGCGGGCGGCGCATTTTCGGGAAAAGTCAGCATAGTCACTCTCGCAGTCCGGTAATGACACAGGGGAACGTAGCGATTGCTACCGATATCTTGCGTTACGTAATAGTAGCACAATCAGTGCCTTCCCATAGAACTGCTCACTAATGCGTTCATGGCAAGTGGGAGATGCTGTTCTGACCCGTTTGCCTTGATCTCAACACGGGCTGGTCGATCTGCGCCATTTTTCTCGAAGGGTCAGACCCCTTGTCCCGTTCAGCCTAACGCCAAAGATGCTGCTTGTCATCCTCAATTTGAGTAGCAGGATTGGGTATTTTGTGTGGCAGCTTGTACCTGGACGACCTTCGCCTGACCGTGGAAATCTGCTTGCTCTCCATGCCATTGCGCGGCCTGATAGCCACACCATGGCGGCATGGCTGAGGCAGTGACTGGGACAATGACTGGGACAATTGTCAATGGTCCGTTTTCGAAGATGGTTGGCTTAGCGGGCCCACAATTGTGCGGTTTGTGGCTGGAAGGTTGATCTGATACGTGCTGTCGAGCGAAGTTGGAATTTAGTGATTAAGAGGTTTCTCTCGAATTGGGGTGCTCGCAATGATAGAGTGGAGGTTTTATTCATCGGGGGCAGCGGGCTTTCCAACGGGAGGCTACAGAGTCACTTCCTGCAGCCTCCAATACCGCTTACTTTCCAGGATCGTCGCTTGTCACGTTGTCGGTGACGGCGGCAGCAGCGTCTTTGAGCGCCTCTGTCGGTACGCGATAGACGAGTACATGGCCTTCGGATCCGCCCATATACTCGCTCACGTTGTCGATTTCATCTTCATCACAATTCACGACGACGCCAACCTGGCCGCCGTCCAGGCGTTTGCCGATCTGCTCGATCTCTTCGGGCGTCAGATGGAGCGATTTCTTGAAGAAATGGCCCAGCGTGGCGCCAACACCGGTCCCCAGCGCGCCGGCGGCGATGATGCCCAACCCGCCAGTGAGTACCGTGCCGATCACGCCGATGGTCGCGCCGACGAGTGCACCTGCCCCACCGTGACCATGGACATGCGTCTTGACGTCATCGCCCTCTTTGGTGATCGTCCCGATTTCGCCCAGTTCCATGTGCTGGTTGACCCGATCCCACTGTTTGAGGCCGTCAATTGCCTCTTTGGCAAGATCTTCATTGGCAAAGAAACCGATGACCACATTTTCGTTCTTGTTTTCTTCGGACATACGAAGGTCTCCTTCTTTTCGAAGTGCGTTGGCCGGCCATAACAGATTGGTCGGAAGAAAAAACGTTTGTTGCACTACAAATCAATGCAAGCCACCGCCAGACGCATCTTCCAGCGTCTTCATGATTTGATCCAGATTAAATGAGGCCGGCTCCTGGCGAGGCGGGAAGTCAATCAACGTCTGAAGCTCTCTGGCGACTAGATTTTGGGCTGGATACATGATGTAGACATGATCCAAGTGCCACTCCCAGTATGAATTGGAGTTCTCGTCTGCGCGTTCGAACGGATCGCGCCGCAAGTTGAAGATCTTGGGCAATCGTAATTCAACAAAGGGCTCGGCCCAAAGCTGCATCGTCTTGGCACGTTGCTCTTGAAAAACGACTTTCCAATCACCGACCCGTAAGGCGACCAGTGAGCCATCGTCATTCACATAGTAGAAGTGATTGCGTGGGCACTCATCCGTCTCGCCCATCAGATACGGAAGCAGGTTGAGACCATCAACATGCACGTTGAAGACCTTGTCACCGACTGCATATCCTTCTAGCAATTTTTCATTTACGTCAGGATCACCGGCCGCTGCCAGCAACGTTGGCAGCCAGTCTTGGTGTGACGTAATGCCGTTGAGCGTCTTCCCGGACTCAAATTTCCCTGGCCAGCGGGCGAAGGATGGTATGCGATATGCCCCTTCCCAGTTGGAGTTCTTCTCACTCCGCCACGGCGTGATGGCTGCATCCGGCCAGGTGTTATAGTGAGGTCCATTGTCCGTGGAGTAGAGAACGATCGTATCCTCGGCAATTCCTAACTCGTCCAGCTTGTCCAAGATCCGTCCGACCGCCTGGTCATGCAGTACCATGGCGTCGTTATAGAACCCCTGCCCGCTGAGCCCTGCGGCATCCTCTGGGATATGGGTGCGGAAATGCATGTGGGTCGAGTTCCACCAAACGAAGAATGGCTGATCATCCTCGATTGCCTGCTCGATGAAGGCGATTGTGCGATCGGTCACGTCGTCGTCGATCGTCTCCATGCGCTTCTTGGTGAGCGGACCGGTATCTTCGATCCGACCATCCGCAAAGGAGTGAATGACGCCTCGCGGTCGGGGCAGCAATTCTTCTGAGAGAGCATGTGGATAGTCTGCATTCTCCGGCTCTTCTTCAGCGTTCAGATGGTAGAGATTGCCGTAGAATTCATCAAAGCCATGATTACTGGGCAAGAATTCATCCCGGTCACCCAGGTGATTCTTGCCAAACTGGCCTGTGGCGTAGCCCAGCGGTTTGAGCAGTTCGGCAATCGTGGGTCTTCAGCCTGCAAGCCAAGGTCTGAGCCGGGCACACCAACTTTGGTCAGACCTGTGCGAAGAGGGTTCTGCCCTGTAATAAATGCTGCGCGGCCCGCTGTACAGCTCTGCTGACCGTAATAGTCAGTGAACTCAATGCCCTCCTTGGCGATACGGTCAATATTGGGCGTCTGGTAGCCCATCGCGCCCCGGTTGTTGTGGCTGATGTTGTACCAGCCGATATCATCACCCCACAGAACGAGGATATTTGGTTTTTTGTCGGCCATTTGATGATCTCCTTGGTTGTGAGAATGTTCTCTGCGCACTGCAACGGAATGGGGTGGAAACCAGAAATTGATCGAAATGAACTTCCTGACGAAGTATATAGCGTGTGTAAGCACATGGCCAATTGCAGGGAGGGGCTCAATCACCGTGCGTGAGTCAATCATACCATAAGCGTTGACGGTGCAAGCTTGGTTCGAGGCTTACGGACCCGTGTAATAGCTTGTGTCGTGGCGGCGCAGATAGCCGCTGTAGTAACTGACGAAGTCAGCCAGCAGCGCCAGTCCCAGCCAAATCCAGTCGAAGCTGTTGACGGGGTGTACGATGACGTACATCAGCGTTGTCCAGGGCAGAAATATTAGACCGAGCAGGGGCAAAAAGAAACCGTCAAATGCCGCGTTGATCCGAGCCTGTCCCTGGGGAATCAACCAGTAGATCAAGAATGCAAGGCGGGGGCCAAAAAAGACCAATGACGCGAAAAAACAACACATGATCGTCTCCTTTGTGGTGATAAGACAGGTGTGATGATAAGACAGGTATAGTAAACACACCATGATGCTTGCTTGCCGGCGATCCACATCTGCAGGCCGAAGACAGCCAAGCTTGGCAACAGTATATACTGGCGGCAAAGTCCCGCGCAATCAAGAAAACGGAGCGGGCGCATGCCATACGTTGGGGGCTGGGCTAGAGAAAGCGACCAGTCCGTTCGTACACCGTCCCCAAAATGGGCTGCACCCGAATGAACAATTTCTCGCCGCTGAAACCAAAAACCGGGCGATGGTCAGACCACTTGCGGTCTGACCATCGCCCGGTACGTGAGGATGCAGGGTCATGTCACGTGTCGCTAGCGAAGAATGATGGGGAGGTGGATTAGCCCGCCGCTGGTGCTCTGGGCGGGCTCGCCGTTGGCCGCGATGTAGGCGCCATAGCTTTCGCCCAGTTGGAAGGGGCCGTGGGCTTCCCGTTTCCCGGCCAAGCTGATCTCTTCAAGATAGAACGCAGTGCCGTCAGTGACAGCGGCGCTACTGTAGTCGGTCGGTTCGACCGAGTCGATTACTTTCGACGCGATCAGCGCATCATTGATCTGGCGTAAGCCTTCAGGATGCTCCGCCAGCAGGTTGAAGCCGGCCGTGCCACTCTCGGTCGCGGTTTGCCAGGCAAAGTAGACCGTGCCATCGATTGACTGGCTGCGGAACCAGCCCAGCGTCACCGGCACGGTTCCGTCGACGTTGTCGCGGCCGATGCTCTGGCCGCCGTCGGCGTTGAAAAGACCCGCTGTCGTGCCGGCAATGAAGCTGCCGCCGGGGCCATTGGGGTTGCGGGCAATGCTTTCACCGTTGTCAATGGAACCGCTGCCGGTGAAAACGGCCGTCGTTGGTGCGCCAAAGGCGGCGCTATTGCTGCCGGCGCTGGATTCCCAGTAGACTTCTTCACAGAGCGTGCCCTCTATCGACAAGGCGATGTTTTCATTCGAGTTGGTCAAGTCAGCAGAACCGTCGCCGGCGTCAAAGATGTTGAGCGCTCCGATCGTCGGCTCTTGACTGCCGGCTTCATCGCTGCTGTGGACAAGGATGTAGAGGCCGGCAGCGATTTCTTGTGCGAGGGTGAATTCGGCTGCGAAGTCAACAGCGCCGGAGTCATTGTCCTCGACGCGCAGGACCGTGCCGACGGCCAGCGTGTTGACGACATAGAGTTCCACCCACTCGTCATCGCCATTAAAGAGCACTTCGTTAATGGTGACGTCGCCGCACGCGGCAGCGGGCGCGTCGACGCCATCGGCTTGAAGATCTTCAGTTGGAACGTTGGTATGGATGATTCGAACGGGCGGCCCGTCCATCTCGTGGGGCAGCCGCTGCATGGCAAGCGCTAGGGCAGGCGGCAGAATCAGGTAGAGGGCCAGTGCGACCAGGGCGGGGCCGACGGTGAGCAAACGCATACGCAGAACTCGGGGGATAGCGTTCCACATGGTGGTGTCCTTTGTTGTATGTGGTTGTGGTCGAAATGAAACTTACGAAAAACGAACGGTTGGCGGATGAATGACCCTGCATCGGTCAGACACTTTTACTATACACAGATTCTTCAGGTCGTGCAACCTGATAATTCTTGATAGTTAGTCCTTGCCATTCGACAGGCCTTCCGCAACGTGTTGGCGAAGCGCCGCATGAACCGTCGGCAGCGCTTCGAAACAACGGGGGAAAGCGAGCTGAAAGCAAGGGACGCTCTCTACGAATTTCGCAAACCAGTCAAATTGACGGGCAATTACTGTACGGTCTTCCGTGTCGAGAATGAAGCTGTGGCTGACCATCTGGATAATTGCTTCCTGGCTGGCAATGGGCTCAATCGTAACCGCATCGTGGTTTGCGTCCAGAATATAGATAGCCTTTAGTGCACAGATCTGGTCATAGTAGGGGATTCCGTCAGCGGCTGGGACACGAATTTTCGATGTATATTGGGTGTCGGGCGCCCACTTCATCTCCTTCGAGATCAAATGTTGACGGCTGTCGCTCCAGAGCCTGACTGACGGATGACTAGGCTGGACAAGATAACCGGCATTTTCGGACTTTTCCAGTATCAGCGAATCGTCGGTGAGGAACGGATTACCACTCATGGCAAAGCTAGCAGCCAGGGTAGATTTCCCCTGCCCGGTAGGGGCGGCAAAGGCGACCGCATCCCCATTCATTTCTATGGCGCTGGCATGGAGGACAATTTTACCCTCTAGGCTGAGTACAAGCGGTTTGACTTGATTAAGGAAGAGGTGATTGATGGTCGCGTTGGAAACGCCGATATTTGGCGTACAGACGACCTTTCGCTCAGTTGGAGCAATATAGAAATCGGCAAAACCTGGAAAGCGGATCAGGTAATTGGCATCAAGCGCGTAGAAGTATGCCCAAAGTTTGCCGTCTGGTAGATTCCATTCTCGAAAGGGCGTAATTGGAACTTGTAGCTGTGGTTTGGGTTCGTTCAACTGGAAATTCATCGGAAAGTTGGGGTTCGTTTTTTTGTGCGGATGCAATGCCATTTGCGTTATAGCGCCCCGTTGACGATAGCGTCACATGAAAAAATATTCCATAGGACAAGTTGAGCGCGAGAGGCGCCTACTAAACAATCTTTGCTACAGTTTGTCTTGAACTCGTCAAACAGTAACGCTACCATTTTGGGTTCGATCCAGTCAGGATGCTTCTGCACAATCGTCTGGACGAGTTCTTTTTCCATTGGCCCAAGCTGTTCCTTAAACGTCACGGAAAACTCTGCTTTCGTACGTCGCTGCAGCACAGACTCCGGTAGGACGTCTTTCATGGCTTGGCGGTGGACGATCTTGCTGAGGGACCCTTGAAGCAGTATACGCTGTGGGACAGAGAGCGCGAATTGGACCAGACGTGGGTCGTAGAATGGCTGCCTGAGTTCGAGGCCCAACCATGCATTACGACGCTCGTTAACCTCTTGAACGGTCTGTTTACGTGGGGCGTAGATTTGCTCATAGATCTTCGCCTTCTCGATAGGCGCCTCCATAGGGGGGTGTTTTGAGGAGTGCCGGCGTTCCTCTAGGAGCTGACGCATCTGGGGCGCGAGCCAGGAGACGTCTGCTGTGCGGTTTGGTCTCCGTCTTTGACGTACGGTTGTCTGAAGAGTGGTGGGCAATAGTGGCAACAACCCGTAACGGATACCCAAGCGGGTGGCCCGTTGGGCACTGTAATCCGTTGCATCGCAGTGCCAAGAGGACCAAAGCTGCCGAAGATTAAATTTGCGGAGCGCTTCATAATAGTAATATCGGCTGCCTGTTAACCACTCATCGCCGCCGATTCCGCCAATCTGAACGCGGCAGCCGTCCTCAACCATCTGTCGGTCTAGATTGAGATTAATGATGCCGTTGGGGTAGTCTGGCATAGCTCGAAATCTCGTGATCCACTCGCGAAACCATTGGGCAGATACCTTGGCGGGTGGAACCTCGGTGATCTTGGTATCATAATAGCGTCCTACATCTCGCCAATAGTCTGCTTCAAACGCGTTGGGATCGTCGAGAATCGCCGTCACGTAGCCCCTTGCTTCGGGTGCTAGAAATGTGCCGGAAGACATAAGTTGTTTGGCTATTCCAAACAGCGCGGATGAATCCAGACCGCCGCTCACTGCGTAGGCTACGGGGTGTATTGAACGCGACGTTCGGCGGACCGCATCATCGAAGATCTCTTTATAATACTCATTGTACTCTTCGTCGCGTTTGAAGCATAACTGGGCTTCAAAGTCGGGTGCCCAATATCTGGCCGTGGCTAGGCCGCCCGCGGCGACTGTCAGATTATGTGCCGACGGAAGGCACTGGATGCCCTGCCAAAAAGTCTCATCAGTGGACAACCATTCATTTGCGAGCACTTCGGCGATTTTTCCCAGATTGGGCTTTGGTATGATCCAGGGAAGCTCGAGCAGTGCGCGCACATCTGACGCAAAGGAAAAGGTGCGACCGTCCCAATGATAATGAAAGGGCTTTGCACCGAAACGATCACGATAGCAGAAAAGACGCTGCGCCTCTCGACTCCAGATTGCAATCGCAAAATCGCCATCCACGTGTTCGATGAAGCGCTCTCCCCAAACCTTGAATGCAGTCAGGACAAGTTCAGCGTCGGTTGCATCGCACATGTTCCCGTGATAAGCAGAAAGCCGTGCTCGGAGTTCCTCCCAGTTGTCGACCCGACCCGCCATGACCAGGGCTAATCCGCTGGCAGACTCGATGAATGGCTGCCTTTCGCGTAGAGATTCGGGCGTCGTATGCAGTGCACAATGACCGAGGGCGGCATTCAAGTCTTGCCAGTGATGGATGCCATCGGGGCCGCGATAGGCCATGGCATTTGTCAGCGTTGGAATTGCCGCTGGATTGACGGGCGTGTGATCAAATCGAATGATGCCTGCAATACCACTCATCTCTGCGTTACATTCCTGGTCTGTAAAAATGGTTGTGGTCAACAAATATTCTGATCAACAAACACAGAAAGGGTCGGGCATCAACAACGTGACACCTAACCCTTTCCTGTCATCAGTCGCCTTCCTGCCGCCACACCCTCGTCACCAACATGAGGTTGGGGCAATCCTCTACGTTATTGCCTGATCCTGGCGTGCTGCTTAAATCGGGGTTTGCAGTTCACTACCGGTATCAGTCGTGACAGAGCCGCCACTCATGGTCAAATCACGCAGATTGCCAAAGGAGCGCAGCGCAGGAGAGCGATACGCTTTCTTCTGATCCTCTGCCCCTAAACTACTGGGCAATGCTTTGTTGAACGAATTGGCCTGGAGTGCCTTCATACTTTCATCTCCCTTTGTTAGTTGAATAAAAGCCGCTATAAAATGAAACCGCAGTGTTACGGAAATCCGCAGACGCGTCCCATTTCAAAGGATGGCCATGCAAATGGAGGCCGTCTCGGGCGGTAGACCTGCAAGCAAAGAAAGCGTCCGGTGGGTCCACGGGTTCCCTATGTATCTATCGTACCCCACTGTCATATCCTTCGCGCAGCATGCGAAATTGGCTATCGTACTTGCATCGTCGGGTCGCCCATGAGTGTCCAACCCAGAATTACGTCTGGTAAAGGAGTCATTCCTGCTGGCGGATTGACTGTTTGCGCGACTTCCTGTTTTGCTTGCAGCAGGGCGTCGCCGATCGTGATTCCAGTCTGGGACAACTTCGGCGTCAGGGCGTTGCTTAGGCGAATATCAGAGCTGACGTAAGTCAGTGCAATGGAGCCCATGGCCGCTGCCGCCCCGTAGTCGCCCAGTGTCAGGAAATTGTGGATCAGGCGATTGGAACTTGAGGTTGTCGACTGAAACCAAGAGTTGTAACACCCCCATTGTACTGTAATGAAGGGGTTCCCTTGATTGGTCAGGTCGGAGACATCAGTTTGCGTCAATAAGCCCACGAAAGTCCAGCGATCCGGGCCTGAATGACCCAGGTAATTCACAAGTGAATAACCGCTGTTCATAGCATTGAGCAGCACCGTTCTTGCATTCGCCACGCCTACGTCATCCACATAGGCCCGCTCTGTCGTCCAGTCATTTGGGTATTGGGTGATAAAGTTGTCGCTCAACGCCCCATATGATAGGCCGGGATCCGCTTCGTCTGCTGCAAAGACCGCTGTTTTCTGAAATGTTCGTGCGTCATGGGCCAGGATCTTGCTGATTACAATGCCCATCTCCGTTGTTGACCGGACCGGTAGCCGTCCCAGCGCAGCATCAGGGACGCCGTCATCATCGCTGTCGGCAAACAGCGGATCCATGGCAACGAAACTATTGTCGGGGTGTCCGGCCCGGTAAAGACTGGGGATGTAGCTAATATCAGGATTGGGATCAGGATTTGCACTAGTAGGGCTTGGCGTGTCGTCCCGATAAGCGACCGTATCGCCGCCAACCAGCAAGATATACTCGACCCCCATCTCATTGATGGCGTGCTGGGTATACGCATGGATGGCGTTGGCGTCGAAAATGCCATAGCTATAGTTTTCGTAAACATCTTCCACGTCGACAACAAGGACCGTGTATCCCTGGTCAGTCCGTGCCTGCACAAACGAGTCGAGCTGCGGAATGAACAAGGGGTGGCTGATAATCAGGAAGTTTGGCGTACCGTTTGTGATGTTTGCCAGCGCCTGTGCGGGCGAAATGTCTGGTCTCAAGAGCGCCGGTGTTGTCGACAGCCAGTAGTCGGCCTCCCCGCCCCACCCGGCGACGTTCGCTGCAAAGTTGTCACCGCTTTCGTTCACGACTACATCTTCTAAGCGCCAGAGGCGATTCCGATACTGAGCATAGGCGACCACCTCTGAGCTTTGAAAGCCATCCACTTCATAGCGAGATGAATCACCGGAAAAATGCAGGCTATTGTCGGTGGCGACGAAAGCGCGCGGAAAGGTGATTTCAAACGCCTCAGTGTAGAGAAGATCGATCTGGTTAGTCGGAGCCGCCCCCAGCGTCAACTTAACTGAGTTGTTGCCGTTGCGCAGCAGTCCATTGGGTAGCGTTCCGCTGAGCACTTGTTCAACCGCGCCCGCAAAGCTGGTGTTGATTACTTCCGTGTTGTTTAAGGAGATGGTGACTGGATGCGAGAAGCTCTTAATCGTCCACACAATTGCGTCAAGTGTAGAGGTTGCTGCATTCGGTACAAGATTGTCAACCCCTCGCACGGTGAACGAAATAGTCTTGGCCGCTGAACTGTCAGTCAGTACGTGTCGGTCGTACCAGGGATCGTCGACTTTGGAGTCCGGACTGTAGGTCCTGTTCGTTTCAGAATGGAGAGTCTCCATGTAGTAATCTGGCGCGGCATCATTCATATCCGGCGCCTGTCGATTGGTGAAGATACGGAAGGCCTTTGTTCGGTCGACCTGGAGCACGTAAACGTTGGTTTCAGTATAAAGTGTGTCCAGCGCTTCGCCGACAAATTCAATGAATGGTTCGCCGCCATTAACCGGTCCCCATGAGGTTGCCGGCGCCACCACGCGCATGCGTACAGGCTCGCCCTGATTGGTCAGCGCCAAATATGCCGACGTCACGCCAGTTAGATCAATGTTGGCGTCGAGAAAGTCCTGATGGGTTACGCGATAGATGCCGTCCTTATTGATGCGTAATTCGATGCGGGCATTGGGGGCCAAATTAGCCGCTTCCGTCTCGACCTGCTGTGTGCCATTACCATGGTCAGTGATGAGCGGAAGAAAAGTCGTAAATTCATCTAGCGTGCCGCCGGTCTGTTCAACCAGAGGTTCGTCTGCAGCAGGCGCAGGACCACGAATGGCATCCAGCGCACGATTGACGCGGTCAGCGCCCTCGACCGCGCTGTGAAGCCTCGAAAGCTTCATATTCTGCACGCATCGCTGCTCCATCAGTCGGCTGCAGTGTTGCTGGTTCCCCAACTGTTGCACCGACTTCAAAGGCTGGCGTACGCGAAGTCTCGTTCGCAAGCGTCACGTGTTCGATAACAAATGTGGCGGCACTGGTTGGCGTTTCGAATGTGTAGCGCTGTACCTCGGGCAGCCCAAGGCTTTTGGACTCAATGAGTTCAGCATTGAGCCTGGTCAGTCCACTTTCGGTTTCAGCCAGAACATTGAATCCGGCGATCGCGGCTTCGTAACTCGTTTCCCACTCAATGCTGATCCGGTCGCCCTCTGCCGAATTCGCAGCGACGTAGGTATATCCTACCAATCGTGCCAGGTCCGCCGCATGGTAGGCAGCGTCAGTGGACGTCGTGCCCGCGGTCGTCTGCGCGTGGGCAACCGGCTGACCTGCAAGGAGCAGTAGCGCCGCAACCAGGAGTGGGCTAATCATTCCCCAATAACTACGTAGGTGGATAGCGCTTTGTCGGGTTTTTTTCATCTTGGAATATCTACCTCTTTACGGTATGCACAAAGTACAGTTTTCATATTGTGGCATGCATTTGGGCAAGGTAATTGGACTCGAGTCAGTTCTAGCCAGACCATACATTACCATCGCAACCAAATCGCATCAAAGCCAAAGGCTCAGCGTTTCAAAGTCGTGACCATCTGACTGATGCTGCGTGAAACGCCGGCGCACTATTGACTGATCTGGGGCAAATAGAGTTGCTTGCCCCAGATGGCGGACGGCACATCGCCCAGCCGAACCGGTCCCTCTAAATACGTTTCCCCTGACTGCATGACGACTTGCAGATAAAAGCTGTCACCCTCTGCGACGGCCTGATACTGATAGGCGGTCGTGCTGGCCGAGTTGATGACAGATGATGCGATCATGCTGGCATTGACGGGCACCAGGTCGCCGCTCCGCTCGGCCATAATGTTGAAGCCGGCGACACCCTGTTCCAACGTCGTGGCCCACTCAAACAGGACTTCCTGATTCCTGGTCGGTTGGGCGCTGAAATAGGCGACAACCACGCGCTGTGTGGCAATCGCTCCCAGGCTGTCAACGACAGCGCCGCCGGTAGCCGGACCGCGGACGCCTGGGCCGGCGAGGCTGAAGAAGGCGCTCGATCCCGGCAAGTCGGCGGCTAAACGCAGCCGCACTTGCTTCGCCGGACTCTGCGCGGCCGGAATGGCGAAATCGCGCCAGGTCATGGTAACGACGCCCTGGAAACCTGCAGGAATATTGGCAGTGGCGAAGGTGTCGTCTGTGGCGCCGTTTGATGTCAGACCCGCTCCGCTGAGCGCAGGTAGCGACCGTTCACCGGCATCGTCAAAGCTGAAATTGACGTTCCAGTCGATCCATCCCGCTAGTTGGGCCGGGTAGGGACTGCTGTTTGTTACCGCCACTTCCAGCTCATATTGACTGTCACCGGCATACGCGGGGTAGGCAGCAATAACCGCCTCGTCGTCAAGCTCGGTCATGTCGTCACTCAACGAGCGGCCGTCCGGCACGCCATTGGCTTCGGCATCGACGACGCTGCCCAAGCTGAGCCCGGCAAGCAGGGCATGGCGTGGTCCGTTTTCATTCAACGCCGTCGGGTAGGACGCCGCATCGCCGAAATCCCATCCCAGGTTGGGTGGGAAGACGTTGAGCAAGACGACGGCGGTCGCGCAGGCCGCAGGTTGCTGATCGTCACACACTTGATAGGTGAAGGTATCCGTTCCCGCAAAACTTGCGTTAGGCGTGTAGCTGTACGTACCATCCGGGTTCAGGGTGAGTTGACCGTGAACTGGCCCGACAAGCGGCGGTGTGCTGGCGCGCTGGATATCGCCTTCCAGGTCGACATCGTTGACCAGCACATTGCCGCTGAGTACCTCCCCATTGCGTCCCCATGCTGCATCGGCGAAGGCGTAGGTCGTGTTGGCGCCGGCGGCAGTAACATCGATGCGCACGTCGGTCTGCGTGCAGAGTACCGGGGCCCCATTGTCACAGACCCGGTAGGCGAGGCGATCTTCGCCACGAAAGCCGGCTACAGAGGTGTATGCGATCGTTCCTTCCTGTGTAACCGCCGCTCCTCCGTTGGCCGGCGGCGTGATCAGCGAGACCGAAGCCGGCTCAACCACGCCGTCGAGGTCGCCGTCATTCGCCAACACCGGAATGTTGATTGTCGACCCCGGACGCGCTGCACTGCGATCGGGCTGCGCATAGGGCGCGGCGTTTGCCATATTCAGACCGCGCACGTCGATGGTTGCACGTGCTGTGGCACAGAGGCCGCCTGGATCACAAACCTCATAGGTGAAGCGATCTTTCCCTGTGTACTCGAAGCCGGGGGTGTAGGTAAACTGGCCACCAGGCGTCAAGATGACGAAACCCGCTGTCGGCGCCACCACTGGCGCCACCGTCACGGCCAGTGCGTCGTTATCCGGATCCCTGTCGTTCGTGAGCACGTTGCCCGTTACGGCCGCGTCAATGAGCGTATGCGCGGCGTCATCACGGGCGATAGGACGTAAGTTGGGGGCTGCGACTGTCATGAAGACGGTGGCCGTGGTACATGCCTCTGGCGTACCCAGGTCGCAGACCTGATAGCGCCAATTGTCGCTGCCGGTGAAATTCGGGTCGGCTACGTAGTTAAATGAGCCGTCTACGCGCAGGTCGACCGCGCCTTCTTGCGGCTCATCCAGAACAAGCGGCGCTTGCCAGCCGTCGCTTTCGGGATCCAGATCGTTGGTCAGGACATTGCCACTCACCGTCTCACCCGCACGTACATAAAGCGCATCGTCAAACGCATAGGCTTCGTTTGTCGCATCCGTGACAATGACTGTGACCGTAACCGTGGCCGAATCGCACGCCGGGGGTTCGCCCGTATCGCACACTTCGTAGAGAAAGGTTGCTTGACCTTCGAAGCCGTCGACCGGCGTGTAGACGATCGAGCCGCTATCCGGCAGGGCCTGTCCGCTTGGCGGCGGTGTCAAAATCTTGAGTGATGCCAAATCCAGCGTGCCGTCTGGATCTAGGTCATTGGCCAGCACCGCAATCGTAATTGCCTGGCTCGCTAATGTCCCGGCAGCATCGTCCAACGCAACGGGCAGTTGGTTGGTCGCGGTTAAGATTGTCAAAAAGACGATCGCTTCATCACAAAGCGGATCCGCTGCCAGATCGCAAACCCGGTAGGTGAGCTGGTCCGTGCCGCTGTAGCCCGTCGCTGGTGTGTAGGTGATCGTTCCACTACCGTCGCCCGTCACTGACGCGCTGCCGTGGGCAGGACTGGCAATGATGGCAACCGAATTCTTGTCAAGTTCGCCGTCAGGATCGCTATCATTTGCCAGCACGTCGATACCAATTACTTGATTGATGGAAATCGGCGGCGGTGCGTCGTTGATGGCGATTGGCTGCTGGTTGCTTCCAGGCGGTGTCACCGTAATCGAGACCTGCGCCGTGTCGCATTGGGGAATCGGTCTGTCCGTATTGCAGGCGCGGTACGAAAATTGATCCGGGCCGGTGAAACCGCCATCGGGCGTATAGGTAATGGTCCCGTCAGCGTTCTTCGCCGTGCCGCCATTGTTGGCGGAACCGACAACAGCGACCGACGCCGGATCCATGCTCCCGTCGGGGTCGATGTCGTTTGCCAGCACGGCGATGCGCACGGGTTGATTGCGCTCTGTGGTGGCTTGATCGTCGTTAATCAAAGGCCGAACGGAGGCGCCGTTGTCGATCGTGATTGTCACAATTGCCGGATTCGAGCGTCTGCCTGCCGCGTCTTTCACAATGTATTCGATGGGCCACGGATCACCCCGAAACAGTGCTGTGCACGAGACATCGGGCGCACCGGCCTGGATGCAGGGCGTAAAGACAATGACGCCTGTGTCCGTATTCACTCGCCAGATGCCCTCGCCTGGAACAATCAGCTGGGTGAGCTGTTGACTCAAATTCGCCGGATCGAGGATGCGTACGGATGCCGGGTTGAGGTCATTGTCCGTGTCGATGTCATTGGCCAGCACGTCGATGACGACAGCTTGTCCCGGCGGCTGGTCCAAAGCGTCGTCGGGCAGGGCGATAGGGGGCCCAAGGGGCGCGGCCATGGCAAGCTGAAGCGCGCCGCTGAGCAGAGTCAGCAGCGCGATCAATGCCGCGGCAAGAATTGTCCGTTTACTGCGTATCAGATTGGTCTGCAAATTTGATCGACGGGTCATCAAGTTTTTCATATCAGGGCGATCTGGCGGCGACAGCCGGAATCACTCAGCCTCCTGCATCTTCTTTGCGTCCCTCTGCCTCTTCATAATATAGACGGGAACACGTTCCAAATAGGCGCGCTTGGTTTTGCCGCTCCTATGCGCGGCCTACTGCGGTACGGTGCTCAGGAGTTTATCGCGCCGATGCTGTTATGTCCATGCACGCAGGACGAGCAGCGAAGTAAGAGCGATGATCTACTGCCTACCGTCCGATTAGGATGGGCAAAAACGCCTTTGGCAAGAGATCGTCTACGCCCTGTGGCGGCACGGAAGCGCCTCCGTGATCAATGTACTCACCATATGGCTGCCCAACCATGAATGGACCAATTTCTCCCGTTTTGCCGCCAAGGCTGACTTCCTGGATGTAAAAGGAGTCTGCGTCTGTTACCGCCCAATACTCGTAGTCGGCTGGCTCAACCGAGTCAATCACTGTAGAGGAAATCAACTGCTCGTTGATCTGATTGACGTCACCCGCCTGCTCGCCCAGTAGATTGAAGCCCGCATTGCTCGTTTCGGTGATCGTCTGCCACACGAAGTGCACGCTCGCACCACTTCGCTCGGCCATGACGTACCCGATTGTAACCGGTACTGTGCCGCCATCGTTACTGAGGCTGAGATAGATCTGGGCCGGATTGGATGCGGTGCCGGTTTTGTTGCGCACAACATATTCCATGGGAAACGCATCACCCTCAAAAGGCCCGGTGCATATCCCTGCAAAAGGATCGTCGACACCTTCGCAGCCCGTGAACGTTATTGTGCCCGCCGCATCTACTTGCCACCGACCCTCGCCCGGTTCGTCCCACACCATAATTTCCAACATGTCCGTTGGGCTAATCATGCGCACGGATGCCGGTTCGATCGCGTCCGTGCCGGACCCGCCGATGTCATTGCTCAGTACGTTGATGACCGCTGGCGCGCCCACTGGGAGGTTTGACAGATCATCGTTATTGGCAATTGGTGCGCTTTGCGCTTGGGCAGCTGTAAACAGGCCGCTGACCGCTATTGCAAAGGCCATCAGCAGCGCCGTCAACAGCAGCCGTTCAGGCCGGAGCAGAATGTTCGGCTTGCGTGCTGCGGCTGTCACGAACGGGGGCGTGGCGGTTGGGCGGTTCGATTTCAGCTGTACTGGTGACATAGATATACCCCTTACTACACGTGAATGCATTCAGATGGAGCGAGCGAAAGGCCCTGGACACAGCGGCAGGGCCTTTCTTGCAATCCCCACATATTTTCAAAATCAGCCTGATATATAAACATTTATTTATACATCATACCCGGCGATCTTCACAAGAACGCATCAGTGTGCACCAGTTTGAGGCAAAGTGTGTATCAGCGCTGAAATCCGATCTACCGCCCTTGACGCAGAAGACGAACATAATGTTCCTTCAGGTGACCGCCCAATTTGGCCACAAGCTTCATGCGTTAGACACGCCCTGCCTGCGCATCTGGCTCTGCCATGATTCAGCGTAGCGTCCATCTAGGGCAAGGAGCTCGTCATGCGCACCCGATTCGACAATCTGACCGCCGTCCATGACGTGAATGATGTCGGCGTAGCGGGCGGTTGTGAAGCGATGTGTGATGATCAACGCAGTACGTCCTGTCGCCAATTCCTGGAAACGGGCAAGCCAGTCAGATTCTGCCCAGGGATCCATGGCGCTGGTCGGCTCGTCCAAGATCAGGATTGACGCTTCGCGCAGGTAGGCGCGGGCCAGGGCGACGCGCTGCCATTCGCCGACGCTCAAGTCGCTGCCATCGACAAACCATTTGCCCAGCATCGTGCCATAGCCCTGAGGCAGGCGCGTAATCGGTTCGTCTGCGGCGGCGGCGTGAGCCGCGGCTTCGACTTCTTCCTGGCTTACCTCGCGGCTGAGATCCCCCAGCGTGATGTTTTCAGCCGCGGTTGCGTTGTATTGCAGCGGTTGCTGAAAGAGGACGGTAATTTGACGGCGCAGATCGGTAGCCGCAAAATCGCGTAGGTCGACACCATCCAGCGTGATTGTGCCTGTGTCCGGCTCATAGAGACGGCAAATGAGCTTGGTCAGGGTGCTCTTCCCCGCGCCATTGACGCCCACAATGGCTGTCGTTTTCCCAGCTGGAATCGTAAGATTGAAGCGCTCCAAGGCCGCGCGCTCGCTGCCCGGATAGTGAAAGGTGATGTCGCTCAGTTCCAGACCGCGTGACGGCATGGTTGGCACTGGGTTGGGCGTCAGCGGATCTGCAACTGACGGCTCCAACTCGAGAAACGCGAAGAGATCGCTTAGAAAGAGGCTGTTGGTGTAGATCTCACCAACGTTGTCGAGGAGCGTACGCACGAGCCGCTGCCCCTGGCTGAAGGCCGAGTAAAAGAGTGCCACGTCGCCCAGCGTAGCATCGCCCTGCACGACCTCACCCATCATCCACAGCATAACCAATGCTGTGATGATCAGCGCACTGGCGCCGGCCAGAAATTCGCTCATGCTCTGCCGTCGTGCAATCGCGGTCCGCTCCTCGCGGAGCTGCGTGCGTAAAGTTTGATAGCCGTGGCGAAAGTGGTCGCCTAAATCAAAGAGTCGCATCTCCGCGGCGGCTTCCCGCGCCGTAAGCAGCCAGAAGTAGTAGTCGGCATGGCGTTCGCGTTCGGTCATGCGCATCTGCCAGCGATGCAGCTCCAAGCGCTGGCGCAGCACCACATAAAAGGCAGGCAAGCTGCTCAAGATCAAAGCGAAGGGGATCCACCAGCCGTATGGGATCAGCACAATGGCCATGGCGATGAGCGTTAGCCCGTTTTGGAGCAGACTGCCCAGATTCTCCAGCAGGGCGGTGGGTCGGCGGATCGCTTCGTAGCGGGCGCGGTGCAGCTGATCGAAGTAGGCCGGCGAATCGTAGAAAGCAATGTCGACGCGCATGGACTGAGTTTGTACCAGTTCGGCGATGTAGTCGCGCACCTTTTCCGCTTGAACCGTCCGAATGTAGTTGATCAGCCCGCGCAAGACTTCGGTCACAATCAGGATCAGGGCGAAGGCCAGGACAATCGAGCGCGACGGGTCGTAACGCTGCCCATACCAGGGAATCTGTTGCAGTTGCGTCGACAACGGCCACCAGCTGGTTGACCAGCGCCCGCGTCAGGTAAACGGTGGCGACTGGCAGCAGGCCCTGTACGACCAAGATTGCCGTCCAGGCTGCTGTCCATGCCGGCGTTGCTTGCCAAACAAGGCCCAGCGCGCGCATGAGATAGGGCGTGCGCCGGATGCCTTGCTGTAGTTTTTCACGAATAAGCGAGAATGATTGATTCATTGCATCTAGTGCCACGCCACCCCCGCGGAAGGGTCGGCAGATCCAGAGGCACGAACTCCTTCTGGACTTCCGGCCGGTCGTTGATCACGACGCCGTTGCGTTCCAACCAGGCGTGGGCCTCAAAGACGCCGGCCTGACGCCGCACGCCGATGCAGAGATCAGATTCAATTTGTCGCCAGCGCAGCAGCCACTGCAGCGTCAGCGAGCGGCTGAGACAGGTGCCGAAAATTGGGCCCCGGTTAGCGGCCACGCCCACAGCTCGGACATAGCGCGCAATCATACGCTCTTGTTCAGGCGTGTGATCGTCTTGCGGCGCACGCGCCAAGGCTGGACTGGTATTGTCTAGCCAGGCCTGAAGGCGACTGTAACCGATTAGCTTCAGAAAAAGGGTGACAGCCGGAAGGATCGTAAGCGCCAGGCCAACCAGGGGCCAGTTGACCGAACGTATCTTCTGTCCCCAAGTACGCTGATTGCTAGAACGCATGCCGCTAGGCCACGGTGATCAGGCCGGCATTGAGCAATTCTTGGATAAACTCGCTCATGTCGGCGCGCAGCTGCCCTGCATCGACATCATATTCGGCCTGCAATGCGTCAAACGCTTCCTCAATGTTCGCATCGCCGGTCACTGCCTGCCAGATGTCGGTGCCGACGCTGTCCAAGCCGAAATACTCTTCGCTGTCTAAATTTAGCAGTACCGCCTCACCGTCCAGATTGCGAAAGAGAACGCTGTCCGGCACGGAGACTTTGTGGCTGAAGTCGATTTCCATATACTTGCCTTTTCGGTGACTAATTGGGCTTGCTGACGCCGCGCAACGGTTCCGTGACCGATCCTCGGCGTGTTCGGTAGCGTTGAATTGTTGCGCTGAGCACATCGGCACCAGGCGCACGGTGGGGGCAGCGCTATCTGATCTATCGACATCGGCCGCCCCAATCCTTCTGTCTTGATTCCGGAAAGGCTTGAATCAAGGGAAGTCCAGCAATTCACGATTCCTCTGCAGTGGTGGCGCTTTGCGCCCACCTCGTGAACGGCATGACAGACCATGAATTGGTGAAGTTTGCTTGTTAGGGCATCCAGCGCCGTAACGAGACCCCTGGCGCCAAGGGGCATCTTCATCGCGTTGATCCGAAACTTGGAAGTAACTCTGATTCTATTCTACAATCATTTCGCCCATGGATCCAACGTTGACAGACGCCCAATTTCCTAGTACACTGGAATTAATTGCGGGTCGAAATTAATTTTGTGACGTGCTGCAAGGCAATTTCTTCCAATGCGCACGATTCGCATGCACGCGATCCATTCGGGGTAAGATCCGTCATGACTTTCTCGGCCTTCGCCGCGCAGAACACCTTTTCCGTACGCAGCCACAATCGCCGCCTACTGCTGCTCACCTTGCTTGATCAGCAGCCGATTTCGCGCGTGCGGCTGGCGCGTTCTGACCGGCTTATCCACCACGACGGTCACCAATTTGACCGGCGATCTCCTGACTGAAGGGGTAATCGAAGAAGTGGGTGTTGATCTGGAGGCCGTGACCCAGGGGGCCGGACGTCCGCCGGTTGCCCTGGAATTGGCGTGCGACAGCCGTTTGGCGATCGGCGTACATATTGGGGTGCGCACGGTACGCGTTGTGCTTTGCAACTTGTTGGCAGCGGTCCTGGACGGCATCAGCTTTGCCATCGATAGCAACCGCCCGGCAAGTGAGATTGTCGACCAGATTATCACTGCCGTCCTTGCGCTTGCGTCGCGCGCCGGCCTGACGAATCAATCAGCGGAACTGGTAGGTCTTGGGGTGGGTGCTTCGGGATTGGTAGATTGCGAGCGGGGCGTCAATCATCTGGCCCCTAATTTGGGGTGGCGCGATGTACCCCTGCGTGACATGCTGCATCGCGGTTTGGGCTTGCGTGTAGTCGTCGACAACAACGTGCGTTACATGGCGCTAGGCGAGAGCATGTACGGAGCCGGCCACGCGGTGCGGGCGTTGGCCTTTATCTATGCCCGTGTTGGCGTTGCGGCCGGGCTCGTGGTCGATGGCAAGATCTATCGTGGCGCCGGCTACGGCGCAGGCGAGATCGGCCATTGGATCATGGCTCCGGCAATCCCGGCCGACGAAAGCCCGGTAACGCTAGAGCATCTGCTCTCCGAACGCACGCTGGTGCGCATTGCCCATGAACTCGCGCCCGCTGTCGTGCCAGAGAGCCATGCCCGCGATGCCGATACGGTCGCCGCGGTGCTGGCTGCCGCCCGAGCGGGTCATCCTGCCCTCCAGGCGATGCTAGCAGAGCGTGCACGCTATTTGGGGATCGCCATGGCCAATCTAGTCGACGTTCTCAACCCGGAGCTGCTGCTGCTCGGAGGGTACTTGGCCGATGGCTTTGACCTGCTTGAACCTGTCATGGCCGAGACCATGCGCGAACATGCGTTTGCCGGCCTGGCCGATCGGGTGACCCTGCTCCCGGCCACTTTTGGGGAACAGGGGGGCGCAATCGGTGCTGCGGCCGGCGCACTGAATCACTTCTTTTTTGGCGCAATCGAGCCTGGCGCAACGGCATGACTCGCCAGCCTCATTGAATCGTTCTTCATCTCTTCTGTAGAATCATTTAAGTTGAATTCAAAACGGAGTGATCCATGGCAAAAATCCGCGTGACCATTTGGAACGAGTATCGTCATGAACGTGAAAATGAAACAGTAGCCAGCGTATATCCGGACGGCCTCCACACCGTGATTGCCGCGGGCCTGCGCGAATGGCCCGAATTTGAAGTGCGCACGGCAACGCTCGATGAGCCGGAGCATGGTCTCACGGAAACCGTATTGGCGAATACCGATGTGTTGACGTGGTGGGCGCACAAGGCCCACGAAGAGGTGAGCGACGAAGTCGTAGACCGAGTCGTGGATCGCGTCCTGGCCGGTATGGGACTCGTTGTGCTTCACTCCGGCCATCATTCCAAGGTTTTTCGCAAGCTCATGGGCACGCGCTGCAGCTTGCGCTGGCGCGAGGCCGACGAGAAGGAACGCATCTGGGTGATCGAGCCGGGGCATCCGATTGCCGCCGGACTGGGGCATTACATTGACATTCCCGAAGCCGAGATGTACGGCGAGCATTTTGACATCCCGGCACCTGACACGCTGGTCTTCGTGAGTTGGTTTCAGGGGGGCGAAGTCTTTCGCAGCGGGTGCTGCTACAACCGCGGCCGCGGCAAGATCTTCTATTTCCGCCCGGGCCACGAGACCTATCCGATCTACTACATGCCCGAAGTGCGGCGGGTGATCGCCAATGCCGTGCACTGGACCGCTGCCATGGATGGCCCACCATATGAGTATTTGGAGCATGCCATCAATGTGAAGGAGCCGCTCGAGCCGCTGCCCGACAAAAATCCGGGCAAAGAGCGGGTTGGCTGAGGGTGCGGCAGTTGTGCGGAAAGGCAGTGATTAATCGAGATCGCAGAATGAATAATTATGAATGTGTCACCGCGCATTGAACATTCACGATTCTCAGTTCTCGATTAACCATCAGAAAGGATCGTCTTTTGCGGATTGGAATGTTTGGCGCAGGACGCATGGCCCATATCCATGCCGAACACTTGCGCACGGTGGGCCCGAGGCACGGATTGTTGCTACATGCAGCCTGAGCGGCGAACGCGCGCAGAGATGGCGGCGGCGTGGGGTGGCCGGGCCTATACCGATTATCAGCGTTTGCTTGATGAGAATGAGCTAGACGCGGCCTACATCTGTACGCCGACCGGCCATCATGCGGAGATCGGCATGGCCTGCGTAGAACGAGGGGTGCATCTCTTTGTCGAAAAACCGCTCGACCTAGACCTGGCTGCAGGCCGGCGCCTGGTGCAGGCGGCCGCGGCCAAGGACATAATCGGACTCACCGCCTTTCACTGGCGCTACAGCGAAGGCTACCGCCGCGGACGTGACCTGATCGGCGATGAGCCAGTTGCCTTAATCAACCTACGCTGGTACTGGACGCGTCCGCCCATCCAGTGGATGTGGCATCGCACCGAGGCGGGCGGCCAAATCGTCGATCAGAACATTCATCTGCTCGACCTGAGCCGCGGGCTGGCGGGCAACGTCGATACAGTCTATGCGGCCTATAACATCCGCCAGGTGAACTTTGAGGAGGATTTTGACGACTGGGACGGCTATGCGGTGACGCTGCGCTATGCGCGCGGTGCGGTGGCAACTGTGCCGGAACGTATGCCCTGTTTCCTGAGATCCAGCTGGGGCCGGCTGCCGACTTCGCACTCCGCGACCGCTTGGTGCGGGTAACGGATCGGGCTGTCGAGCTTTTCACGTCGAACGGCGTGGAAAGCTGGCAAAATGAGGAGCCCTTTCACCTCGGCGTCAACCGCGCCTTTGTGCAGGCCGTACGCGGCCTGGTGATCCTTTCGGCATCGAGACGACCCTGGCCGATGGCTTCCGCTCGACTGCAGTCGCCCTGGCCGCAAATCGTTCAGCTCAAACCGGACAGCCCGTAGAGATGGAGAGCATTCATTCAGGAAGAGATTGGCGCCTAGATCCCATG
>CAWEEJ010000064.1:0-58222 GCA_963807905.1 uncultured Chloroflexia bacterium | reverse complement strand
TGACGGGTAAGACGTTTCCAGCCGCGCGTCGAGATCGGCTGCGGTAAAGGCATCTTCATCCGACAGCGTGCGGCGCAGGCGGTGGATGGCGCGCCCGGGCGGTATGGGCCACGGCTCACCGGCCATGCCGGCCTCGTCGCCAAAGTGCTGGACAACGTTGCGCAATTGCAGGGCCGTGCCCAGGGCATAAGCCAGATGGATAAGCAGAAGCAGTCCAATCAGGGCCAGGGCGAGCTGAAAAACGGGGCTGTGCAATAGATCAAAGAGTCCGACACTGCTGATGACTTCGCCAAGCGCGCCCCGTTGCTCAGCGGTGGCGAGCAGCCAGCGCGTCGCCTCGCCCGGGTCGGCGCGCAGTTGATCCGGCGCCTGGGGCAGCGCCAGCCCGATCACGACGAAGAGCAGCGTGAGGCCAATCGCCAGCAGCAGCAGGCGTACATCGACCAGCAGCCGCCAGAGCCCATCGAGCAGTGCACCAACCCGCCAACTGCGCGTTTCCGCAGGAGGTGGATCGGTCTGAATTGTGGCATCAACACGCTCGCTCATGATCCTTACTGGTCCGCTTCGATTTCTTTGGCTTCGCTCCGCGCTCTATTGAGCCACAAATCGATCTCGGCGCCCAAATTGTCAATCGGCACGCGTCGCTGCGTGACCTCCGGCAAGGCGTCCAAAAAGGCCTGGCCGTAGCGCTTCTGCCAGATCCGGTTGTCGAGCAAGACGACGACGCCCCGGTCACTGGTGCGGCGGATGAGACGGCCAAAGCCCTGGCGAAAGCGCAGGATGGCGTCGGGCAGCGTGTACTCCTTAAAGGCATTGTCAAAGGCAGCGCTGCGTGCGGCCACCAGCGGATCGCTGGGCACGGCAAAGGGCAGACGTACGATGAAGAGCACCGAGAGCTGATCGCCCGGCAGATCGATGCCTTCCCAGAAGCTGCGCGTTCCCAGCAGCACCGCCCGGTCGGTGGAGCGGTATTCGCGCAGCAGGCGGCTGCGGCTGCTCGTGCCATGCTGGAGCAGGGTGATACCGGCCCGGTCAAGCGGTGCGCGCAGCGCGTTGGCCGTCTTGCGCAGGTGGGCATAACTGGTGAAGAGGGCCATGGTGCGGCCGCCGGCGGCCAGCGCCGCTTCGAGAATCGTCTCTTCCACCGCCGCCTGATAGCCGGCCTGATTGGGCGCCGGCAGGTTGCTGGGCAGATAGAGCAGCGCACTCGCAGGATAATCAAAGGGGCTTTCCACGGTGCGTGCCGTCACGTCCCAAAGACCAAGGCGCTCGCGAATAAAGTCAAAACCGCCGTCCGTGCGCAGGGTGGCGCCGGTGAAGATTGCGGTGCGGCAGCGATGCACCAGCCCGGCCTCAATCTGACCGCCCACGTGCAGCGGTGCGGCATAGAGGTTGACGCCGTTGCGCTGTTTCCTGCGCTGATCCGGCACTTCCAGCCAGGCGACGATCTCCCGATCGCTGCCGGCCGCGCCTTGAAAGACGATCTTGTCCATGTGGTCGAGCAGTTCGGCAAGATCTGACGTCGTGCTGCGTAAGGCATCGAGCAGCGTTGCCTCGGGTTCCCGCTCGGCCCACTTGGCGGCCTCAAGGCGGGTTACGAGCTGCTGCAAGCGTTCCTGGAGCGTACGGACGTAGTGAGCCGTTTGCTCCCACTCGATTTCGATTTCGCTCCACATGGGCTGGCTGCGCAGGCGTCCGTCGATCGCCAATTTCTGCGCGTAGTCGTCGTTGGCGCGAATGCTCTCATGGCCCAGTGTGAACTCGGTGAGGATGTCGGCGAAACGGGTGAGCGTCGCGGTTGCCCGGCGCGCATTCTGCTCGATGCTGGCCGCCGCGTCGATGCCCACCGTGTCCTGGTTGGCCTGCAACGCGGCCAGAAGACCGGGCAGCAGGTCGCCGCCGGCCGTCAACTCGGCGAGTTGCAGTTGCAGACGGGGCCAGTCAACGGCGTAGGTCAGCTGATCCGTGGCCGCGTCTTCGAGGTGGTGCGCTTCATCGACGATCAGCCGGGTGTATGGGGGCAGCACCTGGCCGCCGGCGCCAATGTCGGCCATGAGCAGCGCATGGTTGACCACCAGCAGGTGCGCGCGTTCCGCCCGCGCCCTGGCATCCAGATAGTAATCGCGCCAGCCGGGGCGACTGCGACAGCGCGCATGGTTGCAGGTCGCGCCATCCGAGCAGATCTCTTGCCACAGCGCGCGTTCGTTGGGTGCAGGGATGAAGAGACCGCTCACGTCACCGTCCTGCGTTGTCGTCATCCAGACGAGGACTTTGGCCAAAAAACTCAGTTCGCTGGCGGGCAGATCCCGCGCCCCGCGCCAGAGGTAGAGCCGGCGCACGCAAAGATAGTTGCTGCGCCCCTTGAGTACGGCCCACGTCAGCTCGCCTTCGCCCTGATCGAGCAAAAGGTCGTGCAGCTGCGGAATGTCCTTCTCGACGAGCTGATCTTGCAGCGCGCGGGTGTAGGTGGCGATGACGACCTGGCGCTGATTGGCCACGCTCCACAATGCGGCCGGGGCCAGGTACGCCAGGCTCTTGCCTACGCCCGTGCCCGCCTCGACGAGCAGATGGTCGTTGCGGTTGAACGCGGCCATGACCTGCTGGGCCATATCGAGCTGGCCCGCCCGGGGCTCATAGAGGTCGCCAAGCCGGGCAGCCAGCGCGCCGTCGTCACCCAATAGCGCGTCGATCCGCGCCGCGTCGACGGCCTCGGCCGGCGGTCCGCCCGCGACCAGCATGGCATCGCCGAGATCGGGGCGAGGCGGGTGGACGTCGCGCGAAAGATCGGTACGCGCGCGCGGTTCGTGGCTGAGTCCCCGCGCCGCGGCCGCATCGGCGAAGAGCTGGAGCGGCGGCCATTCCGTGCTGCGTCCGCTTTCGAGCACCATAGTGATGACGTCGGCCGGCAGCGCATAGAGTGTGTCGACAAGGCGCAAAAAAAGCTCGCCTGTGGCTGCAGCGTCGTCCAGCGCGCGGTGGGCGTCAACCAGCTCGATGTCGAGGGCCTCGCAGAGCGCGCCGAGGCTGTAGCTCGCCATGCCCGGCAGGAGGATGGCCGCCAGTTCAAAGGTATCGAATGCCGGGCGGTGAAAATTGACGCCCGCCGCGCGTAAAAAGCCCAGATCAAACGCGGCATTGTGGGCAATCACGCCGGCCACCTCCGGCCCGACAAAGTCGAGCAGATCGGGCACGACCGCGTCGAGCGGCGGTGCGTCGGCCACATCTTCATTGCGGATCCCCGTAATCTGCTGGATATGCAGGGGAATCTTGCGGCCCGGATTGACGAGCGTAGAAAAGCGATCCGTGACTTGCCCATCTTCCACGCGTACGGCGCCAATCTCGATGATGGCATCGCGATCCGCGTTCAGCCCCGTCGTCTCCAGGTCCAGCGCAACATAGACGCGATCCGTACGATACTGCGTCATGCGGGTATTCCTTCCGGTGGTTGCCGTCGTGAAGCTGATTATACCAGAGCCGCCACGAAGTGGCAGGGCGATGGCGTGGCGCACTCGAATCGTGCTGGCCCGCGAATGGGCCGCGGGCGCCCGCCGATGCCGCGGACTCGGGCGGATGAGACGTGATTCTTTGCCTGCGGGTCGCCCAATTGTGGATTTCCGCTTTGCTCTCTAGTAGTTTTCCATCGCGATTGATGCCCCATTTTAGCATTTTACATCACATATGATGTGCTATATGATGTGTTAGTCATCATTCCACACAGTGTTCTCGAACTCGGTTTTCTCGAACTCGGTGTTATCGAAGTCGGTGAAGGGTTTTATGGCACGCTATTCTTTGAACCTGCCTCATGAGTTGAAGCAAGAGGCTGAGGGCTGGGCGCAGCGACAGGGCGTCTCCCTCAATCAATTTATTCTATGGGCCACCGCAGAAAAGGTCGGGGCGCTGAATCAACAACTGGATGACCCGTCCTTTCCACTGATCACGTATCGTCGAGGCGCCAGCGGCATCCCCGTCCCGGTGCTGCGTGGTACGGGCGTACGCGTGCAAACGGTTGCGCTTGCGCAGGAACTTTGGTCCATGACCCCGCCTGAAATTGCCGAAGAGTATGGCCTCAATCTGCGCCAGGTGGAGGAGGCTCTGGCCTTTTTTGTCGCGCATCGGGCAGAGGTTGACGCTCATATCGCGCACGAAGCACGTCTGGCGGAGTAGCTTGATGACGATCCCCCGGCTTCATCTCGACGCAGATGTATCGCATCGCACCCTAGCGCGCGGTTCTCATTGAGCGGGGTCATGATGTAACGCGCACGCCATGCTCTTGGATGCCGTCGGACGCCAGCGATGTCGATCAGCTGTTGGGGGCCACGGCCCAAGGACGCTGTATCCTGACTTTCAACATCGCTGATTTCGTACATTTGGCCGTGCGCTACCCCAGGCACGGCGGCATCATACTGGCACAACAGCGAGACTGGACGCTCGCCAGCCTCATCGCGGCAACAGATCTCATGCTGCGACAAACCAGCGTCATCGACTGGCCAGGGACGACACGCTGGCTCAATGAATGGCGGTCGGCATAAAACAGAATTATCCGGCTCCCCAATCCGCATTCCCCACTCCGCACTCCGCACTCCAGTTTGCCTCTCCACTTTCCTTGCGGCACAATGGCCCCATGCAAATTTCAGTCATCACCACCATCTACAACGAAGGCGCCAGCATCGTGCGCCTGCTCGATTCGCTCGTCGCGCAGACGCGTCCCCCCGATGAGATCGTTATCTGCGACGGCGGCAGCACGGACGGCACGCCGGCCCTCATCGAAGCGTATGTGCAGGAGCATGCCGAGCGCCTGCCGCGCGTGCGGCTGCTCGTTGAACCAGGCGCCAACATCAGCCGTGGACGCAATACGGCCATCCTCGCAGCGTCCGGCCCCATCATTGCCGCCACCGATGCCGGCGTCCGCCTGGCGCCGGACTGGCTCGAGCAGCTTGCCGCACCCTTTGCCGATGATCCCACGGCTCGCGCGGTGGCGGGCTTCTTCGTCCCCGCGGCAGATGGCGTCTTTGAGACGGCGATGGCGGCCACCGTTCTGCCGCTGGAAGAAGACATCGATCCCGAGACCTTCTTGCCCAGCAGTCGTTCTGTCGCCTTTACCAAAGCGACATGGGCGGCAGCCGGCGGCTATCCCGAGTGGCTCGACTATTGCGAGGATCTTATCTTCGATTTTGAGGTCAACGGCCTGGAGCCCTTAAAGCCGACTGCCTTTGTCTGGGCGCCGGAAGCTACAGCCGCCTTCACGCCGCGCGGCAACCTGGGCGATTTCTGGACCCAGTACTATCGCTATGCCCGGGGCGACGGCAAGGCCGAGCTCTGGCGCAAGCGCCACGCCGTGCGCTATATCACCTACTTGGTTGTGCTGCCTGCCCTCTTGGGGCATGCGTTTTTTGGCTTTTTTGCTCGCTGGCTCGGCTGGCTGGGCCTGCTTGCCGGTCTTATTCTCTACTGCCGGCGACCGTGGCAGCGCCTGCGTCAGATCGGCGGGCGCCTCTCGCCGCGTGAGCAATTCCAGGCTGCCGCGCTCGTGCCCTTGATTCGGGCCGTGGGCGACGGGGCCAAGATGGTGGGCTACCCGGTTGGCCTTTGGTGGCGCTGGCAGAATCGCCACCGGCCGGAAATCCACTGGCGCACCTATGACGAACCACTGCCCTTCACGCCCGCTGCCACCGGGTCCGACGCCGGCGACGAGGACGGGGGGCGCGCATATGGCCAGCAATAGCTACGAGCGACGTCAGGTGCCGGCAAATCTGGTCGAGAGCACACCAGGCAGCAACGCCATCGGCAGTTGGCTGCTGGCATCGCCCATCATCCTGTTTATCGCCTGGCTCTGGATCGATATCTTCGCCTACTACAGTCCGCTGCCGCGTGTGCTGGATTGGATCGTCGGGCTGGCGGTCTTTGTGCTGCTCATCGTTTTGCCCCTGGGCTACCTGGCCCACTGGGTCATTACCGCTACGCCACGCCTGTTCAACCACGCCGGCTGGGATGTTGTACCGCTGGAGCCTGTCTCGGAAGCCGAGCAATATATGGTCCGGTACGTCTATCAGGAGCGCCTTCGCGCCGACCGCACCTGGTCGCGAGTGTGGATGCGTGCGGCTCAAGGCTGGGTTTACCTGGAGATCATCGCAATTTTTGTTGGCGCAATTGCCATGATTCCGCTCTTTTTCAGCGCCGTCGACTTTGGCTTTGGCCAGCGATAAGACTTCCTCGGCCGAAGAGATTTCCCGTTCAAGACAAAGTTTGTCGCTTGTCCCGTGTGAAAGGACTCCGCGCATGGCGTTGACCGGAACAAACGACTCGCTGCCCATCTGTCGGGGTGCGGCGGCTGTTGGCATTGCTCTGTGCATGGCGTGCCTAGCCCTGCTGCTCACCCTGTCCCCTGTATCTGCGCAGACGCAGGATGTACCGCCCCTCATGCGCATCCGTTTCACCTCGCCGGCCCAACTGGATCGTCTAGCCGCTACCGTCGACGTATGGGAGGTGAACCACGCGGCAGGGTATGCGCTGGCGCCGCTGACGCTGGCGGAAGAGCGCAGCCTGGCCCAGGCGGGCTTTGCGCTCTCGATCGACGAAGTGCGCACGGGGCAGATGCGTGCCCAGGCCGCGCCCGGCACGGCAGCCGGCGGACTCGCCTGCTATCGCACGGTTGAGGAGACCTACGCCACGCTCGATGCGCTCAGCATCACCTATCCTGATCTAGCGCGCTGGGTCGACATCGGCAACAGTTGGGAAAAGGAGCAGAGCTTTGGTGCGGCAGGCTACGACTTGCGCGCCTTGGTGATCTCCAATCAGGCGAGCAGCGCGCCCAAGGCGGTCTTCTACTTGCTGGCCGCTGTCCACGCCCGTGAATTGACCACCGCAGAGAGCGCCACTCGTTTTGGCGAACACCTGGTGCGCGGCTACGGGCACGATCCCGACGTGACCTGGCTGCTCGATCACAACGAAATCCACATCGTGCCCCTGGGCAACCCGGACGGCCGCAAGCGCGCGGAAGCCGGCTTTTTGTGGCGCAAGAACGTCAACAGCGGCGATGGCTGCTACAGTCAGACGAGCTTGGGCGTCGATCTCAACCGCAACGGCAGCTTTCGCTGGGCCGGCTGCGGCACGGGCAACTGCTCCAGCAGCGATCCCTGCGGCCTCACCTTTCGGGGCCGCGCGCCCGGTTCAGAACCGGAGACCCAGGCGCTGGAAGCATACGCTCGCTCGATCTTGACGGACCAACGCGGCCCCAACGACGAGGACGCCGCGCCGCTGGACGCGACCGGGCTCTTCATCAGCCTTCACTCATACGGTGAACTGGTGCTCTTTCCCTGGGGCTGGACGAATGCGGAGTCGCCAAACCTGACCCAGCTGCAAACCCTCGGTCGCAAGTTCGGCTATCTGAATGACTATGCCGTCTGCCAGCTGAGCCAGCCTGGCTGTCTCTATCGCGCCGACGGCACCAATGATGACTTTGTCTATGGTGAGTTGGGCGTGGCTTCCTATACCTTTGAACTGGGTAACTATTTTTTTGAGAGTTGCGCCGCGTTCGAAGAGACAATCTGGCCAACCAATTTGCCGGCGCTGCTCTACGCGGCCAAAGCCGCGCGCCGGCCCTATCAGACGCCGAGCGGTCCCGACGTCACGCGCCTGGATGCGGGCCCCATGCCGATTGCACCGGGCACTGAGTTGCTGGTTGAGCTGACGCTGGATGATACGCGCTATGCCAGCAACGGCTTTGGCGAGGAGACGGCACAGGCCGTCAGCGGCGGGCAGTACAGCTTCGATGCCCCCGCCTGGCTTGCGGAACCAACACAATTTGACCTGCCGGCCTTACCGCTAACCACAACGGTTTCGACGACCGTTTCAATCCCGACCGAGGGCCTCGCAGTGGGCAGGCATACGCTCTTTGTCGAGGGACGCGATGCAGGGGGTAACGTTGGACCGCCGTCTGCGCTCTTTGTCGACATCACCTCCGGCCGGCGTGCGCTGGCGGCTCAGGCGCCGTCTGCCGTGCCCGCGGCCGTCGACTCGATGCTGCTGGTCAGCCTCACGGTGACCAATACCGGCGAAATTGGCGATGAATACAGAGTCTCGGTTACCGACAGCCCCTGGCCGGTCACGCTATCGTCAAATCCACTGGCTTTGGAGCCTGGCGCGGCGGGCGTCGTTACCGCCCACGTCGCGATCCCTCTGGCTGCTCAACCGGATGGACGACAGCCGGTGAGCTTTGTCATCTATTCTGCGGTTGAACCATGGGTGCAGCACGAACTTACTGTCATGGCAGAGATCGGCCAGTACCGGCTCTTTTTCCCCGTAGCGGGGCGCTGACGAGACCCAGATATGACATTTCCTGACCTGTTTGTGGATTGGACCTGGCAGCCGCTGGCCCTATTGCTCATAGGCGTCGCAACCGTCCTCTACGTGCGCGGCTGGCTGCGGCTGCGCCGGGCCGGCATGGTCCTGGCTACGCCCTGGCGTCTTTTTCTCTTCTTCCTGGGGATGGGGTTGTTGCTGGCGGCCATGATGTCGCCCCTATACCTGCTCAGTACGCAATTTCTGGCCGCACGCACGCTGCAAAAGCTGCTTGTGGCTATGCTGGCCGCGCCCCTGCTCTGGCAGGCCTGTCCCGTTCATGTGATGGCGTGGGGGCTACCGGCGGCGCTGCGCCGGCGTGTTGCATCGCTCTTTGTGCCTGGCTCGGCCACGCGGTGGACAGTCCAGCACTTGACGCGCCCACTCACCGCGTTGCTCCTCTTTGTCAGCGCCTTCCTGCTCTGGCACGACCCGCAGATCGTCAATTGGAGCATGGCCACCGACTGGGCCCATCGCTTTTCGCTCTGGCTGCTCTTTGCGGCGGCCATGCTCTTCTGGTGGCACGTTTCGGGCACAGCGCCGCGCCTCCATCGAGGCACATCCACCTGGCTGATCGCCTTTATGCTGGTGCTCGTGGAGATTCCCAACATGGTCTCAGGGGTCACAATTGCCTTTTTGGAGCGTCCCCTCTATGCTTACTATGAAACGGTGCAGGCAGGCATGGTCATGCCGCCCTGGCTCGATACGCTGGAGGACCAGATCGTCAGCGGCGCGCTGATCTGGGTGACCGGCAGCATGGTCTATATTTCCAGCCTCGTCCTGGTGGTGCGGCGCATTTTTCTGGCCGACGGCGATCATGCGCCCCATAGCGGCTTTGCGCATGACTACGCCAATCGTGCGTTGGCACCTGGCCTGGAACACCGCACGGATCGCCACACGTGGGATTAACGCCAACGAGGGAGACGTACAGCTATGTCCGCTGAGGACTTGATCGAAGATTTTTCTTACCTGGAGACGTTGGAAGAGCGCTTTCGCTACATCGTGGAGCTGGGCCGTGAGCTGGAGCC
Source organism: uncultured Chloroflexia bacterium (assembly GCA_963807905.1). Classification (GTDB taxonomy): domain Bacteria; phylum Chloroflexota; class Anaerolineae; order Caldilineales; family Caldilineaceae; genus JAGRCP01. Next base: position 48,857 of record CAWEEJ010000064.1, on the reverse strand, counting down.
CCTGGATCCTGCTGACCGTACGGAAGAGAATCGCATGTACGGCTGCCAAAGCCGGGTGTGGATCAAGTGCACGCTCAGTCAAGATGAGTCGCCCCGCCTGCATCTTGTGGGCGACTCGGATGCGCAGATCGTTAAGGGCCTGATTGCGATCGTCTTCGACGTCTACAACGATCAACCACCCCAAACAATCCTCGACTACGACATTCGCCAACTCTTTGCCGAGTTGGAGCTTTCCAACCACCTCTCGCCCAATCGCGCCAATGGCCTCAACAGCATGGTCGAGCGCATTCAGGCGGCCGCGGCCGCGGCGCTGGCGGCGTGAATGCGTGACAGGGCGTCAGTTGCCGGCACTGGATCTGCGCGATTTACTGCGCTACAAAGCCCAGCATGGTTGTCGGAAACTTATCGGTGGCCAATAAAAAGCCGTCCAGGTCGCCCTCCTGCAGACGCACGACCCCTTCCCAGTTGCGCGAGATGCCGCCCGGCAACAGCTGCAAATTGACCGGCGGCGTTTCCGTCAGGCTGATCCCCGTTTCGGTTAGCTGAAGCTCGACCAGTCGTTCGACCCGCCCGCCTGTTTCCATACCGCCATTGAGCATATCCGGTCCCGGCCGCAGCTTGTCGTCGTCGCCCGGCCACATGTAGTTGATCACCCAGAAACGACCCATTTCATCCGTCTCCGTCGCGTCGGTGACCCGATATTCGATGGTTGGAAGCGGTACCGTGCCCATCGCAACCAGATCGGTGTCAAAGAGGTGCGCCTGGGGCTGGGAATTTACGTTGACCCCATTGGCTTCATAAAAGGTGATGAGCAAGTCGCCCAGCTGCGTGATGCTCTCGTCCGTCATGTTCGTGAGTGAGCTTTGCGCCGGGATCGAGGCCTGCGCGAAGGGATCAAGCGCCAACAGCGTGCCATCGGCGCTCACCTCGCCGGTGACGAGCAGGCCCAACATGCCGAAGGGCGAACGGGACTCGATGGTGAGGTATACGCGGTCACCGTCAAATGTGATGGCTTCAAAGCCCTCAAAGCCATCCACAAGCGCATAGAGCGCGCCATCATCAAACGCAATCGGCGTCGGCGTCAGCGGACCGCTGCGCTCGCCGCGCAGGGTGGCGGCGATCTCCGCTTTGTCAAGTGCAAAGATCGTATCGCCATAGAAGCTGGGGTATTGGGGGAGCAGAATCAGGGAGTCGCCAAACCAGGCCATGCCAGAGATCTCGGCATCGGGCGAGTTGAGGGGCGCCCCCAACTCAATCATCTGCACCGGGATGCCGGATGCTTCATCCTCATTCGACGTGAAAAGAGGGGCCAGCGTGGCCGTCGGTTCGTTGGCGGCAAGCGTATCGGCAAGCGCGGGCGCAGCCTCGACGGCGAGTGTCTTGGCCGCATCGGTACCGACGCGCGCCAGCTCAGCCACGTTGCCGGCACAGCCGGCAAGCACAAATGTTGTCAAAATGAAGAGAGGCGCCATCAAAAGAGCGCCTCGACGTTGCCAGAGATAGTTTTGAATATGCAATTTGGGTCTCACACGATTTCCTAAGACAGATGTGACTACGGGGCTGATAGGGCCAGCGCCGGTTGAGCCTGTCGAAATCAAGCGGGTTGGCAGCGGACTCGCTCCTTCTGCTCCTTGGTTTCGACACTTCAATACTTTGACAGGCTCAGTCCAAGCAGGCTCAATCAGCGTCGCGACCATTCATCTACAGCACCATGATGTCGGCAAGTTTTTCGCGCTTTACTCATTGCCATCGGCCGGGAGCTTTAGCGCGCGCTCGATATCGCCTTCCCGATAGCGGACGTACCAGCTAGGACGCCAGGCCACAGCGATCAGTTCCATCTGTACGTCGGCGCGCCGGGGCTTGAACTCTTTGATCTCGAGCTGCTCATGCGCGGCATCCCATGCGCCGGTAATTGCTGCAATCTCGGTGTTTAGTTCATCGTTGAGTTGCTCAACTTCCTTTTCGTATGATGCAATCTGCTCGACGGACTCGTCGATGTCGGCTTTGGCCTTGGCCGTCATGCGCCGCTTGGTCATGGCACTGCTCAGCGCACGCGAGCTGCGGCGTCCCATTACAAAATTGATAGCCGATTCGCCGATGTTCACCCATTCCGCCTGCTGGCGCTGGCTGTAATCGAGCTGATCTTGATCCAGCTCACGGACTTCTTTGGCTTTTTTCGCCTGGATCGCCTCAATCTTCTTGGCAAATTTTGCATTGAGCGCATCAATATCGGCGTCGCGCGCTTCGTGGGCCGCCTGCTGCAGCCGAACGCGAAAATCGCGGTCGTTCTCGTCCGGGCGCTGGGTTAGTGCCAGCTTGGGATGAGTTTGCAACGGCAGGCGCTCGTTGTAATAGAGCCAGTCTGACAGCTCTTTACGCAGGCCAGCCAGTTCTCTGGCCGAATTAGCGCCCTCCGGCACGGTGGCGAAGAAGGGCCCCTTGTCGCCATCGACTGCCGCCGGCTTGCTACGCAGTGTTTTAAGCGGCAAGTCGAGCGTCTCGCCGTCAGCCCAGTCGACGCTCGCACGGCCATCGGGGGCATCGATGGCAATCAGCAGCTCGCGCGTCACGTCAATATTGGTTTTGCGGTCGACGAATGAGACGTTTGCGGCCCCGATGACGATCTGGATCGTAGACCAAGCTCAGTGTTGGTATTTCGACCTGTCCCATGCGACGCTCGACGGCTTCGAGTGCCGCTCGCTCTTCCACCCGTACCGGCAAGAAGACCTGCTCGATGGCAGAATCCAGGCCCGGTTGCATGGCGCTGTAACCGGGCGGCGTATCTGTGTCCGGCGTCGCTTCAGATGCGGGCGGGGCATCCTGGCTGATGTCCGGCTCTGCCACGGCTGGTGTGGCCGCGGGCGCGACGTCATGTTTGGCTTGAAGGCGACCGACCTGCGGTCGCGTCAGCGGGCCGCGCAGATAGGAATGAACCCAACGCGTATGGAAGACGACCGGCTGATCTTCATGCACGTTGTGCATGAGAAAGACGCGGCTGTCCAGTTGGGAGATGAGCGCCCCGTAATCTGTCTTGTTCTCGCTTCCCGCTTCGGCGATCGCACCCTTGAGACCGGCGAGCACCCGCTCCTTATCGCGCTCGGCCTGGAGCTTGCCAATGAACCAGGTGCCGGCGTTGGTCAGCCCCTTGTAGTCGATATCGACCGGGTTTTGGCTCACCAGGATCGTGCCCAGGCCATATGCGCGCCCCTGCTTCAGCAGCGTGAGCAGCGGCCTCTTGCTCGGCGGCTCGGCTGTGGGGGGAAAGAAGCCGAAAACTTCGTCGAAGTAGAGCAGCGCACGCAGGCTGGTGGTGCCCTCCTGGCCGCGCATCCAGGTGACCAGGCTTTCCAAGAGCAGCGATGTGAAGAACATGCGCTGGTTTTCGCTCAGATGGGCAATGTAGAAGATGCTGTGGCGTGGCTTGCCCGTCTCGGTAAAAAAGAGCGTATCGATATCCAGCGGTTCGCCCTCCAGCCATGACTGAAAGGTCGGCGATGCCACCAGGTTGTTGAAGAGCATGGCCAGCTTGAAGCGATCGTCGGGGGCAAAAAAGGTGTCGGTGTCAAAGACGCCCACTTGCTGCACCGGCGGGTTCTGAATCGCCAGGATCAATTTGGGCAGATCGAGGTCTTCACCCGCACGCCAGTAGTGTTCAAAAATTGCCGCCAGCAGGATCGCTTCCCGGCTCGTCACCGGATCGGCCTTGAGCTCGACGAGCCCCAGCAGCGCGGCCACCGTCCCGGCGATGCGCTCGCGGATGGCTTCGGCATCGGCGTCAAAATCGAGCGCCGGCGCCGCCAGGCTACCCATGATGTTGACCGGCATGCCCGCGTCTGACCCCGGCGTGAAGATAGTGTAGTCGACTGCATCCAGGGTCGCCTGAATGCGCGGGGAGCCAATGCCCCAGTCGGCCAGTCCGTTGCGCCACAGCGTAGCCGTCGACTCGGCATATTGCTCGACACTTTGGTCCTTGCGCCGGGCGTCATCCGGGTTCACCCAGGGCGCAAATTCTTCGGGCAATAGATCGGGGAACTGGAGGAGCAAATTGGTGATGTCCCCTTTGGGATCGATCAGCAGCGCGGGAACGCGATCGAGCGCCGCCTCTTCGAGCAGGCCAATGCAGAGACCGGTCTTGCCGCTGCCGGTCATGCCCACGCAGACGGCATGGGTCGTCAAGTCCCGGGCGTCATAGTTGATGGGGAGATCGCTACGCTCTCCGCTTGCCAGGTCATATTCCGCGCCCAGATAAAACGAACCCAGTTTTTCAGGTGGAGCCTGCATCGGGGAACCCTCCGATTGGTCTTAGTCGACAATTGCGTTTACGACGTGATGCCGTACAGCCATTGCGCCTGCACAGCCGTTGCATTGCAACGTTTCCCTACTCAAGATGCTGCTCGATGGCCGCGTCATCCGCCTGACGACGAAGCTGTACGAGACGGCGTTTCTGCATCTGGCGCGGTATGCCGGCGAGGCCTGCGATCTGGCCGCGCAGCCGCGCCCGGGCCGCCTCGCCGCGAACGTTGCGCAGCGCATCCCACGTAACGCCCAATTGCGCGCCAACTACCTCCGGCAGATGGCGACGCAAGCTGTCGGCCGGCATGTTCTTGACCAGATTCCAGATCGTGTTGCGCCCCACATAATAGGAGGCCAGCGTATCGCCGGCATTGGCCGACAAATGGTGGTAGACCCGAGCCTCTGGCGCAAAAATTGCATCCCAACCCAGCAGGCGGGCGCGGAAGGCCAGGTCGACGTCCTCCAGATACATCCAGTAATCCTCGTCAAAGCCGCCCAATGCTTCCCAGACTTCACGGCGGTAGGCGCTGGCCCCGCCGCAGCCGCTGAAGATGACCGGCTGATCGTCATACTGGCCCCGATCCTCTTCCCAGACGCCACGGTTGCGCGGCACGCCGTCGGCCCCCAGGATGTCACCGGCCGAGTGGAGCTTGCTGCGCTCATCAAAGAGCAGTAGCTTGCTTGAAATGACGGCGGCTTGCGGATTGGCGACGACGGCCTGTGCCAAAGCCTCCAGCCAGCCCGGCTCGGGCTCGGTGTCGCTGTTGAGGAGCACAAGAATGCGTCCGTCCGCTACGTCGGCCGCGGCATTGCACGAGGCGACAAAGCCCATGTTGCGGCGGTTGACCACCACACGCACGTTCGGATAGCGGCTTTCAACCAGCGCCACCGAATCGTCGATGCTGGCGTCGTCAATGACAATCGTTTCGAAGTCACCGAACGTCTGCGCTGCCAGCGCGTCCAAAACGGTCGGCAGGAAGCGCTGGCCGTTATAGTTGGGGATGATCACTGACATGAAGGGCGTGGGCGCCGGCGTAAGCGCCGCGTATTCTCTGACCGGCCGCGCCACGAAGTCATCGGTAGACGCCCGGAAATTGTCGATGTTGAGCGCAATCTTGTGGCGCATCACGACGCGGTTGGCTTCGCTCAGCTCGCCGTAGGTGGCGTCATCCACGATGGGATTGGCGCCCTGCTCGCTGGGCGCGGATTTCGCCAAACGCGCCTTGGCCTGCTCGACCTGGGCGTGGCGTACATCCGCGGGCTTCACTTCTTCAGATTTACTCGTATCCGGCGTCGGATTCAACGGTTCTTCGCTCATGGAACTCCTTCAACCAACAGACCAAGACAGGTAGCCTTGGCAACGTGTTGCAGATAAGATTTCGCTTTGACAATTATCAATTGTCAATTGACGATTGCCAATTTTACATACTCCGCCACGGCCTCTTGCCAGGGACGCAGGGTGACGCCCAACGCGGCTGCCGCCTGGTTGATCAGCACGGCGTGGGGTGGCGTCGGCGTCGGACGAGGCCATTCGTCGCTGGCGATGGGCGTGAGCGGAACGGCGCCGCGCCGCCCGCGCTGAGGACCGCCTGGGCCAGCTCAAAGCGGCTGCAATGACCCTCGTTGACGACGTGATAGATGCCGGGGCGGTCGGCTGCAATCAACCGCGCCAAGGCCGCGGCCGCGTCGGGTGCGTAGGTCGGGTTGCCGAACTCGTCGTCGACCACGCGCAGCGCGCCATGCTGGTCAGCCGCGGCGGTGATTTTGGTCGGAAAGTTCTGCCCGCCGGGCCCAAAGAGCCACGCCACCCGCGCCAGGATTGTGCGGGGATGACGGCTGAGGACGGCCCGTTCACCCGCCAGCTTGCTGCGTGCGTAGATCCCCTTCGCCGCCATATCCACGGCCGTGGCATCATACTCTCGGTAGAAGACGCCGGGCGTGCCGGCAAAGACCTCATTTGTGCTCACCTGCACCATCAGAGCGTTGCAGCGTGCACAGCCTTCTGCCAGGTACGCCGGGCCGAGCGCGTTGATGGCATACGTCAGCGCCGGTTTGGCCTCCGCTGCATCCACGTTGGTCATGGCCGCAGCGTTGATGACTACGTCCGGCTGCGCCTGCGCCACCAGATCGGCAATCGACGGATCGCTGATGTCGTACGCTGGAATATCCCAGGCGTCAACCCGTACATCCGCTTGTTCTGCATAGAGGCGGACAAACGCACTGCCCAACTGTCCGCCTGCTCCCACAAGTACGACATGCATTTCGGTCTGCTTTCTTCGACTTGCGATTTCTCGAATGGATGGAAAACGTCTAGTACGCGACGGCACAAGTGGACCGATGGATTGTAGATCACGCTACCAGAGTGACAAGCCTCGTTGATCAGCGTGATCCAAAGGTTCTCGTAGTCTTCCGGCTGGTAGCCGGACCTACGGAACCATGGGCTCACTTCAGCCGCCGTGTACTAGTCATTTCCGGAAGTGCCCGGCTGGCTGACACCCGGCCGGATCAACAAACGCATACGCGGATCATCCAACAATGGTGAAACGAGCGGCACGAAGCGCACCGGTCCCAGCGCCCGCGCGTTCATCTCGTCCCCCGATTTCTGCAGCAGCCACAGCTGCTGGCTTTCAGCCTCCGGGCCGATGGGAATGATCATGCGGCCGTGGTCGGCCAGCTGATCCCAGAGCGAGCGCGGCAGCCAGGCCGGGGCCGCCGTGACGACGATGGCGGCAAATGGCGCAGCTTCAGGCCAGCCGGCCACGCCGTCGCCCGTGCGCAAATGGGGCGTGTAGCCTGAGGCAGCCAGATTTTTGCCGGCCGTGTCCGCCAGCGAAACGAAGCGCTCTACGCTGTAGACGTCTCGACCCTTGGGCCGCCCGGCCTGGGCCGTCAGCTCGCAGAGAATGGCCGTTTGAAATCCCGAGCCGGTTCCGATCTCCAGGACTCGTTCCCCCGGCTGCAGGCTGAGCGCCTGACTCATGAGCGCAACCACAAAGGGCTGGCTGATGGTCTGCTCTTCTCCAATCGGCAAGGGCGCATCCCGGTCCGACCAGCGGCGCACCGCCTGAGGGAGGAAGTTGGCGCGTGGAACGGCACGGAAGGCTTCGCGTACGCGCCCATTCGTAATCTCAGGCCATTTGTTTGCCCATGGGAAATCCGGCACGCTCCGTCCTTTTTGCCACGCCTCTTCTGCCGTGCGGCGCCATCCTTGCCAAATTCGTCTAAGTCGTTTCACAACTGGCTGATTGTATCATAGCTCTGCATGGCCGCCCGAACCCGCTTGCTCGTTAAGGATACTGAGAAGCATCTGGGGCAAGTGGTGACGAAATGGGAAGAGATCGATCCACCCGACATGCCCGCCGTAGCGTTCAATCCGAATGTCCAGCAACGGGTGGGGGGCCAGACTGTAGACGTCGACCGCGGGAATCACGGCGTCGTCCAGCGCAGTCACAATGGTGGTCGGCACGGTCAGATCTTCGAACGCGTCGCCGTTCAGGGTGTAGCGGGAAAAGTAGTCCGCGGCTGAGTCATAGAGTCCCGAATCACGGGCCAGGATCTCCGTCATCTCATAGATCGATGGCGTGTTCATGACCGTCGAAAAGTCATACAGTTCTGGAAAAATCGCCTGCTTGCGGTTCAGCGAGTATGCCCAGCGACGTCGAAAATAGAGTTGATACCCGAGCTTTTCATCGATGGCGCGCGTGGCTCGATCGGGGTTGAGGGCAGGGCTGAACGCAATTACGTGCCGCAAGTTGTGGAACGGTTCCTCGCCATGGGCCTGCGCCATGCGCAGCGCAAAATTGCCGCCCAGCGACGCGCCGACGATGAAGAAGGGCAGGTTGCCGGCCATGCGCGCTGCCTGCCGTCCGGCCGCGGCCGCCTCTTCGATCATTGTGCCCAGAAAGACCCCCGTGTTGAGCGCATGGGCGTCCACATGCAGGTTAGGGCCATGGTCACGCAGGTTGAGGCGGATGACGTCGTAGCCTGCATCCAAGAGCGCGGTCGACGTCATGAGGTTGTAGTTGGAATGGCTACACCCTTGCCAGCCATGAAGGAGTAAGACCAGACCGCGTCGATCCGGCTGGGTCGTCTGATTGTAATAGGCCAGCAGGCGCACGGGACGATCGGGTTCGACTTCCAAGATGTCGCGGCCACTGTCGAGTAGGATCGGTCGCTCGCTTGCCAGCACCGGTGCGACTGCCGACTCCCGGTTGAAAGTCGAGAGGACTGTTTGCAGCGTACCCGAGCGAATCAACGGGTGGGGAACAAATGAGGTCGATACCCGGTCCAGCCCCGCCTTTCCTGTTGCGACTGTCCCGTTTGCTGTCCCGTTTGCTGAAAATGTTTCCTGCTTGGCTGCATTCATCACGTCTTCCAACTCCTGAATCTGCGCACTGCAATTAGACGCCTGCTCGACTTTCTCTGCTGCGTACCCCTTTGCTTCTTGCACAAGATAGTATGCCGCGATTCCTTTGCGGAAGCAAGTCCGTTACGCTACAATCGAACGGAAAGAGGGACTCTGTCTGCATTTACTTGCGCCCACTTTCGGTCAGCCCAACTCGCTGGAGATCTAATGGCCGTTTCCATTCTTTTTATTTGCCTGGGCAACATCTGCCGCTCGCCCATGGCGGAAGCGCGCATGCGCAGCCTGGTCAAGGAAGCCGGCCTCACTGATCAGTTCGAGATCGACAGCGCCGGGACTGGAACCTGGCACGTGGGCGATCGTCCCCACCGCGGGACGCAGGCCGTGCTGGCGCGCAACGGCATCTCTTCCGACGGCATGCTGGCGCGCCAGATTCACGCTGCGGATCTGGAGCACTTCGACTATCTCGTGGTCATGGATGCCGGCAATGAACACGAGGTTTCGCGCATGGCAGGGCGCTACGGCGCCTCAGGGCAGATCCTGCGCCTGTTGGATTTTGCCGACGAGGCCGTGAGTAACGGCCAGCGCGACCTGCCCGATCCCTACTACTCGGGCGGCTTCGACCACGTCTACGAGCTGGTCGACTCTGCCAGTCGCGGCCTGCTGGTCCACATCCAAAATGAACATCAATTGTGACCGAATCGGCATCCGGCGCCGTGAAAATAGGACGCTGATCGCGCAGATTGGACAGCGGTCGACTGGTATGACAATAACATTCGCCCGATCCGCCAAATCCGCGTTCCATCCATCGGTCAGCCGGATCGGTCACCTCAATTCAAGGCAGGCGATTGGAGCAAACGATGGCAGTAACGTTGATTGATCGAGCGCGTGTTGTGGTCACCATGGACGCCACACGGCAGGAGATCGCGCAGGGCGCCGTTCTGGTGCGCGACCATGTCATCGACTGGGTTGGCCCCAGCGCCGAGCTCACACCGGCCCAGCGTGATGCAGTCGATTACCGGATTGACGCCCAGGATTGCCTGGTCATGCCGGGACTGGTCAATACCCACCATCATTTCTATCAGACGCTGACTCGGGCCATACCCGCGGCCCAGGATGCCGTGCTCTTCGACTGGCTGAAGACGCTCTATCCGATTTGGGCGGAGCTGTTGCCGGATGACATTCACGTCAGTACCAAGCTGGCGCTCGTCGAACTCCTGCTTAGCGGCTGCACCACCAGCAGTGATCATCACTATCTCTGGCCCAACGGCACGCGGCTGGACGACCAGTTTGCCGCGGCCGAGGGGGTGGGCGTGCGCTTTCACGGCGCACGCGGCAGCATGAGCCTGGGCGAGAGCGACGGCGGTTTGCCGCCCGACCGGGTCACCGAGTCCGAGGCGGTGATTCTAGCCGATTCGCGCCGGGTGGTGGAGACCTATCACGATGCCGGTCGCTTTGCGATGCGGCGCGTCGTCCTCGCGCCCTGCAGCCCCTTTAGCGTGACGCCCGATCTCATGCGCGAGAGCGCAGCTTTGGCCCGCAGCTTTGGCCCGCAGGCCGACGTGCATCTTCACACCCATCTGGCGGAAACCAAGGACGAAGAAGCCTTCTGCAAGGAACAGTTCGGCCTGCGACCGGGCGCCTATGCCAAGGAACTGGGCTGGACGGGCGACGATGTCTGGCACGCCCATTGCGTGCACCTCAACAAGACCGAGGCGCGGCTCTTCGCCCGCACGGGCACCGGCGTGGCCCACTGCCCCAGCAGCAACATGCGCTTGGCCAGCGGGATCGCCAACGTACGCCACATGTGTGATGTGGGCGTCAACGTGGGGCTCGGCGTGGACGGCAGCGCGTCGAATGACGGCAGCCATCTCCTGGCCGAGGTGCGCCAGGCCCTGCTCTTGCAGCGCGTCCAGGGCAATCCGGCCGCACTGTCGGCGCGGCAGGCGCTGGAGTTGGCCACGCTCGGCGGCGCGGCCGTGCTAGGGCGCGACGACATCGGCGCACTCGCTCCGGGCATGGCGGCTGACATCGTCGGCTTCAACCTGAACGCGCTGGGCTATGCCGGTGGCGCGGTCCACGATCCCGTGGCCGCGCTGGTCTTCTCTCATCCGCAGAACGTGGACTTTGCCCTGGTCAACGGTCGCGTGCTGGTGCAGGACGGCCAGCCGCTTAACCTTGACCTGGGACGGCTGATCGAGCAGCACAATCATGCCGCCCGCCAGTTGCTGGTGCGGGCCGGCATGGCGTAGGGCGCATAGCGCTGAGCGCGGAATGCGGAGTGCGGAGTGCGGAATGAGTTCTGTATCATCGCAGAAATCCGCGTGATTTTGTTGTATCTGCGTTTTGGCTTGTTTAGAATAGCGAGATGGTTATTTGAGCCCGGAAATCGAAGTCATTCTCACCCATGAGCATACGGATTTTGATGCGTTGGCATCCCTGCTGGGCGCGTCGCTGCTTGACCCGGACGCGTTTCCGGTGCTGCCCCAGCGCCTCAACCGCAACGTGGGTGAGTTCTTTATGCTCTACAAGAATCAACTCCCCTTCGTCTTCGCCAAGGAATTGCCCAAAGCCCACGTTGCCCGGGCCACGCTGGTCGACACCGATTCGGCCAACTGGACGCGCGGCATGGACAAGCGCACCACGCGCTTCATTATCGACCATCACAGCAGCGACGCCGAGTTGCCCGCCGGCGTTGAGCGCTGGACGGACGAGGTTGGCGCCAACACCACCATGCTGGTAGAGAAGCTGATCGAGCGCAAAGTGCCCCTTACGCCCGTGCAGGCAACGCTGCTCGCGTTGGGCATTCACGAAGATACGGGCAGCCTGACCTATGCTTCCACCACCGCACGCGACGCCCAATGCCTGGCCTGGCTGCTGGCGCCTGAACGGGGCGTAAACCTCGCGGAAGTGGGGCGCTACCTCAACCATCCCATGACCGAGGCTCAGCGTGCGCTCTTTGAGGAGCTGATCGAGCAGAGTGAATTTCTGAACGTTGGCGGCCACTCCATCGTCATTGCCCAGGCCACGGCCGAGGGCTTTGAGGATGAAGTCAGCGCGCTGGCTTCGCGCATGCGCGATTTCCATGAGACCGACGCCATCTTTCTTGTGATTGATTTGGGCGATATGGTGCAGGTCGTTGCGCGCAGCAGCACCGATGAGGTCGATGTGGGTGCGGCCATGCGGGCACTGGGCGGCGGCGGCCATACGCGCGCCGCGGCCGCGTCGATCTCCGGCCGCGACCTGACTGCCCAGGCCGTGCGCGATCAGGTTGCCGGGGTCATTCCCGCCGTAACCGGCCGTGCATTGACCGTGCGTGACATCATGAGCGTGGGCCGGCCGCAAATGCTCGATCCCGAGATGTCGATTGAAGAAGCGTACACGCTTATGCAGCGCTGGGGGCATGAAGGCTTTCCGGTGATCAAAGCGCGCGCCGACGGCAGCGAAGAACTGCTCGGCGTGCTGACGCGCCGCGAGGCCGACCGCGCCATCAATCACGGCATGGGCGATCAGCCGGTGCAGCGCTTTATGCGAACCGGGGAGGTCCACGTCACGCCCGATGATGCCATTCCCCTGCTGCGACGAACGATGATTGACTCGAACTGGGGGCAGATTCCCGTCATGGACGAGCATGGGCGCATCATGGGCATCGTCACGCGCACGGACCTGATCAAGCTCTGGGACGACACGCAGCGCCCCGAACGCGACCCGGACAACATTCCGCGCAAGCTGGAAAGCAGCCTGCCGCCGCTCCAACATCACCTGCTCGAACTGGTGGGGCGTGAGGTAGATCGCCTCGATTACACCGTTTACGTCGTCGGCGGCTTCGTGCGTGACCTGCTGCTGGATGGACGCAGCGGTCGCGTCCTGGCCTTTGACATGGACGTCGTGATCGAGGGGGACGCCATCGCCTTCGCCGAGCAGATGCAGGCGCTCTACGGCGGCCGCATCGTGCGCCACGAGCGCTTTCGTACCGCAAAGTGGCTGCTCAATGACCCCGATTATCCGGTCAACCGCGCGCTGTTGCTGGCCGACGCCGACGTCGATATCCCGGATGATGCGCCCCTGCCCGATCACCTGGATTTTGTCACCGCACGCACGGAATTCTATACCGCGCCCACGGTCTTGCCGACAGTGGAGAGCAGCAGCATCAAGCTCGACCTTCATCGCCGCGACTTCACGATTAACACGCTCGCGCTCTGCCTCAATCCGTCGCGCTGGGGGGAATTACTTGACACCTACGGCGGCCTCAACGATCTCGACAAGGGACTGGTCCGCGTCTTGCACAGCCTGAGCTTTGTGGATGACCCGACGCGCATCCTGCGCGCGGTGCGTTATGAGCAACGCTTCGATTTTGAGATTGATTCACGCACGCTGGAATTGCTGGACGACGCCCTGGACCTGCTCGAAAAGGTCACGCCGGCGCGCGTCCGCCACGAGTTGGAACGTATCTTGGAGGAAGAGATCCCGGAGAAGGCGCTCGTCCGGCTCGACGAATTGGGGGTCTTAGGGCGCCTGCAGGAAACGCTGACGGCTGACGACTGGCTGGCGCTTCAATTTCAGCGCCTGCGCGATGAACTGGCCGCGCAGCAGCCCGATCCCAATCTGCTCGTCGAGTCGATTCAGCGTCTCTATTTTGGCCTGCTCACCTATCGTATGTCCGAGGCGGCTGACGCCGAATTGATCGAACGTCTGGGGTTGCGCGGTGAGACCCAGCGGCTGGTCGAGGGATTAGAGGCATTGCGTGTGGGCCTGGATACCCTGCGCGTGCCCGGTATCAAGCCGAGTGAAGCGGTGCGCATTCTGGATCGCACCAATGCAACGGCGCGTTCGCTGGTACGCCTAATTGAGGACGACCCGGGCGTAACGCGTTTGTTGGACGAATATGAGCGGGTCTGGAAGGATATGCGTGCGGAACTGGACGGCAATGATTTGGCCGCGATGGGGGTACCCAAAGGGCCGGTTTACGGTCAGATCTTGACCGACCTACGCGCCGGCCGCCTCGATGGTGATATTCGCAGCCGTGAGGAAGAAGTTGCGCGTGTGGAGCAAATGTTGTCGGCAACGGAGGATCACGAAGCGCCTCCGGCCTGACCGCTCCCCCGTCATTCCGTGGCAGAAAAGCCATTCAATCTTCGCTGAATGAATATGACTTTGTTACAATGTGGCAACGTTAGCAGTTGACCAAGGTGCCGTTCGTTGACCGAGGCGCCGCCTGAAGCGCGGAAGGATCACTGTGGAACTAAGTACGTGGGCCGATATTGCCGTCGTATTTTTGTCAATTCAGTGCTTCATCATCATGTTGATTCCGCTGGGGCTGACTTTTGTGATGGTGCGCGGTATGAACATCGCCGGCAGCGCCCTGCCTGAATATTTGACCAAGGCGCAGGGTTACACGCGCATCATGCGAGACCAGACGGTTAATGCCAGCGACAAAGTCAGCGCGCCGCTCGTGCGTGCGCGTGCGCAGCAGGCGCGGTAGAAGGGAGCCTGCGCAGCTTCTCCAAAGAGATTGGTGATACCGTCTACGGGCCGTGCGAACCGGATCCAGAGGTAACGGATGCCACGGCCGACACCCAAGGAGTACGAGATGAACCCTAAGACCAAAGCGCTGCTCATCGGCAGCATCGGCGGGGCCGTGCTCGGCGCCTGCTTTGCCTGGATCGCCAGCGATGTCGACGAAGAGGAAGGCGTGCCGGCGGTCGCCGCGCTGGGGCCGGGCGACTACATTGCCCTGGGCATTGCCATTCTGACGCTGGCGCGCCAGTTCAACGGCATGTTGAAGAGCTAGTTGCTCACGGCGATCTCTATGCGTCACCTACGTCTTAAATTGCAAGGAGGAACGTGTGTCGAATCTACTGGGGACGCCTGAGCGTCCGTTGCGTGTCGCCATTATTCGGCGCAGGCCCGTCGGGCTTCTATGCCGCCGGCGCTTTGCTGAAGGACCCGGATACGGCCGTGACCATCGACATGATCGAGCGTCTGCCCGCACCCCATGGCCTGGTGCGCTACGGCGTCGCTCCCGACCATCAGAACATCAAAGCGGTCTCCAAGGTCTATGACCGTACGGCCGCGGATGCTCGCTTTCGATTCTTTGGCAACGTCAATTTTGGCACGGATATCACCCATGCCGAAGTGCGTAAGCTCTACGATGCCGTGATCTACGCGGTGGGCGCGCAGTCGGATCGCCACCTCAACATCCCCGGCGAAGATCTTCCCAACAGCATGTCAGCCACGGAATTTGTGGCCTGGTACAACGGCCACCCGGACTACGTCGACCTGGATTTGGACCTGAGCTGCAAGGCGGCCATGGTTGTCGGCGTGGGCAATGTGGCCATGGATGTGGCGCGCATCCTGGCCAAGTCTGTGGAGGAGCTCGGAGACACGGACATCGCCGACCACGCGCTGGCGGCCCTGGCCGAGAGCCAGATCGAAGATGTCTGGATCGTCGCCCGTCGCGGCCCGGCCCAGGCCAAGTTCACGAGCGTGGAGATTCGCGAATTTGGCCATCTCGAGGGTGCCGACGTCCTGATCAATGAACGGGAACTGCATCTGGATGCGGCCAGCAGCGCGTCGCTTGAAGGTGATACGGGCGCCCAAAAGAATCTGGACTACCTGCGTGCCTACGCTGAGATCGGCGAGACGGGCAAAACGCGCCGCGTTCATTTCCGCTTTCTGCTTTCACCTGTGGAGATCCTGGAAGAAGATGGCAGGATCGTGGGCGTCAAGTGCGAGCGCAACACGCTGCGTCCGACCACCAGCGGCTACATCAACTCCGAAGGCACGGGTGAATTTGAGACGATTCCGTGCGGGCTGGTTCTGCGTTCGGTCGGTTATCGCAGCGTGCCCTTGCCCGGCGTGCCCTTCCACAAGAGTTGGGGCATCATCCCCAACGATGTGGGGCGTGTGCTCCAAACCGACACCGAGACGGTCGTGCCCGGCGAATATGTCGTGGGCTGGGCCAAACGCGGCCCCTCGGGCGTGATCGGCACCAACAAGCCCGATGCCGTTGAATCGGTCAACAGCCTCAAAGACGATCTGTCCAGGGGACGGCTGACCCCGGCCGAGAATCCCGACCCGGATGCTGTCGAAGCCCTGCTCGGCGCGCGCAACGTTCGCTATGTGACCATCGATGAATGGCACAAGCTCAACGAACTCGAAACGGAGGCCGGACAGGCCCAAGGCCGACCGCGGATCAAGTTCGTCACCGTTGATGAGATGCTCGCCGCGCTGGAAGGGTAATCCCGGCGGTTTGGAGGATGGGCCGCGGAAAAGACCGGATGAAGCGGATTGACGCTGATCTTCTAGATGGATCAGCGTCAATCCGCCGTATCCGTGCAATCCGTAGCTCATCCTCCTCCTATAGCGAATCCTCGGACCTTCCAATCTCCGTTGCCCGGCTTCTGCTCTTACGGTATACTTTGCCCAACATACCCATCAGTTGGCAGAGTCTACCGCCCATGCCTGACGACAAGTTCGCCTTTTCTATATACAGCCTCCGACCTGGACGGCGTCGCCGTTCAGGGCCGCGTTCGGCTGAACCCCTTGCACAGCGCCGTTGCCCATCTTTTGATGAAAGACGCGCAGCACCATCCGCTCATTGAAATTATCTGCAAGAATGAGACCGACGCAACGCGCCGCCTGCGCATTAAGGTCAACGCCTCCCGCTACAGCGATGAGATGATCGACACGCTGATTCTCACGCCGGGTGAGGAAGAGACGCTGCGCCTCTTCCCCGCGTTCGTGCCTGAAAAAGTGGCCGAGCTCAACGCGCTGACGCCGACCTACATCCGCATCCATTTGGACGATCTGGCAACGGGTCAAATCCTGTTTGAGACCATGCTGCCGCTCGATCTGCTGGCGGTCAATTCCGCCCCGCTCGCAGCGCTCGACCCGACGACCGAGCAATTCCTGGATCAGACGCGCTACTTCGGCGCATTTGTCACGCCCGACGATCCGGAGATCGACGCCTTCATGCAGGGCGCAGCCCGTTTTCTGCCCGACGGCGAGACCTTCGCCGGCTACCGGGGCAGCGTTTACGCACAAGTAGAGGCCTTCTACAACGCGTTGGCGGCACGTGGCGTCCGCTATGTCGATTCGGTGCTCGACTTCAATCCCAGCCCCCAAAGCCAGGTCAGCCAGCGCGTGCGCCTGCCGCGCCAGGCGCTGACCATGCAGGCGGCCAACTGCATCGACGGTACGCTGCTCCTGGCTAGCCTGCTGGAGCATGTGGGCATCGAACCGGCCATCGTCATTCTGCCCCGTCATGCATTGGTGGCGTGGGCGCCCACGGCCGGCAGCGACAAGTGGCGCTATCTGGAGACGACGGCAATCGGCGTACATCCCTTTGCCAAGGCCGTGGAGACGGGCGGAAACTTCGCCGCGGGTGCGGCCCAGGCTCAGCAACAGGCCAGCGCGGCCGGCTACTTCCGCTTGTGGCCCCTGCGTGAACTGCGTGCGGCCGGCATCTTTCCCCTCCCCGTCACGGGCGACGACAGCCTGCGCCGCATCGCCCAGGCGCTGGAGCGAAGCACCGATCCGTCACCCGCTGCGCCGGACGAGACGCCAGAGGATGGCGAACAGGATGAAACGCCCCCCCGTCCTTCACTCGGACCAACTTCGACGCCATCAATAAGCGCCCCGCAACCGTCTGTCGCGGATGTGGATGCGCTCAAGTGGCCCCAATTGCAGCCCTTGCTCAAGGAATTAGCCAAACTCTTTACGGAAGCAGAACTGGACCAACTCCTGAGAATGACCTTTGACACCGGCCTGGACAGCATTGCCAAGCCGGACAGTCTTGACAATCGTGTCTTCAACGTGATGGATTGGGCCAAGCGGCGTAGCAGCCTCGGCACGCTGGTCGCGGCTGCCCATGCCGCGTGGCCCAACAGCCAGGTGCTCACTCGTTACGCCGGCACTGGTAAAGTGCCGGCCGCGACGCAGCCCGCGCCGATCTCGCCGCCGCCGGCAGTGGGTTCGCCAAGCGCGTCTTCCCCCACAGCCGATGATGGGCTGACGCTTGTGCAACGGGTCCGCCGCGATGCGCTGAGAAAGCGCCTGGATCTCCTCCTAGAGCAACACGCGAAGGCCAGCGATCAGCTCAACGCCACGTTGGACGCGGCCAACCGGCCGATTATCCAGGCGCAGATCCGCAGCATCGAGGAAGAGATGACGCAGGTGGAAGACCAACTGACGCAACTGCTCAGCGCGTAACCGCTGCTTGTACAGAAGAAGTGACCCATGCCGACTGCGATTGCCGACGTTCAGATTCGGGTGCGTGAACAAGAGCTGGAACAGTTTGTTCAGCAGTACGAAGCGGCCAGCGCCCAGCTTAATCGCACGCTGGCCGAAGCGGACAAGGTTCCGATCCGTAACCAAATTGCACACTACGAAGCCGAAATGACGCGCGTCGCCGGCGAAATCGATGCGCTCAAGCAAGGGCGTCACCAGCCGGCGGCTGTGCAGCGACAATCCCGCACCGTTGCCTATCACGAGATCGACTTTGTTGAGCCCTGGCGCGACCTGCGTCTGATCTTTGACGACTACGTGGACCTGCGCGACGGGGGCGGCGCGCTGCTGCTGCTGCCCGACTATGAGACACTCTGCGCGTCGCTGCTGGTGCAGCGTCTGCGTCACTGGCTGGACGAGAAGCGCTACGGCGCGCTGGTCTATCATCCCGTCCAGCTTCTGGACCTGGAGCCGCTGAGCGGCGCGGAGCTGTTGCGCCGGCTGGGTTCGCGCTTGAATTGCGATGCGCCTGCCCACGACGGCGAAGAGCTCACGCCCTATCTGCGCCAGCAACTCGCTACACTCGTTGACAGCCTGAGCGCAGATCAGGTGCTCCTCCTCGAGATCAACGTCGTGCCCGACCTCTACGCAGCCGAAGGATTTGTGCAGTGGTTTCTGGATGCGTTCTGGACACCGCTTTTGGCGGCGTTGAAGCAGGCCGCAGTCACGCGTCCCTACCTGCGCTGCATCACCCTGGTCGCCGCCGACACACCCATACCCGAACCCCTGCCCCTGGCCGATCGCTACTGCCCGACCAGCGCCTATTGCGCCGATTCGACCGCGCAATTTGCGCACTTGCCTCTGGGGCGTTGGGAGATCGACGACATCGACCGCTGGCTGCGCCGCCACTCGGGCCTCTTTGCACGGGGCGATGTGCAGACGCGCCAGCATGCCGAGAGCGTTTACGCCCGCAGCCGTCAGGGCGAGCCGATCCGCGTGCTGCAAAATCTACGCAACCTGATCGAACAACGCACCGTGTTGGGATGATAGGAAATCGGCCAGCGCCGGTTGAGCCAATCGAAATCAAGCGATCTAAACTGAAGGTGCGATGAGAACATTAGTTTTGCAAGCCCTTGCGGAAGATCCGGCTTCGACACTTCGACTGCGCTCTGCCTGCTGCTCCACTTGCGTAGCCGCCGCCTGAGCCTGTCGGTAAGGCAGAGGCGGTCGCATCAATGAAAATCATGTTCTCGATAGAGATCTCGGTTTACAAGCACACACCTGAATCACCTTGACCCTGAGGAATGCCTATGTCGCCCGCAGCCAACACCTACACCTTCGCCGCCGACCCGACGCGCCGGCCGCCAGACGCTCACGCCGACGCCCCGGCCGCAGCAGAGCCCTACATCGCCGCGCCGGAGCTGATCCGCGCCGTGAACCTGGCCATCTTCCTGCGCCGGCCGTTGCTGCTGGAGGGCGAAGCCGGTTGCGGCAAGTCGCGGCTGGCCCACGCCGTTGCCTATGAGCTGGGCCTGCCCCTGGAGACCTGGTACGTGCGCTCCACCAGCGAGGCGCAAGAGGGACTCTATAGCTACGATGCGATCATGCGCCTGCACGATGTGCAGACGGCCCAGGTCGGCTCGACCAGCAGCGGGCGCGACCCCAGCGACGCGGCCGCCTATCGCACGCTGGGCCCGCTGGGCCAGGCCTTTGCCCGCCGCGACGTACCCAGCGTCGTCCTGATCGACGAGATCGACAAGGCCGACGTCGATTTCCCCAACGACCTGCTGACCGTCCTCGACGTGCCCCGCGAGTTCGCCATCCCCGAGACGGGCGAGACGATTACGGCCATGCATCCGCCCATCGTGATCATCACCAGCAACAAGGAGAAGGGCAACCTGCCCGCGCCCTTCCTGCGCCGCTGCATCTATCACTACATTGAGTTTCCCAATGATCCGGCCTGGCTGGCCCAGGTGGTGGAGGCCCACTACCGCAGCCGGGCCGAGACCGCACCGGCTGCGCCGCTGGTCGAAGCCGCGTCGTCCCGCTTCCTGGACCTGCGCCAGGAGCAGCTGCTCCACAAGAAGCCGGGGACCAGCGAGTTTCTCGATTGGCTCAAGGCGCTTGCCAGCTTTGGCATTGAACCGGCGGACGCTGCCGTCCTCGCCGAAGACGATTACCTGCCCTTTCCCGAACTGCTGTTGAAGCTGCGCATGGATTGGCTGCGCTATCGCGCCGTTGCGGAAAGCGGGTCATGAGCGAAGCAGACGGATTAGGCGCTCTCTGGCAGCGCCTGCGTCGTTTTTTTGCCGGCGCTGAGCCTCCGCCCATGCCGGAGGCAGACGCCACGCGTCCTGAACCGGGGCCGTCTGTGCCCGAGACGGTTGATTCAGAGCCGCCAACGCCCGACCTCCACGATTTGCTGCTCCAGCTCTTCGTACGCCTGCGCCGGGCCGGTTTTGAGTTGGGCGTGCCCGAGCTCATGGCCGCGTATCAGGCGCTGGACGGCGGCTGGGGCGCAGACGATCTCGACGAGCTGGCCGTCGTCGCCAAGCTGATCTGGTGCAACGCCCGCCCCGAAGAGGCTGAGTTTGATCTGCACTGGGCGCGCCTGGCGCCCAGCTTTGCCCGGCGTGCAGCGCAACCGCCGGCCTTGCCTCCGGACGAGGAGCTGCCGGCGCATTCGACATCTTCAGCATCGCCGGAACGGCCGCCGCGCCAGATGCCTGAGCCGCCGCCCCCGACGCAAGCCGCGGCCGCGGCCCTGCGCGCGCTGCCCGTACGCGCCGCATACGAGCCCGCGCCCGATCGACGGCGACGTGACGGTGCAAACCCACTGGCCCCTGCCCCGGCGCAACATGCGCTACATGTGGCGCTATCTGCGCCGCCCGGTCGCCGACGGTCCGGCCGACGTGCTGGACGTGCGCGCAACGGTTCACCGCGCCGCGCGCCAGGGCTACTATCTGGCCCCGGTCTATCGCCGGCGCGTGCGCAACCACGCCCGCCTCGTGCTGCTGATCGACCAGGGCGGCTCCATGGCCCCACTCCATCGCTTCACCCGCGACGTGGCCGAAACCGTGCTGGCCGACAGCACGCTGGAGCAGGCCGAGCTCTACTACTTTCACAACGTGCCCGGCGACGCCTACTTTGTCGATCCGCACCTGACTGTGCGCGTGCCCGCGGCCCAGGTGCTGGATGGCTGTGACAGCGAAACGAGCGTGCTTATCGTCTCTGACGCGGGCGCGGCCCGGGGCGAGCGCTATCTGCCCCGCGTCCAGGCCACGGCCCGCTTCCTGGCCGAACTCAAGGCCCACACGACGCTGATCGCCTGGCTCAATCCGCTGCCGCGCGGCCGCTGGTCCGGCAGCAGCGCGCAATACATCAACGCCATGGTCGACATGTTCCCCATGGATCCGGATGGCCTGGCCGGGGCGATTGACGTGCTGCGCGGACAGAACTAGTGCGGAGGGGTGGGGAGTGCGGAATGGGGGCGGAATTTTGGAGATTGTGGTGTGGGGGCATTGGGTTGGGTAGGGGTTGATGGCTAACAGGCGTGCATGATTTTGAGCGGGCCCGGCAGACGGTGGACTGGTTTGTCGGCAAATATGAGCCGTCGTATCGGCTGCTGGCCCAGTATGGGGCCATGCCGCTGCTGCTGACGCCCGAGTTGCTCAACTATTTGCGCAACCGCTTTCTGCGCGGGCGGGATGTGCCCTGGGTGGCGGAGGTCGATCTTCTGCTGTCGGAGCTCTGCCGGCCGGTCGATTACGAGCTCTACGTCATGCAGCCGGCTGTGCGGGCCTATCTGCTGGCCGAGTTCAAGCAGACGGCTGCACCGGGTGAGCTGGCGCGCGTGGCGCGCATTCTGATCCACTACGTGCGGCATCTGGCGCGCAGCAATGCCTTTTTGGATGACCGCACGCTCCAGGCCCAGCAGTGGGCGGCCATGGTCTATCTGGACGAGCAGCGGCCCGCGGTCGTGCGCCAGATTGCCGCGTCGTTTGCCGCGGCCACGGGCGCTGCTGCACCCGCCGTGCCCGCACCCGACTACGTGGACCGGGCCGAGCTTCAGCGCCTGACCCGCCTCACTGAGACGCTGGCGCCTGAGTTGGGCCAGCATGGCGAACTGCTCGACTACGCCGCGCTTATCGGCCAGTTGCTGGCCGGCGAGGCCACGCAGAGCCCGGCTGAGCAGCGCGCCTACGAAGCCAGCGTGGCGGGCGTTGCCCTGCGCGTACCCGAGGCGCTGATCACCGAGCCTGCGGGCGCCACATCCGCAGCGGCCGCCACCCCGCCCCCTACCCCCTCGCCCCACGACCGCTATCTCACCGTCACGCTGCGCATCGATCTGCGCGACGAAGCCCTTGCCGTCTCACTGGAAACGCCCACCGACACCTTTGCCGACAGCCTGCCCGTCGATCCGGGCGAACTGGCCGATCTGCGCTCGGGCCTAGCCATGGAGCGCACGCCCGAGATCATGGCGCGGCTCTCGGACGGCCTCTTCAGCGGCGCGGCGGGCGAGCTGTTCCAGGTCGCACAGCGCCAGGCCAAGGCCGCGGATCAGGGCCTGCGCCTGGCCATTCAGAGCGAAGAGACCGGCGACGCGCCCTGGGAGATGCTCTACGTTGGCGGCTATCTGGCCATCGCCGAACGTAGCTCGGTCGTGCGCTACCATCCCGACGTACAGGCGTCCGCGTCAAGCGCACGGCCGGGGCCCCTGGGCATTTTGATTGTCGACGCCAACGCCGGCGGCCCCATCACCAAGCTGTCGACCGCGCCCAACATGGCCGGGCGGCAGCGCCGCGAGCTGGAAGAGGCGCTGGGTTCGCTGGTCGAAGCCGGGCTGGTCACGCTTGACTACGTTGATTCGCAGGCCCTGGCCGAGCCCGAAGAGCTGGCCGCGCGAGCGGGCGACTGGTCGATCATCCACTACATGGCCGCGCCGCCCCAGCCGGACGGCGAGACGCCCCACGGCAATCTGCGCGACCTGGAGACGCTGCTGGCCGCGCTGGGCGACGCCGGGCCGCAGCTGGTCGTGCTGGAAGCCGTGACGCCCGACTGGGTGGTGGACGGAGACGTGGCCGAGCTGCTGGCGCGCACGGGGCTGCCCACGCTGGTGCGCTTCCGCCGCCTGCTGCTCAACGAAGCGCGCCCGCGCTTTGCCGGCGCCTTCTACGCTGGGCTGGCCCGCGGCGCAACCGTCGAAGAGGCCATGACTGAAGCCCGCCGCGAACTCTACTTCGAGAACGCCAAGCGCGACAGCTGGTCGCTGCCCGTGCTGCACTTGACCGGGTTGGCGGGCCAGGCGTTGGTGTTGAAACAGAATGAGGAGCCGGCCACGCAAGAAGGCGGCCAGGAGGCATCGACGTCGCCCATCGACTTCGAGTGGATCACGATTCCGGAAGGCGAATTCCTGATGGGCGAAAGAGATGATCAGCACACGGTCGACCTTCCGTCGTACCGCATCGCCCGCTATCCGGTGACCAACGTGCAGTATCAGGCGTTCGTCGATGCCGCGGGCTACGAAGCGCCGAGCCACTGGAAGAATGGCCGTATTCCCGATGGCAAGGAGCAGCATCCGGTCGTCAACGTCTCCTGGCAGGACGCCCAGGCCTTCTGTCAGTGGGCCGGCGTTGCTGCTGCCAAACGAAGCGCAGTGGGAGAAGGCCGCCCGCTACACGGATGGCCGCACCTATCCTTGGGGCGAGGAGAGGCCCACGAAGGAGTTGTGCAACTTTAGTAGCAACGAAGGCGGCACGACGCCGGTGGGCAAGTACTCGCCCCAGGGCGACAGCCAGTACGGACTGGCAGACGTGGCGGGCAACGTCTGGGAGTGGACAAGCAGCCTCTACAAGCCGTACCCGTATGATCCAGATGATGGGCGGGAAGACCCCGAGGCAGAGGGCCGCCGCACGTTCCGCGGGGGCTCGTGGCGCAACGGCGGGAGCGACGTGCGCTGCGCCTATCGCGGCCTCGGGGATCCGAACTACCGCCACGTCAGCTCGGTTTCCGCCTAGTGTCCCCCGGCGCAGTTGGTCGCTGAGCCCTCTGGCCTCTGAATCTCTGGCATGCTGTTCTCTGGCGAGGGGGTCTGGGGGAGCGCTAGCGTCCCCCAGGTGTAGATGTCGGCGTTATAAACAACATCGGATGGGGAAAGGAGCGGATACTGCGCTGCTGTCGAGCGCCACGCTCGTTGTCGACCGGGAGGCTTCTTTATCCGCTTTTTTCTTCATCCGGTGTAGTGTACCAAAGATTTCCTACGCGTCGCCGTTTTGCTGCTTGCGCACTTGGGCAATGGCCTGGCTCAGTTGTGCGAGCCCGCCGGGCATGCATGCCCTTGCTAGCAAATTGCGCCCCGTGAAGCGGGGCTTTCCTGTCGGCGACCAAGTCCCATTTGATGGGGCGCAGCAGTCTAGCCCACGGCATTCATGCCTGGGCGGTCGTCACGGCGAATGGCGCAGGGTGACCGAGGGTCGATATACAACAGTGGGGCCCAGGAGGCTTCCCAAAAGGAACGGATACTGCTTTGCTGTCGATCACCACGCGGGTTGCCGACAAGACGACTGCTTTATCCGCTCTTTTCTTCATCCGTTGTAGTGTACCAAAGAGTTCCTACGCGTCGCCGGTTTGCTGCTTGCGCACTTGGGCAATGGCCTGGCTCAGTTGTGCGAGCCCGCCGGGCATTCATGCCTTGGGCGGTCGCCGTGGCGAATGGCGCAGGATGACCGAGGGTCGATACACAACAGAACGGAACCCAGAGATTCTCTCATGATTGTCAAGAGTCAATTTGCATGAAGAGCAGGGTTCCAGTCACTTTGGCGCGAGAAAACAGTCCAAGCCCAGGTCAGGATTTTTCTGGCGGCGGCAACGAGAGCAACTTTTTTTGCCTTGCCACGGCCAACAAGACGATCATAGAAAGGCTTGAGAGGATTTTGGCCTCTGACGCCACCCAAGGCGCCCATATAGAGCAGGCGACGAATTTCGTTGTCGCCCATTTTGGAGATGCCTGGTTGTCTACGGACCGAACGACCACTTTCATATGGTTGTGGATCAAGTCCGACAAACGCAGTCACGCCTTTGGCATCTCCCTGGCCACTGGTCAGATTCTGCCATTGATAGAGTTTGACCATAAGGGGCAAGACGACTTTGGCACCGACACCAGGTACAGCCAGCAATCGCTTCCGGTTTTGCTGGAAGGGTTCATGGATTTGACACAGTGCCTCGATAGCCTGCTCGATCTCTGTGAGTGCTTCCTCCAAAGCCTCAATGACCTGCTCAAAACTCTCTCGAACTTTGGGAGAGATACCGGGTCGGTCCGCAGATTCCGTGAGACGCGTCCGTTCCCTGTGAAGTGCCTGTTCCAGATCGAGCCGTCGTTTGAGCAGACTGTCGAGCTGCGAGACTTCGACAGGCAGCGGCGCTCGAGTCGGCGGTTGTCGTTCAGCGCCATAGTGAGCCAGAATCCGAGCATCCACTCGATCTGTCTTGACGCGGTAGCCGACGCCCTTGGCCCAATCTCGGACCTGCTTCGGGTTCGGCATACTCACCAGCCAATGCTGTTCATGTGCATAAGCGACCAATGCTGCTTCATAGCCGCCAGTTGCCTCGATGATCAGATGTATCTGCTGGGTACCGGCTACCTCACGATACGCAATGAGTTCGTCATGCAGCGCCTGTCGTCCACTGGCGTCGTTCTCGAACTTGCCCAACTCTTCTTCGATATCACCAACTCGGATGGCCGCCACAAAGTCTTGCTTTGCCATGTCCACACCCAGTATCAGCTTGGGGCTCATACTCTGCTCCTTTCACTTCAGCTAGACGCATTGCCAGAGGGTCCCACACTACCTGGTATTCGAGCTCGAAGCTCTTCATTCTCTTCGTTCTCTCTGGCTCCTCGATTTGTCTCTGCTCAGGCTCGACGGCCTTTGGGCTCAGGGCCACAATCTTGTGAGGCGTCCAGTATATTCGTCCTCCTATTCTTGTACTGTGCAACTTTTTTGGCAAGGGGTGATCCCCTATCTCTGGGACGAACTCTTGCGGTTCTAGGGCTCCCACGGGATTCACCCCTGCCCTTGCCACGATACCAGGGTTCCCCGAAAGGAACGGATACGACTCTGCTGTCGACCGCCATACGGGTTGTCGACTGGGCGACTGTTCTATCCGCTTTTTTCTTCATCCGTTGTAGTGTACCAAAGAGTTCCTACGCGTCGCCGGTTTGCTGCTCGCGCACTTGGGCAATGGCCTGGCTCAGTTGTGCGAGCCCGCCGGGCATGAATGCCCTTGCTAGCAAACTGCGCCCCGTGAAGCGGGGCTTTTCTGTCGGCGACCAAGTCCCATTTGATGGGGCGCAGCAGTCTAGCCCACGGCATTCATGCCTGGGCGGTCGCCGTGGCGAATGGCGCAGGGTGACCGAGGGTCGATACAGAACAGCGGGGCCCAGGGGGCTCCCCGAAAGGAACGGATACTGCTTTGCTGTCGATCGCCACGCGGGTTGTCGACAAGACGACTGCTTTATCCGTTCCTTTCTTCATCCGTTGTTGTGTACCAAAGATCTCCTACGCGTCGCCGGTTTGCTGCTTGCGCACTTGCGCAATGGCCTGGCTCAGTTGTGCGAGCCCGCCGGGCATGAATGCCCTTGCTAGGAGGCTGCGCCCCGTGAAGCGGGGCTTTTCTGTCGGCGAGCAAGCCCCATTTGATGGGGCGCAGCAGTCTAGCCCACGACATTCATGCCTGGGCGGTCGCCGTGGCGGATGGCGCAGGATGACCGAGGGTCGATATACAACAGCGGAGCCCAGGGGGCTCCCCGAAAGGAACGGATACTGCTCTGCTGTCGATCGTCATGCATGTTGTCGACAAGACAACTGCTTTATCCGCTCCCTTCTTCATCCGTTGTTGTGTTCCCCCTTACCCGTCTCCGCTCTCCTGCTCGCGCACTTGAGCCAGGGCCTGGCGCAGCACGTCCAGCGGCTGCGCGCCGGAGACGAGGAACTGGTTGTCGAAGACGATGGCCGGCACGCCATTGAGGCCGTACTGGCGCGCCAGGAGGATGTCGTGATCGACCTGATTGATGAAGATGGGATCATCCAGCCCGGCCAGGAAGGCGTCGCGGTCGAGCCCAGCCTCAACGGCCAGATCGGCCAGTGCGTTGCGGTCCTCGATGTCGGCAGCTTCTTCCCAGTAGGCGTTCAAGATGCGCCGATTGTAGGCAAGGCCCTTGCCGGCAGCGTCGGCAACTTTGGCCCCGATCAGCGCCGGGCGGCTGTCAAAGCCAAAGGGACCCGGGTTCATGTCGATGCCGTACCGCTCTTTGGCGACGCCGTAGAGCCGGGGGCGACTTTCCTCGATCTGCGCCCGATACTCGTCCGAGATGGGCGGCGCGCCCTTGGGGCGCAACTCAAACGAACGCCAGTGCAACTCGACCGGCGCGTCCTCGGGCTGTTCCTGAAGTAGGGCTTCCAAACTGGAAGCGGCCAAGCGGCACCACGGTCAGGCAAAGTCCGACCAGACGTCGATGCGAACCGGCTTGGTAGATTCGTCACTCATCACAATACTCCCTCGTAGGATTTGATCAACACATGATTTTGGATTGCTTGCCGTGTCATTGTCGGCCCATCCTACAGGGTTAATGGGTCTCGGACAAGTGAGGGCGCTTCCGGGCTGGGATTGGCGGAATGATGGAATGGGCCGCGGATGCACGCGCGATCTGGCGGAGATGCGCCCCATTTCCGATCCGGACGTGAGCGTGTAAGATACGGGGGCAAGCGATACGACTTCCAGCGATCACACCCTTTCACTCAAAACAGGCGCAACCCACGATGACCGATCAACCGAACGTTCTTCTCATCAGCACGGACCACTGGCCTGCCTCTCTGCTCGGCGCTGCCGGTCATGCCACCGTTGAGACGCCCACGCTGGACCAGCTGGCGGCCAACGGCGTGCGCTTCACCAATGCCTACGCCGAGTGTCCGGTCTGCATCCCGGCCCGGCGCACGCTCATGACGGGGACGCCGCCCCGCGTCCATGGCGATCGTGTCTTCCTAACCGATGCGCCCATGCCCGCGCTGCCGACACTGGCCCAAACCTTTCGCAACGCCGGCTACCAGGCCTATGCCGTGGGCAAGCTACACGTCTATCCCCAGCGTGATCGTATCGGCTTTGACGACGTCATCCTGGCCGAGGAGGGACGGCCTCAACTGGGCGCGATCGACGACTATGAGCTTTGGCTGGGGGAGGAAGGCTTGCCGGGGCAGTCCTTTGCCCACGGCATGTCCAACAACGAGTATGGCTGGCGACCCTGGCATCTGGACGAGCGTCATCACGTCACTAACTGGGCCACGCAGCAGATGGCGCGCATGATCCGCCGCCGCGACCCGACGCGGCCGGGCTTCTGGTTCCTCTCCTACTGCCATCCCCATCCGCCGCTGGCGCCAATGCAGAGCTACCTGGAGCGCTATCGGGATGTCACGCCCGAGGCGCCGGTCTGGGGCGACTGGGCGCGCGAGCGCGTTGGCCTGCCTTATGCCCTGCAAGCCATCCGCGACCATCACGAGGTGGCGGACGCGCGGGCGATTTCCCAGATTCGGCGCGCGTTCTACGCCCTCTGCACCCACATCGACCACCAGCTGCGCCTGGTCATCGGTACGCTGCGCGAGGAGATGATCCTCGACAATACCGTCATTTGCTTCACCTCCGATCACGGCGATATGCTGGGCAATCACGGCCTCTGGGCCAAGCGTCTTTTCTACGAAAATTCTGCCAATGTGCCCATGCTGTTGATGGGCGCACGCGGGGACGAACGGGTGGGCGACGGGCGCGTCGACGACCGTCTGGTCGGCTGGCAGGACATCATGCCCACGCTGCTCGATTTGGCCGGCATCCCCATTCCCCCAACCGTTGAAGGCATCTCCATGATCGGCGACAGGCGGCGTACGCATTTCTATGGCGAGGTGGGCGAAGACCGCAGCGCCACGCGCATGCTCCACGACGGGCGCTACAAGCTGATCTACTATCCGGTGGGGAATCGCATCCAGCTCTTCGATCTGGCCGAAGACCCCGCTGAACTGCACGACCTGGCCGAAACCGCGGCGCATGTGGCCGTGCGGGACGACCTTGTCGCGCGCCTCATGGAGGCGATGTACGGGACGGACGAAGCGTGGATGGCCAATGGCGAGCTGATCGGGCTGCCTGGCGAGGCGCACGTGCCCGGTCCGAATCGGGGACTGAGCGGCCAGCGCGGCATTCACTGGCCGCCGCCGCCTCTCGATCAATCCGGGCGCGGTCGTCGGCGCGCCGTGACGCGCTGGTGGACGCGTGCAATTGAACCATTGCACAAGAACGAAAAACCTGCGTCCCTCATTCGTGCAGGACACAGGCTTTTCTTTGAAAGGCGCCCCGGTAGGTTTTGCACCTACGATCTGTAGATTAAAAGCCCGTTGCTCTATTCCGCTAAGCCCCGAACAATTCCAAGAAATTGAGCAGGCCCTTAAAGACAGGTATAGCGATTCGTTTGAGCGCTGACGTATGGCGTTTTTTGGATTATTGGATTAGACGAGAATCAAAGTAGCAAGATACACTAGCTTTCGTTCTTGGACCGCCAGTCCAGGAAGGCGGCCACCGAAAGCGGCCCTACGGCAAAGATCGTTGCAATGACGCCCCAGATGAATAAGAATGCCTCACCCATTTTTTGTTTCTCCAGCGAAGATCAGTGCGCCAAAGCTCAAGATCGAAGGCACCCAGATGCCGACAAAGATTCCCTGGTCTTTTGAGCCCGAGAACCATAGAAAAATCGATAGGAAAAATGAAATTGCCGCACCAATCAAAATTGATGCTTTGATAAGGTTTCTGTTTTTGCTAAGCACTGGAAGGACTTTTCTCCTTTACTGGTTTAGTCGCTGGCGCACATGATCCGCACAAAGTAGCTGTTGAAGAGCGCTGCTCCGTGCGGATCATCTACGTCGCGATTTAATGGTCGACGATTAATACTCGAAATTGGCTCGAACCCGGGCCAGCTCCTGTCGCTGTTCCTGTCGAATACGTGCATCGGTGCCGAGTGCGCGACCGCTGCGCAGTAGAATGCTGCCTACAGTTGTTGCCAGCTTCCCCGCCCAGATTTTGAGGGTAATTAGGTCGGCTTGCCCATCCGCATAGGTGCGGGCCAGCTGTGTCCGGCGTTCTTCATGGAGACGATTCATTAACTTTACATCATTATCATATAGGGTATACATGCTTGTACCTCCGAAAAACCACTTCGTTTCGCTATCAACAGTTATTGCATATGTTTTGCACAAGTATTGTATAACTTTGTTCAACCATTAGTATGTGAAGTGCATCACAATCGGTCGTGCGTCTCTTTTTTGAGTATTTGCGCCTTTCCACGAGCTGTCCACATGTAGCGGAACTTGGAAGCTTGGCGAAACGATCGAGCGAGTCAGATGGTTTTTTTGTTCTGGCTGGAAATGGAAAACCAAACAAAAAGCGCCTGAGCTCCTATGTGCAGAACGCAGACGCTTCTCTCTGGAAAGCACCCCCTGTAGGATTCGAACCTACGACCTACGGATTAGAAGTCCGTTGCTCTATTCCACTGAGCTAAGGGGGCGGCTACCGCTGGTAGCAATGTGCCTGTGTACCTCGATTAGCGAATCAGTACGCTGTGCGAATTCCAGCATAGTGCGATGCGATGATGCAATCATGAATTAGACGATTGTTCTATAGCGGCCAAAAAATTCTGCCTTGTCGATAATCTCCTAGTTCATCTAGCTGCATGCACTATCTTCTACCGCCTTATCGTGGTAGATAGATACTATCTGCGCCAGGCTCAAAAAACGCCTGTATGCTGTCCCCGTCTTGCACCGTCCACGTGTAGGGTGACACAGGAACCGTTGTCTGCTCCGGGCCGCGCTCCATCGTGAAATGCGTGAAGCGCCAGCCCTCGCCTGGCTGAGCGACGAATACCATTTCTTCACCACATGGCACGCTCACGCTGGCACTGCTTGTCGTCCCGTATTCCCCGTACTGAATCGAGCCGTTCCCATCTGTCTCTAGAGTTATCGAGCACATTCCGCCAATGGGTGTGGCATAGGTGTTGCCGTCGGTTCTGGTGTCGCTGTTGGTTCTCAGGTGTTGCCGTTGGCGCGGTCGTTGGCGTTGGCGTAGGTTCGTCCATGCTGCAAATCCATTCGGCGCGGAATGATTTGTCGTGGTCCATTATGACGCCGATGGTCTGGCTATGGTCGGGGAGCAAATTCCAGTCAGGTGAGACGTCGGGGACGTACCAATACCAATTCAGGCTGCAATACTGACCGCTTACGTTTGGCCGTGGCTGCCGTGATTTCGATATGCGTGCCGTGGTCATAGATGCCCCCTGTGTCTGGACTCACAGAAATGAGGCTCATTATCGATGTAGCTTGGGGCGTTGACGGGAAACACGATTGCTTCGGTGTTCAACGTTCGCTCGACCGGCTCAATGTGGCATTCGTGGAATGAGTTACCTGATACGATTACCTCAAGTCGTGGGTCCGTGGAATACTCCAGTTCGCCATGACTAAATGCGCTTTGCCATTCTACGAATCGGTATCCCTCCTCTGGCTGGCAGGTCAGAAATAGTCGTTCATTGTGAACGTACCCGATTTTGTCAGGTGCACGAATAATCGCCCCATTTGGAATTGGATTCACCCATGCCCCAACCCAATTGTACCGCTGTTGTCCACAGCTACGAATCTTGCGCTAATTGAACGGACGCTATAATCTGCACGGACATAGAAACCATCAGTCCCGAAATTATGACTCCAGGTAATCTGTGTTGACACCAGTATCGAGCAATTCCCAGTTGGCAAACGCCTCAGCTTCTATCAATACAGCGCTATCGCATTCGAAAGCAAGAATGGAAGGTCGTCTTACAGTTTCCGCCCTGTTTCCATTTCCGTAAACTGCCCCACCTCCGAAAACATTGAAGTTCTAGCTCACAAGTTCCATTGTTTCCCGGTGGGTCGTGCGCTGCAATCACGCAATGCATACCCGCTACTGGTTCGCTATTTCGTTCCTCTGATAACTGGCAACTTGGATTGTGGACTCAATCTCTGCATATACTCTTCACCCATTCGCCATAATAAGCTGATCCTGCAAGATAGACGTCCCAACGAATAAATACGTTGTCACTCTTTGGTATGCACTCAAATGTGACCGATGACTCTCCCTCTGACATATCCCCGATGTGCTGGAGCCCAAACTACGCATTCCTGCACCATCCATCACATTCGGCTCATTTGTGACGTACCAAATCTCGCGAATAGTCATTCTTCAGATGCGGTACAAAAGAAATCTCGAATGTAGTGTATGCATCTCAGTTGGGACAAACGTGAATATCTATAGCTGTCTCTCTGTGGCGGATTCAGTGGTTGATTGAGTTTCCTGCTCGATTAATCCGATTTTCCAGCCAAGACTCGTTCCGGTGATACCCGTACAGTGACTTCGCTGTCACAATCTTACTGACCGAATCATGGACCATAAGGTCTGTGTGTCATCTGATTGAACTGTGCCTGAATACGTAGTTCCGATTACTTCAACTTCTCCAGCGCCAGTAAATATGCTGCCGTAACGTAGCATGTGT
The DNA here is from genome assembly GCA_963807905.1 of uncultured Chloroflexia bacterium. Taxonomy (GTDB): domain Bacteria; phylum Chloroflexota; class Anaerolineae; order Caldilineales; family Caldilineaceae; genus JAGRCP01. The sequence goes on along the minus strand of CAWEEJ010000064.1, from coordinate 16,368 downwards.
CTTGCCCTCGAGTGCTATTAAATACTTCCATATACAGCCAAATGGCAACAGCGAGCGCTAACACTATTTGAACATCGAATGCGAAATGGTCGCATGGTTCATTGCGGGAGTCCTTTGACTTATTCAATGCATCATCGATATCCATTAGTCTAGGCCAGCTACTTCTGTAACGTCCTGGGCAGATGTCTCTCGATGTGATACGTATCGATGTCCTATTATCAGAAAGACTTGTTGACCCATCTGTTTGCCTTTTCGTCTGTGCCCGCGATTTTTGTAATCTGACTACCGTTGCATCCGATTTCCAGTCGCAAACTCGTATGGCAGCCTGGCCATTCTATGAGCATTCGACGTCAGACGCAATTCTTCTTAGTCACGACAGTCTAATCCGCCCGTTGTCCTTCTACATCTAGTCCGGCAGCCTTAACCGTACTGTCTCAACCATTGCCGAGACTATTCCACCCGCCTGCATCACATCTATAGCGAATTTATCGCTACCACTGCGCTCCGCCCACGTGGCAAAGCTAGCATGTAAATCTTACGCCTGTGATATGTCACACCCCAGGTAAGCCTTGCAATCTCATTATGTGTGTACTGATATTGATAGCGTGCCTTCCAACCCTCGCAGCAAACCACAGTTTGCCCTTGTGTCTATTAGCAACCGCTATTGTCCAGCAGCGCAATTCTCCTTGCCGCGCGCCACTGTCATACAGCCAGCTGAGCAATCCGCAACCTTGCTTAGTATCGCTATGTGTTTTATTCCGCTACTTCCATAATAATTAACCACAATCTACTACCTCCATCACTCCCCACACCATTCAAGCACCCCCTGTAGGATTCGAACCTACGACCTACGGATTAGAAGTCCGTTGCTCTATTCCACTGAGCTAAGGGGGCGAATTGTTCCAGCCCAAATTCTAGTCGACGCCAGGGCGAAAGTCAAAGATGAGCGGCAAATTTGGCTGCTTGGCGGCTGGGACGCGTTCTATCCATCTCCGATTTTTGGTTGACACGCATCAGGGCCGTGGGTACACTGGTCGCAGTGCAACTTCACGCTGCCGGCTGTCGTCGCGGAAAGGAACCTGCTATGCTCGCCCATGAGGCGGCTGATGATCAATTCTTGCTCTTGTCCGCCGACCTGGCGGTGGGTAAGGCGCTGGCGCGCCTGGCGCAGCTTCCCCCGGACGCTCTGGGCGGCGTCGTGGTTTCGTTTCAAGGTTCGCCCTCGCACTATCGTCTGCTGAGGCCCGCCGAGTTTTCTGGGCTGATCAACAAAGGCGCGTTGCCGGATGACCGCGCCCCCCTTGCGGATTTATTGGGCGACGTGCCCTCTGCACAAGTCGTATCGCCCTACGCCGAAGTGACGGCTATGACCCGAGCCGTGGTTGTCGACGCCGGCCGGCCTGTTGGCGTGATTCTGCCTGCGCCGGCCGGACCAGTCGATATCGAGTCCGATTTGTGGGAGTCAATGACTTTTCCCACGCCGCCCGCAGCCCTGTCAGGCGGGGAATTCAAGGGGCTGGAACCACCGCAGCCTGCCATGCCCGAGCCAGCGGCCACGCCCGCAGCCGCGCCGGGCAGCGCCGCCCGCGCGCTGACGGCTGCCGCGCCCGCCCAGGTCGCGCTGGGCGAGCTGGCGCCGCTCCAGGTGCGCCTGACCGCGGTGGGCGAGTCGCCCGCCGGCTCTATGCCCCTGGTGGCGGCAACGGGCAGCACGATCGATCTGCTCGTCAAGCCGCTCCACGGGGTGACGGTGGAGGGCTCGGCGCTGGCGTCGCTTGTGGTGGCCGGGCCGGACGAGAGCCTGCCCGTGCTCTTCAAGCTGCGCGCTGCGGCGCTGGGCGAAGCCACGGCACAGCTCTACGCCTTCCAGGACAATCAGCCCCTGGGCTCGCTCACGGTCAGCCTGGAAGTGGTCGAGGCCGTGGCCGATGCCGGCGCCGAAAATGCGACGACTCTCACGCTGCCGTCGCAGACGCCCGATGCACCGGATTTGACCCTGCTCGTGCTCGAACGACCCGTGGGCGACGAAACCGAGATCACGCTGCGTCTGTCGGCGCTGAATCCCGCGCTGGGGCTCAACCTGCGGCCTTTCGGCCCCATTCGCCTGCGTACGAGCCCCCAGGCCTATTTCCAGGAATTCTTTCGCGACATCGATCGCATGCGGCTGGAGAGCGAGGCCGACGCGGCCAAAGCGGAGCGACGCATGCAGCGCAAGGGCGCCCAACTTTTCCAGACGCTCTTCCCGCCCGATTTGCAGGCGCTGCTCTGGTCCTTGCAGGGACGCATCCAGGAGATTCAGATTCAGTCGGAAGAGCCGTGGATTCCCTGGGAACTCTGCCGGCTGATGAGCGAGGAGAATGGCGAGATCATCGAGGGCCCCTTTCTTTGTGAAGCCTTTGCCATGACGCGCTGGATGCCCGGTATTGGCCAGAAGCCGGCACTGAGCCTCAACAAGATCGGCCTGATCGCACCGGGTGATTCGGGATTGGCCTACGCCAAGGATGAGGCGGCCTTCCTGAACACGTTGGCGACGGCGACACGCAGCGTGACCGCCATTCCGGCCAACTATCTTGACGTGACCGACGCCTTGGCGGCCGGTCTCTACGACGTGCTCCACTTTACGGGACACGGCGTCTTCCGCGCGCCCGATCCCAACCATTCCGGCATGGAGCTGGAAGCGGGCGATCAGCTGGTGCCGGAGGATATCAGCGGCATTCTGCGCAACTTGGGCAAGGCGTCGCCCCTGGTCTTTCTCAACGCCTGCCAGCTGGGACGCAGTGACTTTGCCTTAACCGACGTCGGCGGCTGGGCCGCGCAATTCCTGCGCGCCAACGCCGCCGCGTTCATCGGCGCGTACTGGAGCGTCTACGACGACAGCGCACTGGCCTTTGCGCGCACGCTCTACGAAAAACTTCTGGATGGCGATACCATTGCCCATGCCGTACTTGCCGCCCGCCTCGCCGCCCGCGACGACGGCGACCCGAGTTGGCTGGCGTATACGGTGTTCGCGCATCCGGGGGCGCGGGTTGAGGGAGTGAGGGGGTGGGGGAGTGGGGTTGTAGGGTCGCAGGGTTTTGGGGTGGGGCTGGATGCATTCGTTGAAGCCACTCGTGCGCCCCCCACCACCCCACAACCCCAACACCCCACAACCCTAAGCCCCCACCACCCTTCCCCCCTCCAAAACGAAAGGACCAACTATGCCCGACCTAAAAGGCGGCAACGAGCCCGTCACAATTGAGTCCGGCTTTACGCTTGAGGCGCCTGACCTCGTAGGGACGGTTGAGGTGGTGGACGCGCGAGCGCATGTGCGGTCGGCCGGGCGGGGTGAGCAGGAGCAGAGCCTCTTCGACGCACTCACCGCTGAGGAGATGGAGACTGCGCTTATGTTTGAGATGGCGGTCGCGGAGGATCGTGCGCCCACCGGTCCGGGCGGGCAGCGGCGCGATGGGCTGGACGCGGTCACGCGTAGCCAGGAGCCGGCCATCGTCCTGCGCGCGGAGCAGAGCCGTCCCAATCGGGACTATGCGGTCCTCTACACCGACGAACAGGGCGTGAGCCGCTGGATCTTTCCAGAGGATGCAAGTGCCGGACGCCAGCGGCGCGGGCGGGAACTGCTCTTCTATCTGCCCAGAGCGAGCGCACCAGTCGCCGATGGCGACACGGAGAAGCGCGGTCCCATTTCCAAAATCGGGCGGCGCGTGGTGCGCATGCTCATGTGGGCGACGGATGAACTTGTCGGCCAGGGCGCGAATGCCTACATGCGCAAGTGGGAAAATGAGAAGCGACCGTATGGCTTTCGTGCCGTCAGCGCCGAAGCAATTGCCGGCGAGCCGGACTGGGACGCACTACAGGCCGGCCGGGCGTTGCTCTTGCTCCACGGCACCTTTAGCATGGGGCAGGTGGCGTTTGACGGCCTCTCCAAGAGCCCTGAATTTGCCGCGATTTCAGAACGCTACGGCGGTCGAATCTTCACCTTCAACCACCCCAGCCTGCACTTGTCGCCCATCGACAACGTGCAGACAATGGTCGATATGCTGCCCGACGGCATCGACCTGGATCTGGACATCATCACCCACAGCCGCGGCGCGCTCGTCGCCCGCATCTTGAACGAGCAGCTCGGCCTCATCGAACTGGGCAACCGTTCTCTGCGCGTGAACCGGGTAGTTTTTGTAGCTGCGCCGCTGCGTGGTACTGTGCTGGCTGATGGTGACAATTGGATCGAGCTGATCGACCGCTACACCAACCTGCTGACCAATCTGCCCGACAATGTCTACACGCTGACGCTGGAGGCGATTCTGGCGCTGGTCAAGATTATCGGACACAGCGGGCTAGCCAAGCTGGTCGGGATCAACAGCATGTGGCCCGGCGGTCCCTTTTTGCAGATGCTCAACAGCGAGGGTGACCATGACGCGGTCTATTACTCACTGAGCGTCGACTACCGGCCCGAGGGCGGCCAAATGATTGAGAAGCTCCGCAACCGGGGACTGGATCTGGCGGTCGATCACATTTTTGGCGAGGGCAATGACGGGGTCGTGCCGACCGCGGGATGCTACTCGGTGGAAGCGCCGGTCTGCGGTCTGCCGATCCCGGAAGAGCGGCGGCGCGTTTGGTCACGCCAGTCCGACATTCACCACATTAACTTTTTCTACAATGACGCAGTCAATGCGCAGATCGCCGAGTGGCTGACGGCCTGAGAACAGTCTCTACTCGTCAGAAAGCTCTGCTGCCGTCATCTTTGAAAGGACTTCTACGGATGCAACGGACGCGTCTCTATGACACCCATGTGGCCATGGGGGGTCGCATGGTCGACTTCGCCGGCTGGGAACTGCCGGTGCAATACCCGACCGGGCCCACGGCCGAGCACCACGCTGTGCGCACGGCCGCCGGGCTCTTCGATATCGATCACATGGGCCAGTTCGAGCTGCGTGGACCCGATGCCGAGCGCTACCTGCAACACGTACAGGTCTGGGACGTCACAACCATGGCTCCCTTGGACGCGCACTATAGCCTCTTGCTCTACGCCGACGGCACGGTCGTGGATGACATCTTCCTCTATCGCCTGCCCGACCGCTGGCTGATCGTCGTCAACGCCGCCAATCTGGCCAAGGATCTCGCCTGGCTGGAGGCTCATCTGGCCGGCTTTGACGTGACCTTGACCGACGTCTCGGACGCGACCTGCATGATGGCGATTCAGGGGCCCAAGGCCGCGCAGATCGTCCAGCGCATGACCGAGACTGACCTGGACGCCGTGGCCGCACGCACGGCGGTACAGATGAACGTGGCCGGTCTCCCGGTGCTGGCCGGGCGGACCGGCTACACCGGTGAGGACGGCTTTGAGTTCTACCTGGATGCCGAACGCGCCGTCGAGCTCTGGCAGGCGCTGCTGGCCGAGGGGGAGACAGATGGCCTGCTGCCTGCCGGCTTGGCCGCACGTGACAGCCTGCGCTTTGAGGCCTGCATGCCGCTCTACGGCCACGAGCTCGACGCCGAGACCAATCCATTGTCGGCGCGCCTCGGCTGGACCGTGAGCTGGCATCTCCCGTTCATCGGTCGTGACGCGCTGCTCAAGACCAAGCTGGAGAGGCCTGCGCAGCTGCTCGTCGGCTTCGAGATGGTCGACCGCGGTGTTCCGCGCGAACACTATCCGATTGCCGTCGACGGCGAAGTTGTGGGCCACGTCACCACCGGCATGAAGAGCCCGACGCTCGACAAGTTTGTGGGATTGGGCTACGTGCCGCGCGACCATAGCAAGATCGGGACCGAGATCGACATCCTCGTACGTGGCGCGCCCAAGCGGGCCGTCATCGTCAAGCGTCCTTTCTACAAGCCGCAGTACAAGCGCGACTGATGGACGGAGCCTGAAACTGACTGACCAAACGCGGATCGAGAAAGCCCCGGAAGACTTGCGTCTCGGTCTCTCCCCAATTCCCAATCCGCAATCCCCACTCCGTACCCCCACACGCCTGGGCCGCTGTGCCAAGGCCGCGCTCATGATCCTGGTCGCGCTCGGGCTGACCCTGGGACTGGCGGCCTGCAGCGCCGTGCCCCGCGTGCCGCCCGACTGGCGCGATCAACTGCCGCCCCGTCTCGCCGAACTACCGCTCTTGCGGGGGGAAGAGGTAACGTCTATTCCGCTTACCGTGTGGGCCTGGTCCGAGAGCGAAGGCGCTGATGGCTGGCTCACTGACCAGATTTCGACTTTTGTGACGGCCAACCCCACGGTGAGCGTCACGGTTGCGCTGCCTGCGGACTATGCTGATCGGCTTGATGATCTGCTCGAGGGGCAACTGGATCCGGCAGATGTCCCCGACGTGATCCTGCTCGATCTCTTCCGCCTGCCCCAGTTCATCGACGACGGTCTGGTCCAGGCATTGCCGGCGGATCGATTGACTGCAGACGACCTGTACCCGTTGCTGCGCGGCGGTTCCAGCGCCGGCGGGCAGCTCTACTGTCTGCCTTTTGAGTTCAATACGCTGGCCCTGCTCTACAATCGCGCGCTCTTTGATCAAGCCGGCATCAACTATCCAGCTGCGAATTGGACATGGGCGGATCTGGAGCAGGCCGCGACCGCGATTTCGGGCCTCCCCACCGACCGCTTCACCGCCTACGGCCTGGTCCTCCCGGCCGACGTGACGCGCTGGCTGCCTTTCTTGAACCAGGCCGGCGGCCTGTTGCTCGACGCCACGGGTGCGCCCGCGCTGGATCCCCTCGTGGCCGGCCAGGTTATTTCCACCTATGTCGAGCTTGTCACTGCGGGCCCTGCCGTAGAACCCGGCCATCTGGAGACGGGCTGGAGCGGCGAGGCGCTGGGCATCGGCCGGGTGGGCATGGCCCTTGAGGGCAACTGGGCGATCCCCTTTCTCGACAACGAACACCCGGAGATCGATTACGGTGTCGCGCCCTTGCCTGTCGGCGCCGCGGGCGCGGGCACCCTGGCGTTTGGCTCATGCTGGGCCGTGCTGACTGATGATGTTGGCGGCAGCAATGATGCCGCCGTGGCGCTACTGGCCCAGCTTACCACGCCGGGCGCGCTGGAAACGCGCATGGCGCATACCGCGGCCATTCCGGCCCGGCCGAGCCTGGCGGAAAGCTGGCGTCTGCGCCATCCAGAGCTGGACGCTTTTCTCGACGGCATGGCGTTTGCCCAGCTATGGCAGTTGCCGGCTGAGTTCGAAGGTTTGCCGCGCCTCATCAATCGGGAATTGCGTGCGGTCTTCGATGGCGACCAGACCGCACAGGAGGCCCAGGCGGAGATCCGCGCTAGGATGGAGGAGTTGCTGGCGCCGGTGGAGTGAGTTGATGGGCCAAGTAGACACCTCACTGAACGTTCGCGAGAAGCTTGGCGTGGGTTGAGTAAAGCGGCTATACTGAACTAGCTGCATCTCGTCAGGCCGCGGCTCCGCCTAACTTAAAACGATCACGCCCATGGATGAGCAACAATGAATGAAACGCAGGAGCAGGCGATCAATTTGGCGGAAAAGTTGACCAAGTTTTCGGATCATTGGACCCCGCGTGTGATCGCCGAGATGAATGATTATCAGCTTAAACTGGTCAAGATTCAGGGCGAATTCGTCTGGCACAGCCATGCGGAGACAGATGAGGTCTTTCTTGTGCTGGAAGGGGAGATGGCTATCGAGCTACGCGACGGACGCGTTGACATGAAGGGCGGCGAACTCTATGTCGTGCCCAAGGGTGTGGAGCACAGGCCCGTTGCCATCCAGGAATGCAGTATTCTGCTCATCGAGCCGCGCGGCTTGGTCAATACAGGCGAAGCCGGGGGTGAATTGACTGCGCCCAACGATCAGTGGATTTAGCAAGTGGGCCAATTGCCTCGATACAACTCCAAAAAGGATGTTGCTAGAGGTTGGCATTGTTCGCAACCTCTCGTCGTCGCGCCATCCAGCCAAGGAAATATGTGATCGAGTCGCTCGTGCCTTTCTGGCGGAAGCGGTTGTTTGAACGCAGCACTCTGTAGCATCGATGTAACATACAAATTGCAGTGACAATGGGAGCACTCATGAATAAGATTGACATTGGAAAAAGCGGTCTGCTGGCATCAGAGATTAGTCTCGGCTGTATGCGCATCGGCAGCATGAGTCCGGCCGAAGCGGACACGCTGATCAATACGGCGCTGGAGGTGGGAATCGACTTCTTCGATCACGCCGATATCTATGCCGGCGGCAAATCGGAAGAAGTCTTTGCCCGGGCATTTGCTGATTCGGGCGTTGATCGCGAACAGGTTTTCCTGCAATCGAAGTGCGGCATCCGCAAGGGGATGTTCGACTTCTCACGCGACCACATCCTCGCCGCGGTCGACGGCAGTCTGGCCCGGCTTCAGACCGACTACCTGGATGTCCTGCTGCTGCATCGGCCCGACACGCTCATGGAGCCGGCAGAGATTGCCGAAGCGTTCACGCTCTTGGAAGAGAGCGGCAAGGTGCGCCACTTCGGCGTCAGCAACCTGAATCCCGGACAGATCGAACTGTTGCGTAAGGATGTCACCCAGCCGCTGATCGCCAATCAGCTTCAGCTCAGCCTGACCAACACGGGCATGATCGACAGCGGCTTTAATGTCAATATGGAGATTGACCGCTCCATCGTGCGCGATGGCGGTATCTTGGAGTATTGCCGTCTCCACGACATCACCATTCAACCCTGGTCGCCCTTCCAGTATGGCTTCTTTGATGGCGTCTTTTTGGACAACGACAAGTTTCCGGAACTGAACGAAGTGATCGATGCGTTGGCCGCGGACCGGGGCGTGGCCAATACGGCGATCGCGATTGCCTGGCTGCTGCGCCACCCGGCCAAGATGCAGCCGATTATCGGCACCACCAATGCGGCGCGCGTGCGCGCCATCGCGGCTGCGTCCGATGTCAACCTGACGCGTGAGGAGTGGTATGCACTCTATTTGGCAGCGGGCAACGCGCTGCCGTAGCCGTCGGCCAATCAAGCCATTGCATGATCCTGTTGAGCATCGACTCAACGGGATCATGCAGCCCACGGCGCCCGTCGGGCGTCAGTCCAGGAAGCGATCGATGGACGAGCGCGATCTGAAGTTCATGCGGCTTGCGATTGACGTAGCGCAACGGGCCAGGGAGCATGGCAATCATCCCTTTGGCGCGATCCTTGTTGACGCGACGGGGCGCGTTCTGCTGTCGGCAGAAAACAGTGTGGTCACCACGCGTGATTGCACCGGCCATGCCGAGACCAATCTGATGCGCCAGGCGACGCAACAGTATGACGCCGACTTGCTCGCCCGCTGCACGCTTTACAGCAGCGCCGAGCCGTGCCCCATGTGCGCCGGCGCCATCTTCTGGGGCAACGTCCGGCGCGTGGTCTACGGGCTTGGCCAGGCCGGGCTCTATGCGCTGATCGGCGCTGAGACGGAGGAGTCTCTAAAGCTCTCCTGTCGGGATGTCTTGCGGAGCGGCGGCAAGCCAGTCGAGGTGATCGGACCGATTCTTGAAGAGGAAGCACTTGCGGTCCATATCGGGTTTTGGACGGCAACTGATGACGAAGAAAGCTTGCGCGACATTGAGTGACGTACTTTTCTGTGGGGGGAACCAACCATGAGCGACCCGAATGAATGGAATAAAAGAATTATCGCAGAGTTTCGCGCCAATGATGGGATCGTTGGCGAGCTGTTCGAGGGGGTAACGCTCTTGTTGCTCCACACCACTGGCGCCAAGAGCGGCTTGCCGCGCATCAACCCGCTTGCCTGCATCACCGATGGGGATCGACTGCTGGTCGCCGCTTCCAAGGCCGGGGCGCCTGACAACCCGGACTGGTACTACAACCTGGTCGCCAATCCGGACGTTGGCGTCGAAGTCGGAACTGACGAATTTCAGGCGCGGGCGACTGTGGCCGAAGAACCCGAGCGTACGGAACTGTACGCCAAAATGGCGGCCGCGTATCCGACGTTTCAGGAATACCAGAGCAAGACAGACCGCGTCATTCCCGTGATTACGCTGACGCGTCTTTAGTGTTGTGTCGAACGTAAGCTATTGGAAATCGTAGGTCCAGCTGCCGGCCGGATGCGGCGCGCCTTCTCTCGCTCCCTGGATGAGTCTGTCACGCCGCCACAGTGTCCTACGATTTTGATCAGGTTTCGCCAGAACCGCGCTTGGATAGAGCCAGTGAATCGCACGAAGTCCGCTATCGGCTGAAGGCGCGGCGTGACGTCGCGTGGTCATCTTGCGTTGTTTTAAGACTGTGGGTCCATGTCTCAATTAGAGATTCGTTTCTTCGGCGAGTGTCAATTTATCTTCGATGGTCAGCGACTTCCTGGCCTGCAAACCAAGCGCATGCGATCGCTGCTTGGCTATCTTGTTATGCATGCCGGTCAGCAGATTTCCGCCACGCACCTCGCCTTCCTCTTCTGGCCCGACTCGTCTGAAAAGCAAGCGCGTACGAATCTGCGACGCGCGTTTTACAACCTGCGTCAGGCATTCCCGCAAAGCGACAAGTATTTGGCGCGCGATGATCATACAGTGCGCTGGCGTGGGGACGGCGCCTTCTCCCTCGATGTAGCAGAATTTGAAACGAACATCGATCAGGCGCGCACGCGGCTGCAAGAAAGCGGCCAGGACGGGGTGATTCGCCGCTATTTGGAAGCAGCCATCAACCGCTACCGCGGTGACTTGTTGCCGGACTGCTACGATGATTGGATTGCACCACTGCGCGAGCGCCTGCGCCAGGACTATCTGTATGCCATCGAGCAATTGATGGAGATTTGCGAAGCCGACGGCGACTACGCCGCGGCTATTCGCCACGGCGAGGTGCTCCTGCGGGAAGACCCATTACGCGAGCGATCGTATCATCGCCTCATGCAGTTTTACATGCTGAACGGCGACCGCCCGGCCGCGTTGGGCGTCTACCACACCTGCACGTCAGAACTGGAACGTGAGTTGGGCGTCGAGCCTCAGGCTTCCCTGACCGCGCTCTACAACCTGCTACTGGAACAGGACGACCTGGCCGAAGCAGCCCCGCGTCGCTCACCCCATCAAGCCGCTGTCGGACGCCTTGTGGGGCGCAAGCTGGAGCGGAAGCAGCTCTTTGCGGCGTGGCGCAAGGCAGCAAGGGGGCAAGCCCGGGTTGCCCTCATTCGGGGTGAGGCCGGTATCGGCAAAACGCGCTTGGCCGAAGAGCTCTTCCACTGGGCGAATCAGTTGGGCATCCCCGCTGTGCGCACACGCGTTTATGCTGCGTCGTCAAATCTTGCCTATGCGCCAATCGTCGAGTGGCTGCGCAGCGAACCGCTGGCCCCGCGCCTGCCGCGAAATGGATCACGCTCGACTCGCCGAACTGGCCCGCCTCGCGCCGGAAATTCTGATATCTCATGGGGACGTACCACCACCGGAACCACTGGCCGAAGATTGGCAGCGCACTCGCCTGTTCGAAGCGTTGGCCCACACTTTTTGTTGGGAGCGGCAACCGCTGTTGCTCTGGATCGATGACCTGCAGTGGTGCGATAGCGAGAGCCTGGCCTGGTTTCACTATCTGATGCGTTTTGACCCGGGTGCGCCGCTGCTTATCCTGGGGACAGCGCGTGATGAAGAGCTGGCTCCCGATCATCCATTGACGCTGTTGGGACATCAGCTGCATCGCGATGACCAGTTGACCGCCATCGACCTCAAGCGCCTGAGCAATGACGAAATGGTTGAGTTGGGGCGACTTGTTGGGCGCGATCATCTGGACGAGCAGGAGCTCAGACTGCAGAGCATTCGAGCCGGCGGCAATCCCCTGTTCATGGTCGAGATGACGCGTGCCAGCCTGGAGGCCACGCCGACAGGGCCGGCCTCATCAGTAAGCGCCGGCGACGAACGCCCGGCTCATGATGCGCCCAATGAGCATGTAGATGCCTTCGACTTGCCACCCAAAGTCTACAGCATCATCCAGGCGCGCTTGGCCCAACTCTCACCGCCGGCGCGTGAATTATTGGGTCTCGCTGCGACCATTGGGCGCGCGTTTTACGTTCGACCTACTGACACACGCCAGCGAAATGCCGGAATCGCTGCTCGTGCAGAGCCTGGACGAGCTTTGGCGGCGACGCATCGTCAATGAGAGCAAGGCCGGACCGAGCGACTATGCCTATGACTTTAGCCACGACCGGATCCGCGATGTCGCCTACGCCGAGATCTCTGCGATCCGTCGGCGCTTCCATCACCGTACGGTGGCCAAGGCGTTGGAATCTGTCTATGCCGATCGAATCGATGAATGGAGCGCCGATGTCGCCTATCATTGCGAACAGTCCGGCAATGCGCCCCAGGCGGTGCAATTCTATCGCAGCGCCGGTCAAACGCGCGGCCGGGCAGTTCGTCCATCAGGATGCCATTCGCTATCTGACGCGTGCGTTGGAGCTGGCGGAGGCAGGCGACCTGACCACGCAGTATGAACTCCATGCGCTGCGGGCGCACGTTCATTTCGTACGCGCTGACCGCGCGGCGCAGACCCAGGACCTGGATGCGATGATGGCATTGGCTGAAGCCATGGATGACGCACCCAAAGTATCCGACGTCTGGCTGCAGCGGGCCGCACTTGCCGAGGCGCAGGGCGCCTATGCCGAAGCGATTGATGCTGTGGAACGAGCGACGCGCATTGCGGGAGACGATGAGAAAGCACATTGGGACGTCGCTGCCGCCATTCAGCTTGGGTCGATCTATTGGAATCAGGGCGACTATCTGAAGGCGGATGCCAACTACCAGCGCGGATTGGACCTGGCGCGGGCGGCAGGCGACCGCAACGCGGAAGCTACAATCCTGCTCCATCTTGGTGCGTTGAACGCCTACTATGGGCCGTATGACGCAACCAAAGCGATCATTCAGCAAGCGTTGGACGCTGCCCGCGATCTCGGCAATGAAGAAGGCCAGGTCTGGGCTTCCAATCAACTCGGTTTTCTGATTGTCGAGCAAGGCGATGACGACTATGAGGAAGCCGAGTGTGCGTTGATGGATGGATTGCTCTTGGCGCGCAAGATCGGCCATCGCGCGTATATTGCGAAACTGTCGAGCAATTTGGCCCTGCTGCATGATCGACGCGGGCGGCGCGCGCAGGGTCTGGCCTGTCTCAACGAATCGTTGGCGATTGCCAGAGAGACCGGCTCGGCGCGTCACGAAGCATTTGCCCAGAACTACCGCGGTGGTATTCTCCTCAATGAGATGAAATTAGATGCCGCGCATACCGCCTATGCGCAAGCATTATCTCGCTTTCGTGCCATTGGCTATCGCCAGGGCGAGGGCAAGACATTGAGCGAAATGGCCCTGCTTGCCCTCATGATAGGCGATCACGAGCAGGGACACCGCCATGCGGCAGACGCCCTGGAAATTGCTGAGCAGATCGGTATTCAACGTGATCAGGCCTACGCCCTGACTCGTTTGGGCTACGCGCTGGAAGGCATGGCCAACCTGGCCGCGGCAGCCGAAGTCTATGAACAGGCCCTGGCCATCTATCACGCGACGAACCAGCGCAGTCGCGGCCTGGAACCGGCCGCCGGCCTGGCGCGTGTCGCCTACGCTCAGGACGATCATACGGAAGCGTTGGCTAAGGTAGCGTCAATTATTGCCGCTGTCCGGCAGCGAGCGTTGGACGCAACGATTGAAGCAGAGTGGGTCTACCTCTCCTGCCTGCAGATTTTACGCGCTTCCGATGATTCGGATCATGCCGCCCTGCTGGCTAGGGCCACCCGACTCCACAATGCGCGTCGTGTTCTGTTAGGTGAAAATGGGGACCAAATCAGTCTGAAAACGCATCTTCACACGTTTTGCAACGCATTTGAAACGCCCCTCGTTTTAGAGTGAGCATCATCATAGCAACACCAAGATATTCTTGAGGTCTGCCGATCATTCCACAGAGTCGGTGGCGCTTGGCCGCTCCGTTTGGGCGCACTCTATGTATTTGCGCCTGATATCTTTGTGGCTGGCTACTGATTGTTATGAAGGGAGAAGGGTTGCGATGGCGCCAGAGTCTAACCAGACACATCTCTATTCTGTGCGGGTTTGGAAAGAGACGACCGAAGAAGATACAGGGGAGTACCGCGGTCAAATTCGACATGTGGTGAGCGGAGAAACGCGTCACTTTCGTACCTGGCTAACGCTGATCGAGTTCATCGTCGAACAGATTGAACAGGGAAAGGAGTTTGAAGATGGATCGTTCGACATGGGCGCACCATGATGAATCAGCGTGATCTAGAAGCATTCCGGGCAGTCAGATGCGCCGCTTGTCATCAATATCCGTTTTTCATTGAAACAGAGGAGACCGATTCATTATGAAAATCCAATACTCGTCCATTCTCATGATCGCCCCGTTGCTTGTCCTGGCGTTGCTGCTAAGCGCTTGCCAACCGATTCAGCCGCCGCCGCCCGAGCCGGAGGGCCCACAACTGGCAACGGCCAGAGCGTCCGTGGAACTCTCTAACCAACCCGGCCGTGCCATCGTCAGCGCACGCGACAATCACTTCATTGTCGATTCCGTGCCGCCCATTGAAGGACCGAATGAAGAGCTGAATCCACTGGACATGCTCTTTGGTTCCCTGGCCACATGCGGCCTCTTTGTGGCCGAACGAGCTTCCCAAGAACTCGACATTCCGCTTGGCAGCGCAGTGGTTGCCGTTGAGGGCGATCTCGATGCGAGCGGGGTGGCCGGGTCCGGCACCGATCCACGCATCCAGGCGATCCGCGTGCATATGGATCTGGAAAACGTTGATGAAGGTCAGGCCGCCGCGCTGATCGACAACTTCATGGCCCGCTGCCCGATCTACACCACGCTTTCGCGCTCGACCGATATCGAGATCACGGTCAACGATGACGCGGTTTCTTCGCCGATTGAGGGACTCAATACGGCCAAAGTTTCGGCCCAACTCTCCAATCAGCCTGGCCGGGCCATCGTCAGCGCCCGCGGCAATCACTTCGTGATTGATTCCGTGCCGCCGTTGGATGGACCCAACCAGGAGCGCAACCCGCTCGATCTGCTGCTGGGCTCGTTGGGGACGTGCGGCACCTTCATCTTCGAACGCGTGGCCGAAGAGCAAGGGATCCCGCTGACCGGCCTCTCCATGAGTGTTGAAGCTGACTTTGATCCGAGCGGTGTGGCCGGCTCGGGAGCGGATCCTCGCATTCAGGCCTTCCGGATCAATGTGCAGGCCGACGGCGCCGACGATGAGCAGGCTGCTGCCATGCTGGCCGGCTTTGAGAGCCGCTGCCCCCTCTTCACGACGTTGGTGCGGGCGGCCCCGATCGACGTCACGGTGACCGGCGGCAGCTAGCGAGAGCCAGTTTGGCATGTAGATGCAGCGTGCGTAGATTGTCCCACTGAGTAAATCGCAACGCCTATATATTCGGGCCCAAGCAGGCCGGCTGATAAAAGAAGCCGGCCTGCTTGGGCCCGAATATTTCTTATTGGACGGAGACATGGAGACGTCCCCGCTTTCGTTTTGTCCAGAGCTTTTTGCCCGTCACCATTGCTTGAGTTCGCCAACACAATTGGCTATACTTCAAGCAGCCAGACTCACATGAAGCGTACCGTGTCTGAAGAGACGCACGGGCAAGGATGCCGGTTGCCGGCAGCGTTTAGATCTTGTGACGCTGCTTGAACTGCTCGATTGTGTCCGCGGCCAGTTGCGTGCCGCCGGCTTCTTCGAAGGATTGGAGCAGGGCAGGCAGCCCGCTGGAGAGGTTCGGGTCAATCAGGACTTGCGTGGCTGCGGCATGTAGGGTTTCCACCGTCAGTTGGGCCAGATCCAGATAGAGGCCGCAGTGCAGCTCTTCCAGGCGGGCGGCGTTGATGGACTGCTCGATGGTGTTGGGCACCACGACCATGGGCACGCCAAAGGCCACGGCCTCATTGATGCTGCTCATGCCGCCGTGGGTGATGAACAGGTCGGCCTCTTGCAGAATCTGCAGTTGCGGCACGTACTGCGCTACGGTGAAATTGGCCGGGATTTCCCCCAAATCCGTGGGGTCAACCGCCTTGCCAATCGACATGATGACGGCATATTGGGGGTCGGCAAAGGCCGCCATGCAGGCTTGAAAAAACTCGATATTGGCCTTATAGAGGGTGCCGACAGCGATGTAGATGAGCCGCTGATCGGGCCGTTTGTCGATCACCATATTCTCTTCGGGCCGGCTCGTATCAATGGTCGGCCCTACAAAGACGTAGGAGTTGTCAAAGCGCTCTTCGTAGGGCTGGAAGTAGCGGGTGAGGAAGGCAATATTCAACGCCGCAGAGCTGGAGAGCACGTTGATGTCGGCCGGTTTGCGCAGCTTATGGTCGATGACCATCTTGCTGGTCTCCCGCCCCAGCGCCCGCCAGTAGCCCAGGCCAGGACGTACGCCGGTGACAGCTTTGCGGAAGATGTGCGGATCGTCCACGACC
>CAWEEJ010000063.1:0-47866 GCA_963807905.1 uncultured Chloroflexia bacterium | reverse complement strand
AGCGTCCTTTTCGATGTACTTGCGATACTCATCCAACGTCGTGGCGCCAATGGTGTGCAGTTCGCCCCGCGCCAACATGGGCTTGAGCATGTTGGAGGCGTCCATGCTGCCTTCGGCCGCGCCGGCGCCGACCAGCGTGTGCATTTCATCGATAAAGAGGATGATTTCGCCTTCGGCCTCTTTGATTTCCTTCAGAACGGCTTTGAGCCGCTCTTCAAACTCACCTCGGTATTTGGCCCCTGCGACCAACGCGCCCAGATCCAACGCAACGAGGCGCTTGTCTTTGAGGCCTGTGGGCACATCGCCGTTGACGATGCGCTGGGCCAATCCCTCCACGATGGCGGTCTTGCCCACGCCCGGCTCGCCGATCAGCACCGGGTTGTTCTTGGTGCGCCGGCTAAGGATCTGGATCACGCGACGGATCTCTTCGTCGCGGCCGATCACGGGGTCAAGTTTGCCCTTGCGCGCCTCTTCCGTGAGGTCGCGCCCATATTTGGTCAGCGACTCGTACTGGGCTTCGGGGTTGTCCGACGTGATGCGCTGGTTGCCACGCACAGAGGCGAGGGCCTGCATGATGGCGTTGTAGTCGACGCCATGGCGGTTGAGCAGGTCCTGGGCTGCGCCGGGCAGCGAGGCCATGGCCATGAGCATATGCTCGGTCGACAAGTACTCATCCTTCATGTTGTCGGCAATTTTGTCGGCTTCCTGCAGAATATTGGATGCCGCACGGCCCATGTTGACCTGAAGCGTGCCGCCTTCCTGGCGTGGCATTGCTGCCAGCGCCTGGTCGACGCTCTGCATGATCATGGCCGGATCGGCGCCGATGCGGTTGAGCACCGACGGCACGACGCCGCCCTCTTGAGTCAGCAGCGCCTTGAGCAGGTGCTCGGGCTCCAGGGTGGTATGGCCATATTGCTCGGCCAGCGTCTGGGCTTCGAGCAGGGCTTCGCGGGCTTTTTGGGTAAATTTATCGTAACGCATATAGGCTGTTGCTCCTCTTATGGATAGATTTCGGCTTGCGCGCTGAAATGGGGTGTTTGGTCATTATCTTACCTTATTTCCATATGATTTTCATCGGCAAAGTGTTAGAAGGACGTTTCAATTTGTGACGTCATGATCTGATTTTGATCCCTGTGCATATGGAACAACAGTCGCCTCGATAATTGACAATCACCCATCGACCATCGACAATTCCCCAACCAATCAACAATCCGCAATCAACAAGCCCCAATCACTATGCTTTCCATCGCCTTTCAAACCGACAAACCCCTCGCCGCCTACGGTCCGCTGGCAGCCCAGGCAGAGGCCTATGGCTTTGACACCGTAACGGTCTACAACGACATGCTCTACCAGCCGGCGTGGCTGCCACTGCTGGAGATTGCCCGCGCAACCCGGCACGTGCGTATCGGCGCGGCCGCGGTCAATCCCTTTACCTGCCATCCGGTCAACATTGCCGCCAACATTGCGCTCATCGACGAGGCCGCGGCAGGACGCGCCTATTTGGGCATGGCCCGGGGCGGCTGGCTCGACTTTGTGGGCATTGAACCGGCCCGTCCAGTCACGGCCCTACGCGATGCCTTCGCTTGCGTGCGCCATCTTCTTGCCCAATCGACCGACCCCTTTGAGAGCGACATCTTTCCCGTCGCCGGCGGTGACGCCTTTCGCTGGACCATCCACCGTGCTCAGGTGCCCGGCTTGCTCGGCACCTGGGGCGCGCAGACCCTCCGTGCCTGCATCGACTATGTCGATGAGTTGAAGATCGGCGGCAGCGCCAACCCTGAGGTCGTCCCCTATTTTCGTAACCTGATCGACGACGCGCTGATCAGCCGCTCAACTCCGCAACGCGAGGTGGGCATTGTCATTGGCGCCGTGACCGTGGTCGACGAGGACGCAGCCGCTGCCCGTGCCCTGGCCCGCCGCGAAGTGGCTCTCTACTTGCCCATCGTTGCAACGCTCGATCCCACGGTCGATGTCGAGCCGGAACTGCTGGCGCGCCTGCGCACAGCTGCAGCGCGCTATGACTTTGATGCCGCAGGCCGGCTGATCTCTGATGAGCTATTGGCACGCTTTGCCTTTGCCGGCGCGCCGGCCGATCTGATTGAGCAGACCGTCGCGCTCCTTGACGCCGGCGCAGCCCGGGTCGAATACGGCACGCCCCACGGTCTCGCGCCCCAAAAAGGGGTGGAATTGCTGGGCGAGCGCGTGCTTCCTGCCGTGCGAGAAATTTTGTCTGCTTGACATAGCCCAATACACCCATAATAATCAGTGCACCAGCGTCACGGCATAGGACGCTTGGTCGTGTGCACAGCGCACGGTCGATCTTTCCTCGAGTAGCGCCGCGCGTCTTTTCTGTTTCCGTTCTTGCCTTGTGGCTGTTCAAGCGTCGCCAGGATTGCGGCTAAGTGTGGCGGACTGTGGTAGGTTACCTGGAAGATTTTCTTCGTGACTCGCCCACACCTGTCCCCACCGCATATGATCCCCGCGGCAATCTGACTGGTCACTTATACTCTTGCCAAACCCTATGGCGCAACTGATCTACCGCAACTTCGACATCGAGATCGGACCGGTCCAAGCGGGTGGCTACCCCGTCGCCATCTTAAACTCGCCCGGCGGCCAAACGCGCGGCTTCTTGGCGTTGCCAAATGATTTGGACCAGTTCGAGCGTGAGCTGGCCGAGCTTGATGCCGCCATGTTTGATGACCCATCGGCCGCGGCTGTTGCGCTGGCACAGCGTGTCGGCGCTCAGTTGTTCGATGCACTCTTGCCCGGCGAACTGCGCAGCATGTATGACGTCGCCCGCAGCGTCACGCGTGAGGCAGGTGAAGGAGTGCGCATCAAATTGCGCGTCAACGCACCGGAGCTGGCCACGCTGCCGTGGGAATTTCTCTTCGATCAACGCCGCGGCGCGTTTGTGGCCCTCTCGCGCTACACGCCCGTAGTCCGCTACGCCGAAGTGGCGGCACCGGACCGTCCCCTGGCGGTGACGTCGCCTCTGCGCGTTCTGGGGGTGGCCGCCAGTCCTGATGGCGTCGAACCGCTGGACATCGTCGAGGAGCAACGGCGCGTCGAAGCCGCGTTCGCCCCCCTGGTCGAGCAGGGGCAGCTGGAACTGACCTGGCTCACGCCGCCGACCTGGCGTGCGCTGCAGGCCGCGATGCAGGCGGGGCCCTGGCATGTGCTCCATTTCGTGGGCCATGCTGAATTGAGTGGAGAGAACGGCGAACCGGCCGTCATCCTGGCCGATGATGGCGGCGAGGCGCTGCGCCTGAGCGCCGGGCAGCTGGCTGACCTCTTGGTAGATCAGCGCACGCTGCGTTTGGCCGTTCTCAATGCGTGCGAAGGCGCGCGCGGCCATGACGACAGCGTCTTTTCCAGCATGGCCGCAACGCTGGTTTTGCGCGGGCTGCCCGCGGTCGTCGCCATGCAGTACGCCATCACCGATGATGCCGCCGTGGAATTTAGCGCCGGCTTCTACGCCGCGCTGGCCAATCTCTACCCGGTGGATGGGGCGCTGGCCGAGGCGCGCAAGGCCATGAGCCTGGCTGAGCCAAACTCTCTGGAATGGGCGACGCCCGTCTTGCACCTGCGCGCGCCCGACGGCGCGATCTTTGTCGCCAACGAAGAAGATGATAAAGAAGAAAAAGGCGCCGGCAAACCGGGCAACACCATTAACATCGGCGCCATCGGCGGCGCTGCCACGGTGATCGGCGGCGATGCGCAAAACGTTGCCATAGGGCAGGGCAATGTGATCAGTGCCGGTCCTACTTCGTCCAGCGCTTCGTCCACCGACGATGAGGCGGCTGAGGCCGACCCGGAAGCGTCCGGCGCAGCTTCCGTCCCAACCAAAGGCGGCTGGCTGGCGCGTCTCTTTGGCCGGGACCGCGGTCAAACCAGTGACGCACGCTTGATCATCGGCGGCAATGCCCGCAACGTCATTGTGGGCAGTCGCAACGTGCAGGTGAACGTCGGCAACCGTAACGTGACCGTGCCCATTTTCATGATTGCCGGTGCGCTGCTTGTGCTTCTTGCCTTGCTCGTCTATCCACTCGCGGAGCCGCTCTGGAATCCCGGTCAGATGCAGGGGCAGTTTAACATTGCCATTGCCCAGTTCGGTGAGTCAGACGCCGACGGCCGCGTGCGCGAAACGGACGATAGCCGCACGCTCAGTACCTGGCTCTATGATCAGCTCAATACGGTCTATGCCGAGACGCCGGACGTGCCGCTGGCCGATTCCGTGGAAATCTGGCACGACACGCGTACCGACACGGCTCAGAATACAGCCTTGCGCGCCATCCGCGGCAATACGCCTGCCGCACGTGAAGAGAATGCCCGCAAGTTGGCCGAACGCATTGGCGCTCACATGGTAATCTATGGCTACCTTGTCGATGGCGACGAGAGTTCGGGGCTGGATCTCGAGTTTTATTTGGCGCCCAAGGTCAATGACGAGACGGCTGCCATTGTCGGTCCGCATCGACTGGGCAGTCCAGTCTCCGTACCGCTGCCCTTTGACGCCGACGATCCGATTACGAATGTGGTGGTGACGGAACGTCTGCGCACGCGCACGGAAGCGCTTTTCTGGCTGACCGTGGGGCTGACACAGGAGGTTCTCGGCCGGAACGAGGATGCGCTCACGACCTTTCGCCGTGCGGAAGCTGCATTGGCCGACTGGGCGCCGGAGGAGGGGCGGGAACTGCTCTATTTCTTTATCGGACGCGAAGAGCTCTTTCTCGAAAACGATGTGGCCGCCGAAGCTGCGTTTCAGGAGGCGATTGCGCTCAACCCGGATTATGCCCGCGCCTACAACGGCTTGGGCAGTACCCATTTTCTGCGCGCGCAGCGGGTCGAGCCGACAGAGCGTTTGGCTGAGCCTTCGGATTTGGCTGCGGCGATCGAAAATTACGAAGAAGCGCTGACGTTGGCCCGGGCGCAGGATAACGCACAGATTGAGCATCTGGCCCTGCTCAGCCTTGGTACGGCATACCGGCTGAAGGGTGAAAGCCATTATATCCGCGGTGAGTTTGAGCCGGCCTTGGCGGCCTTTGCTCGTGCGGAAGACTATCTGACGCCAGCGGTTGCTTATTTCGCTGATGGGGCAAACTATCGCTTGACTGCGCAGGGCTATCAGTCACTCGGTCTGGCGCACTTTCAACGTGCCGATGTCTTACGTCAGCAGGGCGATGCCGCCGGACGCTTGCTCGAATTGGAAGCCGCACGCACGGCATTTGCCGATTGCGTTGCGCAAGCGGAAGCCGGCGGATTTGATGATCTATTACGGATTCGCATCGTCGACCAGTCGTGCCGTCCGCTTCACCAGGCCACGGATGATGCGTTGGCCGATCTTGCAAAGGAGTCATAATGAAACGACGAAGAATTGACCTTCTGACAGCCGGTCTCGTCCTGAGCGTGCTGATTCTTGCCGGTTGCGGTGGCGAGACCCAGGATTCAGAGTCGCGCGTAGCCACCCGTGTGGCCGAAGATCGTGCGGTGGCGGCAACTTTGACCGCTGAAGCCATCGCGGCGTCCGAGACCGGTGCAGAGAGCGTAGCGGCAGCAGACGCGCCGACAACAGAAGTGGTTGCACAAGCTGTCGCAGCTCCAGAAACCGCCACAGAAACCGCCACAGAAACCGCTACAGAAACCGACGGCGCCGCCGACCGCCACATCGACGCCCATCGTTGCAACGGTTGCTCCGGTTGCCACGGCGACTGCTGAACCAACTGCAACCTCTCCGCCTCCACCAACCCCCACGCCCATCGTCGCTGCCGTCATTCCCACTGATGGCAGCCAGGGAGACGGTCGAGAGATTCTGATTGGCGAGAATGGTCGGGCGATTCTTCTTCCGGGGATTCCGACGGCAGCTTCGCCCGTGGTTTTTGACGATTTCTTGACCGCGCGCGTGGCGGTCTTTGATGACCGGCTGCCCGACAAGACGGACGGCAACGGCATTGCCAGCGTCACCTTTGAGATCGTCGGCCCGCCGGGGCAATATGGTTCTGTTGAGTATGAAAGGGTCGAGGCGAACGCAGCGTTCTGTCTCTTCGGCGGCGACGAGCCCCTCTGCCCGGCGCTTGACCTGAACAGCGCACGCAATCAATGGCCGGATGGGCTCTATGATGCCACGATTACGATCGTCGCCGAGGCGGATGATCTGGAGAGCGTTTGGTTTTGGCAGTTCTGCGTGCGTACCTGCGAGACGACTCAAGCTGAGGAGACTCAGGCCGAGGAGACTGTAGCGCCAACTGCAACCAGCGCGGAAGCCGTCACCGTACCGCCTGCGAATGAGCTTGCTGCGCGTATCGCCCAGGTCGGTCCGGGCTCAACGTATGCCGCGATTGGCAATGCGCTGGCGTTTCAGGTTGAGGCATTTGATCCTGCCGATGGCAACCGGGACGGCGACGGCATCGCGGAAGTCAATCTGGAGATCTTTGGCCCGGACGGCGGCAAAGTCTATGGCCGCACCGAGCGGAGCGCTGCGTACTGCGCCTTTGCCGGCGGCGAACCGGACTGCAACATCTTCGAGTTCACCGTCGACGATTCGCGCTGGCCCGACACGGATAACGTGGTGCGCGCCGGCCCCCATCGCCTCTTCGCCACGGTCTATGCCGAAGACGGCCGCACAGCGACAGTAGAGATGACCGTGCAGCTCGAGTAAGGCGGCAGGCGTTTCTGTGAGGCTCTCTGTGGGGCTCTCCGTGTACCATTTTGTCGCCCGTTCTTTGGCTTTTTCAAAGACGGTTGATGCCCATCAGCGCCAACCACCGGGCGCTTTTCTGGAATGGACGTGCGCTATCGTGTAGAATATGACTCTATTGCTGCCGTCTGCCGTACTGTACTGAGTGCTATTTGCCGATTGCCATGTCCAAGAATCTTCGCCCGCCATCTGAAACCACTGTCGTCGTCGCCATGAGCGGCGGCGTGGATAGCTCCGTCGCGGCCGCGCTGCTGGTGGAAGCCGGCTACAACGTCATCGGCGTCATGATGCGCCTCTGGGCCGAAATCGGTCGGGGCGAAGGGTCGACCAACAAGTGCTGCAGCCTGGAGAGCGTCCATGACGCCCGCCAGGTCGCCGATCATCTGGGCATTCCCTTCTACTTGATCAACGTGGAGGAACCGTTCAAGCAGCGCGTCGTCGACTACTTCATCAGCGGCTACAGCCAGGGCGTGACGCCCAATCCCTGCCTGGCGTGTAACCGCCATATCCGCTTTGACTATCTGCTAAATTATGCCCGCAAGCTGGGCGCAGATTTTCTGGCCACCGGTCATCATGCCCGGGTCGAGCGCCAGCCGGATGGCACGATTCACTTGCTGAAAGCGGTGGACGAGGGCAAGGATCAGAGCTATGTGCTCAGCGTCATGGGGCAGGCGGAACTGCAGGACGTGCTCTTTCCGGTAGGCGATTATCAGAAGACCCATCTCCGCGAAATCGCCGCGGCCCAGGGGCTGCCCACGGCTTCGAAGCACGACTCCATGGATCTCTGCTTCATCGCCGATGATGATTACCGCCGTTTCTTGCAGGACTGGGCCAGCGAGGCCATGCAGCCTGGCCCGATCATGGACCGCCAGGGCGTGATCTACGGCGAGCATGCCGGCCTCCCCGGTTACACGATCGGTCAGCGCAAGGGCCTGGGCTTAAGTGGCGCGCGCGAACCGCTCTATGTATTGGAACTAGACAGCGATCAGAATGCGCTGATCGTCGGCACCCGGGACGAGCTGGGACGCACGACGCTGATTGCACGGGACGTGAATTGGACCCTCGATCGGCCTGTGGCGCCCGACACGCCGGCCGAATGCAAGATTCGGTATCGCGCGCATGCCGCGCCGTGCCGGCTCGTGCCGCAGGCCGACGGCAGCGTGGCGGTAACTTTCGACGAGCCCCAGCGCGACGTGACGCCGGGCCAGGGCGCGATCTTTTATCAGGGTGATCTTTGTCTGGGCGGGGGGATTATCGGCTGATGACGGGGTTTCTTTCGCCGGCATTCCTGCTGGGCCTGTTGTTCGCCACCGCCTATGCCGCGCTTTTTCACGTCTGGGGTGGGCGCAACGTGCGCGACCTCCTGCTTTACTGGCTGAGCGCATGCGTCGGTTTTGCAATTGGCCAGGCCATCGGCCAGTTGACCCAGGTGCCGCTCTTGCAGATCGGTCACCTGCACGTGATTGAAGGCACGCTGGGCGCGTTTGCCGCGCTGGTCATCGCCCGGGCCTGGAGCCAGTCTGCCTACGCCGATCGCCAGGATGTGCGTTAAGCGGGATTGATCGGGTTGGGCGCTCTGACGCTTGATCCGCCTCGATCCGCCTAATCCGTCAGATCAGCGTTCTATCATGTTTCTATCCACGTTCGCATTACTGTTCAGGAGTCGCCGTGATTAGCGCAACCATTCGCGATATTGCGATTATTCTGCTGGCGTTGCAGACTTTGATTGTCAACATTCTGTTGGGCGTGTTGATCTGGCAGATCTACCGCATGGTCAAGATGTTGCAGACCGAGATCAAGCCGATGATCGAAGATACCCAGGAGACATTGGGCGCGGTGCGTGGTACAGCCAATTTCGTGGGCGAAAGCGTGGTCGATCCGGTCGTGCGCAGCACCCGCGCGACAGCCGGCGTGCGCGCCACCTTGCGGTCGATCACGGCCGATATTGGCCCGCGTCGTAACCCGCCGCGTCCGTCATCCTCCCCGCCCGTCCGCGGTTCCGACACCCTCGACGCCGCCGCCAACGCAGTAGAGACGCTGGATTGCAACGTCCCTACGTCGCCGGGCTCGGCTCGCGCAGGGTTGCCGCATCGACCGGTTGTTCCACTGTTACGCGTGCCGGGGCCTCTTCGGCCAGCGTATCGGCCGCCAACAGCACCAGCGCGATCCAGATCAGATTGGACATGAAGAGGTGGACCAGCTGGAGCCAGACCGGCGCCTTTAGCGCTACGTTGAGCGCACCCAGCATGAGCTGCACGACATAGAGCGCACTCAGTGCCAGAGCCAGCCGGCGCGTTGTGGGAGACGGATGACGCCGTACGGCCATCACGGCAGCCACTATCAGCACTGCCCCGACCATAAACGCAATCAGTGGGTGATAAATGCGCAGACTCACCAACTGGGCCACTACCGGCGACTCTTCGGGCGTAATGCCTGCGTTCAGCACCAGCGTGTCCCCAAGGGCAGTGATGCCGCCGCTTGCACCCAGAATCAACATTGACAGTAGCGCCAGGCCAAAGACCCATGGCAACGCGCCCTGCCCGCGCAGGCGAAGTTTGGCCCCGCCTGAGGCCCACCAGGCCGTTAAGGTTATGGCTGCGAGCAGGAAGAAGGTGTTGACGAGATGGCCCGCCATCCAATAGGCGCGGGCGATGGAGACGTTGTAGGCGACCAGTTCCAGCAACACGAGACCCGCGCCAATCAGCGCTTCAATGATCATGAAGACCATGGATGCGATCGCCCCATGGCGGACGCGGTGACCGTGGGGATACGCACGCAGCGCCCAGACTAGCATTACGATAACGCCCAGGAGGGCAACGCCACTGGTGACGCGGTGGGAGAATTCAATGATCACTTCGGTCCCTTCTGCACGGGGAATTAGCTCACCGTTGCAGAGTGGCCAGTGGCTGCCGCAGCCCGCGCCCGATCCAGTGGCGCGCACGAACGCACCCCAAAGAATGACGACGATGTTGTAGGCGAGAACGCCCCACGCAAAGGCGGCATAGCGACGATTGTTCACGGTCGGGTTCTCCTCAGCTTCTTACGCTCGACGTAAAGAACAGTTTGTGCATTTTACCACAACCCCGTCACCGTACCGACCCAACGCGCACCCCATTCAACCCTCCTCCCTGCTCTGTGTTAAGATTGGGCCAATTCGTTCTTTCGAACGTCAACCGGTATTCAACTGTGGCCAATCGACCTTTATGAAACCAATTTCCCTCGTCGCTCAAAGCAGCTCGATGATCTGCACCATGGCGCTGAATCTATCCGAGTTTATTGCTTATAGCGAGCTTTATGGACCGCTAATCATCAAGCGGATTGAAGAGACGCGCCTGACGAACGACCAGCAACTGCGCCTGACCGAATACCCGAACATGGTGCACATGGTCATAATTCTCAATGCGGAGGATCCCGATACGATCGCCGTGTTGCCCGTGCTGGCGCGGATTGATGCCGCTGCTCCCCGGCTTGATTTGCATATTATTACCGACGAGGATGATCTAGCCCTGTTGGATGCTATGGCTGAAACGCTTGATTTGAGTGATGTGGATGAACTGGACTTGCCGCTGGTCATCTTCTTTGATGAAGAGTGGACGGATCAGGCTTCGTGGGGCCCGCGGCCGGCCGCGGCCGAGACTCTGCTGGATGCTTGGCTGGAAGAGCACCCGGATTACGAACCACTGGCCGTAGATGAGAGCGACGAAGCGCAGGATGCCTTTGCCGCGCTGCACGATGAGCTAATTCACACGATGCGCTTATGGTATAACACATCACTCAACCGCGTTTGCGCAGACGAAATCATCGACGTGTTGGACTCGTTGGCAAGCGCCGGCGATGGGACCAGTGACGACGATGAAGATGAATCTGAAGAGAGTTGAGTTTTTGCACCATGAATCGTTGGGTTGTCGTTTTTGGCATTGTGTTGGTTTTTGGCGGCGGCTGGGTCTGGTGGAATCAATTGCCGTTGATGCCGCGGCTGATCTACGCACACCACAGCCGGCGGTAGGCTACCCGGCCCCGGATTTCACGCTCGCTACCCTGGATAATGAATCTTTTTCGCTTGCTGCCCAGGCGGGGACGCCGGTCGTATTGAATTTTTGGGCGACCTGGTGCGGACCGTGCCAGCGCGAACTACCTGCGCTTCAGCTTGCGGCCGAACGCTGGGCAGGCGAGGTGCTCATCGTCGGCGTCGATCAGGCGGAAGAGGCCGCGGTGGTCCAACGATATGTCGATGAACTGGGCCTCACGTTCCCGATTCCGATGGATACCGACAGTGCTGTGGCCGATCGCTTCAACGTCATCGGTCTGCCGACCACCTTCTTCATCGACGGCGACGGTGTGATCCAGAGCATCTGGTCTGGTGAGATGAACAGCGTCACGCTGGCGGAGAATATTGCCGGCATCTTGCCGTGAGGATGAAAACACCGTGAGGCATGAAAACATGGTGTGCAAAACGGATGACCTGACGTGATGCAAACCATATCCTCCGCGCCTCACGCCTTACCTCGCGTGATCGGCAGGATGAAGAAAATCAACACCCATACAATCATCAGATCTGGCAGCGCGTAGCTCACGTCGATGAGGCCATGCATAAGCGCGGCCAGGCTTGCCGCAAGCAGGCCCAGCGCCAGGGTTTGCTCGTAGCGTGTCATAGCGTTTGATGTCAGATTCCGCATGAGGGTGCGCAGGCCACTGAACCAGAATCCAATCCCCAAGATCAGCCCGGGATCCCCCAAACGCGTCCACCAGTCGAGCAGCCAGTTGTGCGGGTGGTTGAGATTTGGCTCCTGCCACGCCGCCGGCAGCAGATAGCGGTTGCGAAAGACATAGAGAAAGTTGTCGGGCCCGACACCGGTGGCGGGGTGGTCCAGCGCCATTTGGGCCGCACTGCGCCAGAGCTGCAGGCGCAGAAAACCAGTGCCGTCCTCGAAATCGAGCAGACGTTGAAAGCGTTCCGTACCCAAGAATGGCATGAGCAGCAGGCCGGCCAACACGCCCGCGCCTGCCAGCCACCAAAGGGCACGTCGCGGAACGCCCCATGCGCCGAGCAGCCAGTAACCGCCGATCCAGAGCGTGAGCAACATGGTGGGCAGCGCTAGAAAGATCGCACCTTTGCTAAATGTGAGCAGCAAGGCGCCGCCTTGGATGAGCGCTGCCGCAGCCCAAATCAGCGTGGTAAGACCGCGTCTTTGGTTAGATTCGTGCTGACCAAAGAGCGTCAGCGCCAGCGTGACGGCCAGCGTTCGCTCCAGATAGAGGGCCAGATTGTTGGGCGAACCGTAGAGACCGCGTACGCGACGCACGCCTTCGGCTGTGATCAACATGGAATCGCTGATGAACTGCCAGCAGGCGATGGCGGCCATGAGCGTGGCGCCGGCCAGCCAGGCGCTGATGAGTAGATTGCCATCGCGTGCAGGGGTTGCGCTGATGCGCAGCACGCCGATCAGCGTCACGCCAAAGAGCGCCGCAGCCAGAAAGACCGTGCGCCACTCGCGCAGCGCCAGTGACTGATAGTCGGCCGCAATCGCCGTGACGAACGCCCAGGTCGCCAACGCCATCAGCAGGCCAAAGGCCCAACTGCGGTAGCCGTAGCGGCTGTTGAACCCCTCATCCGGGTTACGCATCAACAGCGCGAAGAGCAGCAAGAGCAGCCCGCCGACTATGCCTATATCGATGAGTTCAAATGTGCGATTGGGCAGCAGGGGCAGCTTGACGCCCGAAATAAAAAGGGAGCCCGAAGAGCAGCGCTGCCAGCCAGACGCTCGGTCGCAGCAATCCTGCCAGCCCCAGCAGTGCCAAGCCAGCCAATGTGAGCCACCAAATGGCGAAGATTACGCCCAAGACAATGATTGCTACGCCGATACCGGCCAACCAGATGACTCTTTGCGGACTCACACCATGTCTGCGGCGTGTCCATTGGCGCGCAGGGCCGCAGGTGCGCGCCAGCCGGCGGCTGCAGCGACCCATCCCAGCGCGCAGCCAGGCACCCACGCCAAGCAAAGCAACGCCGGGCCAGGTTGGAAGTGCCGCGCCTGGCTGCAGGTCGACGGCAAGTGCCCGCAGGGGCGTCTGATCCCAGCTACGCCACACTTCTATTCGGACCCTGGGGACCGTCGTCCGCCGCACGATGAACAGGATGCCAGCGGACGACCGGTGCGCCGGTCGTCGCCAGCTCTGGTGCTAGCAACGTCTTATAACCGGCACGTTCGCCTTGACTGTTGACGTTGCCGCGTACTGATGGCAAGTTGATTGGCGGGCTCGCCGTCGATTGTTACGTAGAGATAGCCCCAGTAGTCGCCCTCCGCAAGCGCCAACTCCAGCACGCGACCACTATAGGTGAAAGAGAGCACGCCGGCCGGCTCCTGCCATGGCGTGCCGGGCTCGGCGGGATCCGCCCCCTGCGTGGAGACCCGCCAGTCCGGGCCATAGCGCAGGGCGGGGCTGGTCATGTTTGTCGCCACGCCTGGCTCTAGCGTCTCGCTAGCAGGCAGCGCACCTGGGTCGGGTCGGGACGGGGTTGGCGTACGTGTGACCATGAGCCACAGTAGTCCGGCTGCGACAGGAGCAGCCCGATTGCGCGCATGGTACGCAGGCGGACAGGTGCGCGGGCGGCGCTGGGATCGGTCACGCCATTCGTCGAAAGGGCCATGTCATGCATGGTAGCACCGGGCCTGAATCCAAACAATTTCACGAATTCCTCTGCCCTGCCATGCCCAGTGGCCCTTTGATTTTCTCTGCGTCTTCTTCTGACAACGGATTATTGTTTTGTTCGCCGAAAATTGACCATGCGCCCTTGTTGGGCTATACTGTGTTTCGCGCTTTTTCCGGCGCGTGTTTTTTTCCGCGCGTGGACATGTAGAGTCGAACGGCTCTGGGAGGCCAGTGATGTCGAACCAGCCGCACGAAAATCATCGGAATCCCTTGGAGGATTTCGCAGCGGAGATGAGTGAGGGGCTGGAAAGCACGCCGGTCAACATCACGGATACGAATGTCGACTCAGTTGAGGGCGGTCAGGTCACGATGCGCCAGTCAGCCGCCCGGTCGGTCCAGGCAAGCGCTCTGCAGCTCGAAGAATCGGGTGCAGGCTTTGCCCGCGCCGGCACGATGGATGCGTGCACAGTGCCATCGGCTTTGCCGTGACGAAACAGCTGTCGTTGCATAACACGACCAGTTCCGTTCTGGTCGCACAGGAAGTCGAGGCCGATTCCTTACGCAGCGTGGTGATTTTGACACCCAAGGTCAACGGCAACGTGAAGACAGTCTTTACGCCGGTCACTGCGTTTGCGGCAGGCGCTGGCTTCGCTGCGGGGCTGTGGGCCTTGCGCCGGCTGGTTGCCGGCCTGAATCCGTTTGCGCGCCGTCGGCGTTGAACGCTGGAATTGACGACAGTAAACGTCAGAATAGATTGCAATCGATTGAAGTGGTTCCAATTGCCTAGAGGAGCATGACCCAAAATGTCTGAATTGAAACTTGACGCGAAGCTGCGAATTAAAGGACGCAAAGTGCGCCAGTTGCGTCACAGGGGATCTCCCGGTGACTGTTTACGGCCAGGGGGAAGAGCCCATGTCCTTGCAGGTCGATGCTCGTAACCTGGACTTTCTCCTGCATCACGCGCGACGTCGCAGCTTGTCGAGCTGACGGTGGACGGCGGTGAAGTCAAGAACGTGCTGGTCCGCGACATCCAGCGCGATCCTGTCCGTCACTTCCTGATGCACGCCGACTTCTACGCCGTCAACATGTTGCAGAAGCAGATTGTGACGGTTCCGATTCAGGGGTTTGGCGAGCCTGACGCCCTGGCCGCAGGCCTGATGATGCTCCAGGCTCTGGATCAGGTTGAAATCGAAGCGCTGCCTGCCGCTATTCCAGCCGTGATCGAGGTCGATGTGACCAGCCTCACGCTCGAGGATAGCATCACGGTCTCTGATCTGCCCCGATGGCGGGCGTCGAGCATACACCCGCTGGATGAGCGGTCTTCACCATGGTTGCTGCTCGTACCGCCGAGGAAGAGGAAGAGGAAATGCTCACGACGAGGAGATGATCGAGCCCGAGGTTGTGGGTGCCGAAGCCGAGGACGAAGAAGCGGAAGACTAACCTTTCTCCCCTACGGAATTCAAAAAGCGGCGTCGGCAAGCGTTCTGCCCGACGCCGCTTTTTTTGTTCTCTCAACTACCGTCCGATTGAGTAGATCGCCTCTTCCAAAAACTGCATGGGGTCGACGGCCACGCCGGGATGCGCAGTTCCCAGGGAGGTGGGCGCCGGTGCTACGACCGGTATTGCCGACCAAGCCGATGGCGTCGCCGGGGCCAACCGTTTGCCTCGTCCACCGAAATCTCGCTCAAATGCCAGTAGCCGCTATAGACGCCAACGCCGTGATCCAACACGATGGCATTGCCCCGCACGGGCAGCGACTGCGCCAGGACGACGACACCGGTCGCCGGCGCCGTCACCGTGATGCCGACGCCGGCGCCGGAATCTTGGCCGGCGTGGTGGCTGCTCAAGATGCCGTCATTGTAGCTGCGACGGATGCCGAAGGGACTGGTCGTGCATATTCCGGACCGAACGGACGGGCGAAGGGTGCGCGAATGGCCAACTCCGGCGTGACCGGTCATAGACCGTTCGCAGCAATTCTGTTTCCGCGACGGCGGGGGGATCCAGCGTGTCGCTCTTCTCCGGCGGCACGTAAATGTTCTGGAAGCCATAGCCGCCGTCGACGATTTCAACCATCTGCGTCAGCGCAACAGGAATGCCGCGGCCCGTGGTGTACGCCACCGTGAGCGTGTACGTGCCCGGCTCGATGAGCGCCGGCGCCGGTAGGAGCGCTTCCACGGTGGGAGTCGGTATGGGGAGCGCGACCAACGGCAGCGGCAGTCATTGAATCAGCACGCAAGGAAATTTGCCGATCGGCTTCAATCTTGACACGTCCGGTACGGCCCTGGACAATCGAGCCAGATATCTTAATACCGGTGAGCGCGCCGAAGCGCAATGGCGCAGGCGGTGCCTGATCGGCAGGAATCGCAACTGGCTGACCGGGCCAGAGGCGTGTGGTTATGGTGATGCCGTTAAGTGCCGCCAACAGCTCGCCATCTTGATTCGTGCGCGGCGAGGCTGCCCAACGTCTCACCGGCCTCCGCATAGCGCGACGGGGTCTCGACCACGCCCAATGCCAGTGCGGTGGCATCGGTTGGGATGAGCAACTCCTGCCGACGTGAATCAGCGAGGGGTCGGTGATGTTGTTGATTTGGATGAGAGCGTCGACCGGAACGCCAAAGCGCGCGGCAATCGCGGCTGAGGGAGTCGCCGGCGACAACCGTGTAGCGTCCAACGCTATCTTGAGCGTGGCCGGCACGGGGCAGCAATGCCCCCAGAAGATACCGAGCAGGAGCAATGCCGTGCCAATGGCCAAGCGCCAGGAAGACGGCCGACGGGGAACGACGCTAGCCATCGACGCTCTCTGGCTCACTGTACACTGCGGGCTTGAGGACGCCAATGTAGCCAAGGTTGCGATAGACTTCATCGAAATCCAGGCCATAGCCGACGACAAATTCGTTGGGAATGGAGAAGCCTACCCAATCGACGACAATGTCAACTTCGCGCCGATCTGGCTTGTCCAGCAGGGAGACGATGCGGATGCTTGCCGGCTGACGCTGGCGCAGCAGCCCCAGCAGGTAGCTCAGCGTATGGCCGCTATCGATAATGTCTTCGACACTGACGATATTGCGTCCCTGATGGGCTTGTTGAGATCTTTGAGAGCACACGCCGGTGCTTTCCATACCGGCCCCATAACTACTGGTCGCCATAAAGTCGATTTCGTGGGGAATCTCGATGGCCCGACAGAGATCGGCCATGAACATGATGCTGCCCTTGAGGACTGAGATGAGCAGGAGATCCTGTCCAGCATAGAGTTCGCTGATTTCGCGACGGCTCGATGATTCGCGCTGGATCGCGGTTTCGTCAATCAGGATGCGATCGATATCATTGTGAAGCGAGCCATTAATTTGGCGCATGAGGCAGTACTCCCCTGGCTGGCGGCTGGAATGGATCCGTCAGGTGCAGGATACAGCGACAAAGAGCGTTGAGCAAAATTCCACCGCGGAAAATCGGGCAGGATCCCTGACCCTAGGACAGATCAGCTTGAATACCACGACAGAAATTCGGAAAATTACCACTGGTGGGAACTGTATGAAAATTTCTGCCGGGATTCACTAGGGGTGGGGCGTCAGGAAGGGTGATAGGCCTTTATCCGGTGCGGCCAGCGGGTTATGGACCGGCGAAAACGCGCCGGCGACGTTAGCCCCTCATCTGCCCCATCTGCGTCCGGAGCTTCATTCGCTACCGGCTGCGGCTCGAAGGCAATCGTGGCAACGGCATCAAGCGGCCCTGCAGCCCGTACTAAGGGGCCGTATACCCAGCCTTGTGCATCGCCCGTGTCAACGCGCCACCATTCATCCCCTTCACTGTACCGACCATCAATGGGCAGCGCCGTGCCGGCATTGGCCTGGCCGACGATCTCGAACTTTGTGCCGGGCCCGGCGCGCAGGTTCAACAGCGGCGCTTCGACGAAACGGTTGGTTATTCCGGCTCTGGCAGCGGCGCAACGGCCGCCGCTTCGACTGCGGCAGGAGCGACGGCCGCGAGCAAAACGGGGTCGATCGCCTGACCGCCGCCGGCCTTGAACTGCTGGCTCCAGCCCGCGGCTATGTCCAGAAAATGTACGGCCAAAGGCTGCGCTTGGCTCGATGTAGGTGCCTTCAGGCCATTCATTAAAGCTGGTAATGAATATCCAGTTCGGATTGCGGGCGATGGCTGCCTGCCACGTGGACAAAATAGTTGCCGCCCTCGCGATCATGGGCAAAGCCGCTGCCGGGCCGCACGGTACGTTGTCGTAGCCGGGCATGACCGTCGCCACCAAAATTTGTAAGCGCCTGTTTGCCCGCGGATCTGGTCGACCAGATCGGCGAATTTACCGTTGGTGTAGCTCAGATCGGTGGGCGGATTCCAGGTGTTGCTATAGAGGTGATGGCCGCAAATACGCTGAGATAGCTGACATCCACTCCCTCGGAAATCCAGGTTGCTGGGGTCCCACCTGACTTCGTACATTGCGCCACGTATCGACGCCATAGATGGTCGGCCGCCAGAAGAAAATCACGGGGGCGACCATCGACGCGGACAGAGGGCGGGATGGTTATGTGGGGCGCCGTTGGCGTGGGCGAGGGCGTTGGTCACGTCGCCGACGCCGGCAAAGAAGGGCGAGTCGGTCTTGAACAGGATGCCGAACTTCAAACCGCGGGGACGGCGGCCTCGTCAAGCAGGGCCTGGAGGTTGGGCTCAGTCCGGTCGAACTGTCCAACGGGCCCGTACCAGGCGACGATGAAGCCATCGATGCCCGCCTGCTCGGCCTGATTGATATGACTACCATCTACTGCTCGATCGCGGCCGATGTAGGGTTCTCGGGCTGGGAGGTCGCTTAGCGGCTGATAGCTCCAGGTATTCTCGTCAAACCAGGTGTAGTAGGAGGCCAGCACGAGCGGATCGCCACTGCTTTGGGTTGCGGGCGTCTGTACTGGCTGGTCGCCTTGCCAGGAAGCCCAGTAAACCGACAAGCAATAGCAACAATATGGCTTAAAGTAATGCGCGAACCGAGACGCATTCGCTGATTGCGTTCCGGCAGATTTTCCAGAGCGGGCAGGGTTGCCTCTACCGTGGAGCCGGGTGTTTAGATGCATGCTCATAAGCCTTGATCGTATCACGCCGCCACGCGACTCAGAAAATTCGCTACGCTGGCCATCGTGACTGCATCTATGCAGACGAGGGCGGTCTGATTTACATCGGGCAGCCGGATTCGCGGCATACGATTTTGCGCTCATGAACTGTGCGCGCCGCTGCTGCGTCACCAAGCCTAAACCTTGCTGCGGCCAGGGAGCCGCTGGATAGCAGGTAGTGCCAGCACTTCGTTTAACATCATCGCCGTGGCCCCCCAGATGATCTGATCCTGAATGTCAAAAAAGGGGACGCTGACATCGTGATTGCGCAAGCGCCAAATCTCTTCGTGGCGATTCTCGGGCAGAAGAAAATCGGTCAGGGGCGCCTCCACCAAGGCCGCCACTTCGTAGGGGTCAAGGTGAAAGCGGGGGCGATAGTCTGTCCACCCCACGACAGGCTGTACCCGATAGTTGGAGGCTGAAACAAAGAGTTCGCTCATCCAACCCAGTACGGTCACGTCGTCCGGGCGCACGCCGACCTCTTCATAAGCCTCGCGCAGCGCAGTGGCGGTCAGGTCGGCGTCAATCTCTTCCTGACCGCCGCCGGGGAAACCCACCTGGCCGCTGTGGACGCCGCTGTAGTTCGGGCGCAGAATCAGGGGCAGGTGCACCCGCCCCTCGTATGGATAGAACAGTACGAGCACGCCGCCGCGCCGGGCATCAGGCCCCGGCTCATCACGATATTCCGCGCCCGGTCGCGGACGCGGGGCCATGCCATATTGGGCCTCCCGGCCAGGAAGGGGCGCGGCCAAGTCCTGACGTAATTGTTGAAGAAATGGTTCGTATCGTTCGCTCATGACTTCATCCTACGCGGCAGATTAGCCCTTTTAGATATTGGCCCTCGGGAAAGGTAAGCGCAACCGGATGATCATCGCCCTGGCGCAGCCACTGCAGAATCTGGGTCGGCCGGCCGGCGTCGATTGACGCACCAAAGACTACCTTTTGGAAAAGGTCGGCGCTGATCAGGCCGCTGCAGCTAAAGGTAGCCAGAATACCGCCCGGATTCAACAACTGCATGGCGAGCAGGTTGATATCCTTGTAGCCGCGTAGCGCACGATCGACGCTGCGCTTGGACGCAGCGAACTTGGGCGGATCGAGGATGATCAGGTCAAAGACGCGGCCCGCCTGCTCCACGCCAATCGCGTAGGACGGTGAAGACATCACCGGCGATCTGCTCGGCCTGTTGCTCCGCATCAAAGCCGTTCAAGCGCAGATTTTCTTCGCATAGTTCAAGGGCTTCAATACTCGTGTCCAGATTTGTCACGTGGTCGGCGCCGCCAGCCAAGGCATAAACACCAAAAGCGCCTGTGTAAGCAAAGGCATTGAGGACACGCCGGCCGGAGCAGTAGGCTGCCACGCTGGCGCGATTGGCCCGCTGATCCATGTAGAAG
Source organism: uncultured Chloroflexia bacterium (assembly GCA_963807905.1). Taxonomy (GTDB): domain Bacteria; phylum Chloroflexota; class Anaerolineae; order Caldilineales; family Caldilineaceae; genus JAGRCP01. Next base: position 28,025 of record CAWEEJ010000063.1, on the reverse strand, counting down.
CCGGTCTTCTGACCGCCGTGGAGATCCACAAGGAAGCGAAAGCCTGCTTCGTAAATTTCTGTTTGCGCCGGCGGTAGGGCGCCGGCCAGCAAGCCCTGTTGCTCGGGCAGTCCTTCCTGGGCGCGCTGGGCCATATCGCTGCGTTCGATCACGCCGTGGGCGCCGGTGAGTTCCAGCAATTGCGCGGCCAGCATGGCTTTGCGCTGGTCGATGGCGAGCGTCCCTGCCTGCAGGACAAGAAAATCGCCGTAACGGTCGACGGTTAGACCGGGTAGGAAGTCATTCTCGGCGTTGACCAAGCGGTAGGCCGTGGTCGTCTCATCTCCAGCCAGCTGCGCACGGCGCGCGATTGCTACAGCCAGACGTTGTCGCCAAAAATCGTCGTCAATGGCCTGCTCAACGTCCCACGTCAGCAGACGGACCTGAATCTGGCTCTTGCGATTGAGGTAGCCCTGGGCCAAGGCCCGGCCATTTGCCGCGAGCACCGGTACGATCTCGCCATCGGCGGCCTCCTCCGGCCCGGGTAAATTGGCAATGGCCCCGCTGAAAATCCACGGATGGCCTTGAATAACGGGTTTTTCACGTCCCTTTTTGAGTTGGACGGCGCCGGTTGCATGTTGCGCAGTAGAATTCATTCCTGGTTGCTTTCCGTGTCCAGTTCCCAGCCGTGTTCGTTGATTTGAACGCGTTCAGCCGGCAATTGGACGATCATGGCGATGGGGTCATATTGAAAATCGACTGGTCCGTCCGGCGTGGTCAAGATACCGGTGACCTGTTGCGGCGTGCGCTGGCTAAAGCGTACGGTGTAGCCGCGATAGATAATCCAGTGGGTAAGCGGCTTAACGTTGGCGCGCATAGTTTCCTCTACTCTTTCTCATGCTCAGACCAGCAGAGCTCAATGACCTGCTGCGTCGTGGCCGTGATGCGACCAACATGACTCGGCTGAAGACCGCAAATCCATAGCGTTTCTTGCGTAGCGCCGTCGAGGATGAGGGGCCAGCCACGCCGGTGGGAGCGCGGGATTTTGCGGTCGGTGAAGAGATCGCCGATTTGCTTGTGGTGTCCGTCGAGGCCGAGGGGCGCAATGCGCGCGCCGGCGGGCGCGCCTCGCCAGGCGATCAGGCGCAGTCCTGCCGCGCTGATTTGTCCGGCGTCGATAAACGTGCGCCAGGGCCGATGCGGGCTACGCCAGTCTGCGGGTAGATCGGCAACAGTCATGCGACGGCAAGACAACGACCACCCGCCAACGCTGAGGCGGTCTGGCGGTGCGACGGGGCGGGGCTTTTCATCATGCGCAAGCTGTGGGCCCGCGGCGGGTGCAGGCGTTGCGTCAGCCCGATGAATACATAAGTGTGGACCGCGTGCGCCGGCCACTATGCTCCAGACCAATCCTGCAAAGAGTGTGTGTGCTTCGCCGGCATGGTTATGTTCGGGCAGCACATCCAGCAATTGCTCGAGCGGTGTGAAATGAAGGTCGCGCATGGAACCGGTTAGTCCCGCCAGGGCCGCACGCATGACGCCTCGCTGCGCGGCTCGAGGTAACTCTAATAATTCGCTCAGATCGAGCACGCAGCGCACGTCATCGGCTTCTAGGCAGATCGTCTGCAGCAGCGCTGCATCTTGTGCGGCCAAGCGATCGGCGTCGCCGGCTGAAACCTCGGCCAGCCGCCCCAGCGCAGCCACGACTTGGGGATTCAGCTCAGCCAGTGCCGGCAGAACCTCGTGGCGCAATCGATTCCGCGCCAGCCCCGTATTTGAGTTGGAAGGGTCATCTTGCCAGGTGACCTCCTTGGCAAGCAAATAGTCGCGGAGCAGTTGTGGGTCGACGTCGAGCAGTGGGCGGACCAAGCGCACGGCGCGTTCGTCTTCGTCGCTGAGCCACGTTGACCAGCGCATGCCGCCCAGTCCGGTGAGGCCGCTGCCGCGCACTACGTGCAAGAGTACGGTTTCGGCCTGATCCAGCGCGTGGTGCGCCGTCATGATGACTGGCTCCTGGTCGCGGGGCGTCACGGCGCGGGCGACGTCACACAAGAAAGCATAGCGAGCCGCGCGGGCAGCCTGCTCCAGATTATTGTCGCGGGCAGCCAGGTCGCCGGCGCGGCACGACCGCAGATAGAAGGGCAGCCCCAACTTTGCCGCCACTGCTGCTGCAAAGGCGGCCCACTGGACTGAATTGGGCTGCAGACCGTGGTCAAAGTGCGCGACATGCAGCGCAATTCCGGCCGGCGCGCTGATTTCCGCAAGGCCGTGGAGCAGGGCCATGCTGTCGGCGCCACCGCTCACAGCCGCGACGACCGTGGCGGATGGTAGCGAAGTGGGCGCGTTTTCATCTGCTGCCAAGAGGCTATGCGCCCGCAGGTTGTTACTCAACAGGGTGGGCAACGCGGTTGGGGATGGGGCAGGGCGAGACCCCTCACGGTAGGCTTTCACAGGCGGATTATACCATAAATAGCAGCGATGTTTTTTTCCGCTGGCGCGGGGTAAATCTTTTTGGGCCATTTGCGCGTATGGTATAATGCGGTGTAATTTTCCTGCGGAGAAGTCAGAGTTTCCACGCGCAGAACGCAAGCGGTAAAGAACGTGGGTAGAGAGCCAAAGTGTTCTAGGGTATTCCTGTCTTGAGCATTGCTATTTTGCGGCGTAGTGGAAACGTAGGGCGCCATCGCTGCCGGCTAATGGCAGCATTCACATTGACGCAAATCACTTGGACGCAATCGATGAACTGTCTGGCAGCCCGGCAGCGTCTCAGTCGGATGGAGTGTTTAGCAGAACGTGAATAATCCATTTATTTTGCTGTTGGGGCTTTTTTCTTTAGATATTGGCATTGACTTGGGCACGGCGAATACGCTGGTCCATGTAAAAAATCGGGGTATTATCATCAATGAGCCGTCCGTCGTGGCGATTGATACCTCCTCCCGTCGGCAGAATGCGGTAAAGGCCATTGGCAGCGAAGCCAAGGAGATGGTCGGCCGTACGCCTGCGCACATTGTGGCCATTCGCCCCTTGCAGGACGGCGTGATTTCAGATTTTGACGTGACCGAGCAGATGATTCATCACTTCATTGGCAAGGTCCACGGCAATCGACCTTTTGGTGCGGCCCGTCCCCGGGTGGTGATCGGCATTCCCTCCGGCGTGACGGAAGTGGAAAAGCGCGCGGTGCGCGACGCGGCCATCAGCGCAGGCGCACGTGAGGCGGGTCTGGTTGAGGAGCCCATGGCAGCGGCCATTGGCGCCGGCCTGCCGGTGACCGAGTCGGTTGGCTCCATGATCGTCGACATCGGTGGTGGCACGACCGAGGTGGCGGTCATTTCGCTGGGCGGTATTGTGGTTTCACGGTCGATCCGTGTGGCCGGCGACGAGATGAACGAGGACATCATCAATTACGCCCGCCAGAAATACAACTTGCTTATCGGCGAGCGCATGGCCGAACGGACCAAGATTGAAATCGGCTCGGCCTACCCTATGGAGCGAGAGCGCACCATGATTTTGCGAGGTCGTAACCTGGTCACCGGTCTGCCCGAGGCGGTGGAAGTGAGTTCGGTGGAAGTCCGTGAGGCGCTCTCCGGCTCAGTAAATGTGATTGTTGATTCGGTCAAGGGCACGCTGGATGAAACGCCGCCCGAACTGGTGGCCGACTTGATGGAATATGGCATCGTGCTGGCCGGTGGCGGGGCCCTACTCCAGGGGCTTGCCCAGCGCTTGCAAGATGAGACGCGTATGCATGTTTATGTGGCGGACAATCCGTTGACCGCGGTGGTGATGGGTACGGGCATGATTCTGGAAAAGCCGGAGTTCCCGCGAAACCCTGACCAGCATGCAGCGTAAAAGTACGATTCGGTAAGTTTGGGCCGCATCGACTCTCGGCGGCCGGATTGCTGCGCTTGCACAGAAATGTTGTTTCTGCAGGCATTGCAGACCGACTGCCCGGTTCTTCTCTCAGCACCCTCCTATGCGCAATACTGAACGACGAGCTTGGACTTTTGGCGACATTGGCGTCCGCGCCCTCATTTTGGTACTTGCGGCGCTGCTGTTGATGGCGCTGCAGATTACCGGGCGGCTAGGCCAATTCAAAGCGCCGTCACCCAATTTACCTCTCCTGCACAGACGAGTTCTTCCGGCGCGGCCCAATCAGTGGGTGACGCCTTTTCTTTTATGACCGAATTGCGCACATTGCGCCAGCGTGCGGCCGAGCTGGAGCAGATCAACGCCAATCTACTGGTGGAGAATTTTCGCCTGCGCGAGGTTGAGCGGGAGAATCAGGATTTGCGCGTTATGCTCGACTTTGCTGAAACGCGTCCGGGGCTGGAGTTGCGCGGTGCACAGATTGTTGCCCGTGTTATTGGTCAGGAGAGCAACAACTTTCTCGACTTCATCATGCTCGATCTTGGCTCGGAGCACGGCGTAGCAGTCGGTATGCCGGTGCTGACCGATCAGGGCTTGGTTGGGCGCATCAGCGAGGTGACCAATACGACCTCAAAGGTGCTGCTCATCACCGACGCCAGCAGCGCCGTCAATGCGATTCTGCAGAGCAGCCGCGTCAATGGCGTTGTACGCGGCAACCCGGGCGACGACCTGCTTATGGACTACATTCCCCAGGGCGTTTTGTTTAGCGTCGGCGAAATTGTGTTGACCTCCGGTTTGGGCGGCAATTTTCCCAAAGGCATTCCCATCGGCCAGGTACGGAGGTGCGCCAGCGCGATATCGACGTCTTTCAGCAGGCGGTCGTACGGCCCACAGTCGATTTCAGTAGCCTGGAATTGGTCATGGTCGTGACCAATTTCGACCCGCTGGAGAACATACCCGACCTTCTGGCTCCGCTGAAGAGGAAGCGCCGCCGGCCGACGGCGAGACGCTCCTTGAGGGGGAAATCCTGGACGAGACAGGCTCTGAAGAGGGGCTCCGGCGCCGGACGGCGGCCAATAACCTATGGCCCGCGGGTTGCTCTATTACCTGATGATTCCGCTGCTGGCTCTGGCCGCGCTCTTTCAGTCGACGGCTGCGGGGCGTCTGGCCCTGCGAGGGGTCAAGCCGGATCTTGTCCTCCTGCTGGTCTTGATTGGCGTGTTGCTATATGGTCCGCGGATCGGGCTGGTCTGGGCATTTTTTGGCGGCATCTTTCTCGATGTCTTTAGCGGTGGCCCCATGGGGGCATCCAGCCTGGCGCTCATGGCAGCCGTTTTCATTACCGGCCTGGGTTACCGCACGTTTTCGCGCTACCACCTACTGGTGCCGATTGGCGTCAGCGTGGTTGGCACAGTCGTCTATGGGGTGACCTACTTGGGGGTGCTCACTGCGCTGGATGGCTTCGCCGGCCTGGCTGGCTTCGACCTTCCCCAGCGCGAGTTGCCGTTTTGGCCCACAGTGCAGTTCGTGATCGCGCCTGCTGTGCTCTACAACACGACGCTGATGATCCTGGCAATTCCGTTTTTGAACCGCCTGCCTGAAACCCAGGAGACGATCACGACGTTTCAGTAAGGATGTTCTGTAGAGTTCTGATGCTTGGGTGAAACTGACTTTATGTATGAAAACGGTTCACGCCGCTCAATGAACTTGAGCCGCGAGAGTGAAACCGATACTGCAATCTGGGTGATGCGCCTTTTTCGTATTGGCATCGTCTTCACCTTTGTCTTGTTGGTCGGTCGTCTCTATCATCTGCAGATCATGCAGGGTGAGATTTATCGCGCCAGCGCCGACGACAATCGTTTTCGGTTGACGGAGGCAGCCGCGCCGCGCGGTGTCATGTATGATCGTACGGGGCAAATTCTTGTCCGCAACCGCCCCAGCTTTCAGGTCTCAGTCGTGCCCGAAGACCTGCCCTTCAACGACCCTGAGACGGAGGTGGATGAAGAAGCGGCTGAGATTGAGCATATCCTGCGCGCCCTGCGTGCCGATCTGGATTCAGAGGTCGCCATTCGTATCGGCGAGATTATGTTTCGCCGCTTGGGGCGCGTTGACTTCGCCACGGTGGCCGAGAAAGCGGGCGTAGATCTCTCTTTGTCCTGGTTCCCGGCCCGGTTGAGACGATCATTCCTGAAGGTGGCGGCGAGCCTCAGGAAGTCGCGTCGCCGATTCTCATCCCTGATTTGACCCAGCCCCTGCCGCTGGAGGGCTTGGTGGCCCTGGTCCAGCGGGCCGTTCAGTTCGGCGGTCAGGGCAGTGCATCCACGCCAATTCCGATTCTTGACCTGGTCGACCGCAACCGGGCTTTTGAAATTGTTGAAGAGAGTTACGCCCTGCCCAGCGTACGTGTCAATGAAGTGCCTGTGCGCGAGTATGTCTATGGCGAGCTGCTGAGTCATATCCTGGGCTTCATGGGGCCCATCCCCGCCGCCCAGGCCGATGACTACCAGGCGACTGGCTATACCGACCCCAACGAGCGCGTCGGGCTCAACGGACTAGAGTACTCATATCAAACGGATCTGCGTGGTCTGCCCGGATACAACAACGTCGAAGTCGACATCGTCGGTCGTGAGATGCGTACTGTCGGTCAGGTCATCGAGCCGGTGCCCGGCTCGAACTTGATTCTCAATATCGACCTGCGGCTGCAAAAGGTCATGTACGATGAACTGGAAGCGATGCTCGAAGAACAGGACGCGCGCTGGGGCGTGAGCATTGCCATGGATCCTCAGACTGGCGCTGTGCTGGGCATGGTGAGCCTGCCTCCTTATGACAACAATATCTTCGCTGAGGGGATCAACGAAGATTATCTTGCCCTTGAAGCCGATGAGCGTCGCCCACTGATTAACTACGCCATCGGCGGCCTCTATCCACCCGGTTCTACCTTCAAAATGGTGCCTGCCGCGGCGGCGTTGCAGGAGAATGTCATCGGTGAGGGCACCACGATCCGCGACGACGGCCCGATCTATCTGCCGAATCGCTTTTTTCCTAACGATGCCAGTCAAGCTCAGGAATTTGTGAGCTGGAATCATGCCCTGGGCATTGCGCATGGTCCGGTGGATGTAGTCGATGCGCTGGCGCTTTCCAACGATATCTTCTTTTACTGGATTGGTGGCGGCTTCCCACCGGCCGAATTCAGAGGACTTGGCTACCGCAAGCTGGCCGATTGGGCCGAACTCTTTGGGTACGGCGAGCCGACCGGCATCGATCTTCCCGGTGAGGTAGGCGCCCTGGTCCCGGACGATCAATGGAAGCGCCAACTCTACGCCGAGAGCTGGACAACGGGTGATAGCTTCAACATGTCCATCGGCCAGGGCTATTTGCTCTCGACGCCGCTCCAGGTGCTGGTGAGCACGGCCGCCGTGGCCAATGGCGGCACTGTGCACGAGCCGCAGATTGTTTACCAGATTGTTGATTCTGCCGGTGGCCTCCAGCGTGACTTTGAGCCCATTGTGCGCCGCGAACTGCCGCTGGATGAAGGGATCATCGAGATCGTGCAGGAGGGCATGTGGACCGCGGTCAATGCTGACTATGGCACGTCGATTGACTCGCGCGTGCCGGGGGTAACTGTGGCTGGCAAGACTGGCACGGCCGAATTCTGCGAGTACGATCCCGAGTTGGAGGATTGTCGCCGTGATGAAGAAGACTTTCTGCCGACCCACGCCTGGTACGTGGCTTACGCACCGTACGAGGATCCGGAGATTGCTGTGGTAACATTCATCTATGATGGCGGCGAGGGGTCTGAGGCGGCCGTTCCCGTTACTCAGCGGATTCTGGAAGCCTATTTTACTGAAATCAGCCCGCGTCCGGTGGCGGAATCGCCTTGATCCCACCCGGCGATCCCGCGCTGTTACGGATCGCCGCAGACCGCCCACCGCAGATGAATCGCCGCAGATGGATCGCCGCAGATGGATCGCCGCAGATGGATCGCCGCAGGGATCACCGCAGACGTGAGAGGAAAGCGTGCCATGTCACATGAGAAGAATCAACCCGGTTGGCCCGATCATGACAGCGCCGCATTACACTCATCGCTGGACGGCAATGGGCGCGATCGGGGCGGGTTGCCAAATCACGCGCAAGATGATAGCGTCATGGATACCCGTGTGGCCAGCCTGCTCGACGGAATTACGGAATTTAACAGCGATGTGCATTCTCACGCCGATTCTCGAGGCGAGGACTTGACGATGCAGAATCCGTCCGTTCCCTTTGGCGACGCGTCGCCAAACGAGGAGCCCGACTTACCTGCCAATCCGATTGATCCTCCTGTCGCCAGTCCAAGTCTGGATGACGCAGTAAGCGCGCCGGTTGATCCGGCTGATCCGACCGACCAGGCCGATCTGCGCATTCGCGGGCGGGCCGACGGCGTGACGGTGGAGATCGGCGAAGGCGAGTGGCCCCTCTTGATGGAGCAACTTGACGCCCGTCTGGAGCAATCGGCCAATTTCTTTCGCGACGGCAATGTTGCGCTCTTTGTGGGGCGCCGACATCTCGACGAAGGCGCGCTGCATGAAGCCTATGAGGTGCTGGAACGCTACGGCCTCAAGCTGGGCGTGGTTCGCACTGCCTCGGATCGCACCTTTGATGCTGCGCTGGCCATCGGGCTGGCGGCAACGTTAGAGAGCAGTGACGTTGAGCATCAGATCGTTGCCCATCCGGCAGAATCGAATGAAGATTTTCGCTCGCACTTTGTTTATCGGGGCAATTTGCGCTCTGGCCAGGTCCTGCATCGCAAAGAGAGCGTCTTGATCATCGGCGACGTCAATCCCGGCGCCAATGTGATCAGCGATGGCGATATCTTGATCTGGGGGCGCCTCCGGGGTGTGGCCCATGCCGGTGCATCCGGTGATCATGACGCCGTGATCGCGGCGATGGTTTTTGCGCCGATTCAGTTGCGCATCGGCCATCTAATCGCGATTGCACCCAATGAACCGTCGCCTGACAAGCAGCGCGCGGCCGCTCAAGACGCGAGTAAACCGGCGCGAATTGCCTACGTTCTTAACGAACGCATCGTTGTCGCCGATTGGTCAGAGGCGCGCCGTGACAACCGCTGGGTGTTGCGACGATCTGTCTTCTAAGCGCCGGGCCAGCCAATCAACCAAACCGAGGAGAGCGGGAACGCGATGCCCGCAACAATCATCACAGCCACATCGGGGAAGGGCGGCGTCGGCAAGACGACGACCGTCGCCAATATTGCCGTTGCGCTCGCGCTCTATGGCAAGCGCGTTGTTGCCGTCGATGCCGACATCGGCTTGCGCAATCTTGATCTGGTCTTGGGGCTGGAGAATCGCATCATCTATGATTTGGTTGATGTGGCTGAAGGACGCTGCCACCTGCGCCAGGCCCTGGTGCCAGACACGCGCGTTGGCTCGCTCTTCCTCCTGGCAGCTGCGCAGACGCGCGACAAGACGGCCGTTACGCCCGAACAGATGCAGGCGATCTGCGCTCAGTTGCGCACCATGGCCGACTATGTGCTGATTGATTCGCCTGCCGGTATTGAACACGGCTTTCAGAATGCGATTACGCCGGCCGATCGCGTGCTTATCGTGACGACGTCGGACGTGAGTGCGCTGCGCGATGCCGACAAGGTGATCTATCTGCTTGAACGTGACTATCAGTGCCAGCCTGCGCTCGTTTTGAATCGCTACAACCCGCGACTGGTGCGCAATGGCAACATGCGTAACATCGATGACGTGCTGGATATTCTGGCCATTGATCTTATGGGCGTCGTGCCCGAAGACGAACTGATTGTCCTGACCACCGATCGCGGGGAACCTGCGGTACTCGACAAACGCATGGCGGCGCGCCAGGCCTACTTGAATATCGCCCAACGCATCATGGGCAACAATGTGCCGCTCATGCGCTTCGAGAAACGTGGTTTCTGGGCCCGCCTTTTTGGCCGCTAGGTGAATGATCCGATGAATGACACGCTGCCTCTGCAGTTGAGCTAATCTCCGACTATGGTTGAACGTCCACAACTTCGCAATTTTGATTGGCCGCTCTTTTTTTCTGTAATCGCGCTCTGCGCGATCGGGATCGGCATGATCTACAGCGCCACCATCACCACCATCGACTTGGCCGACTACTGGACGCGCCAGTCGGTCTTTCTCGGGTTGGGGCTTGTTGTGATGGTCTTTGCCGCGGTGATCGATTACCGCCAGCTGCAACTGCTGGCACCGCCGGCTTTTTTGATCTTTGTGGGCTTGCTGATTGCCGTGCTGGCATTGGGCACGGCCCAGGGTGGCTCAGTACGCTGGTTGAATCTGGGCGGCACGTTGGTCCAGCCGACCGAGCCGGGTAAGTTCTTGCTGATTATCTTTATGGCCTGGTATTTAAGCTGGTTCCATGACGACATGTCGCGGCTGCCCTATCTGCTCGGTGCGCTGATTCTTCTGCTGGCGCCACTGGTGCTGGTCTACCTCCAGCCCGATTTGGGCATGACCATCACCTTTGCCTTTATCGGCGCTACCCTGATCCTGGTCGGCGGCATTCGCCTCTGGCAGATTGCGTTGCTCTTTGGTGCAGCCCTGGCCACGACACCATTCTTGTGGGGAACGCTGCAAGGATACATGCTGGAACGTATTCAGGTTTTTCTCAATCCCGAGGGCAACCCGGATGCCGCGTTCAACATTAACCAGGCGTTGATTGCCGTGGGTTCGGGCGGCTGGCTGGGTCGCGGTTGGGGCTTGGGGAGCCAGAACCAGTTGCATTTCCTGCGTGTGCGCCATACCGACTTCATCTTCAGCGTGATCGCCGAAGAGCTGGGTCTGATCGGCTCGCTGCTGGTGCTCTTCCTGCTCTTCTTTGTGATTTGGCGCCTCCTGCGCATTGCTGACAACGCGCGCGATCACTTTGGACGACTGATTGCCACGGGCGTGGCCGCACTGGTCTTCTTTCAGGTGCTTGTCAATGTTGGCATGAATCTGAGCCTGGTGCCGGTGACCGGCCTGACGCTGCCCTTCGTGAGCTATGGCGGCAGCTCGCTTGTTTCCATGCTCTTCGCCATTGGCCTGGCCCAAAGCGTGGCGCTGCGCCATCGCCAGGCCGATTTCTAGCCACGTATTACGACCATTTCCCTTCATGCACATCCTTTTTGTAACCGGCGAGTACCCTCCCCTGGAAGGGGGCGTGGGCGCCTATACTGCGGAACTCGGCCGCGCCCTGACTGATCAGGGTGCACGGGTCAGCGTGTTGACAGGTGCCACCGCCGGCGCCGCTACTCCGACAGGTGACGTGCGCGTTTACCCGCTCATGCAGAAGTGGGGAACGAGCATCTGGGAGAGCGTGCCGCGCATGGCGGCAGCACTGGCAGCCGACTGGATTCATGTCCAATATCAGACCGCGGCCTTTGGCATGAATCCCGCCATCAATGCTGCGCCGGGCTACTGGCGACGCGCCAATCCCCACGCCGCCGTGGCATGGACCTATCATGACGTGCTGGCGCCCTATCTCTTTCCCAAAGCCGGGGCACGCCTGCGCAACTGGGTGACCCTGCGTCCGGCTGCATCATCGGACCTGGTCATCGCTACGAATGAAGGCGATCGTTTGGCCCTCGCTCCACAGGCCGGCGCACGCCTGGCCAAAATTCCCATCGGCAGCAACATCACCGCCCTTGAGTTGAGTCCGACCGAACGTCAAGCTGCGCGCGCGGCCTGGGGCTACGCGGATGACGACATAGTGATTGGCTACTTTGGATTTCTCAATCGCAGCAAGGGGGGCATGACCCTGATTCGTACCCTGGCGCGTCTGCGCGAGGAGCATCCGTCGGTCAAGCTGCTGATGATCGGTGAGCGGGTGGGCGCCAGCGATCCGACCAACTACGCTTATCTCCAGGAAGTTGAGGGCGTGATCGCCGAGCTTGATCTGGGCGATGTGGTGCAGTGGACCGGGCGGCTGGCTGACGATGCGGTCGCAGCGGCGCTCAACGGCTGCGATCTGCTGTTCATGCCCTATGAAGATGGGGCCAGCCTGCGCCGGGGCACGTTGATGGCCGGGCTCGCCAACGGCTGCGCCATCGTCACCACCACGCCGCAAACGCCCATGCCCGAGCTGGTCGACGACGCGATCTGCTCTACGTTGCACCGGGCAACGACCACGCCGCGGCCAAAGTCATCAACCGCGTCCTGAGCCTTCCGCCATTGGCGGAGAACCTGCGCCGCAATGCCCGCGAACGCAGCCGCTCTTCGGCTGGGACGCCATCGCCGCATGTCATTTAGAGGCTATACGCAGCGTTATTCCTCCGCTAGACCGGCGCATTCTGATAGCACAAATGAGCTCTCCCTGCCCTCCAAAATGTGGCGACAATGCACAATGCAACAAATGGTTTTGTTCTGAGCCCGTTACGGGAAAGAGTAGATCGTGGCATTCGCTTCGGATCGATCCGTTGACATCCCCCAATCAGCGTGTATCGCGAACGATCCTGCTGATCCAGCATCCGGGATATGATGCCGATTCGAGTCATGCGAGGGCATGGGGACTGTAGGATGGAGGCTTGGCAGTTGTCTTGCCAGCCTACCAACGTCCAGCGACCAGCACAGAGCCATGTCCCCTTCCCAGCCCGGCCACAACCGACTTCGACTCCCGTTTGGATTCTGTGGTCTCTGGCTGTGGTCACGTTATCTGCCGCCTTCTACGCCTTTGGCAATTCGACCATTGCCCCGCCTTTCTTCGATGAAGCCTATAACGAGCTGATGCCTCGCGGTAGCCATGGCGAGCGGTTTCCGCTCTATTTCGCGGCAACAACGGGCGCGAACCGCTGTCTCTTTACCTCCAGGCTGTGGCTGTCAAGCTTCTGGCCCTCGGCGTACGCGCTGCGGCTCGGTCTGGCTATCGGATTCTGACGGTTCCGCTCGTCTTCGCTTCCGCGCGTCGTCTCCTGCTATCCAATGATGAGCAAGACAAGCTCTCCGCGCAACGCTACTGGCCACTGCTGATTGCCACGGCAGGGCTGGCAATCTCCTACTGGCACGTGAGCCTGAGCCGTCTGGCCTTTCGCGCCGTGCTGCTGCCGCCGTTGAGCCTGCTCGCTGTCGCTTCTTCTGGCGGGCCTGGACGACAGGCGGCCGGCGTGATTATATTTGGTCGGGTGTCTGGTTTGGACTGGCGCTCTATTCATACATTGCCGCGTGGTATCTTGCCGCTGGTGATCGTGACCTTCGTACTGGTCGAATCCATGATCGACGTCGCGTCCGTGCCGGGGCCGACTTTGGTGCGCCTGCTGGCGCAGCCGGCTTGGCGGATCGGGCTGGCTGATCGGCGCCGGATTGCTGGTTGGCCTTCCGCTGTTGGTTGCGTTTGTGCAGGATCCGGCACTGGTTGCTGCGCGTACTGGCGACGTTTCCATCTTCAGTGCCGGCCAAACGGAGATGCCTGGCACGCCCGGCGAGCGCTTTTTGACCAATGCGGGCGTGATTGCCCGCAGCTTCTATGATCGGGGCGACCTCAATGTGCGCCACAACCTGCCGGCCCGACCCGTCCAGGATCGGCTGTTGGCCGCGGTTTTCACTGTGGGCTGGCTCTATGCGTTCTGGCAGTTGCGCACGGCACGCATGCGCCTAATCTTACTCTGGTTTGGGATGACTGCCTCGCCCCTCACTCCCAGACCAGCTCGCTGTCTTTTATGCCCGTGGGGACCGCCTTGCACGCCGCCCACCGCTGTGCGCTGGTTATGGCCATGGTGCAGCCCAGCCCTAAAGGTATCTTACTGACGCTTTGCCGAGAGCGGCAGGTCGCGGGCGTTCACCCTTTTTCATGGCCGTGTTACTCTTTGGCGGCATCAGCACGACACGTGACCTCACTCCCAACCGAGCTGGTTCAGCCGAGGCACGTCTTGCCGCGCGTTCGATCTTGACCAGCAACTGGCGGTCCAGACGCCTGGCTGAGCTCCTGCGCGCCGACGTGCGTCCGTGCTGACCACGCGGCGTTCCTTCCCCGACGCTCACGTCCGTTTTTGCGTCGTGTCGCTGGCACGACGGGGTTCTTCTTAAGACGGTGCAAGGACGAGCGTTGAAACGACCCCGCAGTAATCCTACCCCTTCCAGCCCCTTGATTTGCTTACTTCTAGTGCTGATGGTCTTCAGGCCGCATGGCTGGCCTACGAAGAAACGGATGGCGCATTGGCGAGCGCAAGCGCAGCGGACGCTCTGGCCGACTTTACCTGGCCGGGCGTCATCAACCGGCCTGGCGGCTTTGGAGGCGTTGTGAATTTCCCATGGCGGTTGCGTTACGGAGCGCAAAACGCCAGATTATTCGCTTGACGTTACCTTTGCCAATGGACTGCGCCTGGTCGGCTATGACGTACTGCCCGATGGCGTGAGCGCCGGCGCCGACGAAGCCTTCTTTCGTCTGGCCACCTACTGGCGCTTGCCTTCCGGTCAGCAAAACCTCTCCTGACCTGCTTTGATCTCTTCGCCCACCTGCTGCTGGCTGACGGCGCCCAGGTGCAGGAGAATGGCAACCTCGGGCGCGGATATCCGGTCGATCTCTGGCTGGCCGATCAGGTTGGTGGATGATCGGCGCAGCTCCGGCGCCCCCATCGGCGCAGGTTCTTCTGGCAAGGCCCCCTTCGGGTCGGGTCTTACTACCTCTCGGTGCCCGATGGCGCCGAACGCATTGCCGTTGTCGATGACAGCGGCGCGGCCGTGGACGATCGCGTGCCGCTCGGCGCAGTGGCGATCGATTTTGGAGTTGCCCGAGGCGCCTGTTCGACCACTTTGACGGCGGCCTGGGACGTGCGCTTTCGGTTGAGCGCATTGGGCTGGCAGGCTGCTCGGCGACGCCTCCGGTTGATGACCTGAACAACGCACGTCGTTGACCTGGCCTGGCAAGTCCCCGACCGGGTCACCAGTTTACGCGTTGCCTTCGTCCATCTGCTTCTACCTGGAATGGCAGGACCGTCGCCCAGTTTGATCAGCCGCCGGGCGGAGCCGACAACCCGACCGCCGGCTGGCTGCCGGGCGAGCGGACGTGCACGGGGTCTCCCGCTGGCGGTCGGCGCGCCAGCGGGTCCCAGGCCACAGCCTGCGCATTGGGTTGTACGAGCCCGTGAGCGGTCGCCAACTGCCGGCAAGCGGTTCAGACGCAGAGCTAGGGGCAACCTATGTCCTACTGCCCCTGGAGGTTCAGCCATGAGCGCCTGTGAACCGCCCGCTAGCCGTCGCACGCTTCCGCGCCGGTTGCCCTTCGCGTTACTGCCGCTTCTGGCCCTGCCCGCGGTGTGGCCGCTCTCGCGCATCGGCTTGCCCAGCACGGCCGATGGCGCCCTGCATCTGCTGCGCGTAGCCCTGCTCGACCATCACGCCGAGTCAGGGCACGCTCTTTCCGCGTCGGATGCCCGAGCTGGCGCTTCGCTACGGCTATCCGTTGCTTAACTTCTATGGCCCCGTGACCTACTATCTGGCCGAGGCGCTGCATCTGCTTGGGCTGGGTCATTCCACTGCGCTGATGGCGACCTTCGGACTCCTGATCTTCGTCGGGGGCTATGGCGCGTTGCTGTTGGCGCGTGACATGTTTGCGGACGTGGTGAGCGGCCGGACGCTTGAAAACGGGTCGACATTCGAGAACGCGACGACTGCGGCCGCGTTGATCTCTGGCGTCGCCTATCTCTACACGCCCTATTTGCTCACCAACTTCTACATGCGCGGGGCGTTGGCCGAAGTCGGCGTGAAGGCGCTACTACCCTGGATATTCTGGAGCTTCCGGCGTCTGTCGCGCGCAGAGCGCCCGGCCTCGACATGATCCCGGCAGCACTAAGTCTCGGCGGGCTGGCCGCTACCCACAACATTACTCTGCTTTGTATCCCGATCACGCTGCCGGCCTACATCGGCGTGCTCTGGTGGGGCCGGCGCACGTGGCAGGCGCTCGTGTGGCCCGTCATCGGCGGGATGGCCGCGCTGGGCGTGAGCGCTTTCTTCTGGGCGCCGCTGATCCTGGAGCGGGCTACCTCTCGGGCGTCGCCTTCGATATTGCGGCCACGTATATGGGCGAAAATGTCTGGACGCTGACCAATTCTCTCGACTGGCACGTGCCTTCGATTACACGTTGAGCATCCCGTTCCAGATCGGCGCACTGGAGCCCGCGCTGGCCCTGGTCGGCTTCGTGCTGATTCGCCCCAAGATGGCTGAGTGGTGGCATCGGGGTGAGGTTGCACCGATTGGCGCGCTCGGCATTAGCAGCCTGGCGCTGCCGTTATGGACGAACAGCGAGTTGCTCGTCATCGCCCAGTTCCCTGGCGTCTGCTCAGCATTGTCAGCCTGCCCCTGGCCCTCTTTACCGGCGGTCTGGCGCTCCGGCTGCGCCCGGGGCCGTGGCAGCCGGCGTGACATTCGCGTTGCTGGCGCTCATCGTCCTGACCCAGCGCCTGCAGCCTGCTGCGATGGCACCTGATCCGCGCCGACGGCAACCTGAACCCGGCCGACGTTCCGAGTTCGAACCGATACCAACGCCTTTGGCACCAGCTCTTCCAGCGAGTTCTTGCCCCGCTGGGCGGCGACGCACTCTTTGCGCCGCTCCCGCCGGTTGAGCCTGCGCCGGTTGCGCCCACCATCACGCTGGCTGACGCATCGCCCTTCCGAATGGTGCTGCAGACGGACATGCCTGCGGCCGGTCCACTCAGCTTTGCCACCTTCTACTTCCCGGGTTGGGCGGCAACACGGAACGGCGCGCCGATCGTGGCTTACCCGGACTCCGCTCCGGCCTGCGCACGGTCGATCCGCCTGCTGGCGTTGCCGAGCTCGCTTCGACTGGGTTGGCACGGACGTGCAGCGTGCAGCCAATCTCGTCAGCCTGATGACGCTGGTAGGCCTGATCGGCCTTGCGCTGTGGCTGGAGCGAAACGGCCTGGACTCGCCGGCTGTCGCGCCGGGACTGGGTCCTGCTCTTGATCTGGGGCTTGCTGGGGACGTGGCCGGCTCCCGCCGCGCAGCCAGTACAGGCGCCCGCCACACCGCTGACGACCAGTGGCCTGACCTTGCTGGGACGCGGACGAGGTCGATCGGGACGGGCTTTCTCATTGGCTATCGAACCTGGCCGGTCAACGCGGGGCCAGAAGAGTTGCGCATGGCGTGGACGCTGCTCGACGAGGACGGGATCGCCTATCCACTCGCCACGTCGCGCGCCCTCTTTAACACGCTGGAGACGGCGGTCTGGTCGTCCGCTACGGTGGTCGACGACGCTTACCGCCTGGCGCTGCCGCCGGATCTTGGCGGGCGAATCCGCGGTTCAACTCAGCTTGCGCGGTCCAGGTGCTGAAGCGGAGCCGATCATCGTGGCCACGCTAGAGTTGGGCGATACCACCGCAGGCCGCGTCCCGACCCGGCCCTTCCGCCCGATCGGCGATTCGGGGATCATGTGTCGTTGGCCGGCGTTAGCTGGCGCAAAATGATCGGCCCGCACCGCTTGAAGAGATCGCTCGCCGCCGGCGGGCGAAGCCGGGCCATCGCCTGGCGTATGAGCTGCGCTGGCCTGGGGGACGGTGCGATCGACGAGAACTATCATGCCTTCCTCCACCTGCTCGATCACACCGAGGCGCCCTTGCTCCAGGGCGACCAACTGCCTGGACCAGTTAGCCCACGCCCGGGGGAATCCCGATCGGGTCGCGCCGGGACACGTACGGTTTACCGTGCCCGATGATGCCCCGAGTGGCCTCTATCCGGGCGCCGTGGGGCTTTATCGCTTTGCTGAGGGAGAGCGCCTACCCGTTACCAGCGCAGAGGGCGCGCCGTTGGGCGATCGAAAAAGGCCTGCTGCCGCCCATCAAAATCGTCAACCCGCCGGCGGGCCGGCCCGAAACGCGGATCCACGCTCGCTTTGCCGGCATCGGCACGCTGGCAGGCTACACGCTCGTGCCTTCCGGGATCTGCCGTGCGGCCCGGTGAGACTGTCACCGTGACGCTGCACTATCAAGCCGATGGTCCGGCAGCGGCGGCGGACTTCACCCAGTTTCTGTGCATCTCCACAGCGGGGAGATATTCGGGCATGGCCGTGCAGCGCGTTAACGCCCAACCAGGCGACGGCGGAAACCCGACTTCGCTGTGGACGCCGGGGGAAGAAGATCCTGTGAAGAGGTGACGCTCACAATCGCACCCGACGCCCAACCGGGCGCCTGTACGAACTGTTGGTCGGTTTTCGACGATGCCCAGGCCGGCGCCGTACGTGTGCCGGTGGCGGATCGAAATGGTACGCCTTACGTCAATGACCAAGTTCCCGTCGCCGTTATCGAAATCTCCCCGTAGAGATGTTGCATTGCAACGTTTCTCCACGCACGTTCGACCATTACGTCCAATCCAAATAGATTACTATACGCGGCATCTTCCTGAAGCCCCTCAATTGCAGGTTGTTGTGATCCGCTTCGAGCAAGATCGGATAGCCAATTAATTGGATTCGCCTAACGGGCGCCTTGAATCAATCCGGTCATCTGTGCCACGGTCGGCACGCCACCACGGCCATCTACCGTCTCGTCCATCACGATGGCCGGCGTGCTCATGACGCCATAAGCCATGATGTCGCCGATGTCCGTCACCTCGATGATTGTCGTGTCGACGTCAAGTGCTGCGACGGCTTCGGCCACGACGGCTTTGGTCTTTTTGCAATTTGGGGCAGCCCGTGCCCAGGACTTTGATCTCCACAGTCGATTCCTTTTTAGATAATGAAGTTGAAAAAATAGCCTGTCAAAATAATGCCTACTGCGACGACGCCGACAAATACGGCGATGAGGCGCGCGGCTTGAGGACCCTGCGCAGGATGACGATTTCCGGTAAACTCAGCGCCACCACGCTCATCATGAAGGCAAGCGCCGTCCCCAGAGCCGCGCCTTTCTCCATCGACGCGTTGACGACAGGAATCACGCCAGCAGCGTTGGCGTAGAGGGGAATGCCCGAGCACGACCCCGGCCGGAACGCTCCACAGGCCCCTTTGCCCAGGATGTCAGCCAGGGCATCCTCGGGCACGAAGCCATGTACTCCGGCGTAGATAGCGATGCCGATGACCACATAGGGCCATACTTTGAGAACGATCTCACGCGTGCCTTGCCAGCCGATCTGAAAGCGCTCTTGCCAGGTTGGGCACGTCGTGGCGACATCCGCCTGGCCAACTGAAACCTGCCAAACAAAATCTTCGACCCCTCGCTCCACGTTGGGAATGCGTCCAATGACAATTCCGGCCAGGATGGCAATCGTCAGCCCCGTCATCATGTAGAGGACGGCGATCTCCCAGCCCAAGAGCCCAAAGAGCATGGCCAGCGCCACCTCATTGACCATGGGCGTGGCAATGAGAAATGAGAAGGTTACGCCCAGCGGGATGCCGCTTTCGACAAAGCCGATGAAGAGGGGGACCGCGGACAGGAGCAAAAGGGCGTCACTACGCCGAGCATGGCTGCCAGTGCATTGCCAAGACCCAGGCGCTTGCCGCCCAGCAGTCCGCGGGTGCGTTCGACGCTGAAAAACGTACGGACCGTTGTCACCAGGAAGACCATGGCCGTGAGCAGCAGCAAGATTTTGGGGACGTCATAGTAAAAAACGCCACTGACTCGCCAAGGCGAGAGCCATCGGCAAATCCAATGAGGTCATAAGTGAGCCACTCTGCCAGCGGCAACAGGGCGCGCCAAGCGACCACCAGGCGAACGCAGCCGCCACGACAACTGCCCAGGCATGAAGGTCGCGGCGGCGGTCTCCGGGGAACTTCTGTCTTTCTGGGGCGACGCCCGATTCGTCCGGTTGGGCAATCACGAATCCCTCTGTCATGGTCATTCCTTCTTATGGTTAGCGAATCGCAGTTATATGCGAAATGTTGCATGTAACTGCGTAAAAAATTACAGCAGTTCAATCTCCGCCCGAACGGGTGGCAGCGTTTCTTCAGCGTCCGGCCTGCATTTAGGGCAGACGCAGGTGTCGATCGTTTGATGTTGCGTGCCGGTCGCTTCGCTGCCGCGTACGTTGCCCAGAATTGCGTCCAGCCAGCGGGCGAGCTCGTGATCGCGCAGGCGATAGAAGACATTTTGGCCTTGCTTTTCGTCCGCAATCACGCCGGCGTCGCGCAGGATGCGCAACTGCTGGGAGACGTAGGGCTGGGGCTTGCCCAGCAAGGTCTCCAGGTGGCAGACGCACTCGGCATCCCGGCGCAATGCATCGAGGATGCGCAACCGCTCGGGATGAGCAAGGAGTTTGATGCGGTTGCTCACTTCACTATAGTCTGTATTCATACGTACTCTGCTCCCATCCGACGCGAGGTGAACAGGTGTATGCAAATAATCGCATATTCAAATGTTTGCATATTATCGCACAAGAAGATGCGTGCGTCAAGCGAAAATCGTTTAGCCAGTACGGCCTGCGACGCCTGTTCCTGCCCCAGCAAAGCCTGTCCCAAGCACCAAAGCACGTTGTGTTTTTCTCATCAATCCTGCTTATTCTAATGGACGTGGTGAAATGGGGCGTGGAGGGAGCGAATCTTGACAAAGCTGCTCCCCTCTCTATCCGTTGTCGCACACGCTATCGCTGCACACGGCCCGACGCGCCGCCGCCTGCAGGACGCTCGACCTCGGCTAGGCTGGTCAGGTTGGCGTCGCCACTGATGGAGTACTTGAGGTAGGAGGCCGCCACGGCAAACTCCAGCGCGTCCGCGTCCCCCATGCCGCTGTGCAGTGCATAGTTCACTAACGGGTTTTGACGTATTGACAAAAAAAGCTGGACTACAAAGCTGGTCTACCTGCGAAGCAAGCGACCATTCAGGTAATGCTAAGCTGGAACTGCATCGTACCAGGTGGTTACTCAAAACCAATTGCTTTATCACGCAGTAGAAAGCCACCTGTTTTCTTGAATCTCAGGAAAACAGGTGGCTTTCTTTGTTTCTTGTGGGCTTCTAAGCTACCGAAATGCAAAATACATGCTTGTTTCTTCCGTACGTCGCGATTCGGCCGAATCAAACGGCACTTTGCATGCAAGCCGCCCCTTTGTCAGGCGCAACAACACGCAGCCGCCAGCGGGCAGGGATATTCTCCTGCAGCGTCGAACCCGTCTCCCTGCCTGCCCATGTTCGTCGCGTCTGCTGCTCCTTGCCTCTTCATGCGCAACCCTCTGCGGACGACGGGCAGCCTGCCGCCCCACTTCTATTGCCCCGCCTGTCCCGCCAGGAGCAGTTCGACGTTATCCGGAATCGACCCGTTGATGATCTTCAGGGCCCTGCCAGGTATGAAGCGGCTCATCATGTGCAAGAGTCCCGTCTTGCCGACGTAAATCTCTTGCTTACCGCGGTTCAATCCTTGCAGTGCCTGGGCAGCAGCTTCGTCTGGCTGCAGCGCATTGTCTGGTGCGTAGCCGGCCTGGAACGGAGTGTCGACAGCAGGGTAGAAGATCTCGACGACATCGACACCCATGTCTGCAAACTGCATCCTCATGCTTTGCGTCATGGAGTGCAATGCCGCTTTCGATGCGGAGTAACTGGGTTTGATCGACAAGGGGACGTAGGCCGATCCAGAAGAGACGTTGACCACCGCACCTTGATTTCCGGCGAGCAAGGGTAAAAACTGCTGCGCGAGCAATACGGGCGCCAAGAAATTGGTCTGCCACTCCTGCAGGATCTTCGCCTCTAAATCCTCCGTCTTGCTGAGCAAGTAGCTCGCCGCCACGCCCGCATTGTTCACCAGCATGTTCAGATCTCTGAAAGCGTCACGGTTTGCCGGTGAAGCGACGACCGATCTTCGGCTTTGGTGATGTCGCATTGGATGGTAATCAGTTGCGGTACATCGCGCTTGGCCTGCGCCAACTTGTCTGGGGATCGTCCACAGATGATAACGACCGCTTGTTGCGCTACCATCTGCTTCGCCAATTCAAGGCCGATGCCTGAACTCCCGCCTGTGATGAGCGCGACTCTCTGTGATTGATGTGTCATGGAAAACCTCCGTATCTTCCGCTAGCTTGCCAGGTTTCTAGTGAATCCCGGCAGAAATCTTCATACAATTTCTGCCATAGATAGAACCACTGAATCTCTGCCGTGGAATTCACGCCGAAATGTACCAGCATACTAGCGGTTCGGAGGTTTGTTTTCCTTGACCTAGGTCAATTTCTGCTTTGATCGGATACGGCTGAGGGCTTCAGGGGTTATGCCAATGAACGAGGCGATGTGATAGAGCTTAATTTTGCCTTGCAGATGCGGATACTCTCTTTGGAAAGCCAGATACCTGTCGGTCGCGCTATCCACCAAAAATGATCTCTCACGCATCTCCTTCATGATGTACACGCGCTCCAACAGCTTAAAGAGCAGCGGGTACCAGCGAATATCGGCTTCTACCATCTGCATCCATTGGCTGTAGCTAAACTGGAGGATATGGGTATCGACCAGGGCCTCAATCGAGAAAAAGGACGGGCGCTGCTGTGCCAAAGCGCTGTAGGAAATTACAAATTCTCCTGCAGTGGAGAAACCCTTTGTCATGTCGTTGCCATCTTCATCGACATAATACAGGCGAAAGATGCCGTCTAGGTTGAAGCCTACAGTTTTTGGCGTGTCTCCGGCCAGTAGAAACGGCTCTCCCGCTCTATATTGCATCGGCCTGCAAATCAAGAATAACCGTTCGATTAGCTCATCGGGAATGCTCGCCAATGCAAGAATCGATTCCCGAAAGAATTCGTATGCGTGTTGTTTCTTGATACCCATCATCTTGTGATTGGCCTGGCTGCACGTAGAGATACTTGTCGCTCGTTCACTTTGGGTCACTCCCACGTAACACCGGCAATTCTGTCCAACAATTCCTTTCCGAAATAGGCGGGGGTTTGGAATCCAGCGGCGACGTTGCCGTTCAGGATTTCGGCCGAAATCTCGACAAGACATTGTGCCGTAAACCAATAAGCCTCAGGTCCCCGCAGCGCAACCGATTTCTCTTCGTCTGCAGTGGCAGCGATTACCCGTACGTAGGTGCTCCCTTCCCGTAACTGCTTGGCCGAAGGACCTTCGGGCAACAACCTGATCAGCTGGTTCAGGATCAGATTTCGCAGCCAGCCCAACCTGCCGCGCATCATCTGCACGACAAACCCGGGAAAGACAGTGTAGGTCTGAATGTTGGGAATGCCTGTTGAGATGCCGGCTGTGAACAGGTCAGCCCGCCACGGATTGAAAACGGCCGTAAAGCGCTTACCGGCCACTGTGAAATCACGGCTTGATTCAGCAGCGCGCGCCGAAACCATTTCCCCGTTGACGCGCTGGACACCGGGTTGCTGAATATCGCCTAGCACAGTTTTGAGCGTGCCGCGTGAGGCGCCGCCCTCGGTTGCATACAGGATGGTCAGACTGGATGCATCTGGAAGCTGTGCTTGGGCGACATTTGCGGCGATATCAGTAGGCACGACGCCAAATCCCGCTCCTGGCAGCAGCATGATGTCGGCTTCTCTCGCCGCCGCGTCAAACGCATAAGCTGAACGCATTTCATCGACTTCCCCGGCGATATCCATATAGTGGGTATTCGTTTGCAGGCACGCTTTGATCAGCGGCGCTTGCGTTTTTCGAAAGGGGCCAGCCAGATTGATGACAAGCGCAACGTCGTCGAGTCGCTGGACGATCGCTTGCTCGTCCTCCAAATCGAACTCCGCGGCGGGGCAGTCGAATGCTTGTGCGACCGCATGAACGGTATCACTGCGCCCCGCCAAAATAGGTCGTACACCTTGCTCCACAAGCTCTTGAGCACACAGTTTCCCCATATACCCATTTGCGCCATAAACGAGCACAGTTGCCATGTCTTATCTACCCTTGTTCAACCTTGACGAATGATAGCCACGCCGGAGCTACCTATACCATAGCCTACGAAGTGCTTCCAAATCGCCTGCCTCGGTGCAAGGCCAACGAAAAACTGCCGACCATTGTGTGGTCCGCCGCCCGCAGCGTCAAATCCACTAGAAGAACTGCGATCACATCTCCGGCGACGAGTGCTGATATTTATAGATGATCACTGGTGAAAAGGAGCGAGAGCGCTTCCGCGTCCAGTTTTGCCCCTTGGATCCCACCCTGACACCTAATGGCAAGACGGTTGCTTGGGTTCGTTTTTCGTCAGATACTAACTACTGGAATAAGTTTGGACAGAATCGTGAGTGATATGTAGCTGAAACGACAAGAACCGCAGAGACGTTCTAGCCCTACTGCACGATTCCGGTCCAAATGGTCCCAAGTCCGTCGATGTGGACGAGGACGTCGTCGCCCGGCTGCAGATAGATCTCTGCCGCATGCGCTGAACGAATGTATTGTTCAATCGAGTGTTGCGGGATTGATTTTCCCCAGCCAAAGAAGAGCCACCGGAAAAAGCCCGCGGCCCTCTGTCCAGTCGTGACCTCGTTGAAGATGACCCCCGACGGTGTTCCACCGAGCAACATCGTCCGCGCCGGTACCACGCCCGGCGTTGCAGCAAAAAGGCTGACCGGTCCACCCGGCTCCTGCCACACTGTATCTTGCCGCGCGCGCGCCTCAGCGATGATCTCGTCCACACCCCAAATCGCGTGGGAAGCGCTCGATTGCTGGCGCAGTTCGCCATTCACGTATAGCCGGAGCGTCCGCTCGGCCGCGTACGTGCGGTAGTCGGCCGGGATGATAAAGAGGTCGCCCACCGGCAGGTATCCTGCACGTCCCTTGCCGGAGGCAAAGCCAAGCCCAGAAGTGACGTCGCTGGGATCGAGCGTGCGGAGCAGAAGATCGCCGATCGGTGAAGTCGTTTGCAGCAATGAGGCCCATCAACCGCGGGCATCGGATCCTCCTCGCCGAGCGGTTCCAGGGTGATCCAGGCGAGCTCCACCTCGTAGTCGAGCAGGGCATCTTTGACGGAGATCTCCGAGCGGGGTGCGGTGGGCTCTACAAGCTTGGCGAAGAGGAAGGGCCCCTCCTCGAACCCGACCTCACCGGAATGCTCGGGGAGGTTGGTTCCCGTGGCGATGTTGGGCTCGCGGCGGGAACGGCCTAATCAGTTTGTCGGCGCCGGCGGTCATATCGGGCGTGGCCGCAACCGCCTTGGCGATCGTCGTATACCCGAGTTCGGCAAAGAGTTCAATCGGATCGTTCGCACCATAACGCTCAGTCAAATTCACGCCGGTGACGCGACCGTCGCGGTAGCTCTGCACGCCCATCAACGTGTCCATGGTGCTTGCGAAAGTCAGCGCTTCACCGGACCCCGCAATCCAGACCGAATCGAGCGTTTTCGGGGTCAGCCACCTGTTCCTGTCGGTACAGCGGCTCTCCGGTCGCGCCAGCGCATCCGGCCAACGTCAGCAGCCATGCGGCCATGGCCGCCATAAGAAGCCAAGGTATTCGAGTCATCGTCAGGTCGCCTCCGATTCGTACAGCATCTCGTACAGCATCATGTCGCCTCGTATTCAAATGCGCCGGCCCGCTGTGCCGAGGCTTGGCGCACGGACGCCGGTGTCGGCGTTTTACGCCTGCGGGTCGCCGAACTCGGCCTCGACCAGCTCCTTGGTGCTCACGCCGAAGATCAGCTTGCGCGAGAGCGCCAGCGTGACGATGCCGTGTACCCGCACCCAGCGCCGATGCGCCTCGATCTGCGGGACAGTGTTCAGTTGGCCGGCGTTGATCGCAGCCGTGCAGGCGTCGGCGATCGTGGCAAACGCCCGTTGGCTTGCGGCGTACAGTCGATCCATGCTTGGGCCGGGTATCACTGCCGCAGCTCAGCCAAACATCAGCTCATATGTCTGCGGCTGGTTCAGACCGAACTCGACGTAGGCACGCCCGATGGCGGCAAGTCGCGCAAGTTCGTCGGACTCGACCTCGCCGGCGGCCCGCAGACTTGCAGCAAATCGGTCAAATGCCTGAGCGCGTAGGTCGTTGATCAGCGCCTCGTGATTGGTGAAATAGCGATAGGCTGTCATCGGGCTGCAGCCGAGTTCGCGTGCGACCGCGCGCATCGTCACAGCCTCGACGCCGCCGTTCTCGTCGCCGCGTTCGAACACACGCCAGGCGGCTTCGAGCGCGCGCGCACGAAACGTATCGATCTGTTCCTGATTCAACTCTGGACGACCCATCAATGTACTGTCCTTGCGTCTGCGTCTACCTATTGCGCAACAGCCCGATGCCGGTCAATACAAGCCCAATGGCGAGAGACAGCGCCCCAAAGTAGAGCAGAAAGCGCATTTCGGGCAGGTACGTCAGGCCGAAGAAGCCGCCTGAAACCGCAAGCGAAGCCACCAGCACGGCGAGCCGTGCGACCCACTGCGCACCACGTGAGAGCCGAGTGGCGTCCACAAGCGGCTGCATGATGAGCGCGAGCAACACGAGAACACACGCGTGCCCGTGGCCCGCGCGCTATAGCGGCAGCTGAGCCGCATCAAGCGAGAGACCCTGGCCGGTTCCATCGCCGGCAACTACGCTCAGCAAGGTTGTGCCTCCGTAGATGATGGTTGGGATGATGATGAGCGTGATACCCGCTATCAGTCTTGCCACACGTGACAGACTCATAGTTCCTCCTTGATATCGGTTCGAAGCGTAGGATACACATTTTAATTTACAATGTCAAATTAATTTGTGGCAAACCTTTTCGCATTGCTGCCCTACCTCTGCCGTATGCGATACAATCTGGTCAGCGTGCTGTTTCGACGTTAGCGATTCGTTTATTTGTCAAGTTGTTTGCGTTCTCGCTCGTGTACCCGCTGCCACCGTAAGCCTACAAAGTGAACGCCCGGCACAACGAATGTGCCGGGCGTTTTCGAATCGACTATTGCGCAGCTAAGTAGAAACTTTGAGACATTACAAATGGTCAAAGGAACGTGATTTTGGCATGGTAGCTGTAGGCCAAAGCGACTGAACTACACACTAAATAGGGAAGAGCTGTCGGTTGCGCGACGAGCGATAGCCAGCGACAAACGACCAGAAGTGCGTCATCGAGCGGCGGCCTTGCAGTTGCTTCACCAGGGGATGAAACCGCAAGCGATTGCAGATACCTTGGCGGTCACGCCGGGCTCCATCCACAAGTGGCATGCCCGGCGGCGAGAAGGCGATCTGGATGCCCTGGACTGGCGTCATCTGACGGATTTGGCCTGCGCCAACAAGCTCTTTCCGTCGATGTAGCGACTCATCGCTTCGGTGCTCGTCAACCTGAAACAATAGAACGATTGCTCCAATCCAAAACGCTTCTCTATTTGTAAAAATCTGCTTAGATGATGAAGTTGTAAAAATACCCTGACAGAATAATTCCAAGCGCCACCACGCCGACGAATACGGCGATGAGGCGTGGCTTGAGGACCCGGCGCAAGATGACCAATTCCGGCAAGCTCAGCGCCACAACGCTCATCATGAAGGCGAGCGTCGTCCCTCAGCGCGGCTCCCTTCTCCATAAGTGCGTGGACAACGGGGATCACGCCGGCAGCATTAGAATAGAGCGGGATGCCCAACACGACCCCGGCCGGGACGCTCCACCAGGCCCCTTTGCCGAGGATGTCAGCCAGGGCATCCTCAGGTACGAAGCCATGAATCCCTGCGCCGACCGCAATGCCGATCACCACATATGGCCATACTTTGCTGACGATCTCACGCATGCCCTGCCAGCCGATCTGAAAGCGTTTCTGCCAGCTGAGATGTGTGGTGGCGACCTCTGCCTGGCCGACTGATACCTGCCAAACAAAATCCTCAACACCTCGTTCCACATTGGGCATGCGTCCAATCACAATGCCGGCCAGAATAGCGATCGCAAGTCCCATCATCATGTAGAGGCCGGCGATCTGCCAGCCGAAAAGCCCAAAGAGCATAGCCAGCGCCACTTCATTGACCATCGGTGTGGCAATGAGGAACGAGAAGGTGACGCCAAGTGGAATGCTGCTTTCGAGAAAGCCGATGAAGAGGGGCACTGCAGAACAGGAGCAGAAGGGCGTCACCACGCCAAGCATGGCTGCCAGTGCATTGCCAAGACCCAGGCGCTTGCCGCCCAGCAGTGCGCGCGTGCGTTCGACGCTGAAAAAGGTACGGATCGTTGTCACCAAGAAGACCATCGCCATGGGCAACAGCAGGATTTTGGGGACGTCATAGAGAAAAAACGCCACCGACTCACCGAGGCGAGAGCCATGGGCCAATCCAATGAGGTCATAGGTAAGCCACTCTGCCAATGGCAGCAGGGCGCGCCAGGCGACCCACCAAACGAACGCAGCCGCAAGAACAATCGTTCA
>CAWEEJ010000062.1:0-5270 GCA_963807905.1 uncultured Chloroflexia bacterium | reverse complement strand
ATCGCAAATGAAGGCTGCTTAGGAAGCTCCACACGCCATTGCGTCCGGTCACAAACTGCAGGTGCTATAAACTAAATCCAGTCGAAGCAAATGATCTACGCTCGAATCTTGCGGTCGTTCAGCCACTTCCTTAATGAATCTTGACTTTCTGACGACGGTAAGCCGATGAGAAGATCTGCGGTGCGAATGTCTTCGTCGAGGTCCGTCCAGTAAATGCCTTCCCCCTCAATAATCCAATTGGCGCGTTCTTCGGGCGTGCCATGCTGGAGGCGAGGGTAATAGCGCATGGGCATCGAAATCACACGGCCGTCTTTTAGCTCTACCAGCATATTGAACTCGCTGAAGCGCACCTCAACAGCCTCGGCGCCGGCCTCCAAACTTTCAAGTAGAAACTCAATCGTTGAAGTATTCATACCATCGCTCCAAGATCTCGATTTCATGCTCCGTAACGATCTCAACTATGCGTCGCAATTCGCTGGCTCTAAACTGGCCAGGACGGGCCATACGGATGGGGCTCAACCAGAATTTAGCCTCCCGACCAGCTTTGCGAACGTGTATGTGAGGGGGCTCGTTTCTGTCCGCAGAATAGAAAAAGAACCGAAATCCCTCGACCTCCAATACGGTCGGCATCGAATTTTAACCTTCCTCTTCCATGGGGGATTGAATTTGGGAGGCAACTTAAATTGGCTACAGTCTCATCGAGGCCAAGATGCTTAATCATGGGCGAGTATAACATGTAAAAACACTTGCGACAATCGATTGTGTCTTGCCAACCGTCTGCTGATTGGAATCGTGGTCCAGTGGTAGACGCTGAGCACGTTGAGACATGTAAAATAAACCGGCTCTTCAGAGGACACTAGGGGATTGACCCGCTTGGTTTCGACAAGCTCAACCGGCGCTAGCTTGGCGCTGACCCGTCACCCCCTGAGATCCGAAAAAGTCATCGAACCTAACCAATCCGCGATAATCGGCCGGATCGGACTTCTCCTGCCGTCCATCGTCGTGGCTGTGCGCATCCGGCTACCAATCACTCGACGGTCGATTCACTCCGCCGTCCACGTACCCAGCTCGACGGCATCATCGGCGTAGGGTGTGCCGTCGCTCGCCGTGGCTGGCAGCCGTATGCCGCTAACGGGATCGTATAGGCCCGTCAGCAGACGATAAGCGCCGGCAGCATCCGCCGACAGGGGCAACACGTGGGTATCGACGATCACTTCACCAGGAATCCAGCTGCCGGTGCGGTAACCGCCGGCCGGCTCGGCGTCGGACTGGGCGACGAGTTGACCCGACTCGTCAAGCAGGTGAACAAACGCCTTGTAGTTGCCGGCCGGCTCGCCCAGCGCCTGCCAGACCAACTCGACGGCCAGGGCCGCGTCGTCGGTCGACCCTTCAATCGAGTAGCCGGCCAGGGCAATGGCTTCGCCCAGCTGCGCGCCAACGGGGCTGTCGAAGGCCGGCAGATCGAAGCGCCGCGTCGACGCGCCGATGCTCAAGTCGGTCAGCTCGGTCTTGTCGCCATTGGCCGTGACGGTCAGGGCGTAGGCGCCCGGCATCGCATCAGCGGGCACGCGCAGGCGCAGACGGCGGCAGAGCGCCTCGCCCTCGCCCCAGCGTGCGTCCGGGGCCAGCGCGCCCCTCCCACAAGAGAATCGCCTCCTCGTTACCCTCCAGCGCAATCGCTACAGGCGTAGCACCCTGCGCCGGCATGCCCTGCCAAAGCAGATCCAGCCGCAGCGGCGCGCCCGGCTGCAAGTCATCGCCGCGCAGGGTGTAGCCGCTGAGCGTAGCGTCGCCCAGCATCGCGTCGAACGCGGCATCCATGGCGAACTGATCGCGCGGATACGAGAAATGGGGCAGAGTTAGCTCGCCCGCCAGCGCGGTGTCGCCGGGCGCATCGGTGCGGGGCATGCGCATGCCGTCGGCCAGCAGCTGATACCAACCGACCTGAGCCCGTACCGTCTCGCCGCCGGCACAGAAGTCGATAATCTCCGGCGTGTAGATGTCGATAACCCGTTCGCCGGCATGCCACCGGGGCGTGGCGTAGGAGCCGCTGCCCGGTCGCTTGTCAATCTGACCAACCCGGCGTCCGTCCTCATCGAGCAGATGGATGAAAGCCGTCAGGTCACGCAGCATGCGCTCCTCGCCTCGCCAGTAGAGCACAATATCGCCATCCTCCTGCGTAGACATGCCCAGGAGCGTGGGCGCCTCCATGAAGCGGGCCTCCGTTTGCGTCGTCGGCGTGAAGCGAGCGGGCCAGCCGGCCGCGGTTGCAGCCGGCACAGTGACGGTACTGAGCAGATGCCGGCCATTGCGGTCGTCAAGGCGCGCCAGCGTGGCGTCGGGCCAGCGCTCGGCAAGCTGCTCGGCGCGCTCATCCTGTTCAGACGGAAAGGCGTAGACCAGCCCCTTGCCCGGCGGCGGCAGCACCAGGACGTTGCTTGTCTCCACCGAGCCGATGTCATATTGGCCTCGCAGGAACCAGACCGTTGCGTGAGCGTCACCCCATAGTTGGGAGAGGTAGACCTGATTCTCGTCCGTAAGCGTGTGCAGGTGCTCCAGCGCGTCAAGCTTGTCGGCGTCGTAGACGTAGTAGATCTCCTCCTCCTGCGCAAAGACGACGTAGTAATCGTAGATCGTCCACAGCATGCCGCCGACCAGGATCAGCGCGGCCAGCAAGGGGCCGAACCAGGTCGTGGGTCGCTTGAGCGTGGCAAGCCAGGCCAACCCCAAACCGGAGGCCGTCAGGACGGCGGGTAGCGACGGCAGCGTGCGCGAGTAGTTGGGCGCCCGCTCGCTGAAGACTGAAGGCAGGAGCATGGCTGTCGCCCAGATCAAGAGAATGGACAACGCTTCAAAGTCCGGATCTTCGGTACGGCGCAGGCGCCAGAGCCAGAGCGCCAGGCCGATGTAGAAGGGAATGGAGAGCAGCGGATCGAAGACCGACCGCTTCTCGGGGCCATGGGTCCAATCGAGATCGCCAGTGAAGGAGAACATGCCCGCCACACGCAGCACATTCTCGCCCAGCGCCAGCAGTGGGCTGCCGCCGCTCACGCGATCGGCAAAGATCGAAACTTCGGAAGCGTGGCCGAAGAAAAAGTCGGGATGACGCACAAATTCCATGCCCAGCGGCAGAAAGACGACAAAGGCCGTGATGCCCGTGACGATAAAGCCGCCCAACAGGCTGTCCCAAGCCCAGCGCCGGCGACTAGGTTCACGCGCCAGCAACCAGAGAACATAAACGATCAGGATAATGGGCGCCAGCCGGCCGGTGGGATGGCTCCAGGGCGTCAGGCCCAAGACAATGCCGCTGGCCACATAGGCGCCGATACGCCGGTTGTGCGTGGGCGCATGACCGCCCAGCCAGAAGAGGCCGAAGGTGAGCATAAAGAGCACCGGCATCATGCTCACGCGGATGGCATAGTGGCTGAAATGGATGGGCCAAAGGGTAATGGCAAAGACTAAGCTCGTAAAGAGCGCCACCAGAAAACTATCCTGCCGAAGCATGCGGCGCAGGGCAAGATAGGTGAGCGGGATGGCCGCGATGCCAAAGAGGGCCGAAGCCAGGCGCAGCGAGAAGGGATCGATGCCCAGCAGCGCACCGATGGCCGCCTGCCAGTAGGTGTAGAGTACTTCGCGGCCACCGTTGGCAGGCAGAAAGAGGGGAAAATTGCCGGCCAGCACCTGGTCGGCGTCAACTGCATTAAAGGCCTCGTCAAACTGAAAGCCGGGCGGCACTTCGCCCAACCTGTACAGGCGTAGTATGGCTCCCAGCAGCGTTACGCCAATGAGGGCGAACCAATCGCGGCGACTCCAATTCATCACGAAACTTGCTGTCCTTGCGTGTCAACAAATA
Organism: uncultured Chloroflexia bacterium; assembly: GCA_963807905.1. Taxonomy (GTDB): domain Bacteria; phylum Chloroflexota; class Anaerolineae; order Caldilineales; family Caldilineaceae; genus JAGRCP01. The sequence continues at coordinate 1,417 of CAWEEJ010000062.1, read as the reverse complement.
AAGCACGATTTTAACACTCTTTTTCGCCCTATTGACAATCATCGCTGCGCATGATATTCTGAAACCGGTTTCTGAAACCGGTACCCCATGATTCAAAATTCGAAAGTGCAAGTGCTCCATGACTCGCCCAACCATCGCCAATGTTGCGGAAACTGCTGGCGTTTCAAAAGCGACGGTCAGCCGCGTCTTAAGCGGCAACGCAGAATATATGCGGCCCGAGACGCGGACTCGCGTCCTAGAAGCCATCGACAAACTGGACTATCGGCCGAGCAGCATCGCCCGCAGCCTGACCTCCAAACGTACCTTCACCGCGGGACTCCTTGTCTCTGATATCGGCAATCCCTTCTATCCGGAGGTGATCAACGGTGTAGAGGAGACTGCGTTGGAGCAGGGGTACAACATATTTCTCTGCAACACGAGCTATGACCTCGAACGAGGCATGACCTACGTGCGCTCGCTGATCGACAAGCAGGTCGACGGCGTGCTGATCATGTCGAGCACCATGTCTGATGAGTGGGTGTGGAGTTGGCCGAACACAACATTCCCACCATCATTCTCGATTGGGAAATCAACGACGACGTCACGGGTTCGCTGGGCGTTATCGAGGTATTTTGAGGCTGGCATTCAGGCCGCCGTGGAGCATCTGGCGCCTGGGTCACACGCGGCTGGCCCATGTGGGCGGTCCCATGGACTTGCGCACGTCGCGCCTGCGCCTCGATGCCTTTAGCAAGGCGACCGCAGCACTAGCCATTCCCCCCGAGCGGATCACGATCATTCCGGGCGAATTTGCGCATCGATGGCGGCGCGTGGCGCTGGAGCAAATCATGGCCATGCCGGAGCGACCGACCGCCGTCTTTGCGGCCAATGACCTTATGGCCATGGGGCTCATCCGCGCGGCACTGGCCAACGGCCTGCAGGTTCCCGCCGACCTCTCGGTCATCGGACTTGACGGCATCCGGCTGATCGCGGACATGGAACCGCCGCTGACCACGGTCGCCCTGCCCCGCTTTGAGATCCGCCGGCTGGCCATGGAGATGCTCTTCGAGCTGCTGGCCGCTGATGATAGGGCAAAAAGTACGACTCCGACCCTCTGGCGCCGCCAGGTTGAGACGCATCTGGTCCTCCGCCAGTCGACCGCCCCACCGACTGACGGACACTTCATTTGAAGGCTGTTTTTTTCGCTATTTCCGAAACCGGTTTAGCGCACTTCACCGCTTGACCGATCCTGTTGTTGAAGGCGTCAAGACTTCTGGCATCAAGTAAAGGATTACCCATGACACTCACACACAAGGAACGCATGCGTCGCGCGCTCACCCACGAGCCGGTTGATCGCATTCCCACGCAGGTCAACTATACGGACGAAATGGGCGAGATTCTCTGCAGGCACTTCAACGTAACGCCAGAGGAATTGCCGCTG
>CAWEEJ010000061.1:0-90631 GCA_963807905.1 uncultured Chloroflexia bacterium | reverse complement strand
TAGGCATTGTCGGGCCAATCTGACGGCCGGGGCGCGATCTGCTCGCTATAGCAGTGGAGAATGGGCAGCGGGCGACCGTCGGCTGTCGTCAGGGCGAGTGGCGAGCCGCCATAGGTATCGAGTCCCAGACTGTCACGGCGGAAGTCGTTTATCGCGCCATTGTAGGAACGGTAGCCCAGCTCGACGAGTTTGAAGGTCGCCCTGTTGTACCAGCCTCCGAGTTTCAGGTCGGGCAAGCCCAGGGGCGGCATTTCTGCAGTGGGCACGATCAGGGGCGCCGGCGCGGCCATCATCACCGGTACGTTGAGCTTCTCGCCGATGTGGACGCCGCCCAATCCCTTGGGGTGAATGATGATGAGGTCGGGGTTGGCCGCCTGCGCCGCGGCCCACGAGTCCTTGAGCAATTGGCGGTTGATCTCCTGTCCCCGGCTGTTGAGTTTGATCATCATTTTGAGCGAACCAAAGATGCCGGTCGTTTCCTCCATGGCCGTGCGCCCTTCCACGGAGTCCATGAGGTCAATGAGGTCATTCGTCGCATGGGCGTAAGTCAGGCCCTGGTCGGTGACAAAGTCCCCAAAACTGGCGCTCGTGCAGAGCGTGACGACGTGGCCGGCTTCAATCAACCCTTTGCCGAGGGCGACGTACGGCTGAACATCGCCCCGTGAGCCAAAGGTGATGATCAGAATATTCATGGCCGCGCTCCTTCTGGGGATTGGGTACCTGACTGATGGTGTTGGGCATAGCTTACCACAGGCTGCGTACCACGGAGTGGGCCTTCATTGGGGCCAGCGTCGGCTAAGCCTGCTTGGACTGAGCCTGTCGAAGAGTTGAAATCAAGCGGGTCGGGGTCAATCCGCTATCTACTGCCGCTGCCCACGCGGCGCAGGGGCAAGCGTGGAAAAGGAATCTCAATGATCAAGGTGCAGCATCTTTCCTTCACCTATCCGGTAGCCACGGAGCCGGCCGTGCGTGACATCAGCTTCGGCGTTGAAGAGGGGGAAATCTTTGGGTTTCTGGGGCCCAGCGGCGCGGGAAAGAGCACGACCCAGAAGATTCTGATCGGCTTGCTCAAGGGGTACGTGGGCCAGGTCGAGATTCTCGGGCGTGACTTGGGCGACTGGAACAGCGACCTCTACGAGCAGGTGGGCGTCTCCTTCGAACTGCCCAACCACTATCGTAAGCTCAGCGGTCGGGAGAATCTGGAATTTTTCCGCACGCTCTACGCCGGGCCGACACGCGATCCCGATGGTCCATTGGCCCTGGTCGGCCTGGAAGAGGATGCCGATACGCGCGTCTCCGCCTATTCCAAAGGGATGATGATGCGGCTGAACTTCATCCGCGCCCTCCTCCATGATCCACTGCTGCTCTTTCTGGACGAACCCACAGCCGGGCTCGACCCGGTCAACGCCCGTAAGATCAAGGAGATCGTCCTAGACTTGAAGGCCCGAGGCAAAACGGTTTTTCTGACGACGCACGACATGTACGTGGCCGACGAACTCTGCGACCGTGTCGCCTTCATCGTCGACGGCGAGATCGCGCTGATCGACTCGCCCCGCGTCCTCAAACTGCAGAGCGGTGAACCGCTGGTACGCGTCGAAGTGGGCCGGCAGGGCGCGACCGCGGTGCACGAGTTTCCCCTGGCTGCGTTGGGCGAGAATGCTGACTTCCTGGCGCTGATCCAGAGCCAAGACGTGGAGACGATCCACTCGCAAGAGGCCACATTGGAGGATGTCTTCATCCGCACCACCGGCCGGAGGCTTGCATGAGCCGCCTCCTGTCCGCGCTCAATTGGGATCTGCGCATCCAGTTTCGGCAGGGCTTCTACTACGCCGCACTATTTGTGATTTTGCTCTGGGTGCTGCTGCTCAGCCAGCTGCCAGATGAGGTCGTCTCGCTCTTCTTGCCCTACATCATCTTCTTCGATCTTTCGGTCTTCGGCTTCTATTTCATGGCCGGCATGCTCTTCTTGGAAAAGGGCGAAGGCGTGCTGGAAGCGCTTGTCGTCACGCCCCTGCGCCGATGGGAGTATCTGATCTCCAAGGCACTCTCACTGACGCTCCTGGCTGTCGTGGTGAGCGTTGTCGTCGTGCTCCTCGCCTATGGACCGGCCATCAACTGGCTGCTCTTTGTGCCGGGCGTGGCGCTCAACTCGTGGTTACTGGTGCTTTTTGGCTTCATTCTCGCCGCGCGCTACGACGCGGTCAACGAGTTCTTGATCCCATCCGTTCTCTATGTGGCGCCGAGCCAGTTGCCGGCGCTCTGGTACTTTGGCATTTGGGAGAGCTGGTTGCTCTATCTCGTGCCGACCATGCCCGCCATGCTGCTGATCGCCGGCTCGTTTGAGCCGATTGCGCCATGGCAGATTCTCTACGCGTTGATCTATCTGAGCGCAGCCTGTGTTGGCATCACCATCTGGGCCGAACGGGCCTTTGACCGCTTCGTCGTGCGCAGTGAAGGAGATCGCTAGCATGGGCGCCCTCAAAGCCTTGACCCTGACCGACGTGCGCAACATCAGCCGCGATTCGCTGCTGCGCTTCCTCTTACTCTATCCTTGGCTTCTGGGCGGCATCGCGCGCTTTCTGGTGCCGTGGGTCACAACACAACTTCAGCCGGGCTTTGACCTGACGCCCTATTACCCCCTGATCGTCGGCTTCTTTGGCATCCTGATCACGCCCCAGTTGGCCGGCTACGTCGTCGGCTTCCTGCTGCTCGACGAGCGTGACGATGGCACCTTGACCGCGCTGCGCGTCACGCCTCTCTCCATGCGCCAATATCTCTTCTATCGGCTGAGCGTCCCTGCCCTGATCGGTTTCGCCGCCATCTTCATCGTGATTCCGCTGATGAACCTGATCGAGGTCTCTTACCTCAAGCTGATTCCCATCGGCCTGACCGCGTCTTTGGGCGCGCCCATCTTTGCGCTGATTTTGGCCGCGCTGGCCGAGAACAAGGTGCAGGGCTTTGCCATTATGAAGGGGCTGGGGATCTTCTTTCTGGGGCCTTTTCTGGCCTGGTTTGTGCCGGCGCCCTGGCAATGGTTGCTGGGCCTCTTTCCCACCTACTGGCCGGTTAAATCATTCTGGCTCATGCTGGACGGCGGGCCATGGTTGATAGTCGCCGCTATCGGCATGCTCTACAGCTTGCTTTGGATCTGGCTGCTCCTGCGCCGCTTCGTTGCAAGACCCTAGCCTCGTCGACAAAAAAGGGGGCCGGCACCCATAGTGAGCACCGGCCCCCTTTTCAATTCTGACTGCCTGTCCATCTGTCTCTCGGCAAGTTGGAGATGGCGCGATGGCTATCCGCCTTCCCCCGCCTCCGACTCGGCTTCACCATCCTCGCCGTGCGTGTCTGATTCCTCTTCGTCACCATGGTCATCCGATTCGCCCTCCTCGCTGTGACCATCCGAATCCCCTGTTTCAGCGTCGTTACTGATGCTCTCCATACTTTCCAGGAGATATTGCTGGGCGTCAGCGCTGAGTTGATTTTCGGGAAAGGTCTTGGCGAAAATGAAGACGAGGCCAATGATGAGGACAACGCTGATGATGAGCCCCAAAAATGTGAGTGCGCTGTCGTTCTTCTCCATATGATTTCTCCTACCGCTGGTTGCTTGGTGATGAGTCGGAAGCGTGACTTACAGTTCGTTAGGCTCAAGCCATCCTCACCTGGAATTGTCCCCTAACGCATCATATCCGTGCTTCTCCACCCGATGGAGAGGAAAGCGTAACCTCCGTCCAGGAGGTGGAGCAGGGTGAGGCTGAACAGTGGACCGGAAGCGAAAAAAGCTTCGGCACTTTGATTGCCGGTATTGTAATCAAGTTTGGCCCATTTGCAAAGATTCTTGGCTGCAGTCCATCATTAAATTGACAATCTCCGCCGGGGCGATCTCTTTTTAGACGATTCCTGCCAAAGGCGGTATGCTGGCTAGCATCGCTGACATTCCACTTCACTCACCAAGTGTGCGACGTCTATGCAACGAGCACGACCTCATAGCCCTCCGACTCGCCGGTCGCTCCTGACAGGCGCATCTATGGTGATGATATTGGCGCTGTCGTTGATGGGCGGCTGTTCACGCCTGCCGGCAACGCCAGCGGAGCAAACGGCTGTGCCAACATCTGCACAGCAAGTGGTGCGCGAGCCGCAGGTCACAGCGCTGCCGGCGTCGCCCACGGCGCCCCCACCCTCGACTGCCAGCCCAACATCGACGCCGACGCGCAGACCATCGACTGTCCACGCGGTGCAGCCCGGTGAAACTCTGATCGCCATCGCCCTGCAGTACGATCTCAGCCTCGAAGAATTGTTGGCTGCCAACGATCTGCTCGATCCCGACCTGCTGCGGATTGGCCAGAAGATCATCATTCCCAAGGAAGGGGAAGCCGGCGCTGAGCTCGCCGATGCCACTGCAGAGCCGATAGCAACACCTACAGTCCGTCTCTCGGTTTCCGTTGGGCCGGGCATGCGCTTTGCCTGCAGCGCCAACAGCCGGGTACATCCAATTGTGCTGCCCGCCGAGCCGATTCAACTGCTGACGGCCAACGACATGCTCTACCTTGTTGCCGATGGCCGACTCTACGGCCTGCCCATCGAGCAAGTGCTGCGCCAGCCGACGCTCCTGCCCGTGGAACTGACTCCCGCAGATGGTCGTATTGGTGACATAATCATTGAAGAGCTTGTCTACGCCACCGTCGATCCGCAGTCGGGCGATCTACTGCTGCTTGATAAGTCCAACGACATCTATCGCTACATGGCAGAGGGTGAGTGGCGTGTGGAAATTCTGGCCGCGCCCATTCCCGGCCAGTTCCCCGACCCCCAGTATCTCGCCCTGGCGATGCTGGACGATGACCTCTATGTGCTTGATGCCGACCTCAGCCATATCTGGCAATTCAAGCCCGGTGCTACGTTGCCTGAGACCTATTTCGTAGGCGGCGCGCTGGCCGACGCCATGGACATGACCTTTATCCAGGAGGGGCCGCAGCGGGGCGATCTTTACGTGCTGACGCGTGCCGGTCGCGTCGTCTACATCCCGGCTGGGGCGCCCGGTCGTACGATTAGCCAGCCTGACCTGCCGGTGACCTGGCCGGCCCAGATTCTGAGCCTGGATGGCCGCGCCGTCATCGTCGATGGCGACACGCGTACCGTTGCCCCGCCCAACTGGAGTCAGGCGGGTGACAGTCCGGCGCTTGGCCTGCGCTTCGAGCAGATGCAGCGCCTGCGCAGCGTGGTCCAAGCCGGCGACACGCTCTTTGCCATAGCCGGCCCTAATCTCTATCTCGCGGACCTGCCGGCGCTCGATGTCGCCAATGATGACGAGTGCCCGCCGGTCGCGTTGGATGACACGCTCTATTTCCATGGCGAGAGTATCGCCAACCTGCTGACGGAATTCGCGCTGCCCTTTCCCAATGCGGTGCTCCCCAATCGGCCCCGCTCCTATCCAGGCGCACGGCGGCTCTATCGCTTTGGCATCCACACCGGCATGGATCTCTACGCCAACGATGCCGGGGGGCTGGGCTTTGGGTCGCCCGTCAGCGCAATCGCCGACGGCACAGTACTGCTCGTTGACCACGACTATGTGCCCATCAGCGCCGAGGAATTCGACGCTGCGCTGGCACAAACGGAGGCCGAGCACCGCACGAATGACGAATTATTTGAACTCTTCATGGGGCGCCAGGTCCAGCTGGATCATGGCCGGCGCGTCGCCAGCTACTACGGTCATCTCGACTCGACCGCGCCCGCGCTCAGCGAAGATGGGTCGGTGCTCCAGGGCGCAACACTTGGCACGGTCGGTGTCACCGGAACCAGCGGCGGCGCCTACGGTTACACAGACGGCTCCCATCTGCACTATGAAATCTGGATCGGCGACCGCTATCTTGGCCAGGGATTGAGCCTCTATGAGACCATGCGTCTTTGGCAGGCGATCTTCGAATAGGGGAGGCGATTATGGACTGGGCCACACGGACCCGAGCCGAGGATGACGGGACGGTGCGAACGCAGTTGGACGAATTCGCCACTCTGCTGCAAAATGTAGTCCACGCTGGCGCTTCAATCGGTTTCTTGTCGCCCCTCGCCCATGTCGATGCGGTAGACTATTGGTCCGGCGTTGCCGATCCCCTTCCCAGTGGCGATTGCGTCTTGCTGGCAGCGTACGCAGACGACGAACCGGTCGGCACCGTACAGCTTGATCTGGAGCGCCGTCCGAACGGCAATCACCGAGGTGAGGTGATGAAGCTCATGGTCCATACGGACTGGCGACGTCAGGGGGTGTGGCCCAAGCGCTGATGGCGGCGCTGGAGCGCCGGGCCGTACGTGAGGCAAGAACGCTGCTGGTGTTGGATACGCGTCAAGGAGACGCTGCCGAGCAACTCTATCGGCGGCTTGGTTACAGCGAGGCCGGCGTCATTCCGGCCTACGCCCGCAGTGCAGATGGCATGCTGGATGCCACAGTGTTTATGTACAAGCTGCTTGAACCCGTTGGAAGCCGGCAGGCGCAGTGACAAGGGGAATGAGGAGAATCGTGAGTGAATTACCGCAGGCCAGCGAGGAATTGGTGAAGGAAATTGCCGCCGCGCTCAACGAATCCGAGATTGGTTTGGTCCGCAAGACAGTGGGCATTCTCGGCTACGACCGTTGCGTCAACCTGCTCGCCGAGACGAAGAGAGTGGAGGCCGAGGGCGGTATGCTCACCGTGGACGGCAAGCGGCGACGCACGCCGGGTGGCGTCTTTTTTCGGCTGGCGAAACAGGAGGCCAACGACGAGGAGCGTCGCCAACTCTTCCCGGCATCACCGGGGCTGGGACCGGCTCAAATGCCGCCCAAGCAGCCGCCGGGGTGGGACGAAGTGCGCACTATGATCGAGTGGGCGTCCGCACAGCCAAGAGAGGACAAAGGGGACTTTACCGTGAAAGCAACCGTTGTGGGACGACCCAAAGGGATGCGCAAATTAGAGACGTGCGTGGCCGTGTCGATTGATCCGCACAAGCCAAGTCCATTGCCCAAAGGCGTGCCCGACGTACCGGACGGCGCCATCGGCACCATCATCGTGATGATTGACAACCGGCATTGGAAACGGGTGTCACCCTATTTGGCCAAAGACAAAGAGGATGAATTGGTTTGCGAAGGCTATCCTGTCTTTGATGCCAAGGGCAAGACGGTCGTTCTGGCCCATCGCGTCTTCACGCGGGCCATGCAGAAGGAACAGAAGGCCAAAGACAAGCAAAAAGCCAAAGAAAAGAAGCGCCAGGCCGGGCTCTAGACGGTGTGCTCGCGGCTCGCGCGGGGCCTTGAAGCTGCAAGCAATTGGTTATACCGATTGCCCATTCATAAGCCATGATCCCGTAGGAGCGGGGCTTGCCCCGTCCGCTCCGCACAATGGGTGACGGCAAGGGTCGCGCCCTACAAATACATGGTCCTTGGCCTGGAAACTGGTGCTGGTTGTTGTTGACAACCGGGCTTTTCGTATCGACGGCGCTATGCCGATGCTCGATTCGAGAGGTCCGGTTTGCGCATTCACGAAGGATCGAATTATGACGGTTGATGTCCTGCCCACGCTCGCCCAACAGCTCGGTATTCCGCTGCATCAGGTTGTGGCCACGGCTGCCCTGCTTGACGACGGCAATACCTTGCCCTTTGTCGCCCGCTACCGCAAGGAAGCAACCGGCGGCCTAGATGAAGAGCAGATTCGCGCCATCGCCGCGGGGCTCGAGTCCCTGCGCGCGCTCGAAGAACGGCGCGCCGCCGTCCTTGCCTCGGTCGACGAGCAGGGCAAGCTGACGCCCGAATTGCAGCGCCAGTTTGAGGCTGCCGCCACGAAGACCGAACTGGAAGATCTCTACCAGCCGTACCGCCCCAAACGGCGCACGCGCGCCTCTATCGCCCGCGAGCGGGGGCTTGCGCCTTTGGCCGAAATCATGCTGGCGCAACCGCTGACCAAGCAGAGTCCGACCGAGATGGCCGCGCCCTTCATTACGGAAGAAGTGCCGACTGCCGAGGACGCCCTGGCCGGCGCACGTGATATTGTCGCCGAAACGATCAGCGACGCCCCGGCCATTCGCGGCGAGGTGCGGGAGAAGGCCCTGCGCTTTGCGACCGTCGGCTCCGTCAAGGTGAAGGATGCAGAGGACGAGCGTGGCGTCTTCAAGCTCTACTACGAGGCGGAGCAGCGGGTTGATCGTCTGCGGCCCCATCAGATTCTTGCCGTCAATCGCGGTGAGGAACTGGGCATCTTGCGCGTCAGCGTGACCGTGCCCGAACGGGACTGGCGGGGCGCCATCGCCCGCCATGTGCGCTTTGACCGGCGTTCGCCCATGGCGAATGAGCTGGCGGTGGCCGCCGACGATGCCGCCAGCCGCCTATTGCTCCCCGCCATCGAACGGGACGTGCGGCGCACGCTCACAGAGGGCGCGGAGGCGCAGGCGATTCGCGTCTTTGGCGAAAACCTGCGCGGTCTGCTTAGCCAGCCGCCGCTGGCCGGCCAGACTATCCTGGCCCTCGACCCGGGCTTCCGCACCGGCTGCAAGCTGGCTGTGGTTGATCCCACGGGCAAGGTGTTGGACACGGGCACGATCTATCCCCATCCACCCCAGAAGCAGTGGCGCGAGTCACTGGCTGCCCTGGCGCGACTCTGTGACCGCTACGGTGTGACGCTGCTTGTGATTGGCAATGGCACGGCTTCACGCGAAAGTGAGCGTCTGGTGGCCGAGTTCATTCGCAGCCGTGCAGACGGGCGCAATGGCCTGCATTACCTGGTCGTCAACGAAGCCGGGGCCAGCGTCTACAGCGCCAGTCCCTTGGCCCGGGCCGAGCTGCCCGATCTCGATGTGAGCATCCGCGGTGCGGTTTCCCTGGCCCGACGCGTGCAGGATCCCCTGGCGGAGCTGGTCAAGATTGATCCTCAATCCATCGGCGTGGGCATGTATCAGCATGATGTCGACCAGAAGGCGCTGGGAACCACGCTGGACGGCGTCGTCGAAAGTGTCGTCAACCAGGTGGGCGTGGACGTCAACACGGCTTCGCCGGCTCTGTTGACCTACGTGGCTGGCATCGGGCCCAAGCTGGCGGAGCGGCTGGTGGAGCATCGGGACGCCAATGGCCCCTTTGCCCGCCGTACGACGCTGCGTGAGGTCAGCGGCTTGGGGCCAAAGGCCTTTGAACAGTCGGCCGGATTCCTGCGCGTCAATGGCGGCAAACAGCCGCTCGATGCATCGGCCATCCACCCCGAGAGCTACCGTGTGGCCAAGGCGCTGCTGGCCCAGGCCGGCGTCACCATGGCGACGCCTCTGGCTGCGCGCGAAGCGGCATTCGACGCACTGCTGGCCGACCAGAACCTGGCACAACTGGCGACAACGCTCAATACTGGTGAACTGACTCTGGCCGACATCATGGAGCAACTGGTGCGCCCCGGCCGCGACCCCCGTGCGGACTTGCCGCTGCCCGTTCTGCGCAGCGACGTGCTCTCCATGGATGACCTGGCAGTGGGGCTGCAGCTACAGGGCACCGTACGCAACGTTGTTGATTTTGGCGCTTTTATCGATATTGGCGTCAAGCAGGATGGCCTGCTCCATCGCAGCCAAATACCCCGCGGCGTACAGCTGGCCGTCGGCGATGTCGTCACGGTGGAGATCTTGAGCGTCGAAGCGGAACGGGGCCGAATCGGACTCGGGTGGCCTACAGACGCGTGAGGCCACCGATTAGCAGAGAGGGCTCAATCCATGGGGCGCAGCATGCCAGCAAGGGCATTGATGCCGGCCGGCTCGTCCTCGACGCCCCGGTGTCCTACGCCCAAAGCCAGATCAGATCGCTTTCAGTAGCCGGCGTGGAAAGTGCCGCCTCGGGCACAAGCCTGACCGGTGATGAACAGATGGCGGCCAACTCCTGCTCCAATCTGAAAAAGGTGAGCAGATTGGGCAGTGTGTTGAAGCGGGCGACGAGCGTCTCCTGACCGGGGGCGGATTGCATGGAGGCCAGCGCCGTGACGTCATAGCGCTTACTCAGTACGCTGCGCTTGTCCGCCAGCGTGCGCGCCAATGTGTCGATGCTTTCCTCCACCGCAGGGCCGGTGTCGGCTGCGGCCAGTGCATAGTAGGTGCCGCGTCCCTGACCATGTTTGACCAAGATGCCGCGCTCTACCAGGCCGGCCAGCTTGCGTGTGGCCGTCGGCTTGCTGACGTGAGCCGCGTCAATCAGCGCCTTGGCCGTGACGCTGCCGACCTCGTTGGCCAGATCCCAGGCAACGTATTCCTGCGGATCCAGATCGGGCGGCACGGTTAGGGCAGGCCCGTTCGGCGTGGCCGCATTGGCCACGGGCGCATTGTAGAGCAGGCTGGGCGCTGGCGGCAGCGTTTCTGCAGCGGTGACGACAGGGCGCGCCGGGTCGGGCAGACCCGACAATGCTTCAAATTGCCGACTCAACTCGACATAATAATTAATTTCGTCGTCAAATCCATGCTGCCGGCCCAGGTCAAAGCCGATCTGCCAGTGGCGGCGCGCTGCGTCTGTTGCGCCTTGCTGCGCGTACGCCTCCGCCAGGTTGGAGTGGGTCATAACAACCGTGAGCTGATTGCCGATTTCCGCGCCTTGCGTCAAACAGCGATGATAGGTCGCAATCGCGTCGTCCAGCAAGCCGCTCAGATGTTGGGCCAGACCGACGTTGAGCAGGGCGGTGAGGGTCAGTTCCCGATTGCCGAGCTTGCCGTAGGTGACCGCCGCCTCTTCATAGGCCGCGATGGCATGGGCATAATCGCCCTGGTCGTTGTAGATGAGTCCAAGGTTGCCCAGTGATTTCGCCACCCCCAACGTATCTCCCTGCGACTCGCGCAGGGCCAGCGCGGTGCGGGCATGTTGGGTGGCATCGTTGAACTCGCCCTGCCGCCGGGCCAGGCTTGACAGGGCGTCATAGATCTCGGCCTCAAGACGCAGGTCTTCCTGGCGCCGGTGCACGAGCGCTGCACGCAGATCGTCCGCGGCCGCGGCCCAGTCGCGACGCAAGAGGTGAAGCCAGCCGCGATCCTTGAGCAGTTCGGCCACCTCAGGCTCGTCTGGATCAAGGCGTTCAAGCGCTTGGCGATAATAATTGATGGCGTGGCTCTGGTTGCGCTGCTCGTAGAGTTTGCCCAGACGACGGAAGATTTGCCCCTGGTGCTGAGAATCATCGCTCCTTTGCAGCGCTACGCGGCAGGCGGCAATGGCCTGGTCGTGATAACCGACCATCCTGTATAGGTCGGCGGCATGTCTCATCAGCCGATAGGCAACGTCGTCGGGCAGCGCTTCCTCGGCCAATTGCTGGGTTTCAGTCAGCAGAGATGCGACGTCCAATTCGTCGGTCATCTGCTCCGCAGCCGCCAGGAGCAGATGCGCCGCCCGTGACGGTTGCTCCGCCAGACGATAGTGGCGAGCAGCTGCCAGGGTTTCGCCGATCTTCTCGGAGGCCCGTGCAATACGGCCATGGCGCATGCGTCGCGTCGACCCTTCACTGCGCGTGTAAATGTAGCGCCGCAAAACCGGGCCCATCCACAGGCTGGCGCTCTGGCCTTCTTGATCCGCATGATCGCTGAGCAGATTGCGCCGCTCGATCATCCGGTCGAGCAGCTGACTGGCCCCATGAATGCCTTCAGCCTCCGCCAGCTCCAGCAACATTGGTCGTGGGAAGATGGCGTCGAAGGTTGCGGCGAGTTCCATCAGGTGGGCTGAGGCCTTCTCCCGCTGCAGGGGCGCGTATACTTCTGCGACGGCCAAGCGTTCAAGATCGGCGTCGGCCTCGCCGTCATGGAGCTGGCGATGGAGCCACTGGGTGACTTCGCGAATGGCGCGGCCCCGTTCGTCAAAGAAGGCGTCGCCGGTGGGGAGACCAGTCAACGCAATCAGCGTTTCGGTGAAGCGTCCGCCATCGACGAAATCGTCCGGATGGATTGGCTCCAGGTAGCGGTGGCGCAGGATGTTGTAACGCCACCAGCGCGGATCATGCCAGGTTGGGTCATCGAGTGGGCGATACGTGCCGAAAGGATGGGGCACCGGGCCAGGCGCAAGCTTGTCGACCGCCCAGCGCAGCGCAAGAGAGAGCGCGTGGCTGCGCTCTTCGGCCGTGGGCGACGCATTATCCCGCACCAGCGCCGGCTGCACGATGCGTGTAGCCGCCAGCGGCGAGCGGGAGAGCGCGAGGACGCTATGACAGCTCTTGAACGCTTGGTTGACAAGCGCTATCATATCCTCTACCGTCGCGTTTCTCAGATCTGCGTGGGCGTCCCACATGTGGCTTCCCCCTCATTGTCCCGAGCCGTGTGATCCATTTTGAGCCGATTATAGCTGCTGCCTGCCTGGCTTACAACCATTTATGTGTCAAGATGACGGTCGAGGGCGCTTGACGTCTGGTCCGCTCTCTTTTCTCTGCTACGTGACGCGATCTGCGTGCATTCAAATTGTGAGGCTAATCATGCGAACCATCATTTCTAACTCTGCCCATCGTTCCGCCTGGGGCGATCGTTCATTGATTGGCGTCGTTGCCTTTGCGCTGGCCCTGGCCTGGCTACTCATGCTTGGCGGTAGCTCCGTCGCGCTCGCCGCCGAAGATGAGAATGACGAGCTGCCGGCTCTTTGTGCCGGCGTCACCGCCATTTCCCCAGAGGAGTGCGGCGCGCTGGTCATGCTCTATGAAGAGACCGGCGGTCCCAACTGGACCAACAACGCCAACTGGCTGCAGGTCGACGGCGCGACATCGCCCTGCGACTGGTATGGCGTGACCTGCGCCAACGGCGGCGTCGATGAACTACGCCTGACCGGCAATGGCTTGGCCGGTCGCGTGCCGGTCGCGGTGGGACAATTGACCAATCTGCGTGTGCTCGACCTGGCCGGCAATCGTCTGGGACCGCGCATCGCATCGCAGATCTGCGCGCTGACCGCAACGGTTGCGGATGCCGATTTTGGCTATAACCGCCTTGACGTGCGCGGCGCTGCAACCCGCACGTGCCTGGACGAGATGGATCCGGACTGGCGTCAAACGCAAACCGTGGCGCCACGTGATGTCGTGCCGAACGCCTTTACCGCAACGGGCATCGAGTTGTCCTGGACGCCCATTCCCTATATTGATGATGGCGGCTACTACGAAGTGAGCTACAGCGAAACCTTCAGCGGAGACTATATCGTTCACGGGACGACCGCCGACCGGGCCGCAGCCGGCTATCTTGTCGATGGCCTTGAGGCGGGCACAAGCTACTTCTTCCGCGTCGAGGCCGTCACGCCCGCCCATGCCAACCACCCTGACACGCTGGTAAGCGACGCGGTCACAGCGATCGGCGTGACTGCCGGCAGCGAGCGCGTCCTGCTGGCGGCAGTCATCTCAGCCGACAATAACCTCTCTTCCTACGTGCCGTCGATCATCCGGCGTATGGCGCGCGGCACCGCGCTCAACCCCGATCTGACGGCGATCGTCCTCAGCGACCAACGTCGCGCCGATGACACACGCGTCACGCTAATCGAAAACGGTACGTTGACTCAGTTGGATATCATTTCCCAGGTTTGGGGCACAGATGAGCTGGACATGGCCGACCCGGATGTCCTGAGCTGGTTCCTGCGCTATGCGCGCGACACCGTTCAACCCGATCGAACCATTGTCTCGCTGATCGGCCATGGCGTGGGGCCGACGCCGGATCTGGCTTGGGTACCGCCGGCGCAGCCCGATGAGCCGCTGCCGCCGCCGGTTGACGGCATCCCGCCGCTGCCCCGCGGCCTGGAGTTTACCCCCGCGGACGTGACGGACGGCTCCTATTTGAGTACGCTCGACCTGGCCCGCGCGCTCCTGGACGCCACCGACGACGGGGCCAACCCGTTTGATATTCTCTTCTTCGACCAGTGCTTCCAGGGCAATCTTGATGTGCTCTACGAGGTGCGTGCGGCAGCGGAAGTCTTCATCGCTTCGCCCAACTATGCCTGGCTGGTGGCGCCATACGCGCAATACATCGCACGCATGGCCCCGGCCGCGGACAACGCGGCAATCGCCGGCGACATTCTGCGCCGCTACGAGGCGAACCTCAACAACCGCCATCCCAATGCCATCTTCTGGGCGCGCAGCAGTGACATCG
This sequence comes from uncultured Chloroflexia bacterium, assembly GCA_963807905.1. Lineage (GTDB taxonomy): Bacteria > Chloroflexota > Anaerolineae > Caldilineales > Caldilineaceae > JAGRCP01. The sequence goes on along the minus strand of CAWEEJ010000061.1, from coordinate 76,571 downwards.
ACAACATTGCGGCGGCGGTCAGTGACTTGGGGGAGGCGCTGTTGGGTGCGCTTGACGGTGGCGAGGCTGCCACCATTCGCGCGGCGGCGCTGGACGCTTCATATGTGGACACGACCCAGTGTGGTGCGGGCGAGTTTGTGCTGGGGCCGCCGGATGAACTCATGGGGGCAGGGTCATTCGCGTTGCAGCTACGCAACCGGGTGCCCGAGAATGACCCCTATGGCGTGCATGGAGCCGCCGGCGCGCTCGATTGATGTCCTGCGCGAGCTCAGCTCTGCGTCGCGCACGGGTAGTCCCTATCTTGCGCCCGACTCGCTCTGGGACTACAACGACCGGATCACCATCCTGGCGCCGCTGCCGCGCAATCTGCCGGCCAGTGTCGTCTGGCGGGCCAGCGTCTACCAGGCCGGCGGTGATCAAGCCGCGGTCTGGACGCCGGACCCCAGCCAAACGGTGCTGGTGCAGGGTAACTTTGCGTTTGTTGAGGAATTTCAGTGGGATGAGTTCATCAATGCCTGGTATGGCGAGCTGACGCCAACCATCGGCAACTGGTGTCATTACACGCCGCCCTCCATCGTGCTTGACGAGGAGAGCGAAACGCTGGCGCTACAGGGCGCGGTAAATGAAGCGGGCGAGCTTGTGCTCGATTGGAGCCAGCCGCAGGAGGCTGACGCCACCGGCTATCAGCTCTTCGGTCGTCTGCCCTTTGGCATCGACCTGGAGCTGATCGAGACGCTGCCCAACGCTGCAACCGAGACCACGCTGGACGATCTCTTGCCGGGAGTCTACAGCCTGCGCATCGTCGCCGTCGACGAGCGCGACGCTCCATTGGCTCAGTCTGAAGAAATCGAATTAACGGTGCCGTGGGCCAGTCAGCTTTTCCTGCCCCTCATCGAGCGCTAGGCCAATCGGACATGGCTAATCAAGAATAGACAATGAATAATTATTACTGATTCTCGACTTCACACCATCAATAATTATTCATTGTCTATTGAAAATTAACTATTCTTCTGTCCTCAGCATCTGCCCAATCGTTATCCCAGACAAGGCCGCTCCCTCCACCCGGGGCCCGCCAAACGCGTCGCCGCCAAAATAGAGCGAGGGCAAGTCAATGGCCTTGAGGTAGCGTTGCGGATAGAGGACTAGCGGCAGCGCGTAGCGCCAGCGCTTGACCTGCGTCTCGACAATTTGTGCCTGTGGGCTCAGGTAGGGCGTGAGTGCGGCGCGCAGGTAGGGCTCTACTGTCTCATCCGGCGCATCGTAGTGTATGCGGCTGAAGTCCGGTCCGGCGTGGACGGTGATGACGGTCGCGTCCGGCGAAATGCCCTTGCGCTGGTTATCGGCGATCCAGCTGATCTCTGCGCGCGGGCGCTGCATGGCGCCGGGCTCCGGCAGCGTGACCTTGCCCTCGACCCGATAGAGGCCGCAGAGGCAGGGCGCATAGTTCAACGGACCCAGTTCCTTGCGGCAAATCTCGGGCAGATCGACGCCGCCCTGGGCCAGCATCTCAATCGATTGAATGACCGGCGCAGTCAGCACCAGTGTGTCTGCTTCATACTGCCGGCCATCGTCCGTGCGTGCGAACCAGCGCTGCTCATCATGGCGGATGGCTGCCACACGTGCGTTTACCTCAATCGCCACGTTGGGCATGGCTTCTACTTGCTTGGCCAGGTGCTTGGCCAGGGCATTCATGCCGCCGCTTACCGCATAGCGGGGAAAGCCGTCGGCCCCTGTCGGGTTGAGGCTGCCGTCGCTCCAGCCGGACGACCACCTGAAGACGAGGCCCGCTTCCTGCCATGAGTCGACATATTCTTGGAATTGAGGGTCGCGCGCGGTGAAGAATTGCGCGCCATGGTCAGCACGTCCTTGGCCCACGCGTCGCGTCGCGAGGCGGCCGCCGACGCTGCGTCCCTTGTCGAGGATGGTCACGTCGTGGCTGCTGCCATCGAGCTGGAGGGCAGTCATCAGGCCGGTCATGCCGGCGCCAATAATGAGGAGTTTGCTGCGCATCATGCGTTTCCCTGTTCTCTGTCGATAACGTCCGGCTTTGGATCAGGGACAACTGTAGCGCAGTTCGTTATCTGGGGCAATTGGATGAGTTGAGCAATCTGGTGCTGACCGGCCGAGTGTGCTCAACCGGCGTCAAGATCCCTCGCTGCGCGCCGGGATGACAAGCTACCTTGGCGGGCTTCATCCATCCGGTTTTAGGGTTTTCTGCGTTCTCTAGAGGCACGCGGCCGCGCTGATGGCCGGTTGACGGGGATGGGCGCTGGTTGCGGAGCAGGAGCAGGGGCCAACGCATCGCTGATGCGGTCGCCCAAGTCAAGCAGTCTCCGGATGATTTCCTTCACGTGCTCATTCATTTAGAGGTCCATCGTTCCTTTGTGACCATTTTCATACAGACCAAAAATCTGTTCGGCCACCACATCCGCTGCAAGTGCATCTTTGGGCAAGCGCAACGGCACTTTTTCCCATAAAGGCGTATCAACTGCGCCGGGTCGGACGAGGCTGACCCGGCGCTTGCGCTGCTCTTTGGCCAGCGTGGTTGTGTAGGCTTGCAGACCGGCCTTGGCTGCAGCATAGGCCGCAAGCCCCGGCAGTTGCAGCCGCTCATGCTGCGCACCGACAAAGATCAAGTGGGCATCTTCAGCCAGTAACGGCAGCGAGTGGTGTGCTGCCAAATACGCCCCGGTCAGATTCGCATCGAGAATTCGTTGCCACTCTGACGGCCCCAATTCTGCCACAGGGGAAGCCAATATATCACCCGCAGCGTAGATCCACAAGTCAATCTCATCCGCTTCTTGCGCCGTACGCATGACTGCCTGCTGAACCTGAAAATCGTCGGCAGGATCGGCTGCAATGACTGTGTCGGCCAGGTCAACGAGATCGTCAACCCGGCGCGACACGGCCGTAACCCGCCAGTCGTTGGTCGCCAATGTTTGAACCAGGGCACGACCAATCCCGCCGCTCGCACCCCAGACCATGGCATTCCGTGACATGATTAACCCCGGACGCTGGTCATGAATTCACTACGCAGTACGGCATCGTCGGCGAACGCACCGCGCATGGCGTTGGTCACCGTGCTGCTGCCCTGCTTTTGCACACCGCGCATCATCATGCAGAAGTGAACGGCTTCGGCCATGACGGCCACGCCCTTGGGCTCCAGCACCTCTTCGAGCGCGTCGGCAATCTGATTGGTCAGCCGTTCCTGCACCTGCAGGCGCCGGGCAAAGACGTCGGCGATGCGGGCCAGCTTGCTCAGGCCGATAATCTTGCCGTCCGGGATATAGGCAATGTGCACTTTGCCATAAAAGGGCAGCATATGGTGTTCGCACATGGAATAGAATTCGATATCCCGGACGAGCACCATGCCCTGGCCTTCGTCCTCAAAGACCGCATTGTTGATTACGGTGTCGAGGTCGGTACGATAGCCGCTGGTCAAGAAGTCCATGGCCTTGGCCACGCGCAGGGGAGTGCGGACGAGCCCCTCGCGCTCCGGGTTTTCGCCGATGCGCTCGAGCATCTGCTCGATGATTGCTTCGAAAGCCGGGTCGTAGCTTTCCTTGACCGCGAGCTGCCCGGCCGGTTCCAAGACATCAACGCCAAACCCGTTGCCGTGCATGTGTTGGTGCCCGTTGCCGTTACCATTGTAGTTGCCGTTGCCATGGCCGTTGTAGCTGCCGTTGCCGTTGTGCTTGCCATTGGGAGCAAATTTTACATTCTTCATATCTGTACGAACTCCATTTCTTGGTTTGCCAGTCCATCAGCGATCTGGCGAAGTCTCTGACCGGTTTGAGGATGACGCCAATCTGGCGCAATTTCAGCAAGCGGGATCACAACATAGGCCTGCTGTTCCACATCCGGATCCGGGATTTCGGTTCCGTCAATCGTTAGGATCGACTGCCCGAAAAAGGTGATGTCGATGTCAAGCGGACGAGCCGCAAACTTATCATGCGTGCGCACGCGTCCATGCTGGGACTCGATTTGGCGCAGCTGTCGGCGCAAATCGTGAATATCGAGCGCTGTCTGCACATGTACCGCTGCATTGTGAAAGTCCGGCTGGTCGGCCTGCTCGCCGTCGGCGCCGATTGCTGGCGTTACGTAGGTGGCGCTAACGGCAACGACGCGGCTATCCGGTATGCCATCAAGCGCCTGTAGCGCAGTCTTGAAATTGGCTACTGGCTCAATGTTTGAGCCCAGCAGAAGCAGAACATCGGTCATCTTTCACGTCTTTCCAGTTGCTAAATGCCGTTCGGACTTGGATGCTTCAGGGTGGCCTCCAAGCCCAAACGGCCGGGGAAACTATTGCGTTGCGTGGCCGAAAATTTCCGCACGCGTGCGGAAAATTGTTAGTCCCACGGAGCGTGCAAAACGGACGGCTCCCGGCTTTTCGACAGTTAACTCCACTGCCTGAATCCCTGCTTCCGCCTCCATGCAGATGCGTACCAGGTCTGCCGCCATTTTTTCGACGAGCAGCGGTCCTTCGCTCTCCACATAGGCAATCATCGCCTTGGCTGCCGTACGATAGTTGACCGTTTCGGCAATGTCATCGCTGGCGCCCGGCGCACGCGTATCTGTCCAAAACGTGGCATTGATTACGATGTCCTGCCGATTCACCCGCTCCTCTGGATTGATGCCGACGATGCCACGCAATAGCAAATCCTTGATAAAGACCCTGTCTAATGTTTCTAGTTCTGTCATGATACGTTCATCTTTTGACTCTGTTCTCTCTATCGCGATTTTGCGACAGGTACTCCTTATAAATTCCAACACTCGCTGTCAGGCTGCGTAAACATCCACGCGTTGAAATCGGGCGTGTGCATACCCTACACCTGGACAATCAGTTGGTCGGGATTGCGGCAAGCTGCGGCACTAGCTTGCACCGAATGGCATTATGACCCATTCAGGCCAGATTTACTGTGCTGAAACTTCCGATTTGCTGGATTAAAGCTGTGCAAAGCTTTTGCAAGGTGTGTGCAAGCTTGGCTGAGGGGTGGAGGGGTATGCGGAAATGCAGCATGGCGTGCGCTGATTGATCCCGCTGTCCAGGGAGGATGGTATCCGCATAGAATGCCGGAAGCTGCGCTTGTCAGGACCCGAGCTGTTGAAGTGTTGCCTGGATCGTCTGCATCTGCTGATCTTCACGACTGATGGTGGCCGGGTTGTCGCCGTTCTGATCCCCATACCAGCCAAACTGCGCATGATTGCCGCCTTCAATAGCAATGTACTCAGTCTCAGCGGGCAGTGACGGACGGGACTCCGCAATTTCTTCGGGCGTGGCTACGCCATCTAGCGTGCCATAGATTGAAGAGACGGCTATCTCCTGATCGCGCAGCGTCCTATTGCCCGAAAGATACGCGCCCCACAGCACTAGGTTTTTGATCTGGCCGGGGTGGCGTTCGATAAAACCGGCCGCCACGCTACCACCTAGTGAATGGCCGCCGATTGACCAAGTTTCGACGGTCGGGAAAGCCTTCATCACCTTACTGGCGCGGTTTGGCGCCAGCAGCGCCAAGTTGAGGGGCATCGGGACAATCACGACCTGATAGCCGGCCGCGGCGATGGCGTGTGCGGCCGGGGCATACGCCCGGGCGTCGACGAGTCCGCCGGGATAAAAAATGAAGCCTTCCTGCGCCGGTTCCGCCACTGGCGTAAAGGTAAGCCATGGTTCGGTTTCAACCGTCACCTCCGGGCTAGATTCCAGCGCGGCTAGCGCTTCGGGCATGGGCTCGGCTGGATTGCTGGCCCAAATCACAAAGCCGAGTGCGCCGATCAGGATGACTGCGAGGAGGAGAGCAGCGCCAATGCCGATGAAGCGCCAGATTCGCCGCTTTGAAGTTGTGCTCGCCATGGATGGCTCCAAATCAATTGCATAGCAGCGAGGCGCTGCTGTGGGGGCGCATAGTGGCGTTAGCCGCGAAGTATATCTCGTTCTACCATTTCTGCGGCGACCTTGCCCGAGAGCGTCACCATGGGCACGCCGCCGCCGGGATGCGTCGTGCCGCCGGCAAAATAGAGACCGGGCAAGTCGCGGGATCGATTGTGCGGGCGGCGCAACGCGTTCAGGGCCTGGTTCGACGAAATGCCATAGAGCGCGCCACGCCAGGCTCCCGACATGCGGGCGATGTCGTTGGGCGTGAGTTGCACCTCGCTGCGGATCCGGCCACGAACCTCGAGCCCATGCCGTGCCAGCGCATCCAGGACCCGTTCTCGGTAGCGGTCTTGCGCATCCTCCCAGACGAAACGTTCGTCTGAGGCCGGCGCATTGACGAGCACAAACCAGTTTTCGCAACCCTCCGGTGCGTGGTCTGGATCGTTCTTCGACGTAATCGCCACATAGACGGTCGGTTCGTCGGGCGGTCGACCATCGGCAAAAATCTGACGGAATTCTTTGCGGTAGTCGTCGGCAAAGAAGATATTGTGGTGGGCCAGCGCAGGATGCTGGCCTTCTACGCCCAGGAGCAAAACGTAGCCCGAGCAGGAGGTCGGCAGAGCCGCATGGCGCCGGCGTCGCGACGGGGTGGCGATCGCCGGCGGCAACAGGTGCTGATAGACTGTGGCCACATCCACGTTGGCGATCACCGCATCGGCAGCAATCCGTTCTCCGTCAGTTAATTGCAGACCGGCCGCACGACCGTTGGTCACCAGAATTTGCTGGACTGCCCGGCCGGTATGCAACTCGACGCCAAGTTCGCGCGCAAGCTGCGTCATCGCTGCAGCAATGCAGTAGATGCCGCCCTGGGGATACCAGACGCCGCCGGTCAGTTCCACATGGGCGATCACGCTGAGCGTGGCGGGGGCCTGATAGGGGTCGGCGCCCACGTAGGTGGCAAAGCGATTGAGCAGCTTGCGCAATTGGGGCGAATGGACCCGCTTGCGGACCGCCTGATCGATCGACATCCACGGGTCGACCTCCAGGAGTTGCAGAGGTGAAACCCGGGCCAACGTGCGCGGGCTGGGCGGCTCGTCGTAGATGAAGACCGGCCCCGTGATGCGATGGAGCTTGGCCGCATAGGCCAGGAAATCGATATAGCCTTCTACATCGCGCGGCGCAATCGTTTCGATCTGTTCGGCCATGCGGCGCAAATCGCTGCTGGCGTCGAGCACTGTGCCGTCGTGGTAGAAGTAGCGGGTCAACGGCTCGACCGGCAGCAGCGTCAGATAGTCCTCCAGCTTGCGGCCGGCTGCCTGAAAGAGTTCCTCAAAGACGTGACGCATGGTGATGACCGATGGCCCTGTGTCCCAGCGGAAGCCGTCCTGCTCGATCTGGCTCATCTTGCCGCCGGGGGCATCGTTCTGTTCGACCACCACGACGCGTACACCCCGTGCGGCCAGGCGGATGGCCGCGCTCAGGCCGCCGATGCCGGCCCCTACAATGGCGACGGTTTGTTCAGGCATGGTGATGCGTGTCTTTCTGGCTGACGGGCGTCTGCACGGGCGTCTGCTCGCGCACGATGCGCCCTTTCCAGCGATGGCCGCCATAACGCAACTGCTGCCAGACTGCATTGGCCGCAATGCCGGTCATGATAAGGGCTGAGACGGGCATAAGCAACGCATCGCGGACGCGTTGGTTGGAGGCGCGCGCTGTAATCGCACGAATGGCCACGCCCAGGCTGATAAGGGCAAGGGGCCAGCTGAGCGCAAGGAGTTGACCAGGATTCATGGTGGGGCTTTGCGGGGTGATTTCGCTGACGACAATTGCCCCGAACCAGAGCCATGGCATGACAAAGAGCAGCAGATGCAACAACGTAGACGCCGCCAACAGTACAAACGAATTTCGGTGTCCGGCCAGGATGTTTTTCGTGTAGCCATTGATGACGTCTCGCCAGCCATGATACATGCGACAGCTGATCGTCTCGTTGCCGTCGGCCATGCGCAGATTGAGACCGGCACGCTTGATCGCCTCGGCCAGAGCCAGGTCTTCAACGATGCGTCCGGCTACTGCCAGGTGGCCGCCGCAGGCGTCATAGGCGCGCCGGCGGAACGCCATGCATTGCCCGTTGGCCGCCGCGGCTTGCACCATGCGCGTGTCATGGGCCATGGGCAGGGGGAGATAGGCGAGCACGGCCATGGCCATCAGCGGTACTACCAGCCGTTCGGCCCAGGTCACCGTGATCTGGGTGGGCCACACAGTCAGCAGGTCGGCTTCGTTGTTTGCGATCAGCTCGATAATCGAGCTCAGCGCACCCGGCTCCCACTTCACGTCGGCGTCCGTAAAGACGAGCACGGCGCCGGCGGCGGAACGGCTGAGTTGATGGCAGGCCCACGGTTTGCCCAGCCAACCCGGCGGCAGGGGCGCTCCGGTTAACACACGCACGCACGAAGCGCCGGCCGCGGCATGCCGGGCGACTGCGGCCGTGTCGTCCTCCGAGTGGTCGTCCAGAATGAGGATCTCAAAATCGGGATAATCCTGAGCCAGGAGGTGGGCGACGGTATCACCCAGATGGTCGGCTTCGTTACGAGCCGGAACAAGGACCGAAACGCGTGGCGTCCATTGTGAATCTGCCGGCGCTGCCAGGCGCAGAAAGACCCGAATGTTGGTGAGTGCAATCAGCAACATCGTGAGCAACGCGCCGGTCGCGACAAGGGCGAGGAGGGGAAATGCGCCGCTCATTCGGCCACACGCTTTCGACGATAACCAAAGGGTGACTGTTCAAAGTCGACCTGGTGCTTCCACAGCAGAATCGCCATCTGCCCCAGCCAAATCGCCAACATGATGGTGCGATCCGGCCGGATCATCATGCCATTCCAAGAAGGCGGCGCAAACCAGAGGTAGGCCATCATTCCCGTCATGGCAAGGCTGACTGCCCAGCCATTCGCGCCCACAAAATAGACGGCTACAGCCATTAGCAGCCCGCCCACCGTTGGTCCTTCCCACGCCGTGAGCGCGGTCCAGACGCCGGCGGTGACGGCCACCGCCTTGCCGCCTTGGAAGTGTAAAAAGGGTGAGAACGCATGGCCTGCGACCGGCGCGATGGCAACCGGCACAAGACCCCAGCCGTCAATGCCGACCCAACCGTAGGCCAATGCCACAGGGATCGTGCCTTTTAGCCAGTCAAGGGCCAAAGCCAGGGCCGCCGGACCTTTGCCCCCGGCGCGTAAGACGTTGGTCGCGCCGGGATTGTGATCTCCAACCGCGCGCACGTCGGTTTTGAGTATCGTCTGGCCCACCCAGACCGAGAAGGGCAATGATCCGAAAAAGAACGCAATCAGGGTCCAGACCAGAACTTGGAACATTAGTTACTCAATTGATGGATGAAGCGCAAAACGTTTACGCCAGGCAAGCCAGAGAAAAAGACCCATCGCCGCGCACCCCACCAGGGCCGGACCGGGCATGCGCCAGAAGAAGAGCTGACCAATCGTCTGCAGCGCCCAGGTGATCGCATAGATTGCCACCAGCGGCGGTAGCGGCAGAGGGAGCGGGCGGGCCAGGAGCGTGAGTAGCGCCGCGCTCAGCAACCAACCAAAAAAGTTGATCCACGGGATGCCGAAGTAGCCGCCCGGCTGATCCCATACCCAGAATCCCCAGTCTACCATCTGTGGGTCGAGAAAGAAATCCCAGGCAGTAAACGCAGCAGCGCTCAGCAGCACAAAACGCCATCCCCTCCAGCGTCCGCTAATGCTTGCGGCAATGGCCCAGGCCGGCGGCAGCATCATGAGCCAGGCGAGGGGGATGGCCAGCGGTACATGCATCAATTGGGGGATGAGTTCGTCGGTGTAGTGGTAGCGGCCAAAGGGCAGACCGGTTGTACTGCCAATCCATTCGATGGCCCAGGAAAAGAGCATCACGACGAAGACTGTGCGGACCGTGCGCACCGCGCCCCACGCCTGCCAGAGGAGGACGACCACCGCCGTCGCCAGCAAGGAGACCGAGAGCATCACGCCCCAACGCAGGGCATCGTCGCCGATCACCCAGCGGACGATGGGAATGGAGATCATGGTGAGCACCCAGGCGCCAATCAGCAGGTGTGACACGTTGGGACGAAATGTAGTTTGTTGTGAGCGGCCAGAGATCGATTGGCTATTCACTTGCTTGCCTCCTGCACAGACGGCGTCGGGTTTGGGATATTGTCCATCGCGAACGCCTGGATGGATTCGATGATTTCGCGTTGGGCGCCGTTGTTTAGCAGAGTCAGGACGTGGTCACCCGCTACCATTCGCAACTCTGTTGCAGCGGTCAGACGCTGGGCTAACTCAAGCGTACGCTCCGGATGGGAGATGATGTCGTCCGTTCCCTGAACAATCAGCGTTGGCGCGTCAACTTGAGCCGCTGCCTCATAGCCGGCGCGACCCGCCGCACGCACCGTGCCGAGGACGCTCATGGGCAGCGCCAGGTCGCGGATGGCTGCCTGCGTCGCCAGATCATCAAGATTGCTATCGGGTAAGAAGCGCCCCAGGGCTTCGCGAAATTTTGGGTCGGCAAAGTCGGCGCTTTTGAAGGGACGAATGCGTGGGAACGCCAGCCGTGCGGCCGGGTAGAGCGCATCGAGCAAACGCTGATTGGCGCGCCAGAAGGGCGCAAAGAGGAGCAACCCATCGACCTTGTGGCGAGCTGCGACCGCCAGACCGACGGCCGCGCCCACCGAATTGCCCACCAGCACCACATTCTCGTGCGTGGCGCGCAAGCGTGCGAGCGCGTCCGCGACAGCGCCCGCCCAGTCTTCGTGAGTGTAGTCGGACATTTGGGCGAAGTCCCGCCCAAAGCCGGGCAGGAGCACGCCTTGGGTCGTCCAACCCATTGCATGCATTACCTCGGCAACTGGCCGCATTTCCGCCGGCGTACCGGGAAAGCCGTGAATGAGGAGCGCGGCCCGACCAGTGCCGCCCGGCCAGAAAAACGGTTCGTGTTCAGGAGCTGCAAATGCGTTCAGCGATACGGTCATGACAAACTATGGCACTCTATGCTAGCCCAGAAGCGTGCAGAAGCGCCTGGGGGTTGTTGATTGATACGCTACTTTGTTTCAGCCGAAAGCTGGGGCTTGGCCCCAAGTCGCTTCATCCATGTCAGCACGACCTCTGGCGCCCGGGCCTGGCTTTCTTGCGCCAAGACAAGCGTCATGCCCAGGACGACCAGCGTGTTGGTGATAAAGAAGAAAATGATCTCTTCAATCGGCAGGTTGGCCACCATGATGCCGGTCGATTGGGCTGGATCGATTGTCCAGGTTCCGGAGCCGATGGCGAGGGCATCGCCAATGCAAAGATAGATCGTGGCCGGAATCAATGCCCAGAAGACCAGTTTGCGGTAGCGCCACAGGATGTCGGCGCCAAAGCCGAGCTGCAGCATGATCGGCGGCAGCGCCCACACAAGCTCCAGCGCCAAATAGGTTCCCGGCTTCCAACCCGAGAAAAGCAGCACTGCGGATGCGGCCCAAAGCACGCCGATCACGGCCGTCGACCATAAGCGCAACTGCGGACGACGGTCGGACGCGCGCATGACGTCATCATCTTTTACCAACCGTTTGGCCAGAAAGAGCCAAATTAGCCCGGTCATGATCGTCTGGAGAACAAAGAACGTGTATTCCTCAATCGGCACCCAGCCGATCACCAGCCCGGTTACCAGCGCCGGGTCATACCACCAAACGCTGGTCGCCACCAGGTAGTTGTCCCAGGGGGTTGTATAGAGAACGGCCACGATGATATGGGCCAGAATGACGAAGCCTGGCGCCCAGGTGCGGAAGGGCACGGGCAGGCGGCGCTCTTGGCGTGCATCCCACCAGGTCAGCAGGCCAAGAATCAACAGCGGAATGCCCAGAAAACGGGCGAGAAAGCCGAAGTAGGTCATAGGTAGCAATCAACTCCGTTGGTCATTGTCACAATCAACTCCGTTGGTCATTGTCAATTGACAAGCGGCAATGATCAATTGTCAGCCAGTCAGTCACGCCTTGCCGCGTGAGAAATCCTTCAAGAGCGTTTGCGCGGCGTTTCGACCTGCCGCGCCCATGATGCCGCCCCCTGGATGGGTGCTGGCGCCGGTCAGATAGAGGCCCTGGAGGGGACCTCGATAGTTGGCCATGCTAATCGCCGGCCGCAGCATGAACATCTGGTTGATCGACATTTCGAGATGCATGACGTTGCCGCGCAGCAGGCCCAGTTCGCGTTCCAGGTAGAGCGGATGCTCCACCAGGCGGTCGATCACCGCGTCTTGAACGTTGGGCGCGTATTCTGCCAGCTTGTCGAGCATGCGATCGGCGACGCGATCACCAATATCGTCCCATGATTCCCCTGAAGCCAGCTCGTAGGGATAGTACTGGCCCCAAATGAAGAGCGTGTGCTTACCTGGCGGCGCCAGCGTCGGATCGACGGCCGAAAAGGTCATCGCAATCAGCGCTGGATCGTCCGACGGTTTGCCGCCCAAATAGTCGCCATAGGCCCGCTCAAGATAGTTTATATCCGGGCAGATGAACTGCATGGCCCGGTGCTGGGGACCCGGCGTGCCATCCGCCGGCGAGGGTAGCGCCGTGTAGTTTGGCAGATCGTCCATGGCGCAGCGAATGATCATGCCGAATCCGTTGCCAGTGTGGGAGCGTGTGGCCAGCCGGCGAGCCTGGGCCGGTACGGGCGCATCCTCCAGCATGGCCATTGTGGTGTGAATGTGCGCACCAGAGACGACGGCCCTTGCGGTCACACGAATGCCGCCTTCTGTTTCTGCGCCCACTGCCCGACCATTTTGCGTCAAGATACGCGTGACCGGCGCGCCCGCAATGATTTGACCGCCGTGGGCCTGAATCATGCGCGCCAGCGCCTGGGTCAGCATGCCCGACCCGCCGCGTGGACGGCGCAGCCCGGTCACATGGTACATGGGCTGCCAGAGAGCAAAGGGCGCAGACATTGGTTCGCCCGGTGGCGGACCAGACTGCGCCGCCATCCAAGCAATGGCTGCCTGCACGCGCGGGTCGACAAAGCTATTGCGCAATACCTGACCGTAGCCGCTCAAAACATCGGCAAGCCGCTCGAAGCGAGCTTCGCCGCCCGTCTTGAGCACCAAGTTCTTGAACAGGTTGCCGCCGGTTGGCGGTTCCAGGAAGCTGCGCACCATGCCCTCGGCCAACGGTTGCCACATCTTAATGAAACGCCGGTAGTTTTCACCGTCGACTGGCGAGACCGCCGCAATGCTTTCACATGTGCGATCGAGATCGCGCCAGAAGGTAATATGACTGCCGTCAGGAAAGGGGGCAAAGAAGAGTGGATCAACATCCAGGTATTCCAGGCCATAGCGCTCTAGCTGCAGGTCGGCGACAATCGGCGTGTGATGAATCAAGATATGGGCCGATCCACCCAGATCGAACTGGAAACCGGGGACGATCTCTTCTGTCACCACGGCCCCGCCTACCTTGTGTCGTCGCTCCAGCATGATAACGCTGTATCCCGCTTGGGCCAGGTAACCGGCACAAACCAGGGCATTGTGGCCAGCGCCGATGACGAGTACATCGCAATCAGCCATCAGAGAATTTGCTCCTCACTCTTTATTGATGATCCTGCTAATGCTGCCGAATGCGGATTCACCTGCGTTTCCGCTTCTCTATTATTGCGTAGTCTATCATGGTGTGACAAAATCTGTACAAAAGCTTGACTACAATTTCCGTGAGTGATTGGTGAAGGGGGATGGTAGCCGCCCGCACACGGTTTGCTCAATCGGTTAGCACTCTGCTTTAATAGAGAGGCAACGTAAACAGACGCCCGCTCTTCAGCCACTGGAGTATAATCGATGAACACTTCCTTGCTATTCTTCCTGGCCGGTCTCTTTGTCGGTTGGTTGATTGAATGGGTAATTGATTGGTTCTTTTGGCGGCGAAATGCCGCGCGCATTGACAAGAGCGATATGGCCTTGCGTGCTGAATTGGATGCGGTTCAGGAACAGCTTGCCACAGCACAGCAAGAGCAAGCTGAGGCCGAAGCCTTGCAGCGTCAGTTGGCTAGTGCGCAAAGCCAGGTGGATGATTTGAAGCAGGAGCGGGATGCATTGGCGCGTCAGCTAGCTGACGCAACCGCGGAGAGTACAGTAGTCGTCGACGAAGGGGCGACCCGCACGCGCGTTACGCCGCTTGACCCCGAAGCTGATGCGGCGACAGTTGTCTTGCAGCAGGAATTGGACGTTCTCCGCCACGAGCGTGATGCCCTCTACATTGAGTTGAATAAGAGTCGATTTGCCGATGCGGCAGCCCTCTATGTTGTGCGCGACGATTTGGAGCAGATAGATGGCGTTGGTCCCGTGTATGAGGAACGGCTCTATGCCGGCGGCGTCGAGACGTTTGGTCAGCTTGCTGTGCAGACGCCGGCCCAACTCGCTGAAATCGTGCAGGCGCCGGCGGGGCAAGATATCGACTTTGATCAATGGATCGCGCAGGCTCGTGGATTTGCCGACCTGTTGAATGTTGGCCTGTTGCCCAACGATTTGGAAGAGATCAACGGCATAGGTCCTGTTTATGCCAAGCGGCTGCGTGCGGCTGGCATCAAGACATTTGAGGACTTGGCTGCCTGTACGACTGATCAGCTTGCCGATATCGTCGGCAAGGGACGTACCGCCGATTACGAGAGCTGGATCTCTCAGGCAAAGGTCTACGCCGCAATTACAAGCGGCCAGCGCGCTCCGTCCGATTTGGAGCGCATCAAGGGAATTGGCCCCATTTTCTCCGCCCGGCTAGAACTGGCTGGCGTGACAACGTTTGACGCGTTGAGTCGGCTCAGCGAGGAGTCATTGCACCAGATAATCGGCAGCAAAGGCTGGTCGCTGGTCCACTATGATCGCTGGATAACCCAGGCCCGCCAGTTTGCCAAGGCGGAAACCGGCGCATAGGCGGGTTCTCGTCGTCATCCCGCCAACCACGGTTGTCATCCAGACGCGCAGCGAGGGATCTTGAGGTTGGTCGTCGACCCCTGGTCAAGCTAGCTCTAGATTCCTCGTCGCTGCGCTCGCTCGAATGACAGACGGCGTCTCGTCATCATCCCGTCAGTCTTATCCCGCGCGCGAGGGCTTGCGCCGATCGTTGATGCTTGGTCCGCTGGCTCTAGATTCCTTCCTTCGACACGCTCAGGACAGGCGTTGCTGTGCTCGCTCGGAATGACAGACGGGCTCGTGCTACTCGCTTACCTGCGCTTGCCAAACGGTGGCCGCCGACTCGGTGCCGTTGTCGATATCGATCGAAATCGTATAGGTACCCGGCTCCGCATAGCTGTGTTCGAACGCAGGCCCCGTTTTAGGCGGACTCCCATCGCCCATGTCCCATGTGAAAACCAGATCAGGCGCTTCCTCGAGTGCGGCGCTGGCGTCGATCGCCAGCGTCTGGCCGGCAGTCAACTGAACCGTCGACGTTCCATCTGTAATGATTGGCTCCACTTGGACGCCGTCCACGGTGACGACCACGACCGGTGGCGGCGGCGCAATGGGCAATTCAACCTCGGGCGCTTCGGTCGCGTCCGGCGGCTCGGCCGTCACTTCTTCGGTCGGCTCGGCTGTGGCGTCAGGTGCTTCCGCCGTGGGCTCGATGGGCGGTTCCGGCGTCACCCCTTCAGCAGTAGGCGTCGGCACCACCGGCGGATCGCTTTCGCGAATCGCAATCTGCTGCTCGGCAATACTCGTCAATCCGCTGTCATCGATGACCGTGAGCACTACGGTAAAGACGTCCGCCTCGGTAAAGGTCTTCTGAACGCTGACGGCATCGGCCGTGGTCCCATCGCCGAAGTCCCATTGATAGCTTGAAATCGGATTCACCGACTGGGAATTGCCGGCGTAGAACGTGATCGGTAGCCCCACTTGCCCCTGTGCGGGTGCATCAATGACGGCTATGGGCGGTTGAGGCGCTTCCGGCGTGCTCGTTTCGTCGCTGATGCGGATTTGCTGGGTGTCATTGTCGCTCAGCCCCTTGTCATCGGTCACGGTCATCACAATATTGTAGATGCCCGCCTGGGCAAAGACATATGTAACCGAAACGCCTTGTGCGCTGTTGCCATCGCCGAAATCCCAGTTCACGCTCTGAATATGGCTGCCGGCCGCAACTTCCGAACCGATGGCGCTGAACGTCACTTCGTCGCCAGCGACTGCACGGCTGGGCCCCTGAATGACCGCCTTGGGCGGAATGGGATCGCCATCCGCTTCGACGCCGGTGACCAGCAACCTGCCGGGATCACGTTCCTTGAAGTACTCGACGCGCAGTTGATAACGTCCGGCGTTGAGTTCGCCGGTATCGGCAGAGAGCAGACGCAGCGGCTCATTCGTCCACGAGTCGATGAGTAGCTGATCATCGATCCAGATGCGTACGCCGCCCGCTACATCGGCTGATATTGTGTACGCTCCCGCAGCCAAGTCATAGGACCGGCTCCAACGGGCCGACCAGTTGTCTGCCGGCAGGCCTGGCGCAGGCGGGTTAATGCCCCAGTCGTAATCAATCGACGACTCGTTGCGTACCACGGTCGGCGTACCCTCCAAGCTTACGTTGCCGAAGTATTCGGCCTTCCACTCCGGGAAGCCTTCCACATAGCCGATCGAAAGCTGGAGCAGAGCATCGCCCGTGCCTTGGAAATACTCAACGCGCACGCTGTGCGCCCCCGCGCTGAGATTGACGTCAGTTTGGTAGTTGCGTGCGGTGCCAGCCAGCCAGCCGTCAATGAGAAGCTGATTGTCCACATAGATCCGAATGCCGTCGTCTACCCAGGCTGAGAAGCGATATGTACCAGCCGGAACGTTACGATTGATGGTCCAGCGCGCCGACCAGTTGGTGGCAGGCATGCCGGCCGCTGGCGGTTGACTTCCCCAGTTAAAGTCGAGCTGCTCGTCATTGCGCACGAGCACGGGATCACCATCCAGGTTGGGATTGGCATAATATGCGCCGCGCCAGGCCGTGATAGCAACAGGCGGGGCCAACGTTGGCGCGGGCGCGACAGGCGCCTCCAGGACCGGAACATTGTCGACATCGCTCGCGGTGACAAAGTCGGCTGCCACCCAACCGACGTTATTTGGCTGGACGGGGAAATCAATGGCCCACCAGCTTGAGTCGGCGTTGCGCCCGGTGACCGTCGCCGACTGCCCGGCCAAGAGCATGCCTGTCTTTGGATAATTGGTACCGGGACCCAGGCGCACGTTCACCGCACTCTCTGCCGTCACCATTGCATCGACTGCCTCGGGCGTTGCCGGCGCAGTCGGCTCTATCTCGCCAGGGGCCGTGGCGCTGGCCGCCGGCGTCAACACCTCGGGCGCGCTTGCGTCCGGCGCTTGTGAGCCGCCCAGATTGGAAATAAGGAAAATGAGCAGGAAGAGCAGGGCTGCGGCACCGACAACCAAGGCAGCCTTGACTGCAGTTGAGCTATTATTCCAGAAAGACATGGGCCCCTCGCTTTAAGCATGGATCGTTGAAGCGCGCCGCCGGCCGCAGGCGCATGATTGGGCCGGGCGCGAAGATGTTAGGGGAAAAATGCACAAGGCGTTGACCCCACTGCTGTCAACGCCTTGTGCATTTACGATTGCTGCCGGGGTGCGCGTTACTCTTCGCTCTTCAGCAGCTGTTGAAGCTCATCTTCTTGCGCGCCCGTGAGGCTGGTGGTAAGCACAACGGCCTTATAGGGGCGCAGCGCTTCGCGCAGTTTTTCTACATTACCATCTTCGGTCATGACAAAGAGAACGGAGGTCTCGGGTTGGATGCCCTGGACAATGTCATTGACGAAGTCGTGGTCCATCCCGTCGTTCTTCATGCGTGCGGTGATCGCGCCGATACCGGCGCCCGCGGCCAGACCCAGAATGGGCCCCCCCAAGAGCATGCCGGCCAAGAATCCGATGCCGCCGCCGCCCGTTGCGTACCGCCCCGTCTTCTTCGGCGTCATCTGGCGCACGTTGACATCCTGACCGGAATTGCGCATGGCAATGACGGCGTCAACGATCGTGACCAGACCATCATCGGCCATCCCTTCGAGTGCAGCATAGAAGTCGTCGGCGCCTGTCGTGTCTGTGAAAAGAAGTGCAAATACGTTAGATTGAGAAGATTCAGACATGATATTCGTTCCTTTCTTGAGGGAATTCGGTAATCTCTCTGAGATTTCTCCTGACTGGATCCCCTTGCGCCGATGCCAAGGAACAGCCATGGCACACAGATCACCAGCAACGTTCGCATATTTTGGATGAAGGCAGGAAACAGCTTCGATTATATTTCACCTGCCTCATAAGCCCAAACGTCCCACTTATGGCACTTCGACCAACCAACTATCACTATCCGATAGGCCGTTGACGTCGGTCACTGTAAGGGTGACTTCATAGGTGCCGGTGCCAGGAAACTGAACCGAGAACTCCGTCCCAGAGTAGGTGTTTGACGGCGCAGTCCATTGATAATCAGCAATCGGCGCGCTGCCTGGCTGTGACCCGGTCCCACTCAGTACGACGGTTTCAAGCGCATTGACTCTGACGATTGTGGCCGTTTCAGTATTGCCTTGCACCGTAATCGGCTGGCCGTTAACTGTACCCGAGATGAGCGCCGTCGGGCCTGCGCCAACGTCCGGAGGCGCGCCCGGGTCCGTGCCACCAGGCGGGAGGGGGGATTGGTCACCGGGTGGCGTCGGTGTAGACGTAATTTCTGGTACGGGCGGCGCAGTTGCCACAAGCGACGGCGTCGCAATCGGTGCGCCAGGATCCGGCGTCGCGGTTACTACATCCGGGACCGGTGTCGGCGTGACGGGCGCGGGCGTGGGAATGACAGGTGTTGCAGTGGGAACGTTTTCGGCGCCCGCCGGCGTCGCGGTTGGCGCAGGCGCGGAAATGAAGATCAGGCGATTATCCGTGCTCTGCAAGCCTTGATCATCCGTTACCGTCAGCGTGACGTTAAATGTGCCGGACCCAGCATAGATCTTGTTCACGCTGATGGCATTGGCTGTCGTGCCATCGCCAAAGTCCCAGGCAAAGCTGATAATGGGATTGCTGCTGCCGCGAGTCGATGGCGTCAAATTGCAGGGCGGTGCCGACGATGCCTTGGCGTGGCGAGTTGATCACCGCCGTAGGCGGCGACGCCGGATCGGGCGCGGTCGGCTCGGAATCGATGCGGAGTTGCGTGCTGCTCTGGGCAACGGCTCCCACGTCGTCAATCACCCGCAGCGTGACGTTATAGATGCCTGTTGCGCTGTAGATGTGCTGTGCTTGAATACCGGTCGACGTTGTCTCATCGCCCCAGTTCCATAGATATTCGACGATTTCTCGTCCGGGTGCGGCGCTCGAGCCGCTTCCATCCATGACCACGCTCTGGCCTACTTGAGCCCGGGTCGGACCGCGGATGATGGCCTGCGGCGGCACAGTCACGATCGCCGGCTGCCACTCGACGGCCAGTCGTCCATCAACGGCGCGCTTGAAGTAGTCGACACGAATATCGTGGCCATCCTGGCTCAGCTCGCCCGTGTCGACGGTCAAGCGGCGCAACCCCAGTTCCTCCCAGCTGTCAATGAGCAATTGACCATCCAGCCAGAGACGGACACCGCCGGAGACATCGATCGTGAAGCGATAGACGCCGGCTTCGAAATTAGCTCTCGCGTCCACCGTCCTGACCAATCGCTGGACGGGACGCCAGGAGCCGGCGCGCTCTGCCCCCAGAACGCGTCCAGAGTCTCTTCGTTACGCACCACAACTGGCTCGCCGCTTAGATTGGGCGTGTCAAAGTACTCAGCTCTCCAGTCAGGAAATTGATCGGCGCTGACGAACTTGAGGCTGATCGCCGCATTGCCCGCGCCTGCGAAATATTCGACCCGCGCCGTATGCGTGCCGCGTCCCAAGTTGAGCGCAGCCACATAGTTGCGCGGTCCGCTATCTTCCCAGCCGTCAAGCACCGGCGTATCGTTGATCCAGACGCGTACGCCGCCGTCGACCTGGACCGAGAGCCGATAGGCGCCCGCGGGCAGATCACGGGTGATGGTCCAACGTGTCGAAAAGTTGTCGGGCGTGACGCCCGGGGCCGGCGCATCGACGCCCCAGTCAAAGTCAATTGCCGGATCGTCGCGCACAAGCGCCGGTGTGCCGCTCAGGTCAAGATTGTTGTAGTACTCGCCGAGCCAGCCCGTGACCTCTGCGACCTCTGTTACCTGGACAGAAGTCAGGTTGAAGGGGACCGACAACTCCAAGTCAGCGAAAGAGGTCGCTGGATCGCCCAGCATGAATTCCACCAGCGCCGGTGCGATCTCCGGCAATGCCTCGTCAATCAGGTCGTGAGACGCCCCATCGACGATGAGGTGCTGACCATTGAGAAAGCTGGTGAGCAGCCGCTCGCCGTTGGCGTCCGGCGTGAGCGCATCCATGCTCCCGCTGATCATGAGGACAGGCGTTTCCGTCTGAAAACTTTCTCGGAAGTCGTCACCCAAATCGACGTCACCGATGCTGGTGCAGGTGTCGAACCAGACACCGTTGATGGCGTTGCCGAGGAGGGTCTCGGCGCTCTGAGTTTCGATGGCGCCCTGGCGCGCTTCACTGGCCCCCGAGGCGCATTGGGCCAGCGTCGGCATGAGGCTGCCGCCGATGCCGCTGCGCCAGGCCAGCGCTTCTTCGGCCAACCAGCGAAAGTCGCCCAGGGCCATTTCCGCGTAGCGCGCCGGCAGCGCACGCTGTTCCGTGCGCGCCAAATCGCGTGCGGTCACGTACTGGAGATCGAGCTTTCCTACTGTCACGTCGACGGGCGTTTCCTCTGCTAGTGCGGGGTTATCGGTCTCTTCAATCGTCACGGTAACCGGCGCGGCTTCCAGCCGTGCCAGGACCGAGTCGACCAGACCCAGGAAGTCCGGAACTGCGGCGCTGACCGCCGGGTCGTTTTTGACGCGGATATTGAGCCGTTCCAGTTGAGTTTCGACATCGATCGGCAGGGTAAGCGTCTGGTTCAGGCCTTGAATCAGAACGAAGGCGGCCCGGTTGATGCTCTCCTCGTATTCCTTCATCAACGTCATGCCGATGTGGCTGCCAAAGCCCACGCCGATCAGCGAGATCTGCTCGTATCCCAGGGCGCGACGCAGATCTTCGACATCCTGTGCCATTTCGGCTGCGTTGTAGCCGGCGACGTCAACCGCAGCACCCCGCCAGAGCGAACTGCACGTAGCGAGGTAAGCGCCCAACTGCCGCGCCAACCGGTCTCGCGCTGCTTCGCGATTCAAGGCCGCATCGAACGTGCCGGGGCAGTCAAGGCGCGGCCGCGCCGGCTCTACGCCCCGCGGCCCCATGAGAATCACGTCCGCCGCGCCACCGAAAAGCGCCGTCAGCGGTAAAAAGCGCGCGCCAACATCTAGCGGGTCCAACTCATTCAGCGGACTGTCGCTAAGAATCACGATGGGCGTCTGGGGCTCGGCGGCACGGGTCCGATAGCGCAGAAAGACCGTTTCCACCGCCTGATCGCTGCCGGTGCGCCGGTTCTCTTCCGCAGTAAGTCGAATCCACTCGGCCATGACGGGCTGCTGCTCGCCGTTTTCGAGTAAATAGGGCGTAATCGTTACGGTTGGCTCAGAGGGCGGTGTTGTGCGCTGGGCCAGGGCTGACCTGGGCAAGGATCCGAGGAGCAGGGCCGTCGCAAGCAAAGCGATGACGGCTGATCGCAGATGAAAGCGTGCGCCGTTGGGCATGCAGAAAACCTCATTACGCTGGGCGGTTTGGGAAAGCCGGCTTGCATATCGCCAAGGCTCTTCCCTTGATTGCCAGATGGGCTTGATCACGTTGGCGTAGTATAGCACAGCCACTGGTGTGACAACTAGCGTCGATGCTGGAAAGCGAGGCGCACCAACGCGACTCGGGCTGCTTGGTAGCGTGATTCTTGCATTAGCCATTCGCAACGAACAAGTTGTCCTGCAAAAGACATTTGGAAGCGTTCAGAATCAGTGGCAGGCGAACACTAATTGACATCGAAACACTTTCGCAGCTACGATAAAGGGTATTGGGTTTTGCGCTGTTCGTCGAGGCTTTAACGTGAGTCGGGAACCATCTCCGCTCGTTCGGTCGTAGTTTGCTCGACATGGAAAAGGGGGAAGCTATGCCCGCACCTCGTTCGAATTCGTGGTCTGACTCTGCTCGCAGTCTGGCGCCGCTACGCCGCCGCCTGAGTCATGCCGTGCAGGGTGAATCGAACACCCCCTCAGGCGACATGCGCTTGCTCATCATCCTCATGATCCCCACCGTGACGATGATTCTCAACGCGTCGACTTTCGGCGTCGCCCTTCCGACCATCCGGGCCGAGTTTGGCATCGATGCGGATGTGGCCGCCTGGCTGGTCACGGCCTATACCCTACCTTTCATGATGCTCATGCCCCTCTATGGCCGACTCGGCGATGGATTGGGCAAACGCAATCTGATCATTCTGGGCCTCTTTGTCTTTGCTGGAGGGACAATGATCGTACTGACCGCGCCGACGCTTCCCTGGCTGCTCGTCGGCCGTACGGTTCAGGGCGCGGGTGTCGCCGGCATCGCACCGCTGAGCATGGCCATCATCGCCGAACGCTTTGATCCATCGCGACGGGGCCAGGCCATGGGCACCTGGAACTCGGTTGGGCCACTGGTCGGTATCTTTGGTCCGTTGGCGGCCGGCTTCATGATCGACTATTGGGGGTGGCGCTCCATTTTTCTGCCCGCATTGGGTGTTGCGCTGGTTGCGATTGGCGTGGTGTACTTGGGCATTCCTTCGCTGCGCACGGTGCGGCTAAGCTATCTGCGCAACTTTGATTGGTTGGCCGTCATCTTTCTCGGCGGGACCATTACGTTCTTTGTCTTTTACCTCTCCAGTCGCGTGATTACGGGCGTAGAGCCCTTCCGAGACTGGCGTCTTCTTCTTCTCTCCATCCTCTTTGCGATCGGGTTTGTCTTGCGCGAGCGCCGGCGGCTGGACCCCTTTTTGGACTTGGCTCTCTTTGGCAACACCAGCCTGCGCCGGGCCTCTTTCGCGTCTGGATTGCGCATGTTCACCATGACCGGCATCGGCTTTCTCATGCCTCTCTACCTGACCGATGTGCGTTACCTCAGCGCGTCGGCGATTGGCGGCATGGTGATGCTCAATGCGGGCGCCTTGTTGATGACGATGCGGTTGGGCGGTCGTCTTTCAGATCGCGTCGGCAGCCGCCCGCTCGTCGCCGGCGGCATGACCATTCAGGCGACGGCAATGGCCTCTTTCGCGCTGTTTCCGATTTGGGCGCCGCTCTATTGGATTGCCGTTGGGCTGATTGTGCATGGGCTTGGCGCGGGGCTTTCTTTGGCCGCGCTGCATCGCGCCGCGCTCAGCAACGTGGCCATGGACGAAGCGGGTGCGGCGGCTGGCGTCTATAGCATGATTCGCTTCAGCGGCACGCTCATGGGGGCGACCTTGGGCGGCGTATTGCTTCAGCAGGCCCTGGAAACGCAGGCGACCACGATTGCTGCGTATCAGCAAGTCTTTTTGATCATTGCAGCAGCCGCGGCCTTGGGCGCTGGTGTCGGGCTGACGCTACAGGAGAACTGAGGGGTGAAACGTGCCGGCAGCAGCATGGTGCAGCGTTGGGTCACACATGACGCTGTGCGCCTCACGAAACATTGTCCAGGAAGCGGAACCAGGTCGAGACCACGGGCAGATAGAGGGCATCATACTTGGTGAAGAAGTAGCGCTGCTGTTTGACCTGTTCGAAGGCGAGTGACTGCTCGTGGCCGGCTAGCAGATTGCCGATCTGATGGCCCAGAAAGCTTGCCACCGAGAGGCCGTGACCGGCGTAACCATACGCAAAGAATAGCCCCTCATGGGGGCCGCTCTTGACGCGCCCGGTATGGGGCATGAGGTCGAAGGTCAGGCCCAACTTGCCCGTCCACGTATGACTGAGCGGTATGCCAGCCAGCTGTGGAAAGACTTCAATCATGCGCTGCTGCATCATCCGTGCGCTCTCGATGACATCGAGATTGGGCGAGAGGTTGTGGCGACCGCCGAAGAGCATCCGGCCGTCCGGCGTGAGGCGGAAGTAGTTGAGGAAGTTCTTGCTATCGAAGAACATGCGCCCTTTGGGGCTCAATTCCTCCTGCAGGTCTCTTGGCAATACCTCTGTCGTAATGATGTAGCTGCCCACGGGAAAGACGCCCCGGCGCAGATAGGGCACCAGATCATCGGTGTAACCGTTGGTCGCCATGAGCACCTCGCTGGCGCGTAGCGTCGTTTCCTCGCTGGTGCCCTTGCCGACCGTCAACAAAAAATCGGCGCCATCCCTGCCGATCGCGTCGACGCGACTCTTTTCGACCAGCTTGACGCCGTGACGAGCCGCGGCCCGAGCCAGGCCGAAGACATATTTGGCCGGATGTAAGCCCGCCGCGCGGCTGTCGACGATCGCCCCGAAGTAGCTCGTGGAGCCAATCTCTTGGGCCAGATCTGCTTCGTCTACCAACCACATGTCGCGGTAGTCCAGGTTGCGTGCATACCACTCGACGCCCTCGTCCATCTCCTTGAAGTGACTTGGCTTGTAGGCAAGGTAGAGGTGGCCGTGACGGGCAAAATCGCAGTCAATCTCCTCGGCGGCCACCGTCTGCTCCACGAAATCGATCGAAGTCAGGGCCCATTCCCAAAAGATACGACCTTTTTCGGGGCCATACTGCTTGAAGATGCCGGGCATCTCGTCTTTGAGACCTGTAGTCATCATGCCGCCGTTGCGGCTGCTGGCGCCCCAGCCGATCGTCTCGGCTTCGATGACAACCACGTCGACGCCGGCCTTGGCCAGCGAGATGGCCGCGCTCAGCCCCGTGTAGCCGCTGCCGACAATTGCGACATCCGCGGTCGCGGGCAAGGTCGTGACGGGCAGATCCGTCGGGCGTGGGAAGTCTTCACTCCAAAAGGGGTTGGTCTGCATAGCCGTCCTCATGGTAACAGGATGAGTGTGCCCCACTGGGTGGGATTGTCGTGCTGCGTACGCGCCGGCGACGTGGCCAGGATCGTCTCCTGGCTCGGCGCGTCACTGTCGTTGTCGTTGACGGCCAGCACAAAGCCAAGCGCAGCCTGCTCGGGCAGGGCAGCGCCATCAATGCCAACGAGGGGCCAGGCCAGGCGCGCCTCCAGATTGTAGCCGCGCCATTCGCCATTCTCCATCTGCGGCTGCATCGCCCCTTCGGGCGTAAACGCGCCTTCCTGCGCGAGGGGCAGCCAGCGATAGCCAAGCAGCGCGCCGCTGTCTTCGGTAAATGACAGTCCGACCTGATAGTCGTCGTCATTGGCCTGGCTGTTGTCGAAGTCCTGTGCCAAGAGACGGTCGAGGTTGATTTCGATGCTGTCGCCCTGCCAGAGATCGCTACCCGGTGGACCGGGGCGGAAGCGATCATCGCGCACGCGCAGCGCGATGTAGAGCCCATCGGCATCCCAGGCAAACTGGGCCCTGGCCGAGAGATCATCGCCGCCGCTGTAGTCGCCGGCATTGTAGACGACGGTTTGGATTGGAATCCAGTCGCTGGGCCAATCATTGAACGAGCCATCCAGCGTAATTGCGTTGGCTCTTGGAGCGAAGAAGCGTCCATTCTGGCGCGGCCGCATTGCCTGCTCGACGGTAGAGGGTTGGCCGCTAGCTGGCCCGGTCGATGGCGGCGCTCGATGGCGGCGCTGGTGTCGGGCTGGCCAGCGGCGTGAGCGTCGCGTCAACGCTTGGCGCTGTGGTTGCCGGGAGTGCTGCCGGCGTGTCTGCCGATTGGGCAACGCCGTTACTGCCAATCCAGCGCCCGTTGTTCCCTGCTTCGAGGATGATGGGCGTCCACCCGCCGGCCGCGGCGTGGTTGAAGAGATTGTCCGGCGTGCACGAGGCGACCGCTTCGCTCTGCACGGCGAAGCCATTGTCAAAGTCTTGGACCCGTGCGCAGAAGCCCTTCTCACTATCCCTTGCCCAGCCCAGGCTAGAGAAAAGCGCGTCGTTCGTAGCCCAGGCGTAGCCGAAGCCGCGCTCCGGCGCAGTGAGACCGGCCGGCGGCACACCGCGCGATGGCGCCGGCTGACCGTCCCAGCTTGTATCGATCACGGACCAGTTGCCGTCATTGCTGAATGAGTAAGCCCGATCGGTGTCGCTACGCCAGAGCATGGCGCCCCGCTCAAATGGCTCCCATGCGGCCCAGACGATGCGGCCAGGCTGTGTCGTCGCACAGCCCAGCTCAGGCGTCGAGCGCGCCAAAGGCCGGGTCGACCGCGTTTACGCAGACGACGGTGGGTGCAGCGGTCGGCGAGGCAACAGCGGTGGCTGAAGCCAGAGGCGTCAGCGTGGGCGCGGTCGTGTTTGGTGACGATGTTGCTTCTTCCGCGGCAGCGGACGGCGTCGCGGCGGAGGTAGCGACAGAGGTAGCGGTCGCGCCGCCGATGACCAGCGCATTGGTCGCGGTGTACGTTGGCACTACGTCCGGCAAATCGGCGCTCAAGCGGTTGCTCAGCGTCATGTAAGCCAGGCCAACGGCGAAGCCGAAGCCAATCAGGAGCACGATGCCGATCAGCCAATAGACGGGCCGCATGCCGGCCGCGTCTTCCTCGTCATCTTCAATTAGGTCAAAATCATCATGCTTGCTCACGCGTGCTTGCCTCGGATGGGTTGAGACGAATGTTTCTCAATGGAGACGATGCACAGGGCAAAATAGTTCGCGTCAAGGCGCTATGCCCCATGCGAACGCAGCCTGGGGCTCCCCAACGATTATAGGGCTGAAATGGAAAAGGGGTCAATTTGAGAAAGGAGAGGGGCATCCCATTTGAGGGCGATGTCCGAACGGACTGGTCGCTTTCTCCAGCGCAGCCCCCTAATGTGATAGCCACCCGATGAGAGGGCGGGGGCGGACGCATAGCGTAGCCGTAGGGATCTAGAATCCGTCGAGAAACGCCTGGACCTCCGTCAAGAGGGTGGCCCCGTTCTCAACAAGGTAGACGGCAGTAAAGGCAAGCCCGAGCAGCATCACAAGCAGAAGGGGCTGCCGCCAGCTGAGCTGGGGCGCTTGACGCGGCGGTGCGGGCAACGCCACGGTCTCGCGTTCGTTCTCCTGAGCCGGCGCAATGTGGATGAGAGCGTGGCCCGCCTCGTCCGTCGCCGGGCTCAACGTCACACGCGCGCGCCGATCCACGCCTCCAGGACCGCTTGCCCGGTGATCCTGGCCATGGTATCCGACTGTGCATCATCCAGCACCATGCGCTTGTGCAGGCGGCGGAAGTGTAAGACGGGCTGCACACGCTCCAGCCCCTGCAGCGTCACATTCGAAACAGTTGCCGTCACCTGTTTGCCGCCCAAATCCTGGGCCTGCAGACGATATTTCTGATCGACGACCAGAGAGGAGGACATGGGCGCAGCCGCCTATGAAGATGAACCGATCTGCTGCAGGAAGGTCGTGAGGATCTCCTCCGTCAGCAGCCCTGCCCAGCTCGTGGCAACGGTGCCGTCTGGATTGATAAAGACGCTGGTCGGCATGCCCTGCGCCTCGTAGAGTGTGCGCAATTCGCCGCTGACATCTCGACCGACCGGCATGGTCATGCCAAATTCAGTGACAAACGGTTCGATCGCAGCCAGATCTTCCTGCACGTTGATGGCAAGCACAACTAATTCGTCATCGGCTGCGTCAGCGGCAACGATGTCGGGCATCTCAAGCCGGCAGGGGCCGCACCAGGTCGCCCAGAAGTTGATCATCACCGGCTGCCCTTGGAGGTCATGCAGCGTGATATAGCTGCCGTCGTCGAGCTGCAGTGCGAAATTAGGGGCAAGTTGACCCGGCGCCAGTCCCGTTTCGTCGTTCGGGACGCCCTCAATCACCACTTCACCGAAGCCACGCCCTGGGTCGGCCGGAAAATCGTTGAGTGTTACGGCTTGTCCTGACAGGGGCGAGCTTTCACCACAGGCGACCAGCACCAGCATCGAGAACAGCAACCCTGCCACGATCAAGATCTGCCGTGCAGGCCAATTGCGCGCTGCACGCCGTGTTGCGCTTTGCTTATCTGTCTTGTTCATCGCAATCTCTATATGCCTCACAGAATGCCTCACAGATGTGCATCATGCCAACTGCTTTGTAGCATAAGAAAGTGCGTCCGGAGAGGCTGTAGCGCAGCCTACGCTGGCGCGGCCGTACAGGCCGGCGCTAAATCGCTCGCCCGTTGGGCTGGCCCGAAACGTAGTCCCCGGCCCCCTGTTTAGTTTTGCGTGGCGTCAGCGTCTGCCGTGTAGACGCCGATGGCATAGTCACCCAGCCGCTGCTTGCTAAAATGCTGGATACGCACCGTGTACTCGCCCCACTCCAACGCCTCAACGATGCGCGGGTTGAGGCGACGACCGCTGTCATCATCCATGGCAATCAGCTCGGTGTCGTCCTCAGGACCGTACAGCATCATGACCAGATCGGTACGGCCTTCGGTCTCGATGCGAAAGGTCCCCGCTTCGGAGACGAGGAACGTAAAGGTGTCCACCTCGCCAAAGGAACTGATTGCTTCCACACGCGGCGGGGCGTCGACAATCAGCTCGTTGGCCGGCTTGGGATACATGCGACTGATGAAGCTCTTGTCCGTCTCTGACAGGCCGGTGTTCCAACCGATTTCAAAGTCCCCGATCGTGAATTCATTGGGGACCGGATAGAGCATGATCGAGTCGCTGTCGAAGGCTGAATACTGGACCTGATCATCGTCGTACTGCTGAAAGAGGTTGACGTCGACCTGCTCCTTGCTCCAGTTGTTGGGTGGCCCGCCGTAGTATTCGTACACAACCGGCTTATTCCATGGGATGCCATTGTCCGGATTCTGATGCTCATGGGCCAGGCCGAGCGCATGGCCGAATTCATGGACGACCACGCGGTTGTATTCGCTCGCTTCGGTCGCGGGACGCAGCCAACCGAAGTTCATAGTCGGTTGATCCTTCGGGATGAAGCGGGCATCGGTCCCCAAATAGGACCAGGAGCCGCGCTCGTTGAACGAGATGCGAATGTCGGCATTGGGATCGTCGACAAATTTGAAGCGAATATTGGCGTAGCGACTCCAAAGGTGCGCGTAGGGCTTGACTCTTTCTTGGACCGACTCCTGACCATCCATGAAATAGACGGTGATGGTCTGACCCGTCTGCCACTTCTTGCGGAAGAGAAAGACGGCACTCTCCGGCGTTGGCGTCAGTTCGGGAATGCGGTCAGAGAGGGGGGCGGCGATTGCTTCGAGTGCTGATGAAACCGGCACGCCCAACGGGTAACGGTCGATACAAGCGTGGATAACGCTGGGCGCTTGGGGTTGCTCAGTCATGATCTTCTCCTGGTCTCGTGGCGCCGTGCACGGCGAGACACCGGGCGACGCGCATGGTTGGCGGTCGTTCTATTGAGATTATAGCGAGCAGCCGCGCTAGCTGTCAACGACCGGCGCGCCGTCAACCGCACGATGATCTCAAAGGAGAGCAGAAATGACAGACCTGTCATGAGCGTTTTAGCGGATGGGCAAATCGTTGCAGATCTCTTGGGGTGATCCACTCGTCTCCGATGGGACCCTTGATTGCAGCCTTGACTCCGGTCGGGTCGCGCTGCATTTGGCTGCCGTCGATCGCGCCCCCAATCCTTTGGGAGCGTCGTTTCTTTGCGGTACAATGCACGAACGTTTAATTCCATCGCAATCGATCTGCGCGCCCTGCGCGCTGAAACAGAAAGAAGCATACATCATGAGCGGCATTATCTTGCCCGGACAAGAAAATCAACCCGAGGGATCTCAGCCGGAAGGCAGCGGTATTGAACTGCCCAAGGGGTACGCCGGGGCACGCCCCGAGAAAGCCCAAAGTGCCGAAGAGGCTCCCACGGATCCACCGGCTGAAGGCGATGCCGCCCCGCCTGAGCCAGCGGCTGCTCCCGGCGAGTTGGATTTCCTCTTTCCGCCACAGGGCGCACAGGTGCAGTGCCCGAATTGCGGCACACCATATACCGTCCCCGTTTTTTCCATCATTGATTTTGGCCAGAATCCCGAACTGCGGGCAGCGCTGCTGGGCAATCAGATCAATGTTGGGATCTGCCCCAACTGCGGTGCGGGCGGCGCGCTGGGGGCGCCCCTGTTGATCCACGATCCAGAACACGAATTTCTGGCCGTGTTCCTGCCTCAAGACGGCCAGTTTAATGATGAGCAACGCCAGCGCACCATCGGCGACTTGACCCAAAGGCTCATGCGTGAGTTGTCGAATGAAGACCGGCGCGGCTATATGCTCCAGCCCCAGCAGTTCATGGACTGGCAGCGCTTTATGGAGGCATTCTGGGAATTTGAGGGCGTGACCCCGGAGATGCTGCGTCGCCAACGCGATCAGACTGAACTACTACAGTCCTTGCTCTCCCTGGCCAACGACGAAAAGGCGCTGGAGATTGCCATCGAACGCGATAGCGGCCTAGTTGATCGGGACTTCTTTACCCTCCTCGATCGGATTCTGGTCATGTCGCGTGGTCAAGCGGACGAGGCGACCATGGACGCCTTTATGACCTTGCGCAATTACCTACTTGACAATACAGAGGCCGGTGCGCAGGTCAAGGAGCGGGAAGATCGGCTACGTGAAATGCTGGCGCAGATCACGCAGGAGACCTCGCAAGAGGAACTGTTGGAACTCATGCTCGCAACCTGGCAGAATGAGGAAGATCGCGACTTGATCGGGTCGCTGGCCGTGGCGCTTGCCCCATTGCTCGACTATCAGTTTCTGCTCACGCTCTCCGAACGCATGGAAGCGGAAGAGGATGAAGCGACCCGGGCCGACTTGGAACAGTTGCGTGGACTTGTGGTGCAATTGCAGGAATCACAGCGCGAATCACAGCGCGAATCGCAGGAGGCAGTAGGGCAGCAGGCGCAGTCGATCCTGCAGGAAGTGCTGCAAGTTGCCGACGCCCGGGCAGAGTTGCAAAACTACGCCGAGTATATCGATGAGTCGTTCTTGGCGCTGCTGGCGCAAAATATCCAGGCCGCCGAACAGCAGGGAGCTGAGGCCGCTGTTCACCGTCTGCGCGATATCTATGAAGGCGCGGTGGAGATTCTGGAGGCAGGCATGCCGCCCGAGCTGCGCTTGCTCAACGACTTGCTCTCCATCGAAGACAAAGCCGCCTTGCGCGCCATGTTGGAAGAGAATCGGGAGCTGATCACGCCTGAGTTGCGTGACTCGCTTACGCCGCTGGAAGAACAGATGCGCGCCGGCGGTCAGACTGAGCTGGCGAATCGTATCAAATCCATCCGTGCGCAGATTGCGCTCATGGTCTAGTTTGTGAGGCGTGAAGGTGTGAACCGTGAGCGTGCCTTCGAGGCACGCTCACGGTTCACACCTTCACGCCATTGGCTTTTTCACGTCCGCCCACAACCACACAGGCCCATACCCACCCAGTCCCCATCCACCCTATGCCCACCACTCAACGACTCAATGCAGAGATTGTGACGACCGGTACCGAGATCCTGCTCGGCGAGATTGTCGACACCAACGCCGCGTGGATCGCCCAGCAACTGCGTGACGCCGGCGTAAACCTCTATTACAAGACGACGGTCGGCGACAACGCTGCCCGCGTGCAGGAAGTGCTCGAACTGGCGCTGGCGCGTAGCGACGTCATCATCGTCACCGGCGGCCTTGGGCCTACGGTGGATGACATTACGCGCAACGCCATCGCTGCCACGATGCAGCAGCCGCTGATACTCGACGAGCCGAGCCTCGACGAAATTCGCGCCCGCTTTGCCCAATTTGGCGCGGTCATGACGTCAAACAACGAGCGCCAGGCCTACCTGCCGGCCTCAGCGGTGATGATCCCGAATCCCGTTGGCACCGCGCCCGCGTTTCGCGTTGAAGATGAACGCGGCATGATCATCGCTCTGCCCGGCGTGCCGCGTGAAATGAAGCACCTGATGACCCACGCGGTGCTGCCGTTCCTGCGCGAACGTGGCGGCGATACGGGTCTCATCCGGCGTCGGGTTCTGCGCACTGTTGGCGTGGGCGAGAGTATGCTGGACAGCCTGATTGACGACCTGATGATTGCCGGCAACCCTTCGGTGGGGCTGGCAGCCCACTTCGGCCAGGTCGATGTACGCCTGACCGCAAGCGGCAGCGATGCCGAAGTGGTCGAAACTCTGCTGGATGAGATTGAAGCGACCGTGCGCGAGCGTATTGGTGAACACATTTATTCGACTACGCCGAAAGAACCCTTTGCGGATTTTCTGCTGGCACGGTTGACCGATGCCCGTGCATCGCTTGCCGTTCTGGATTCGGTGACCCAGGGGCGAGTCGTCGAGACGCTGCATAAGGCCAATCCGGCCGCGACAACGTTCGTGGCGGAGTGGTCGTTGCCTGCTGACGAACCGGGTGCAGCGCCTTCGCTGGCGCTGGCGGAGCGTTTTGCCGCGCTGGCTCGGAACGCGCAGGACGCTACCTTTGGCCTTGCACTCCTGGCCGGCGATAACGATGGCGCGGGCGAGAGCTTCTTGGCCCTGGCCGGTCCCGACGGCGTTACGGCCCAACGTCTGCCCTATGGCGGCCAGGATGGGTTCAACCAACTGCGGGCCGGCAACCGCGGATTGGTCATGCTGTGGCATGCCTTGGAGGGGGAGGGGCAGTGAGCGCGGCGCTGCTGAATCTACTTGATTCTGCCAACGATCTCAAACGCCTGCCCCGTACCGGCTGGCTCCTGGCCGGCATCCGCCTGCCTGAGTCCGTGGCCGATCATGCCTTTGCTACGGCTCTGCTGGCCATGCTTTTGGCCGACGCGATCAACGCTGACTATGCGAGTCAGGGCCTGGACGAACCGCTGGATGTCACGCGTGTGCTGCGCATCGCCCTGCTCCACGACCTGGCCGAGAGTCTCGTGACCGATCTGCCCAAACGCAGTGCTGACCTGCTGGGCAAGGAGGTCAAACACGCTGCAGAGCGTGCGGCCATGGAGCGCTTGCTATCCGAAATTGAGGGAGCTGCGACCTATCTTTCTCTCTGGGAGGAGTACGAGCGTGCGTCCACGCCGGAGGCCAAAGCGGTCAAAGATGCGGACAAATTGGAGATGATTCACCAGGCGCGACGCTACGCCCAAATTGGGCATAGTCATTTGGACGAGTTTTGGCACGACCACACATGGTACTTCGCCGTCAGCGCAGACTTGATGGAAACCCTTGCGCAAAGCCCCTAAACCCGCGTAAAATTAATAGAGAAACTTGATCCAAACTCGGTTTGCTTGGTAAGCATGGCTAGGGCGCTGATTGGCTCCGGCGCACAAGGCTTGTGCCTTGCCCGAGAATTCTACCTGAATGCGCGAGGGTGTACTCATGACCCACCGACGAATCATCATCAACTCAGTGCTGAAGATCGCTTTTGTACTGGCCGTACTCTGCATCGCCGGCTTGCTGCCGGCGGTCGCTCAGGCAGCGGCCCCATCCGCGCCTATCGCCCAGGCGGAGGCGCCGGTGTCCAGTCCCTTTTACGAGACGACCAACATTCTTGTCTTGGGCGCCGATCGTGAACCGGGTTGGCCCAACTGGCGTACTGACGTCATCATGATCGTGGCGCTGGATGCCGAATCCGGGGAGGCCGGCGTGATCTCGCTGCCGCGCGATCTATTCCTGGAGCAGATTCCCAATCACGATCCCAACCGGATCAACGTGGTGGACTACTTGGGCGAACAGGATGATCCCGGTGGCGGCGGGCCAGCTCTGCTTGGCTCTCTGATTGAGGAGCACATGGGCATTCCGATCGATCATTACGTGCGCTTCGACTTTGCGTCGTTCCAGGAAGTTGTGGATGCGCTGGGCGGCGTGGACGTGGAAGTCGACTGCCCGTTCACTGGCTATCTGCGCGACTATGGCGGCTGGCTGCGGCTGGATCCGGGCGTACACCACCTTAGCGGTAACCAGGCCTTGATCTACGTGCGTGACCGGCAGCTCTCAGGCGGCGACCTCGACCGCGCCCGTCGTCAGCAGCGTTTTGTCTGGTCGGTGCGCAACCAGGTGATCAGCAAGGACATGGTGCGCCGCCTGCCCGCGCTCTACTCTGCGCTCTCCGACTCGGTCGACACCGATCTGAGTTTGATCAATACACTTCGGATTGCCAAGGTAGCAGTGGACCTTGATTTGGAGGACATTCACGGCTTTGTCGTGGTGCCGCCGGAGATGGTCTCCGAGGGCTGGCGCTACGGCATGTCGGTCTTCATTCCCGACTGGGACGTCATTTCCGCCAGCGCCGCGACCGTTTTTGACGGGGATCCATTTGATTTGACGAGTACGCCAGCGTGGTGTCAGTAGAAATCGTGCTCAATGAACGGTACGGCCTCTGTACCCCCGGCCGCCAAATTTGAAGGGCTGACCCAGCTATGGCATCATTGTATGATCGTCTTGTCGGCCCTTCCCGTCTTCCGCGACGCGTGTAGGAGGGCCTTGCCGAGCAGCAGCGTATCCCTGCCAAGGAGTCCGTTCGTTTCATGCGTCGATTTCCGCTTTGGTCCGTAGGGCTGATGCTGGCGCTTTTTCTCGCCGGCTGTCAGCAGTCTTCTCTCTTTTCTTCAGAACCGACGCGGCGTATTCAGCCGCCCGTTGATGATCGCTTTATCGAGCAGTCGGCGCCAGACGGACTTTTGGCCCCCATCCAACCCTTTCCTTCTTACGATTCTCGGCTCGTGACGCTACCGGTGCCGCCCGTTGCCTTTCAGACGCGCTACCGGCCGCTCGAGCGCGCCGCCTGGCTTATCCACAGCGTTTCGCGGATTTGCCGCCGCTGGCGGCGTGCCGGGTCCGGCGCTGCTGTCCTCGCCGGAAGGCCCCGCGTTCGCGTGGTCCGAAACCGACAACTACTTGATCCTCGGCACCGATCGTCGCCCCGGCCAGAACAACTGGCGCACGGACACGATCATGATTCTGGGTATAGACCGCGCCAATGGTCGGGCCGCGCTGCTCAGCATTCCGCGCGATTTCTACGTCAATATTCCCGGCTATGGCTACTCGCGCATCAATACGGTCGACTTCATGGGCGAGCGCTCGCTGGGGGAAAATGGTGGCGGGCCCCAACTCATGTCCCAGGTTCTCCGCGATTATCTGGGAATCCAGACGGACCATTGGGTGCGCGTCGAGATGACCGGGTTC
The DNA here is from genome assembly GCA_963807905.1 of uncultured Chloroflexia bacterium. Lineage (GTDB taxonomy): Bacteria > Chloroflexota > Anaerolineae > Caldilineales > Caldilineaceae > JAGRCP01. The sequence continues at coordinate 41,610 of CAWEEJ010000061.1, read as the reverse complement.
GAGTCGGTCGTTGATGCCGTGGGCGGCGTGACCGTCCATCTCGATTGTCCGTTTTATGAGCCGATCTATAATCTTGACACGGAAGCATGGGACTATTTTACCCTGCCCGCGGGTGACGTGACGCTGGACGGTGAGGAAGCCTATTGGTTTGTCCGTCTGCGCCTGCGTTCGAGCGACTTTAGCCGTGCACAGCGGCAGCGCCAGTTCCTGTGGGCCCTGCGCGATCAGGCGCTCAGCACCAACTTGCTCGTGCAGCTGCCTGATCTGTGGAATGCCTTTCAGCAGACCTTCACGACCGACCTTTCGCTTTTGCAGATGGCGGATTTGGCCCGTTTTGGGCTAAGCCTGGACGCGGCCAGCGTCGCGCGCGGGCGGTATCACCTTTGGTGAGTTGCAGAGTTACACCACGCCAGAGGGGGCAAGCGTGCTTGTGGTGGCGGATCCGGACTTGCTGCGTTGGAAGGTCAACAACGTGTGGAATGAACCGGCGATGGTCGATGCCTATCGTCAAAATGCGGCTGCCTGCCCGCCCCTGCCCATCGAAGCCCTCGAACGGCTCAATAGCGAAGCCGCGGCTGCGCCCAACGACGGCGGGTGACGGGGCCGGGTTTGGCGATTGTTTGAGACCGAAGAACGATTGATGAGCCCCTCCGCTCTTCTTACGCCGCCGCGTACCTACTCCACTTGGGGCCAGAGCTCACGTAGGATTTCTACGCTGCCCAACAGCCAGCGGCGGTCGCCGCGCACGTCGACGGTAATCGAACCATCAAAGTTGAAGCTGCGCAGGGTCTGAAGCTCGCGCCGCCAGTCGAGGCCGCCGCTGGCCGGCGCGCCAAGGGGCAGCCGATCAACGCGCGTGCCGTCATTGTCGGTCGCATGGATCTGGACCAGACGGTCGGCCAGGGCAAACATGTAGGCCCGGGTCAAACTCTGCTGGGTCTCGACGTTGCCGTTGCCTAGGTTGTAGAGGAGCTTCAAACCGGGCAGCCGATGGAAGAGTTCCCGAAACCATTTGAGCTGATGAAGATTGTTGGCGCTGTTCTCCAGTGCGATCTCCACGCCGCGCGTTTGGCCGTGGCCGATGAGGATTTCGTAGAGTTGGCGATAGAATTCATAGCCCGTTGCCTCGTCATAGTACGCCGGCCAGCCCGGAAAGCGCGTTGTAAGCAGGGGCGCGCCAATGATCTGGGCCGCGTCGACACAACGCCGCAGCTCGTTGAGCGCGGCCTGGCGGATGGCGGGCGACGGGTTGTTGATCACAAAGTCGCTGCCTGCATAAGCGGTGACTTGTAGCCCGGCATCGGCAATGGCCTGCCCCAGCATCTTCCAGTCAGTTGTCTCCAACGCCGTTGCCGGTGCGGCAAGCATCAGGTCGACATAATCAAACCTATGGTCGGCCGCGAAGCGGATCTCATCCAGGGGGTCACGACGCGGGTCGGTCAACATGCCCAATTGCATGATCAATTGCCTCCTCTTCTTGGTGCGCTGAGATCGTCGCTCGTGGCCAGAGGAGCAGAACGCTGGCTGCGAGCAGGCCGCCCAGGCCAATCAACATGACGTATGGACCCCAGGCCGGCTGCTGGGGCGCGTTGTAGATCTGAGAAATGTCGGGCAGCAGCGTCAGAAAGCTGCGCAAGGGTGTCCACATGCTCCATGCCGCTAGTAGGCCCAGCAGCGCGCCCGTGACCTGCCGTGGCAGGAGCGCGGCAAAGGGGCTGACGAGCGCCACGCCCAAACAGCCCAGCATGACCAGCGTCTGGTCCCGAAATTCCGGCGTACGCAACAATGAGGGCGTCCACGCCGGCGGCAGCAGATTGAGCGCCGCGACCGCCGCGCCCGCAAGCAGCAGAATGCGCACGATCCACCCGTACCCAAGCTCGCGCCGAAACGCAGTGAGACTCCACGCCAGGCTGACGGCCACCAGCGGCAAATAGAAGCCCTGGCGCCAGAGCGACAGCGTTCCGTTGCGTACCGATGACAGGAATTTCATATATTCGGGCAGATCCAGGCCCGTAACCACCAGGCCGGCAGCCGGGTGGTCGATCCACGGCCCAAAGTAGCCGGCCAGCGTGATCAGACCGCCCAGCGGGATTAGCCATATCAGCCAGCGTCGCCCAGGCTGCAAGATGGCTGCGTTCGCTTCCGGCGTCGGGGTCATGATTCGAGCCGTCTCCGTTCCAGGCGACGGCGCTGGCGCGCTTCTCCTTCTTCGAAGCGCCGTTCGTCGTCCTCTGTCTCCAGCAGCAGCTGCGGCACCTGGACCGGCTTGCGGTCATCATCCAGTGCAACGTAGACGAAGTAGGCGTGGTTGGTGTGCACCGTTTCGCCTGTGAGCAGATTCTCAGCTTCGACCCACATTTCCGATTCGATGCTGGTGCGGCCGACCCAACTCACCCGGCCATGGACCAGCAAAAGGCGGCCCAGCATGACCGGCTGGCGAAACGTCACGCTGTCAACCGTTACCGTTACGCAGGGGCGCCGGGCGTGGCGCGTGGCGATGATGCCGCCGCACTCGTCGCAGAGTTTGAGGATCACGCCGCCGTGAACATTGCCCAAGCTGTTGGAGTGCTCCGGCTGCATGAATTGGGTGAGCGTCAGCGCGGTTTCGTGCGGGCTGCGCGGCGTCAAAGATGGTTCGCTCATGGAACTCTTTCCTTACTGTAAGAGATGGCGGGCAAAGCGTTCCACGTCGCCAAGTTCTCGATCCGGCAACGGGACGAGTACAACCGAGTCCACCCCGGCATCGAACAGGCTTGCAATACCGTCTTGAATGTCGTCGGGCGTGCCGCCGAGCGTCAGCGGGTCGATCCAGGCGTCGGGCATCTCTCGCTGAAGGTGCGTGGCATCGCCTGCTGCGCGCAATTCGCGCAGCGCTGGCAGGAAGCCGAGCGGTTCGATCTGGCTGTCGACGTGACTGGACGCCAAGGCCCGTGCCACGAACGGGCGTAGCCGCTGTCGCGCCCCTGCGGCGGTCGTGGCTAGTTCGGTGAGGGCGAAGACTGTCAGGCGATGATCGCGGCTGCGGCCTGCTTCTGCCTGTCCGCTGCTGATTTGCGCGCGCGCCCACTTGACGTAGGCCGGCGACGAGAATTCGGCGAGGATCGTGCCGCCGCCGACGCGGCCGGCGAGCGCCAGGGATTTGGGACCGCGTACGCCCAGCGAGAGGGGTGGAGCTTCGTCGGGCGGGAAGACGAGGCCCACATCGTCTAACTCGATCTCTTGACCGCTAACGGAGAAACGCTCGCCGGCGAGCAGTCGACTCACGGCGCTTGTGGTCTCCTCCAGCGCGGCGAGCTGCGAGTCGGGAAAGGCACCGATCTGGCGCATCCAGCCGGCGACGCCGTGGCCGATGCCGGGCAGGAAGCGCTGCGGGTAGGTGCGGGCCAACACCGCGACTTCCATGGCCGTGAAGACGGGATTGCGCGCAACCGCGGGCATGATGCCCAGGCCGACGCGCAGAGAGTTGGTGTTGGCCAGGGCGATTGCGGCCGGCGCAATCCCGGATGGGTAGAAGCAATCCTCCACGACCCAGAGCTCATCATAGCCGGCCGCCTCGGTCCGGCGCGGCAAAACCGGGCAGCAGTTCCGGCGCAAATTCGCGGCGGAACATGATGCCTAGATTGCGTTTGCGTTCGTCACTCATGGTGCGCTCCTTTGGGGCCAGTGACTGTCACCCTGGTAACACGAACTTCGCATAGGCATTGAGTAACTGATCGGCACTTCTTGCCCAGGTGAAGCGCGTGGCATGGCTGCGCCCGGCCTGGCTGAGCGTGGCGCGCAGCGCCGAGTCCCCGGCCAGGCGCAGGAGAGCGGCGGCGATTTCATCCACTGATTCGGCATCGACATAGAGCGCACCCGGACCCCCTGCCTCGGGCAGGCACGAGTTGTTGCCGGTGAGGACGGGCGTCCCGCACGCCAGCGCTTCAATGATAGGTAATCCGAAGCCTTCGTATAGTGAAGGGTAGGCGAAGAAGTCGGCGGCGCTATACAACGCGGGCAAGTCTGCATCATCGATGAAGCCGGGGAATAAAACGACTTCTTCAAGACCCAGTTCCTGGACGATAGCGAAAATCTCGTCGAAGAGCCAGCCTTTTCCGCCGCCGATGACCAGCTTGTGGGGCAGTCCGCCGGCCTCGCGTGCCTGTTGAAAGGCCTGGATCAGGCGACTGAAGTTCTTGCGCGGCTCCAGCCGGCTCAAGCCGAGGATGAAGGGGGCGTCACCGATGCCATAGCGGGCGCGCACGCTTGCTTCCGCCGCTGCATCCTCACGCGGGTAGAAGCGTGCGTGATCGACCGCACCCTGGACGACGCTGATCTGCTCTGTGGGAACGGCCCACTGGTCATGCAGGTCGCGGGCCGTGTTGTGGCTGTCGGCTAAAATGTGATCGGCGCGTTGGATGCTGCGCGGCACCACCACGTTCAGATAGCGCTGCAGCCCGGGCATGGCTGCGTCAGGATAGAAGAGAAAGGCCAGATCGTGGACGGTGAGCAACTTGTGGCTCGCCCGATTGGGCGGCATGACAAAGTCGGTGGCGTGGAGCAAATCAAGCGGCCCGCCCGTAAAGCGCTCGATGGTCGGATACGGCACGTTTAGCCGGTGCCAGAGACGCACCATGTTGCGTTCAGAGAGCGGAGTTGCGGCCACGGGCAAGGGAGCCTGGGCGCGTTCGTCGGTTGTCAATTGACCGACAACAAAGAGGCGTAGATCATACCCAGGATTGCGTTCGATGAGCGCCTGAATCTGTCCGCGGATGATGCGCCCAATGCCCGCTTGCTGGCGAATGGCGGGCGTGTAGTCAATCGCAATCGTGGTCATAACGCGCCCGCTACAGACCGCGGTAGGTCCACAGGCGATTGGCGAAAAAGTTCCAAAAAAGCACCACGCCGATGGCAAAGAGCTTGGCGAAATTGTAGGAGAGGGTGAAGCCCAGATCTGCCGAGCCAGTGAGGTCGACCCAGAATGCTTCGGTCATATGCTGGATCGTGAGGAATACGGCCTGATTGATGGCCAGTCCGACCATACTGACGACAGCAAATTGGGCCAGCTGATTGCCCGCTTTGCGCTCACGACTTTCCGGGAAAGTCCAGCGCCGGTTGAGTGTGAAGTTTTGGATGACTGCCGCCGTGAAGCTGCAGGCATTCGCCACAAAAAGCGAAGCGCCAAAGACTTGCACCAGCACATTCAGAATGAAGAAATCGGTGAGGGAGCCCAGCGCGCCCACCGTGGCGAATTTGGCGAACCGTTTGAATTCTTTGCGATTCTCAGCGGCCAAGGACCGAACTTCCGTAATGCCCAATTTCTCTCTCCCTACAGACTATTGAGGAACAGGTTATGCACTTTCCTCAACCTTTTCCTGCTTGCCCTTCGCGGCTCCGACGGTTGCCGAACTCATCAAGGCCGCAAAAAGCAATGCTACATGCAAATAGATCCCCTGGACAAATAGGTTGTCGAACAGATTGTGTATGCTCAGGTGGGCAAGCACACCCAGAATGCCAATCGCCAGCGCTCCAGTATAGCTGCGTGATGCTGCGTGGCGAAACTTACGCCACGTCCATAAGATTGCCCCGCCCCACAAGAGTAGATAGGCGATCAATCCCAAAACGCCCGTTTCGGCCAAAACGTTCAGGTAGATATTGTGGGCATGACCCAGCGCATCTTCCCAGCGGGGCAGTCGCACCGTTGGATAGACCGTTGCGTAATTGCCCGGTCCGACGCCAAACCAGGGTGCTTGCTCCCACATGCGCAGGGCCGCCACCCAGTGCGCTATCCGCTCCACTACCGAGAAATTCTCATCGGTCACCGGCTGGTTGAGCACGTCGGTCAGGCCAAAGTAGGCGGGTAGATCGACAAGCCGCTCCGCTACCGGCTGCGGTACGAACTGCGGCTGAAAAGAGCCGAAGAGTAGTCCGATCAATACGATCAGGAGCATGACGCCGCTGGCTGCCAGTGCCGCACGACTGCGCAGGGCCACCACTGTGATGAGCCCGGCTGCCACGCCCAACCACGCGCCTCGGCTCCATGATGCCAAAATGCCGGCCAACAATATGGTACTGGCTGCGCTGTAAAACAGTGCCGGGGCCAGGTGAAGGAGCCGACGGCGCCATGACGCCGTTTCATCTGGGCGCTGCCCGGCCGGACCCAGCCAACTTTGTCCCCATGCCCAAATGGCCAGGCTTACTGCCACGGGCAGACAAAGACCGAGATAGCCGGCGTACGGATTCGGCTGTCCAAAGCTGCCGCTCGCCCGCATGAAGCGGCCGAGCACAATAAACCAGTCTGGCCCGATCTGATTGACAAATTGGTATAGGCCCAAAATGGCCTGACCGATGCCTCCAACCAGCAGGCCGACGACCAGCCAACGGCCTTGCGTCCCCGACAGCATCGTCGGCGCCACGGCCAGAATCAGCGCAAATTCTACCCATTTTACCACTTCGGCCACACCTTCGACCAAATCAACTGCGCCCAGGAGCGCAAAGCATTGTGCCGCCAGCCAGATCAGCGCCAGGACCAGGACGGAAGACTGTGCGATCCGGAGTGTATGCCGCCGTACGCCATCGATGAACCACAGACCCAGCGCGCCGGCCAGCAATACGTCGGCCAACGAAACCCTGCCGATGCCGATGGATGCGGCAACGGGTAAAACTGCGCCCAGCGCCGGCCAGATTAGCCAGGGCCACCGCAGTAGGAGCAGTGCGCCGCCTGCAAGCGCGACCAGCGCACCGGCCTGAGCGAGCGGCAGGTAGGCCAATAGGAACGCTGACACCACGAGGGTGGCAAACAGGCCAAGCGGTTCAAGGGAATGGGCGGAGAGTTGGCGGTTCACAACGAGGCATGGTAGGACGGGGGAGGGGATTTGTCAATCTGAGGGAAACCTTGAGGAGCGGCAATTGACAATCGTCAATTGACGATTGTCAATTGCCAATTACTTGGATTAGCTGCCCAGATACTGCTCGAACCAGGCCAGGGTGCGCGTCCAGGCCTCGTCAGCCGCCTCGGGGGCGTAGCTGGGACGGGTGTCATTGAAGAAGGCGTGCTCTGCGCCTTCGTAGATGTAGATGTCGTTGTCGATTCCCGCAGCGTCGAGCGCCTCGTCCATGGCGTTGACGCCTTCGACCGGGATGCCGCCATCTTCCGTGCCGTAGTGGCCCATGATCGGGGCCGTGACGCCGGCCACATCCTCCGGCGCCAGGGGCGAGCCATAGAAGGCCACCGCCGCACCCAAGTCTTCCTCGAGCAGCGCCGTCATCAGCGTCAGACGACCGCCCATGCAGAAGCCCACCAGTCCGACTTGATCACCGGCCACAGAATCCTGGGCCTGGAGATAGTCGACCGCACTGCGGATCTCTTCAACTGCGGCATCCATGTCCAGTTCCATGACCAGCTTGCGTGCTTCGTTGGGCTCGGTGGTAACTTGACCCTTGTAAAGATCGGGCGCCAGAGCCGTGAAGCCGGCGGCCGCAAAGCGGTTGGTCACATCCTTAATGTGATCGTCCAGACCCCACCATTCCTGAAGCACGATCACGGCCGGACGCGCTTCGCCATCGTCCATGCGGGCCAGATGACCGGTCAACGTTTCGTCCTCGGAGAGATCGGGATATTCGACTGTCTCGATGATCAGTCCATCCACCGCCATGGGACCTGCTGCCTGGGCCTCAGTCGCTTCCGTATCGACAACCGGCGGCGGCACGGCTGCGCCATCGGGTGCGGTGATGGGCGTACACGCGGCCAACAACGCGTTGGCTGCGGTCACGCTGCCGAGGGCGAGGCCGGCGCGCTTCAGAAAGGCACGACGATCTAGCTCGCCTACTTGGAAAGAACGCACGAGTTGCATCACATAAACACGATCCATTGGGGTCTCCTTGTTATTTCTGGGTGAGGCAAAAGATGAGTCGACATCGAACGAATTGATATGCATTGTCACTCTGCCACACATAACTGTTGCTTTCCGTAAGAATTTCCGGATTCTGGGCGGGACAAAAAGAGTCCCGAGCAATCGCGCGGGACTCTTGAGGCGGAGAGGGAGGGATTTGAACCCTCGAGGGCGTGAACCCTACGCGTTTTCGAGACGCGCGCACTCGGCCGGACTATGCGACCTCTCCTTGATTTGAAGCCAAATCGTACCATGGATTGAAGGGAACGGCCAAAACGAGCGGCAGGAAAGATAGAGCGCCTGGCAGGACAGCGGCGCGGGTTCACCAGCCATGCTCGGGCGTCGTCAAGATACTGCTGCTCTCACCCAATTGACGCTGTGAGGTGCCGATGCTACAATCCCTGCCGTTCCACATTGTCCTACCGCCGCTCAATCCCACCCGGTCTGCAAATTCCATGTCAACGCTGCGTTCACTCTTTCTGCTGGAACCCGACGTTATCTTTCTCAATCACGGCTCGTTTGGAGCCACACCCGAGCCGGTCTTTGCCGAGTATCAGCGCTGGCAGCGGCGCATGGAGGCCCAGCCCGTGCGTTTCTTTGCCCAGGAGCTAAGCGATGCGCTGGCTGCGTCACGTCATATCCTGGGCGCGCATCTGAACGTGAGTGGTGACGATCTGGTCTACATTTCCAACGCCACCTTCGGGGCCAATCTGGTGGCCCGTTCGCTCGCACTGGCGCCCGGCGACGAGATTCTCACCACCGATCATGAATATGGCGCCTGTTCCAATGCGTGGGAATATGTCACCGCACGCAGTGGCGCTCACTACGTCCATCAACCCATAGATTTGCCCGTTACGACGCCGGCTGAGCTCGCCGACACGATCTGGGCCGGCGTTACGCCCCGCACCAAAGTCATCTACCTGAGTCATATCACGTCGCCCACTGCCATTGCCCTGCCGGTCGAAGAAATCTGTCGGCGGGCGCGGGCCGCGGGGATCCTTACGGTCATCGACGGTGCGCACGCGCCCGGCCAACTCGACCTGGACCTGACTGCATTGGGTGCTGATTTCTATTTTGGCAACTGCCATAAATGGATGATGAGCCCCAAGGGCGCAGCCTTTCTTCACGTGCGGCCCGACCGCCAGCACCACATTCAGCCGCTGGTCGTTGGGTGGGGGTGGGGTGCCGAGCGCAATCTTGACTTTGGCTCGGATTTCCTCAACGCGACGCAATTTCTTGGCACGAACGATTATGCCGCCTATCTGGCCGTGCCCGCGGCGCTGGCTTTTCAACGCGAGCATGATTGGCCGGCCCAACAAGCGCGTTGCCGCGCGCTTGTCGACCATTATTTGGATGCGATGGTGATGATGACCGGCTTACCGCGCCTCTATCCACCTAACGTTGGCTTCTACGGTCAGCTCGCCGCCGCCTTACTGCCAGCGGGCATCGACGGTCCGGCGCTCAAGTCCGCGCTGATCGACGACTACGGCATTGAGATTCCCGTCAGCGTCTGGCGCGACCGCTGCCTCCTGCGCCTTTCGGTACAGGTATACAACGATGCGGGCGATGTGGAAGCTCTACTGGCTGCCATGGATGGATTGTTACGCCGCTCTATCTGAGCCAAAGTCACCGCACACCCCCTTACTTGCGGAGTGAGGGCCTCTAGTGAGGGCCTCTAGTGAGGGCCTCCAATGAAGGCCTCCAATGAAGGCCTCTAATGAGCGGGACTCTACAGGCAAACGGCTTGATGAGGCATGGCGTGCCCCTCGGTAATAATTTTTAGTGTCGGCTAAGAAATATTTTTAGGACATATGTCCCTCTGTTTTTAGGACAATTGAAACTCGCTCGCCGGCGCTTTTCGATGGAGAATGGAAAACGGTATGATCACACCGATCCAATCCCTTTCAGACCCAGCGAGAACTGCCGTGAATCCACTTCCTCTTCTGCTACTCCTGATCCTTGCAGCAGGGCTGCTGTTCTGGCCCCAGCGCGGTCTACGCTGGCGCTGGCGTGCCGGCGAGCAAGCACGTAGCCGCATCCAGATTGAGGACGCTCTCAAGTACATTTATCTCTGCGAGATGGAGGGGCGTCGTCCCAGTCTGCCGGGCATTGCTGGCCGGCTGCAGATCCCTGAGAACCAGGCAGCGACGCTGGTACAAAGCATGCAAAACCAGGATTTGGTCCTACTCGACGGGCTCGAGCTGCGTCTGACCGACGATGCGCGTGCCTACGCGCTCCATGTGGTACGGGCTCATCGCCTGTGGGAGCGTCACCTCGCCGATGAAACAGGCTATGCCGAACATCAATGGCATGCCCGTGCCGAGCAGGCCGAGCATGAGCTGACACCTGCAGCCGCCGAGGAACTTGCTGGGCGGCTAAACCACCCCTTGACCGATCCCCACGGCGATCCCATTCCCACGTTAACGGGTGAAGTGGCCGCCCGTCCCGGCCAACCGCTGACCACGCTCCCCGTAGGCCAGACGGCGCGCATTCTGCACTTGGAGGACGAACCCGAGGCCCTGTATGCGCAACTTGTGGCCGACGGCTTCTATCCCGGCATGCGACTTCGCCTGCTCGATGAGACGGAGACCAAATTGCGCGTCTGGGGTGACGGCAGTGAACATACGCTTGCACCCATCGCCGCCGCAACCATCACCGTCGAGCCTGTGACCAACGGTGTCATCGCTAAGCCCGGTCCCACGCTGGCCGATCTGTCGCCTTACGCACGCGGCCGCATCAGCGAACTATCGCCGCGCTGTCGTGGCGCTGAGCGCCGGCGCTTTCTGGACCTGGGCTTTGTGCCTGGTACCGTGGTCATGGCGGAACTGGTTAGTGCGGGCGGCGACCCCACCGCCTACCGCGTCCGCGATCGCTGATCGCCCTTCGTGCGGAGCAAGCTTGCTTCATTCACATCGAGCCCCTCATCACAAGCGACGGGCCAGACATTCGACTTGCGGAGGTCGCAGCATGACCAGTAAGCGCACGCCGACGCCGGTCCAAGCTTGCGAGAGCTGTCCGGTCCACAATGAAGCCAATCTGCGCCGGCTGGGCGTGGACATGGCAGAGTGGGACTTTGTCGTAGCGTTGGCCGGCAATCCCAACGTGGGCAAGAGCACCGTCTTCAACGCCCTGACCGGCTTGCGCCAACACACGGGCAACTGGCCGGGCAAGACCGTCTCCCGCGCCGAAGGCGGCTATGAGTTCGACAGCAGCCGCTACAAGCTGGTCGACCTGCCCGGGGCCTATTCTCTGCTCGCCACGAGCCTGGACGAAGAGGTCGCACGTGATTTCATCCTCTTCGCCCGGCCTGACGTCACCCTGGTTGTGGTCGATGCCAGTCGCCTGGAGCGCAACCTGAATTTGGTCCTGCAGGTACTGGAAATCACGGACCGGGTGGTGGTCTGTCTGAATTTGATGGATGAGGCCGAGCGTCACGGACTTCAGATCGATGAGCGCCATCTGGCAAGACGACTGGGGGTGCCGGTCGTGCCCACCGTAGCCCGCAGCCGCGTGGGCTTAAACGAATTGCTGCAAGGGATACGTGACGTTGCGACGGGGCGCACCATTTGCCGGCCCCATCGCAAACGCCACGAGCCACCTGCAATCAAGGCCGCGGCCGACCGTTTGGTGAATGAGCTCCAAACGCTCTACCCCGATCTACCTAATGCTCATTGGGTAGCGCTGCGTCTGCTGGACGGCGACGAACGTATTATTCAAGCCGTGGAGCGGGGCGAACTGGGCGACCTATCGCGCACCGCGCCTGAGGAAACGAACGGCAACCTTGACCTGCAACTGGAGGCGAGTGCATGACAGCAATAGCACCGATCATTTCCGTCGACGTGGTGAACCACGCGGCCGCGCTGCGTTTGGAAGTGGGTGATTTTCACGAGCAGCTGGTGGAAGCGACCTATGCCGAAGCCGCCGACATCGCCGACAGTGTGGTGACGCGGCCGGACCGCCCGGCCGGACTCTCCCTCGATCAGCGCATCGATCGGCTCGTCACCAGCCGCGTGTGGGGCTTCCCCATCATGATCGCTCTCTTTGCCCTGGTCTTCTGGATTACAATCGTCGGCGCCAACTTTCCGTCTGCAGTGCTTATGGAGTTGTTGATCGGGCGCATTTATCCGGCGCTCCATGGGATGGCAAACGCGGTCGGTCTCCCCGCATGGCTGAGTGGGCTACTCATTGACGGCATGTACTTGGCCACAGCGTGGGTCGTTAGCGTCATGCTGCCGCCCATGGCCATCTTCTTTCCGTTGTTCACGCTGCTGGAAGACTTCGGCTACCTGCCCAGAGTGGCCTTCAATCTGGACAATGTCTTCAAGCGTTCCGGTACCCACGGTAAGCAATCTTTGAGCATGATGATGGGATTTGGCTGCAACGCCGCCGGCGTAGTGGCGACTCGGATCATTGACAGTCCGCGCGAGCGGCTGATTGCCATGATCACCAACAACTTCGCCCTCTGCAACGGCCGCTGGCCGACCCAGATTCTGATTGCCACGATCTTCATCGGCGGCCTTGTCCCGGCCTACCTGGCAGGGATCGTTTCGGCGCTGGCCGTGGTCGGCATTGCTCTGCTCGGCGTGCTGCTCACCTTTGCGGTCTCGTGGGCGCTCTCCCGCTCGCTGCTGCAGGGCGAAGTTTCGACCTTTAGTCTGGAACTGCCACCCTATCGCCCGCCCCGGATTTGGAGCACGATCTATACGTCGTTTATTGATCGCACTCTCTTTGTGCTCTGGCGAGCCATCGTCTTCGCCCTGCCTGCTGGCGCGGTGATCTGGCTAATCGCCAATATTGAAATCGGCGGTATCAGTGTGGCCGAATTCATGATCGGCTGCTCAATCCGCTGGGACTGCTCATTGGCCTGAATGGCGTAATCCTGGTGGCCTACATCGTAGCCATCCCGGCCAACGAGATCGTGATTCCGACCGTCCTCATGCTTACCGTGCTGGTGACGGGCATGAGTGATCTGGGCGCGGGTGCCGGCGTCATGTTTGAACTCGATTCTAATGCCACCACCGAGGCCATCCTTACAGCAGGCGGCTGGACGCTGCTCACCGCGATCAGTCTCATGCTTTTCAGCTTGATTCACAACCCGTGCAGCACCACGATCTACACGATGTACAAGGAATCGGGCAGCCGCAAATGGACGACCGTCGCCACACTTCTGCCACTAGTCATGGGCTTTGTCGTAACTTTTGCCGTGGCCCAGTTGTGGCGACTTTTTTTCTAGCGTAATGATGGAATAGCCTTGCGTGTTGCCGGATGACGACGCACGAATGCTTGCAGCCAGGATCTCCTCTAGCAGCGCTTTCGGGACCGGATTACTCGGGCCGTGGTGGTGTGGTTGCCGCCTTGACATTGGATGGGCCGTGTGCTGCTTTCTTGATGATGTAGCCATTGTCATTGAGTTCGAGTAAGCCGCCACATGGTCTGGGGTGGATCATTTTGGCCTGGCTCACGTTTTCATGCCCAGATACAGCAGGTGCCTCGAAGCGCCGACGATCGACTCTTCTCTGCTGATTTGGAAGAGGGCATCAAGCCACAATCGACGTTGCTCGCCCTGAAGGCCATTGTAGCATTCAACAAGCTCAGAACCGTATGGGCTTCGCCGGTAACCTCATCGCCGGCCGGCAGCGAAAACTGGAACCTAGGATAGCACGATCATCGAATGGTGCAAGCGGTTGGAACTCTGCGCCGGAGATTTGAAACACTTTAAGAATAGACCGCGGATCTGCGCTGATGTGGCGGATGCGAGCGGATGAAGTACGTAAGTACTGCATCCCTGGGGGTGCATCCCATTTTGGGGGCGGTGCACGAACGGACTCGTGGCATTCTCTAGAGCAGCCTCAAATGTGGTATGCACCGAGACGCAACGGTTGTTTGACACCCGCTCATTGTTCATGATAGGGTCAAATTGCCAACCTCAATGCCTACCTTATTTCGGTTTCATGCAAGAAAGGTCTAGCGGTTCCGGATCTGATCGTCCCCCACGTTTGCCCGTCAACGACTATCGTCTACCATGAATTTCAATGCCAATTACACTGGAGGAGCACCATGCGCTACCGTTTTTCGATTGTCGCACTGCTGTTGATCCTTGCCTTGCTTGCCGCCGGCTGCGTCGCGCCGCCTGCGACTGCGCCCGCCGCGTCCGACGACGGCAGCGCTGAGGAATCATCTGCCGAGTCATCGGGCGAGCCAACCGAACTGGTTGTCTCCACCTGGGGCTTTAACCAGGACTTGATCGATGAAAATTTGACGCGGCCATTTGAAGAGATGAACAACGTCAAGATCGTCTATGAAACCGGCAATAACTCTGAGCGCCTCACCAAGCTCGCGGCCCGGGGTGATAGCCCGAACGTGGATATTGTGCACTTTGCCGGTCCCTTCACCTTTTCAGCGTCTGAAGAAGGCCTGCTGCAACCGCTCGACACGAGCCTGCTGACCAATTACGACGAACTCTACGACTGGGCGCAAGATCCGTTGGGCAACGGCGAAGGCGTCTCCTACGCCATTTCCAGCTATCCGCTCATCTATCGCACCGACAAAGTGGACCCGCCGATCGAGTCCTGGGCCGATCTCTTCCGTGAGGATCTGACCGGTTACGTCACGCTGCCCGATCTGGCCACGACCAATGGTCCGGCCACCATCGTGATGCTGGCTTCGGCGCTGGGCGGCGACATCGACAACACGGAAATGGCCTGGGAGAAGCTGCCCGAACTGGCCGATCAGCTCGTAACGACCTATCGCCGCAGCTCCGAATTGACGACGCTGGTGCAAGAAGATGAAGTGTGGGTAGCGCCCTATTCCTCCTTTGCCATCGGCAACCTGATGGAAACGGGTCATCCGCTGGAAATGGTGATTCCGGCCGAGGGCCTGCCTGCCGCGCCCAGCGTCGTCAGCATTGTCGCGGGGACAGAGAAGGCCGATCTGGCGCATAAATATATCGACTTCCTCATTTCCCAGGACGTGCAGAGCGCGATGGCCGAAGCGCTGGTCGACTCGCCGACCAACGCCGCGGTAACCGTCTCTGACGAGGTCGCGCCCCTGCTGACCTACGGCGATGAGATGATGGACTCCCTCATTTTCCTCGATCAGGAGAAGCTGAACAGCTTCCAGGATGAGTGGCTGGAGCGCTGGAACGAGGTAATGCTGCAGTAAGTCGATTTCTATACCAACCAGGCCGCTTCCACTGACGCCAGTGGGGGCGGCCTTTCCGCGCAGCGGCGGCGACACTTATGCGACAAATCGGCCAAACGCGAACCCTACTGATTCTCTTGGTGCCGGGGTTGCTATTTATTTGTCTCTTTTTTCTCGTGCCTCTCTTTTACGTTCTGTTCGAGAGCTTCCGGACTGAAGACGGCGGCACGTTGACCGTCGCGGGCTATGTCGACTTCTTTACGAGTTCGACCACGCTGCGGATCTATTGGCGCACGTTGCGGATCGGGCTCATCGTCACGGCCCTGGCGACGGCGCTGGGCTATCCCGCCTCCTACCTGCTCTCGCGCATGCCCGTGGGGCGACGAACCTTCCTGGTCTCTCTGGTCATCCTGCCCCTCATGACCAACCCGGTTGCCCGTACCTACGCCTGGTTGATTATTCTGGGCCGCTTCGGTCTGGCCAGCAAGACCCTCATGTGGTTGGGCATTACTGACGAACCGACCCGCTTCCTCTATACGGAGACCGCAATCATCGTGGGTCTGGTGCAGCTCTTTCTGCCGCTCATGGTGCTCTCGCTCGTCAGCGCGCTGGAGAATATCCCGGATGACGTGGTGGAGGCAGCCCGCAGTTTGGGCGCCGGCGGCTTTACAACGTTCGTGCGCGTGATCGTGCCGCTGTCGGCCGATGGACTTGTCCTGGGCGGCACCCTCGTCTTTACCGGCGCCATTACCGCCTACGTGACGCCGGCCATTCTGGGCGGACCCCGCCTGCTGGTGCTCTCGACGCTGCTCCAGCAGCGCGCGCTCGTCGCCATGGACTGGACGGGCGCGACGGTCGTGGCCGTGGTGATGCTGATTACGGCGCTCGTCGTGAATTTGATCCTGCGTAGATTCCGGCCGGAGGCGATCTAGCAATGCGACGCTCACCCTGGCTCTACGCATCTCTGGCTCTGGTCTATGTCATTCTGCTCGGCCCCTACCTGATCATCTTTGTCGCCGCGTTTGGGTCTGAAGCGACCCTGGCCTTTCCGCCGGCGGGCTTCTCTTTGCGCTGGTTCGTCAATGTCTTTGAGACCAGCCAGTTCGTCTCCAGCTTCTGGCTGAGCCTGCAATTGGGACTGCTGTCGACCTTTATTGCGCTGCTGTTGGGGGTGCCGATCGCCTATGCGCTGGTGCGCTTTCGCTTTCCCGGTCGCGGAATCGTCGAGACGATCTTTTCCGCACCGATTCTCATTCCGGGTTTGGTGATCGGCTTTTCCATGCTGCGCACCTTCGTGCTTTTGGGCAACTTCAATGTTTTTACCGGACTGCTGATCGGTCATATTGCCATTCTCTTTCCCTACAGCGTGCGCGTCGTCTCATCAAGCCTGCGCAATCTCGATCCGGCCATCGAAGAGGCCGCGATCAGCCTGGGCGCCGGGCGCTTGCGCTCGTTCTTGCTGGTCGTCTTGCCCAACATTCGCTCCGGCATCGGCGCGGCCTTTCTGCTTGCGTTTATCGTCTCTTTCAACAACGTGCCGGTCTCCCTTTTCCTGACCGGACCAGGCGTGACGACGCTGCCCATCTCGATGCTGGTTTACATGGAATATTACTTTGATCCGACCATCGCCGCCCTCTCCACGCTCCTCATCATCTTCACGGTGATCTTGGTGCAAGGCGCAGAACGGCTGCTTGGTCTATCCCGGTTTGTCTAATCGACTCTATGAGCTATCTGACGCTGCACGACATCCGTATTGAGTACGAAAAATCAAAGCCGATTCTCGACCACTTTGACCTCGCCGTGAATGAAGGCGACCTGGTCTCGCTTCTAGGGCCGTCCGGCTGTGGCAAGACGACGACGCTGCGCACGGTCGCCGGCTTCATCGAGCCCGTGGCCGGCACGGTCCATATTGATGCCCGCGACGTTACTCGCCTGCCGCCCAACAAGCGCGACATCGGCATTGTATTCCAAAGCTATGCCCTCTTTCCCCATCTGACCGTCTTCCAAAATGTCGCCTTTGGCCTGCAGCGACGGGGCGTCTCCAAAGCCGAGCAGGCGACCCGCGTCGCCGATGCCCTGACCCTAGTGGATATGGCCGAATTTGCCGACCGCCGGCCGGCGCAGCTGTCAGGCGGGCAGCGTCAGCGCGTGGCCGTTGCCCGCGCCATCGTCATCGAGCCGACGCTGCTGCTGATGGACGAACCGCTCAGTAACCTGGATGCCAAGCTGCGCGTCGGCATGCGTACGGAGATCCGCCGTCTGCAGCAGCGGCTTGGCACAACAACGCTCTACGTCACCCACGATCACGTCGAGGCGCTGACCCTCTCCGACCAGATTGTCGTCATGAATCGGGGCAAAATCGAACAAATTGGCCCGCCGGAAGAGGTCTTTTCTCAACCGCAGACCCCCTTTGTGGCCGACTTTATGGGTTTCGAAAATCACATTGGCGGAACCCTGGCGACGGACGCGGGAGGAGAGCAGAAAATTCACGTCGGCGATGTTGTCTGGCCGGCTACGGCGTTGCTCGATCGCCCGCTGCCCGATGGACGGGTCGAGCTTTATTTCCGCCCGGAGGCCGCCTCGTTGGCGACCGAAGCGACTGCCGGCAGCCTGCCCGGCATGATCGTGCTCCGCACTTACCGCGGGGCCATCCTGGAGTATACGGTGCGCACCGCCGCCGGTGAATGCACGGTCTACGTCGATGATGCCTATCGCTTCGACGAGGGCGACCGAATCAACGTGACGGTACCGCCCGAAAAATTGGTGATCATGCCGGCGGTAGCCGAGCAAGCGCACGCATCATGAGCATGCCCGTACTGATTGACGTTGATACCGGCTATGACGACGCGCTGGCGCTGCTGGCGGCCTTGTGTTCGCCTCAGCTGGACGTACGCGCCATTACCTGTGTGGCGGGCAATCAGCGACTGCCTCAGGTGGTAGACAATACGCTGCGGCTGCTGAGCTACCTGGGCGATGAGACGCCGGTCGCTGCGGGCATGGATCGCCCGCTGCTCGAGCCGCTGCACGATCCGTTGGCCCTGCATGGCGCCGATGGCATGGCCGAGCTCAGCTTGCCGCCCCCTCGCCGTGCGCTTGAATCGGACCATGCCGTCGACGTGCTGCGCCGCACAATCATGGCCGCGCCGGCCCCGATAAGCTTGATCTGTCTTGCTCCGCTGACCAATATCGCGACCCTGCTGCGCATGTATCCGGCGGTACAGGCGAAGATCGGCGCGGTCATGGTGATGGGCGGCACGCTGGCGGTCCACGGCAACACGTCACCCCTGGCCGAGTTCAACATGCGCGCCGACCCGGAAGCCGCTGCCATCGTGCTGGAAAGCGGCTTGCCCGTCCGCCTCTATCCGCTGGACGTCTTTCGCAAGGTTCAGTTCAGCCGTGTGGAGGCCGCTGCATTGGCCGCCAGTTCTGCTCCTGCGGCGGAACTGGCGGGGCGTATCCTGGGCTTTGTTTGCGATTTCTTCGCACGTGATTTCGCCCTGGTCGGTGATGCGGGCACGGTTGCCGTCACGATCGATCCAGCAGGCTGTGAAGTCAAGCAATTTCCGCTCACAGTCGTGCTTGATCGCGGTGTCGCCCGCGGCATGACGGTCTTGGACCGGCGCACGCCGGGGCAGCGCAAGCGAGGTGCAGACTGGTGGCAGACAAGTCCGTCTGAGGTCGAGGTCATCACGGATCTGGACGCGTCACGCTATCGCACGTTGCTGCGTGAGGCCTGGCTGGGTACAGCGGACTGATCGATTGTTTTCGTTACCCGGTAAGCAACACAGCAAGCAGCACAGCAAGCAGCACAGCAAGGGACAGAGAAAGGGACACCGTGGCTGCCAATCGTACAGCACTCATTGAGGCGGCCATGGGCCGCCGCCCGCTCGACCTGGCCCTCCTCAACGTTCAGCTCGTCAATGTCTTTACATGCGAGATCTATCCGGCCGACATCGGCATCTACGGCGACCGCATCGCGCTCGTCGGTCCCGCCGGCGCCTATGAACTCGACGCGATGCAGCGGATCGACGGGTCCGGTAAATGGGCTGCGCCGGGATTTGTGGACACTCACTTGCATATTGAGAGCACGATGGTTACGCCGGCAAGTTACGCGGCCGGCGTGCTGCCCTTTGGCACGACCACATCGATCATCGATCCACATGAGATCGCCAACGTACTGGGCATGGCCGGCGTCCGCTTCATGATCGACGCCAGCGAGGGGCTGCCCTTGCGCGTCGATGTGACCATCCCGAGCTGCGTGCCCGCGGTCCCCGGCAAAGAGACGTCCGGCGCGGATTTTGGCCCGGCCGAGGTGGCGGAGATGTTAACCTGGCCGCGCGTGATTGGCGTTGCTGAAGTTATGGACTACATGGGCGTGGTGAACGCGAGCCCGCGCATGGTCGATATCGTCCAGGCGGGGTTGGATGCGGATGTTACGGTCCAGGGCCATGCGCCACTCTTGCGCGGGCGTGCCGCCAACGCCTATCTGGCGGCCGGGATTGAGAATGACCACGAACTGCGCGCCGGCGACGAGGGGCTGGAAAAGCTGCGCCTGGGCGTTCTGCCACTGCTCAAAGTGAGTTCCCACGGCAATCATGTGCCCAATATCCTGCCGACGCTCAAACACGCGGCCTTTCTGGACGTAGCGCTCTGCACGGACGATATCGAGCCGGCCGATCTCCTGGCAAACGGGCACATGGACCGCGTCATTCGCGAGATGATTGCCCATGACATTGAGCCGGCCGTGGCCATCCGCTGGGCCACACTCAACGGGGCGCGCAACAACCGCCTGCGCGACCATGGCGCGATCGCGCCCGGTTACCTGGCCGACATCGTGCTGCTGGATTCGCTCGTCGATGTGAGTGCGAGCGACGTCTTCGTCGGCGGGCGACAGGTCGTACGCGATGGTGGACTGTGCGTTGTCATCGACGAACCGCCGGCTGAACTCCCGGTGGCCAATTCAGTGCGGATTGCCCGTCCCCTTACGGAAGAGGATTTTTGCCTGCGGCCGCCCGTGGATGATGGGACCGTCACGGCCAACCTGCTCGTGCTGGAAAAGAGCCGGCTCACCCGCCGCGAATCGGTTGAGATCCCCGTACAGAATGGGCAGCTGCAGTTGCATGATCTCGACGATGTCTGCACCATCACGCTTGTACCGCGCCATGGCCAGCCCCATCCACCCCAGACGGCGCTGCTGAAAGGGTTGGGGCTCCGGCGCGGCGCGGTCGGCGTCGTCGATCAGCCATGATTCTCACAATCTCTTGATCACGGGCCATGATCCAGCCGACATGCTCTATGCTGTGAACGTACTGCGTGAATGTGGCGGCGGGCTGGTTGTCGTGGCAGACGGGGCGGTGCTGGCCAAGGTGGAACTACCTTTGGCCGGACTCATGTCGCGGAAGAGCGTCATGGACTTGGCTAAGGAGACGCATCGGCTCAATCAGGTAGTGCAGGAATTGGGGATTGATCACGCCGCCAAAGGGCTCTCGACCACCGGCCTGGCCCTGACCGTGATTCCGGAGTTGCGCATGAGTGATCTTAGGCGGCCTCTTCGACGTCGCCTCACAGACGTTCTTGCCTGTTTTCACATGACTCAATCCAGGCGCCTAATTGCTGCTGCTCTCCTGTAACGCCAATTCAGCGATCGCCGCATGGGAAAGCACGGCGTGGACGCCGCAGGTACCATTCACCATCTGCGTGATGCGCAGATCGACCACGACGCTGGCCAAGCCCAGTGCTTCATGCCGGTCCAGTCCATAGATCTGGACCATTAGGTCTACCATCGCCTCCAGTGCAACCAGAGCCGCCTCATTCAAGTCTTCGTCCAGCCCGAAGGTGATCCACCCGGCGGGCGTGTGGGCGCGCGGCGTCGTCAACTGCAGCGTAGGATGCAGCTGAAATGTCAACTCGACACACTCCATGGGGCACTCGATGGCCGTGATACAGACTTCGCCATCCCCTTGGCGGGCATGGCCGTCTCCCACCGAAAACAAGCCGCCGGGAACGGCAATCGGCAAGTAGAGCGTACTACCCTCCACCAACTCCTTGCAGTCCAGGTTGCCTCCCGTGACGCGTGGCGGTGCGGTTGAGTGTAAACCAGGAGCGGCAGGCGGCATGCCCATGACGCCCATAAAGGGCCGCAGGGCAACGGTGTGACCGTACTGGTCCTGGCCGCGGCAGGGTTGTCGCATCGAGTGTCCAGAGCAAAAAAGTGCCCTCATCCGCTACGCCCAAACGCGTATTGATAGGATGTGGCCAACCGCCAACAGCCGTAAATCCCCATCCCCCTGGACGGATTTCGTTGATTTGTACCCCAAGCGTCATGCCTGGTTCAGCGCCCCGAATCGCCACGGGACCACACAAGGCATGCCCGTTTTCATGGCCCGGTGGGCGGGGCGTAAACTGGGCGGGCGGCTCATCACGACGGGTAGATTGTCGCGGGGCGAGGTTCCAGGCTGCATCGAGGGTGCGAAAGCGAACACTGTCACCCGGGTCGATCGTTATCACTGGGGCAAGATCACGCGAAAACGCGCCATGTAGCGTCTGCTGGTCAGGCTCAATCTTGTACAAGGCCACTTTGGTCTCCAATCAATGAGGTGAATCAGTTGGCAGGGAGTGCTCATTCTATCGCTTATCGATTGATTCCTGTAACGGACAAACCACTACGCGTATGGCGGCTGTTTCGCCCTCTGCCCGGCTAAAGCTTATAATGGATCCACGCAAAACGGGCCTCGCTGCGCCCGCCCCAAATCTCGCACATTCACCAGGAGACCCCCATGTTTGTCGTCATGAACCGTATTTCCGTCAACCCGGACTTTAACGAGGCATTTATCGAGCGCTTTGGCGATCGCTCGGCGCTGGTCGACAAGATGCCCGGCTTCGTTTCGTTCCAGCTCATGCAGCCGGTCTCGCCTGACGACCCCTTCGTCGTGATGACTGTCTGGGCCGACAAAGCGGCCTTTGACGCGTGGACCGAGTCCGACGCGTTCAAGCAGGGCCATGCCCGGGCCGGGCAATTGCCGCCTGAAGCTTTCCGCGGGCGACCTGTGCTCGAATCGTTTGAGATGATCACCAACGCCGGCGCCGGAGAGATCTTGCCGGATGATGAAGACGCGTAGGGCGAGTGGCGGATAGGGCAAATTCTGTCTCAGATTTTTGGACTTGCCATGGTATACTGCTGGCCGCCGCGAGGTACAAATTCGCGTATATTGATGGGTAAATTTGCATTCGCAAGGAGAAACTCCGTTGCTGCGACGTATGTTTGGGCGGGAGGAAGAAAAGACCGCCGACGATGAGAAGTTGGAAGCCAGCCTTAATAAGACCCGTGCAGGCTTTTTCGACCGCATCGGCACTCTGTTTCAGGAAAACGAGATCACCGACGATCTTTGGGATGAGTTGGAAGAGCTGCTCATCATGGGCGATGTGGGCATGGACACCACGATTGAACTCGTGCAAACGACCAGCCAGCGCGTCCTCGATGAAAACGTGAAGTCGACGAGTGATGCCTACCTGATTCTGAAAGAGGAGATGGTCAAGCTGCTCCAAGCCGACGAGCCTATGACCATCGACGAACCGCGCCTCTTGACCGTGGTCTTCATGGTTGGCGTCAACGGCTCGGGCAAGACGACGACGATTGGCAAGATGGCCAATTACTACAAGAATCAGGGTCGTACTGTGGTCGCGGCAGCGGCCGATACATTCCGTGCGGCCGCGATCGATCAGTTGAACGTCTGGGGCGAGCGCGCTGAGATCGACGTCATTGCTCAGTCACCCGGCTCCGATCCAGGTGCGGTCGTATTTGATGCCATCCGTGCCAGCCAGGAGAGCCGCAATGCCGACCTGCTCTTGGTCGACACAGCCGGCCGTCTCCAGACCAAGTTCAATCTTATGAAGGAGCTGGAAAAGATCAAACGGGTGGCGGGCAAGCAGGTCCACAAGGCGCCCCATGAGGTACTGCTGGTTCTTGATGCTTCCACCGGCCAAAATGCCATTGCCCAGGCCAATGCCTTTCAGGAAGCCGCCGGCGTGACGGGCATTGTCCTTACCAAATTGGATGGCTCGGCCAAGGGCGGGGCCGTGCTCAGCATCAAGAAAGAGCTAGGTGTGCCCGTCCGCTTTGTCGGCACTGGCGAACGGCTAGATGACTTTGCCCTCTTTGACCCCGTGGCCTTTGTAGAGGGGCTGTTAGGGGAATAGCCGATTGTCGATGGTCAATTGGCAATTGTCATTGCCTGTACGGTGCTGTTTGCGATAAACGCCGACCATTGACAACTGACCGTCGACAATTGAGAATCTCTTGGGAGAACCAACTGTGTCTGATCTTGAAACTCGTCTCAATCTAACGGTAGAACGCATTGATGCCATCCGGGGGCGGCTTTGACGTTCCAGCCAAAGCCGAAACTGCTGCTCAACTAGAGGCGGAGAGCGCTGAACCCAACTTTTGGGACGATCAGCAGGCTGCGCAAAGGAAGATGCAGGAATTGAGCGCGCTGCGCGATCTCGTCACCACGTGGGACGGGCTCATGCAACGCGCCAGTGATGCGTTGGAGCTCTGCATCATGGCGGACGACGATCCGGAGATGGTGGCCGAGCTGGAGCGCGAGGCCGCGACGCTGGAGCGCGAGCTGGAAAAGCGCGAGTTTCATCTGGCTCTCAGCGGCGCGCACGACAGGGACAGCGCCATCTTTAGCATCCACGCCGGCGCCGGCGGCACCGAGGCTCAGGATTTGGGCGGAGATGATGCTGCGTATGTATCTGCGCTGGTCCGAGCGCAAGGGCTACAAGACGATTATTACCGACATGACCGCCGGCGAAGAAGCCGGCATCAAGAGTGTTACGGTGGAGGTAGACGGCGCCTTTGCCTATGGGTACCTCAAGGCCGAAAAAGGCACTCATCGTCTGGTCCGACTCAGTCCGTATGATTCGAGTAACCGCCGTCACACCAGCTTTGCCAAGGTTGAAGTGGTACCGGTGATCGACGAGGACATTGAAATAGAGATCGACCCCGGCGAGATCGAGATCGAGGTCTATCTGAGCAGCGGCGCCGGCGGTCAAAACGTGCAGAAAAATGCCACGGCCGTCCGGATCCGCCACCTGCCTACCGGCATCGTCGTGACCAGTCAGAACGAGCGCAGCCAGACGCAGAATCGCCAGCTTGCCATGCGCGTGCTGCGCGGCAAGCTGTATGACCTCGAACAGGAGCGACTTGCGGAGGAGAAGGCCAAACTCCGGGGTGAAAATGTCCACGCCGATTTTGGCTCTCAGATTCGCAACTACGTGCTCCATCCCTACCAGATGGTCAAGGATCTCCGCACCGACGTCGAGACCGGGAATCCCTCCGCAGTGCTCGACGGCGATCTGGATATGTTCATTGAGGCCTGGCTTAAACTGCAAGTCGGACAAGAGGACTAGACACAGCTTGCGCTGGACCCGCTACGGCTTCGACAGGCTCAGCCTGCGCTGATCTTGTGTGGTTGAAGCGCGGTTGTCAAGATAGCCGCCGCCTGAGCCTGCGGCGCGCTGAGCCTGTCGAAGTGTCGAAGGCAAAGGCGGACGACCTCGAGCGCTGGACCCGCTACGGCTTCGACAGGATCAGCCTGCGCTGATCTTGTGTGGTTGAAGCGCGGTCGCCAAGATAGCCGCCGCCTGAGCCTGCGGCGCGCTGAGCCTGTCGAAGTGTCAAAGGCAAAGGCGGACGACCTCGAGCGCTGGACCCGCTACGGCTTCGACAGGCTCAGCCTGCGCTGATCTTGTGTGGTTGCAGCGCAGCCGTCAAGATAGCCGCCGCCTGAGCCTGCGGCGCGCTCGAGCCTGTCGAAGTGTCGAAGGCAAAGGCGATGGGTGTCGAGCGCTGGACCCGCTACGGCTTCGACAGGATCAGCCTGCGCTGATCTTGTGTGGTTGAAGCGCGGTCGCCAAGATAGCCGCCGCCTGAGCCTGCGGCGCGCTGAGCCTGTCGAAGTGTCGAAGGCAAAGGCGGACGACCTCGAGCGCTGGACCCGCTACGGCTTCGACAGGCTCAGCCTGCGCTGATCTTGTGTGGTTGAAGCGCGGTTGTCAAGATAGCCGCCGCCTGAGCCTGCGGCGCGGCTCGAGCCTGTCGAAGTGTCGAAGGCAAAGGCGGACGATGTCGAGCGCTGGACCCGCTACGGCTTCGACAGGCTCAGCCTGCGCTGATCTTGTGTGGTTGAAGCGCGGTCGCCAAGATAGCCGCCGCCTGAGCCTGCGGCGCGCTGAGCCTGTCGAAGTGTCGAAGGCAAAGGCGGACGACCTCGAGCGCTGGACCCGCTACGGCTTCGACAGGATCAGCCTGCGCTGACTTGTGTGGTTGAAGCGTGGTCGTCGGAATTGCCGCCGCCTGAGCCTGTACTGAATTCAGCAAAAATCATCAGAATAGTAGGAGAGTTCGATGCCCGCCTACGTATACATCCTCCAGTGTGCGGACGGCAGCTTCTATACCGGAAGTACAGTAAACCTTGAGCAGCGACTGCGGCAGCATCAACAGGGCGAGGGGGCGAAGTACACCAAGAAACGCTTGCCCGTCAAATTGGTTTTCTGCGAGCCATTTCCCCGCGTTGAAGATGCATATCGGATTGAGAAGCAAGTGCAAGGCTGGACTCGCCGCAAGAAACAGGCTTTGATTGATGGTGATTATCAGAAACTGGTCGAATTTTCCCGCAATTATTCCCAGTGTGGGGAGGTGGACCCTTAGTGCTGCTGCCGTCGATGGTTTTTTGGGCTCGTCGGCAGCCAAGATTGACGATATCGACTGGTGGACCCGCTACGGCTTCGACAGGCTCAGCCTGCGCTGACTTGTGTGGTTGAAGCGTGGTCGTCGGAATTGCCGCCGCCTGAGCCTGCGGCGCGCTCGAGCCTGTCGAAGTGTCGAAGGCAGAGGCGGACGATGTCGAGCGCTGGACCCGCTACGGCTTCGACAGGCTCAGCCTGCGCTGACTTGTGTGGTTGAAGCGTGGTCGTCGGAATTGCCGCCGCCTGAGCCTGCGGCGCGCTGAGCCTGTCGAAGTGTCGAAGGCAAAGGCGATGGGTGTCGAGCGCCGGACCCGCTGCGGCTTCGACAGGCTTAGCCTGCGCTGACTTGTGTGGTTGAAGCGTGGTCGTCACGATAGCCGCCGCCTGAGCCTGCGCTGTCTTGCGCACTAGTTTTGTACTTTGCGGCCACTCCTGCCATGCTGTAGACTGGCGAAGACTATTAACCTCGTTGGACTCATGAACATGGAGCGGACCTGCATGAGCACTTCGCATTTCGACCCCACCTTTCTGGATAGCATGAAGTTTCGCTGCATCGGCCCGCCGCGGGGCGGGCGTGTGGTAGCGGTGGCCGGCCATCCCACCGAAGCCGCGACCTTCTATTTTGGCGCGTGTGCCGGCGGCGTTTGGAAGAGCGAAGATGGCGGCACATATTGGGAAAATATCTCCGACGGACAGCTCAAGACTGCCGCAGTCGGCGCCATCGCCGTATCTGAAGCGGATCCAAATGTGATCTATATTGGTATGGGCGAGGGCACGATTCGCGGCGATGTCTCCTGGGGCGACGGCGTCTACAAGTCGACCGACGGCGGTCGGCACTGGCGGCACTGCGGCCTGGCCGATACCCATCATATCGGCAAGATTCGTATCCATCCTCAAGATCCTGATGTCGTCTATGTCGCGGCGTTGGGTCACGCCTTTGGTCCGAATGAAGAGCGAGGCGTCTTCCGCTCCAGCGACGGCGGGCGCACCTGGGAAAAGGTGCTGTACGTCAGCGACAAAGCCGGTGCGATTGACATCAGCCTGGATCCGAACAATCCGCGCATTCTCTATGCCGCCATCTACGAAACCTATCGCAATTTCTGGACCCTTTCCAGCGGCGGCCCGGATAGCGGACTTTGGAAGTCGACTGATGGCGGTGACCACTGGGTTGACATAACGGAAAATCAAGGCCTGCCGACGGGCATCAAGGGCAAGATTGGCGTGGCGATTTCGCCGGCCCAGCCGGCGCGTCTCTGGGCCATTATCGAGGCCGAAGGCGACCAGGCGGGCGTCTATCGGTCGGATGACAACGGTGCAAGCTGGACTCAGATTTCGGCCAATCGCGACCTGATTCAACGTCCATGGTACTACTGTCACATTTTTGCCGATCCCCAGGATCCGGAGACGCTCTACATCCTCAACTTGAATATGTGGAAGTCGACCGACGGCGGCGCATCGTGGACGCAGGTCTCTACGCCCCATGGCGACAACCACGATTTATGGATCGATCCGTACAACCCCCAGCGCATGATCGAGGGCAATGACGGTGGCGCCTGCGTCTCCTTCAACGGCGGCGCAAGCTGGAGCACGATCTATAATCAGCTAACCGCCCAGTTCTACCACCTCGATGTCGATAATCAATACCCCTACCGCGTGTACGGCACCCAGCAGGACAACTCGGGCATCAGCGTACCCAGCGCCACCGAGAAAGGCGCGATTCCCTGGGGCGACGCCTATACAGCCGGCACGGGCGAGAGCGGCTACGTTGCGGTGAAGCCGGACAACACCGACATCGTCTACGTGGGGTCTGTAGGCAGCTCGCCGGGCGGCGGCGGTGCACTGCAGCGTTACGATCACGCCAGTAAGCAAATCCAACTCGTGACCGTCTGGCCCGAAGCCTATCATGGCCATGACCCGGCCGACCTCAAATATCGCTTTGCCTGGACCTATCCCATCGTCTTCTCCCCCCATGACGTCAACGTCCTCTATGCCACTGGCAATCATGTTTTCCGTACGACTGACGAGGGCAAGAGCTGGGCAGTCATCAGCCCCGACCTTACCCGTCACAACCCGGAGACGCTCAAGGCGTCGGGTGGCCCGCTGACGCTCGATACGAGCGGGGCCGAACACTATGGAACGGTCTTCGCGTTCGCCGAGTCGCCATTGGAACAGGGCGTGCTGTGGGCAGGCAGCGACGACGGTTTGATCCACATCTCGCGCGATGGCGGCATCGCGTGGTCCGACGTCACCCCCGCGGAATTGCCTGACGACGCGCTGATCAGCATGATTGAGCCCTCTTGGCATGCCGCGGGCACGGCCTATGTGGCTGCCATGCGCTACAAGTTCGACGATTACCGCCCCTATCTTTTCAGGACGACCGACTACGGCCAGAGCTGGCAAGGGATTGCCCAGGCGCTACCCGAAGATGAAGTCACCCGCGTGATCCGCGAGGACACGCTGCAACCCGGGTTGCTCTATGTCGGCACCGAGACCGGCCTCTATATTTCCCTGGACGACGGTGAGCGCTGGTTGCGCTGGCAGGGAAACCTGCCCGTTGTCCCCGTCTACGACATGAAGATCAAAGAGTGCGATCTGGTCATTGCTACCCATGGCCGGTCATTTTGGATCATGGACGACCTATCACCCCTACGCGAGTATGCCGCCGGACTGGATTTGGATCGCCCGCAACTCCTGCCGCCACAATTGACTGTACGGCATTGGAACAATTTCTTTGTCGGCGTCTTTGGTCCCGCACCGGGCAAGAACTATATGCTCCATCTCGGCGCCGGTCAGGTAACGTACACCGAGTCTGCCGACGAGTATGGCGAACGCCAGCGCACCGTTCTGGACGGCGGTCAGAATCCGCCCAACGGTGTCATCATCTACTATTCGCTGCCCGCTGCGCCCGGTGAGGACGAGCAAGTATCGCTGACCATCAACGACGCCGACGGCAACGTCATTCGCACCTATGGCCCCAAGACAGCCGCTAGCGAAGCGGGTGAACGCACAATGCCTGCACAGGCCGGCCTCAACCGCTTCGTGTGGGATCTGCGCTATCCGGACGCGCCCACAGTCGCCGGCGACTTGACGATAGCTGAGGCCAAGACCGGGCCCCGCGCTGCACCCGGCATCTATCAGGCCGAGCTGCGCATCGGCGATTTGGTCCAGACCCAGAGCTTCGAGCTAAAGGTTGATCCGCGTCTCGACGTGAATCAAGAAGATCTGGACGCGCAATTTGCGCTCTGGCAAGAGATCAGCGACAAGGTTGGCGCAGTACACACCGGCGTGACCCGGCTGCAAGCGGCCCGGGAGCAGGTCCGTGAGTGGATTGCCCGTGCGGCCAAGACGGAGGGCGGCAACGCTGTCGTGGAAGCCGGGAACGCACTTGTCGCACAACTGGATGCACTGGAGGCCGAGCTGATTCAGACGGAGGCGCGCACTGCCGGCGATCGGCTGCGGCTCAAGGCGAAGATCAACCAGAAGCTCATCTCGCTGATCAGCGTCGTGGCCGCGGCAGATGCCCGCCCGCCACGTCAGGCCTATGACGTCTTTGCAGACCTCTCCAGTCAGGCCGATGAGAAGCTGGCTGAGCTTGATCGCCTGCTTGGGACCGAGCTGCAAGCGTTTGTGGCGCTACTGCAAAACGACAAAATCCCGCCCATCATCGCCAATTAAGCCAAGAGACTTGTCATGCTGCAAGCTGCAACGGTCAACGTTCATGGTACCAACTACCGGCTCGATGCGCTGCCTGATCCAGCCGATTTTCGTGATCGGCTCTTCGTGCCCACGCTGGTTGACGTGCCTCTTTACATCGAGTTGGAAGAATATCTGAGCTGGGACGTGCCCATGCTCGACCAGGGCGCGGAAGGCTCCTGTACTGGGTTTGCCCTGGCCACGATCGCTCACTACTTGCTGCGCACGCGCGCCGTCGTGCCCGAGGTGGGCCAGGTTAGCCCGCGCATGCTCTACGAGATGGCCAAGCGCTATGATGAGTGGGAGGGCGAGGAGTACGAAGGGTCAAGCACGCGCGGCGCCGTCAAGGGTTGGCACAAGCACGGCATCTGTAGCGCCGAGCTGTGGGACTACACCGACGGCGAGAGTGATCGCGAACTGACCGACGTGCGCGCCAAGGATGCGCTGCTCCGCCCGCTGGGCGCCTATTTTCGCGTCAATCATCGCGATCTGACCGCCATGCACGCGGCACTGGCCGAGGTGGGCATCCTCTGTGCATCGGCCCAGATTCACGAAGGCTGGCTCAATCCCGATCCGGTCAGTGGCAGGATTACCAATACCGCACCGCTTCTCACCGGCCACGCCTTTGCCATCGTTGGGTACAACCGGGAAGGCTTCTGGATCCACAGTTCGTGGGGGGGCGAATGGGCGCGCGGCGGCTACGCGCTTCTGAGCTATGACGATTGGTTGCTGCACGGTATGGATGTCTGGGTCGTGCGGCTGGGCGTGCCGATCAATGTGACGCGCCCGCTGGCCAAGGCCCAGTTCTTTCCCGCCACCACGGATGACATGCGCGCTCTGGGGCTAGAGCGGATGCGCTCGCACCTGGTCCGGGTCAATGATGCCGGGCAGTTAAGCCCCTATGGCTCCTACGCGACCTTTGAAGAAGACGTGGCACGCGTCTTTGCCAAGGACATCCCCGATACGACTGCCGATTGGCCGGTGAAACGTATCCTGCTCTACGCCGGTGGGGGACTCTCGCCGGAAGACGAGTCGGTTACGCGCATGTCGAAGACGGGGGCGCTCCTGCTCGAAGAGCAGATTTACCCCATTGCCTTTATTTGGAATACAGATTTCCTGTCCGTAATGCGCACGGTGGTCGAGGCGGCTATGGCCAGCGTTGTGCCCGAAGGCTCCAAGCCTTATCCCACTGCATCGTTTATGCAGCCACGACTCGACAGCGCGCTGGAGCCACAGGTGCGTGCGCTGGGCGCGCGCCTGCTCTGGGAAAATGTCAAAGAGTACGGCTACCGCGCCATGAAGAACGAAACCGGCGCCCTGCGCATCGTTATTGAGCATCTGCGTCGTTTCGTGGACGCTTATCCCGATGCGGAAATCCATCTGCTTGCCCACAGCGCGGGCAGCGTCTTCCTGGCGCCAATGGTCCAGTATTTGACCGCGGCGACTGATCACAAGATTGCCGATGGACCGATGAAGGGCCGGACGGGCTGCGATATCTGCCTCCGTAGTGCGACGCTATGGGCCCCGGCGATCCGAACGGATCTCTTTGCCCAGACCTATCGCCCCGCCATCGACAGCGGCATGATCGAGCAGTTTGCGCTCTACACGCTGACTGATCAGGTAGAGCGGAGCGACTGCTGCGTCGGCATCTACTCCAAGTCTTTGCTCTATCTCATATCAAATGCGCTGGAAGAGGTCGCCCATGTTCCTGTGCGTCGACCCCATGGTCAGCCGCTTCTGGGCATGGAGTACTTCGTGAAGAATGACCCCGATCTCCTGAATCTTTTCGAGCAGGAGAACGCCGACTGGGTACTGTCGCCCAACGATCACCCTGAGAAGACTGTTGATGCCGCACGCGCCCAATCACACCCTCATTTTGACGAGCGGGTGACCCTGGCCTCGACTGCCCGGCGCATTCTTGGCGCTGGCGGCTAAGTGGCGGCGTGACGATTGACTTGAACATGCGCAATCGGAACTTTCTCTCCGTTATGCTGGCCGATTTTCTGGTGCGGACGGCCTACCAAATGGGCAAGACACCGTTGCTGCCCATTTTTGCGGCCAGCCTCGGCGCGACCAGCGTCCTCCTGGGTCTCATCGTTTCCGTTTCAACGCTGACAGGCCTGGTGCTCAAACCCGTTGTTGGTCTATTGTCCGACCTTCGAGGGCGTCGTGCCTGGCTGATTGCGGGGACCGCGTTCTTTGCGTTCATGCCATTTGTCTATGGCTTCATTACGACGCCCGGCCAACTATTCGCCGTACGGATCATTCACGGTCTGGCCACCGCGATCTACGGTCCGGTCACGTTGGCCTACGTTGCCGAGCAGAGCGGCGGACGCAGGGCTGAAGGGCTGGGGTGGTTTAGCATTGCGCGCAGCGGCGGCTACATTGTTGGACCCGCGCTGGCGGGCTGGCTGCTGCTGTGGCTGCCGCCCGAACAGGTCTTCACCGTAAGTGGTCTTCTGGCCTGTGCCGCGTTCGTGCCAGTTTTCACTCTGGGCGAAAGCGAACGTTTTCAGTACACACCTGTTGACCCAGGGTCCAGTGCTCGGTGGAAGATGTCGCGCCAGGCGCTTATGCAGACATTTCAGCGCAACGCTGTCGCACTTGCTGCGGCTGGCAGGACCCCGGCCCTGTGGCTGGCTGGCGGTCTCGAGCTGATCGCCTTTATGGGGCTCTATGCGGCCAAGGCCTTTTTGCCCCTTTACGCCTTGGACAATCAGGTCAACGTGGCCGTCATCGGCGCCTTTTTTGCGCTGCAGGAAGGGATTCACCTGATCGGCAAACCGATCGCAGGCCGTTGGGCTGATGCTGCCGGCTATGCGCGTATCATCAGCGCGGGCATGGCGCTCATCGCCTTCGCGCTTGCGCTGCTTAGCACGGGGCCGCAAGGGGTTGCCTTGCTTGGCGTAGCCGTGCCGCTGGGCGTGGGTCAAGCCTTGGTCTTTCCGGCGACGGCCGCCTTGCTTTCCGTGCAGGCGTCACCGGCTCATCTGGGGGCGGCCATGGGGCTGTTGGGCTCGATGCAGAACGCCGGCAAGGTGGCTGGACCCGTCGTCGCTGGGGCGCTGCTCCTGCTGATGGATTATCGTGAAATGTTTATGTTCATGAGTCTCCTGCTTCTGACCGGAGCCGGCGGACTCATTGTTCATACGATCTACCGCTCGCGCCTCCAGCAGGCAGAGCAGTCGACGTTGTGAAATTAGGTTGTACCGTCATTTTGAAAGATTGGAGCCAATTGTATGACCCCAGAGATTGCGCTTGAGAACATTATGGATGGCAATCGCCGCTTTGCAGCCGGCGCCCCGCGTGCAGGACGCATGGACCCCGTCGAGCGGGCCAAGCTTGTCGCCGGTCAGACGCCCCACACGATCGTCTTCAGTTGCGTCGACTCGCGCGTGCCGCCTCAGCAAGTCTTTGACGCTGACCCCGGCGAATTGCTGACCATTCGTACAGCCGCCCACGTGGTCGATGAAGCAGCGCTCGGCAGTATTGAATTCGGTGTGTGGGGGCTGAAGATACCGCTACTCCTGGTGATGGGCCATACTGGCTGCGGGGCCGTAACCGCGGCAGCCGCGCCGACGGATCCTGCGGCACCCCTTCCCGGCTCCATCGGCTACCTGGCCGAAGCCATCACCCCTGCGGTCCAGGCAGCGCGCGTGCAGGGCGGTGATTTGGTCGATACTGCCGTTGCCATCAATGTGCGCTTGACCGTGGAGCGCCTCATGCAATCGCCCGTGATTGCCGCTGCGGTCGCCGAAGGACGCCTCCAAGTCGTCGGCACGGTCTACGAGCTGGCAACCGGAGAGGTGAAACGCGTCGACGCCGCGATGTAGAGACATTGCATTTTGGGCGGTGCATTTTAGAGACGGTGCACCGTCCGGACCACGCGTTATTCCGGTATCGATAACAACGTGGTCTGCTTGAGTTCATTGAGGACCAAGCTGGTCTGCATGCGAGCCAGGCCTGGAATTGGCGTGAGCCGCTCGACCAAGAAGTGCTCCAGCCTGCGCCGATCCTGCGCGACAACCTTGAGCAAGTAGTCAAACGCACCCGTAAGGTGGTAACACTCGAGCACTTCGGGCATCTCCAGCAGCGTCGCGCGCACGCGTTCACTCTGTTCACTGCTATGAATCTGCAGGCTGATGTGGACGAAGCACGTTATGTCATAGCCAAGACGTTCCGGATCGAGAATTGCAGCGTAGCGGCGGACATAACCGTCTTCTTCCAACCTGCGGATGCGCGCATGTACTGCTGGGGGAGAAAGGCCGATGCGCCGCGCCAACTCGGCATTGCTGACGCGCCCGTCGTCCTGCAGGGCCGCCAAAATGAGTCTATCTACCTTATCAAGCTGACCGTTTGGTGATGATTCTAGCATCTTCTTCCGTCCGCACTCAATCGACACGCTCTATCCGCCAAAATCTTGCGTTGAATCAAAATGGACAGGATGCACGGATAATCAGTTCGCAATCCGTTTGTGCGCCCGATGACTGACGCGCCAAAACATTACAGGCACCCACTATTGACCCTATCATTCAAAAAGAGGAGGGTTACCCGCCGTCGAGTGCGTTGCACCCGACGACGGGCGGAGGAGGAATGAAGGAGGATTCCCAAGAAGAAAACCGAATAGGAGGTTGTTTACAACCGCTGTGAAATCACGCTCCCCAGGTAACTTCACAACTGGCCACATTGTAGGGCGTCGGCGGCAAAATATCATTGTGCAAGGTGCACAAAACTCATGGCGGCTTTTGTGGGAAAATTAACAAATAGGCCGTCTCAGTTCCGTATGGCAAGTTGTTTGACGCAGTTTTCAACGCGCCGTATACTCAATAGACGTGGCTCTGCGCACCTCCTTTGTTGCCGCAGAGCTACGACTTCTTAACCAATGTCAACCCATTGACTGGTGGTACTTGATGTCTGATCCACGTAACCCTGATGTTGTCT
This sequence comes from uncultured Chloroflexia bacterium, assembly GCA_963807905.1. Classification (GTDB taxonomy): domain Bacteria; phylum Chloroflexota; class Anaerolineae; order Caldilineales; family Caldilineaceae; genus JAGRCP01. The sequence continues at coordinate 7,216 of CAWEEJ010000061.1, read as the reverse complement.
ATGTAGATGGCAATCCGCTGCCGCTGGACGACGTGCTACAGGAACTCAACGCTCATCGCAACCGAGAGCGGGGCGCGCGTAAGGCGGCCAAGAAAGCCCTGGTGCGGCGCCAGCGCGAGCAGGCGCTCAAGCCCTATCAGGCCGAATTGTTGCGCCTTCAGCACTATCTGGAAGATCATGATAAGCGAATGATCATTCTGTTTGAAGGACGCGATGCAGCAGGCAAGGGCGGTACCATTCGTCGCGTGACGCGCTACATGAACGAAAAACACTATCGTGTCGTCGCCTTGGGCAAACCAACCGCAGAGCAGCGCAATCAGTGGTTCTTCCAGCGTTACGTGGAACACTTCCCCACTGGCGGTGAAAGCGTGATCTTTGATCGTAGCTGGTACAATCGCGCCATGGTGGAGCCGGTCTTTGGCTTCTGTACGCAAGAAGAATACGAACACTTCATGCGCGGCGTCGTCGGCTTTGAACGCGACCTCGTGCGCCAGGGCACGATCCTCCTCAAGCTCTATTTCAGCGTCACCAAGGAAGAGCAGGCCCGCCGCTTCGAACGTCGTAAAACCGATCCGCTCCGCCAGTGGAAGCTGAGCGAGGTCGATCTTCAGGCCCAGGAGCGTTGGGATGACTTCACCAACATGAAGTACGAGATGCTGCGCCGCACCAGCACCATTGACGCGCCGTGGACCATCATCCGCTCCGACGACAAGCACCAGGCGCGCCTGAACGCCATGAAAGTGCTTCTCAACCGAGTGCCCTATGAGAAACTCAACCCTGATTTGGAGACGACGATCGATTCCGACGTTGTGATCTCGGGTCCACGCGAGCTGGAAATCATGCGACGCCAACTAATCGAAGTCGGCAAGTTCGTCGATTAGCTATGTCCTCTTTGCCAGCGCCGCCTGGCGACGCGCTGCCTCAAAGCAAGACGAACCGATCACTGGCCACGGCATCCGGCGCGTCAATGGGCGCGACAATCGTCGGCATCCTCACGTTGATCGGGCGCTACCTTTTTCTGGGCGCGCTGGTTCTCCTGGCCATCATCTATCTGAGCTATCTTGGCCTGGAAATGGCGACCGGCGTCCCCCTGAGCGTGGCGGCCCAGACCGCTCTTGGCGAAAGCGTCGCCTATGTGTCGCGCCTGCTTCAGGGTGATCTTGGCCTGGGCACGGCCAACACGTCGATCAACAATCCGGTCCCCGTCTCTTCCTACCTGTGGCCGGTCTTTTCGCGCAGTCTCGGCCTGCTGGCCCTTTCCCTCACCTTTGCTGCGACTGTCGGCTTGCTAATTGGCCTGCGCGCCGCCACCCGCGGCAACGCCAACCGCGCGCTGCCCCTTCTCTTGCTCTCCATTGTGGGCGTTTCCATGCCCAGCTTCTTTGTTGCCTTGCTCCTGCAGCGTCTCGTCATTCGCATTACCCAGCTTACGGGTGTCTCCTTACTACCGGTGGGGGGTTTTGGCTGGGACAGTCACATCATTCTGCCGGCGCTGGTGCTTGCCGCCGCGCCCTGTGGCGCAGATTACGCGCGTTACGTTTGTCAGCGTGAGCGAAGCGCTGCGCGCCGACTATGTCCGTACCGCACGCAGCAAGGGCATCAGCGACCACAGCGTCCTCTATGGCCACGTTGTCCGCAACGCCGCCGTGCCGATTCTGACGACCATTGGCCTCTCTCTGCGTTTCGCCCTCAGTAGTCTGCCCGTTGTCGAACTCTTCTTCGGCTGGCCGGGCGCGGGCTTTATGCTGCTCAAGTCAATCGCCGCACGCGATTTCAATACGACTATCGCGCTCCTCCTCTGCTTTGGCGCACTCTTCATTGTTGTGAATCTTGCCCTTGAACTAACCTATCGCCTCGTCGACCCGCGCCTGCCGCGACCTGGGGCGCGATACGGCCGTGGGCAACCGCCACACGGTGAATAACGCCCTGCGCGAGATCGGCGCCAGTTTCAGACGGCTCGTCGCCTACTTGATCAGCGATGATTGGTGGCGCGATTTGGAGCGAAACGTCAACCAGTTTCGGGCGCGCCTACGTTCTGGACACAGCACTCCTTCCGGTGCAGGGAACGCCGCGCCCCAACACCGTCGGGGATTGGGCACATGGCGCCGTGGTCTAGCGGGCAACCTGCCCCTTTTCCTGGGGTTGTTCGTAGGCGTGGCGCTGCTCGTCGTTTACCTGTTCGGTCCCCAGTTGGCGCCCCACAGTCCTTTCACGACGCAGGGGCTTGAATACGTGAATGGCGAGTTCCTGGTGCCGCCATTCGAGCCGGACGCCGTCTACCCGTGGGGCACCGACGTACTCGGACGCGACGTTATGAGCCTCGTCCTGGCCGGCGCGCAGCAGACGCTCGCGCTGGCAGGGCTGGTGGTGCTGGCCCGTCTGACCATCGGCATCGTGCTGGGCGCCCTGGCCGGTTGGTTTCACGGCAGCTGGCTCGACCGGGGTATCCAGATGGCGGCGGAGGTGCTGGCTGCCTTTCCAACACTCTTGCTGGCCATGCTGGTCATTCTCTCGCTGGGGATCCGTGGCGGCACATGGCCGTTTCTGATTGGGCTTACGGTCGTGGGGTGGGCGGAACTCATGCAATATGTGCGCGGCGAGGTGATGGTCACGCGCCCGTGCCCCTTTATCGAAAGCGCGCTCTCCATCGGCGCCCGCACGCCCCGCGTCGTCTGGCATCACATCATGCCCAATCTGCTGCCGGCCCTGATCTCACTGGCCGCGCTGGAGATGGGCGCGGTCTTGATGCTGCTGGGCGAGTTGGGCTTTATCGGTATCTTCATCGGCGGCGGCGCCTTTGCCGAGCTGCAGATCGACGGGCCGCCCTACCACTATTCGGACGTGCCGGAATGGGCCTCGCTCCTGGCCAACGTGCGCCTCTACGCCCGCACCTATCCGTGGACCGCGATCTATCCGGCCACGGCCTTTTTCCTCGCCATTCTTGGCTTCAACCTGCTGGGCGAGGGCTTTCGACGTGTGGTGGAAGATGTGGGCGTTCAATTTCACGCGCGTCTTCAATCGCTATACCGCGGCTGCGTTTATCGCGCTCTTGTTGATCGGCGGCTCGGTGCGGGCCAACACGGGCGCGCCCGCATTCTTTCGCCAGCAGGCCCGGGCCTTTGATTCAGGCGCGGCTCTGGCTGCAGCGGAGACACTCAGCCGGCCCGCGTGGTCCGGCCGCGCCCTTGGCAGCGCTGGTCAGGCTGAGGCAGCGCAGGCCATCGCTGATGAATTTGCTGCCCTGGGCCTGCAGCGCGGCGGTGCAGATGGCGGCTACTTCGTGCCGAGCAGGCGGGAATTCATGCAGCTGACTGCACAGCCCCAGTTCTCGGTAGACGACGCCGGCGCCCCGCTGCTCTACGGTCAGGACTTCGCTGCCTTTCCCGGCTATTTCCGGAGTCTAGGAACGGCTGAGGGGACCGTACACTTCTTGGCGGCGGGCTATCTGGGGTCGAACCGCCAGGGCGGCTCCTCCCTTCTGCCGCGCGCGATCCGTGATCTTGACTTCACCGACGATGTCGTCATGGTACTGTCGCCGGAGGATGCATTTGAGTTCTCACGTCTGCCGTATGCTGGTATGGTGGTCGTAACTGAAGATCCGGCACTGCTGGCCAAACGCTATACCTATCCGGCCCGCGATCCGGTTATCACCAGCTTTGGCGGGCAAGCAACAGGGCAAGATGCGCCCGTTATGTGGATCTCACCGGCGGCCGCCGATCGCATTCTTGCATCGAGTGGCCACACGGTCGCAGATTTGCGCCGGGCCGCGGACGACCTCATCCCCGACGAGATATTGACCTTCGCTACGGGCAGCGAAGTTGCCATGACCATCAACGGCGAGGTGCGGCGCGACGTCGAGACCGCGCATGTGATTGGTCATCTGCCTGCGGTGGAAGGGCCCGGCCTGGGCGCCAATCTGATTGTGGTCATGGCCCAGTATGATGCCCCACCACTGGGACCGGAGGGCATCTATGCGGCAGCCAATGATAATGCCAGCGGCGTGGCGCTTATGCTTGAAATCGTGCGCACGCTGCAGGCGACAGACTACCGGCCCTACAAGACTTTCCTCTTTGTCGCGTACAGCGGCGAGGGTTCGGAAGACGGCGTGCCGGCCTATCCGCCGGATATCGAGCAGTTGACGACCGCACGCACGGCATTTGCCGGCAACCTGGAGCTGGAAGCGGTGATTGATCTGCGCGGCGTCGGTGCGGGGACGGGTAATCGCATGGCTATCGAGAGCGCGGGCAGCCTGCGTCTGGCCGAGCTTTTTGAGGAGGCCGCGCGGTTGGTTGACACGCCGACTACGCGCACGGGCGAGCCGGTGGACATCTCGATCGTTTTCGACCGCTCCCAAACCCGGCGCGGCGGGCAGGATGCGCCCCAGGTCGGCATTCGCTGGCAGGGCTGGGAAGCGACGGCCCGCACGGCGGCCGACGTGGTGGCGGGGTTGGAGGAAGCCAAGCTCCAGGCAACAGGCGAGGCGGTCACCCTGGCGCTGATGGTGCTCGGTCGCGAGACAGGGTATTGAGAATCGATCCTGCTGGGCATTCATGCTTGGGCCCCGTTGTTGTGTCCCAAAGAGCTCCTAGGCGCCACGTTGCCTGCGGACACTTAGCCCTTGCGTCCACCTGTGCTAGCATAGGGGCTCTTCCGCTACTCCCGACTGCAATCGACTACCGAGCGAGGAACACCCATGAAACTTGCGAGCCAACTTGACAAATTGGGTACGGAGACCGCTTTTGCCGTTTCTGCTGCCGCCGCCGCGTGGGCCGCCCAGGGCCACAAGGTCTATCCCTTCCATTTGGGCGACATCAACCTGCCCACGCCCCAGAACATCGTGGACGCGACGGCACAGGCGATTGCTGACGGCTACACGGGCTATTGCGCCGGCGCCGGCATTGCCGAGCTGCGGGCCGTGCTCGCCGACGATGTTGGCCGCAAGCGCAACGTCATGTATGGCGCCGAACAGGTTTCGATCCAGCCCGGCGGCAAGCCGGTCATCGGCAAGTTTCTGGCTGCGGTGATGGATCCCGGCGACGAGGTCCTCTATCCCAACCCCGGCTATCCCATCTACGAATCCCAGATTGAGTACCAGGGCGGCGTCGCTGTGCCCTACGGCTTCGTTGAAACGCCCGCCGGCTTTGCGCTGGACATGGACGCCCTGGCGGCTACAGTCACAGAGCGCACGCGCGTCCTCATCTACAACAACTATCAGAATCCCACCGGCGCGCATTCTTCCCGTGCCGAGATGGAAGCGGTTGCCGAACTGGCGCTGCGCCATGATCTCTGGGTGCTCAGCGACGATGCCTATCATGAGATGCAGTATGGCGAACCGGGTATTTCCATCGTGGATATTCCCGGCATGCAGGAGCGTACGGTGATTCTCTACACCTGCTCCAAGCGCTTTGCCATGACCGGGTGGCGCTTGGGCGCAGCCATCGGCCCGCAGCCGGTAATCGACGTCATCAACAAGCTCAATACCAATGCCGAATCGTGCACGACCCACTTCATCCAGCGGGCCATGGTCGACGTGATCGGCGGCGACAGCAGCGGGCCTGACGCCATCCTTGCTACGCTGCGCGCGCGGCGTGATGCCGCGGTTGCCGGCCTCAATGCGATCGACGGCATCACAGTCGTCGCGCCCCAGAGTACCTTCTACCTGTTCCCCAACGTCAGTCAGATCATGGCGCGCAAGGGCATGACGGACGTCAACGAGCTCATGGCCGGCGCATTGGCGCAGTGCAACGTCTCCTTCTGCACGCGCAAGCACTTTGGCCGGCCCGTGGCCGGCAGCGAGAACAACTACATCCGTCTGGCCTATTCGGGGATCGACGTGCCGGAGATTGAAGAGGGGTTGGGTAGGCTCAAGCTTTACTTCGAGCAGGCGTAGGGATGTCCGTTCATGCTGCTGCCCAATCCGAGCTTTGATAGTCCACGCAGAGTTGCGCCAGCATGGCTTCGTCGACCTCCACGCCGAGGCCGGGTTCACACGGGACGGCCACGAAGCCGTCCGTCTGTTCGAACGGACGGCGGCAGAGCTGCTCGCGTACGATGCTGGGCGTGCGGTCAAACTCCATGACCGGGTCCTGCACGTAGGGCAGTGGCTCGCGTGCCGGCGGACAGGGCGGTAACGTCGCCGCCACGTGGAGGGTGGCCGCGATCATGATCGGTGATCCCCAAACGTGGGGGTAGAGCTGCAGCCCTGCCGTGTTGGCCAAGGCAGCCACCCGCATCATCTCGGTGATGCCGCCCACGTGGCCGATGTCGGGCTGGGCGATGTCGAAAGCTATGCGCTGGATGGCGTCGGCAAACTCGTAGCGGCTACGCAGCGTCTCACCGCCGGCAATCGCCACGGGCAGTGCGGCTTTTACCTGCAAGTAGGCGTCCAGATCGTGCGCGTTGACCGGCTCTTCAAACCAAAGCAAGTCACAGTCGGCCACGCGGCGGCCAAAGCGAATGGCTGTGGCCGCATTAAAGCCCTGGTTGGCATCGATCATGAGGTGGATGTCCGGTCCGATGGCCTGGCGGAGCGCCCGCACGCGGGCGACGTCTTCCTCGAGCGGCAGGCCGCCGACCTTGGTCTTCATGCCCTGAAAGCCGGACGCGACGTAGCTGCGTGCTTCGTCCAGCAGGCGATCTGGAAACTCGCCCTCCGTGTAATAGAGGCCGGTTGCATAGACGGCGACGCGATCGCGTATCTGGCCGCCCAGTAGCTGAACCACAGGCTGCCCCATGGCTTTGCCGGCGATATCCCACAGGGCAATATCGACTGCGCTTAGCGCGTTACCGCCAAAGCCAACGACCTGGTTGGCGTTGTAGAGCGTGCCGAACAGGGCCTGCCAGAGGCCGTTGCGATTGAGCGGGTCGGCGTTGAGGAGCAAGGGGGCGAAATTTTGGTGAATCACGGCAGCGGCGGCTCCGCTGCAGCCTTCGCCCCAGCCGACGACGCCGGCATCGGTCGTTAGCTTAATCACGCCGACGTGCCGCCGGTCAATCCAGCCTTGTGACCAGCCAAAGGGGCGCTTGAGCCGGCTCTCCAGCAGGAATGTTTCGATCTTGCTGATTTTCATCGTGATTTGCCCTGACTAAATTGCCCAATCGTGTGATTCGTCTTTGATCCATTTGCTGAGGCACGCACCATGCTTGCACGCCGACAATTGCTTGAAATCCATGATCAGCCCTGGTGCCCGGCCGCGGTCCGCGATGGCGCCACCGA
>CAWEEJ010000060.1:0-113224 GCA_963807905.1 uncultured Chloroflexia bacterium | reverse complement strand
GGGCACGCCAACGCAGCTCCAACCATTTCATTTTGGTTCATTTGCCATTGCCATCGAGGCAGGCGTCGCAATTTTGCCGGTTGCGCTCCGCTATGAGCCGGCCGCCATCGCCACCTGGGCCGGCGTGGCGACCGAGCCATTTATCGCCTCTTTTTGGCGACTCGTCACCCATCGCGGCCCGGTAGAGGCAGACGTAATGCCGCTGCCGCTTGTTCATCCAACGGCCGACGATGAGGCTGCGGTTCTGGCCCAGGCCATGCAGCGATCGGTTGAGGACGGCTGGGGCTCAGCCATGCGTCCGTCACGCTGCAGGAAGAAAAACCGGTCTGATCGAACAAAGGAGTCGCGCGTGCGGTTTTTGTGGGTTGCAGCGGGGGCCGCGTTGGGGGCCAATGCACGATATCTGGTCAGCCTCTGGGCGGCAGATCGGTTTGGCGTGGCCTTTCCTTATGGAATTTTCCTGGTCAACGTCACCGGTAGCCTGCTGCTTGGCTTCTTTTTGGCGCTGAGCATCGATCACTTTGTAACCTCGCCGCAGGCTCGCTGGCTGCTGGCGACGGGCTTTCTCGGATCCTACACCACGTTTTCAACCTACATGGTAGAGAGCGTCAACCTGGCACGCGACGGCAGCCTGCTCTTTGCATTTCTGAATATGGTCGGTGAAGTCGCCGTCGGCCTTATCTTTGCACTAATTGGCATGTGGCTGGCACGGACGCTCGGTCTCTGACCGATTATCAGTGCGTCCCAAACAGCGGCCTGCCTGCACGGGAGGTGCAGCATGCAGGGCAAAGCGCAACGCATCACGATCTACATTGGCGAGAGTGATCAGTACCACGGCAAGTCACTCTACCTTTCCCTCCTTGAATTTCTCAAAGCAGAAGGCGCCCTCGGTGCGACCGTCACCCGCGCCGTGGCCGGCTTTGGCGCGCGCAGCCGTATCCGCACGGCCAGTCTGGTCGAGCTTTCGTCCGATCTGCCCATCAAGCTCGAATGGGTCGACACGCCCGAGCAGATCGAACGGCTCCTGCCCGAGCTTCGCCGCCGCGTGGACGATGGGCTGATTACGCTCGAACCGGTCGAGATCCTCCAGTATGGCGGCGGACGGCATGCCGACCCCCTGGCGCAGCCGGTGAGTACAATTATGCGCCGAGGCGTGACCGCGGCGGCGGTTGCGGCGCCGATCGCCGAAGTGACACAGCTGCTGCTTGAGCGCGGTTATCGTGCGTTGCCGGTTGTGGATAATGCCGGCGAGGTGGTGGGCGTGATTAGTGACGGTGACCTGCTGCGATTGGCGGGGGTGAAGGCGCGTCTAAGCCTCCAGGGCGATTTGAGCCCGGCCGTACTCCGGCAGCAGTTTGCTGATCTGGCGCAGGCAGGAGATGTTGTCGGCGACGTGATGAGCACGCCGGCGATCACCGTAGCGAGCAGCGCGCCTATTCGTGAGGCCGCTCAGTGCATGTTGGATCGTCATCTCAAACGCCTGCCCGTGGTGGACGAGGCGGGGCAATTGGTTGGTTTGGTGACACGAGTGGATTTGCTGCGCTTGGTGGAATATAGCCAACCCACCTTTGCCCATTCGGAGGAGCGCGCCGCGGGGACGACAGTTGGCGAGCTGATGCAGACCGACGTGCCGACCGTGCGGCCCGCCGCGATGTTGGAAGAGATCCTCTCCGCGCTGGAGGAATCTCATCAGCGGCGCGTGGTCGTGGTAGACGACGAGCGGCGCGTGCTGGGCATCATCAGCGACGGCGATATCCTGGAGCGCAGCCAGCATGGGGACAGCCCGGGGCTGCTGGCGCGCCTGCGCAGCGCCATCATTGGTGAGGAGCCGCCCACCATTGCACTGCCCGAAGTCGGTGATACGGCTGCAGATCTCATGTCCACGCCGGTGACAACCGTCAGGTTGGAAACGCCGCTCTACGAAGCGCTGGACCAGATGCTCTGGTACGATTTCAAGCGTTTACCGGTGGTCGACGGCACGGGCCGATTGGTCGGCCTGCTCGGTCGGGGTAGCCTGCTGCGCGGGCTTATGAACAACGCCGCGCAAAAAACGACACGAAGTGCCGCAGAGAACGATTAAGATATGGCGTATATCGATGATCTAGCAGCGGTCGCTGTCGCTCTACCAGGCATGAATGCCTTGGGCCAGACTGCGGCGTCCCATTAAATGGGACTTGGCGTCGTTTTCTGTCCTAAAATGGATAGAAGACGGGGATCAGGAACATAACCACGATACCGGCGACGATGGTCAGCGGCACACCCAGTTTCACATAGTCCATGAAGCTGTACTGGCCCGGCTCCTGTACCATGAGGTTGGTCTGATAGCCGGCGGGGTTGATAAAGGCGTAGGAGCAGCCCAGCATCAGCGCCACTACAAATGGCTGCCAGTTGATCTCCAGCGCAGTGGCCATCAGCATGGCGACCGGGAACATGAATGCTGCCGCCGCCGCATTGGTGATCACGTTGGTCATAATAATGCAGCCCAAGAAGACCGCCAGGAGGGCAAGATAGGGGCTGCCGGAGCCGAAGGAAGCCAGGCTTGTCGCAATCACTTCCGACAAGCCGCTGGCCGTCACCGCGGCTTCAAGCCCCACAGCCGCCCCCAGCACAACCAACGTCGACCATTCAATACTCTTGAAGGCGCGATTGACGGTGAGGCAGCCGGTGAGCAGCATGGCCAACGTCGCCAGCAGCGCCGCATTGAGCATGCTCATGACGCCGAATGCCGCCAGCACGATCATGGCGACCGTGATGGTCGCGGCAGTCAGGGCACGATCCGTCCGTTGAATGCGAAAGCCTTGCAGGCGCTTCGTGAGCAAAAAGTCTTGTTCGCGGTGAACGTCATAGAAGAAACTGTCGGTGACCTCGATAATGGCGGCATCACCACCTTCGATCACCAGCTCGGCCAGGCTGCCCTCGGGGGGTTGACCACCCCGCGACACTGCAACCAGGGCTGCTTCGTAGGGTTCATCTTTTAGGGGTAAATCACCAATCCGGTGGCCAACTTGACGCGCGTTGGGGGAAATCACCACTTCGACCAGGCGGTGCATATGACGCTCGCTCTCCTTAGGCAGCGCACCATGGCGGAGGGGATCCAGCCCGATGGAGGTCCACAGCGCGGGCACAGCATCGCCATCCACCTCGTAGGTCACCACATCGCCACCGTGCAGAACGGTCTCCTCCGTGGGGACGAGGTCGGCCCCGTCGGGCGTGCGCACGCGCACGAGCTGATAGCTGCTGGCCTGAAAGAGGCCCCGCTCTGCTGCCGTAGATCCGTCGAGCTGAGAGTCGACAACGACCCGGAAGTCAGCGCGATATCGTCGCTTGATGGCGCCGCCATCGTCCTTGTCGCTCCGATTGGGCAGCAGAAAATTGCCCAGCGTCATCAGAAAGAGGATGCCCACGAATGCGGCAGGAATTCCCGCCAAACTAGGGAAGAAGATGTTCAAATTCTCGCCGAATTGGTCAAAAACAAGCCCGGCAATAATCAGGTTGACCGACGTGCCAATCAGGGTGGAAGCACCGCCCAGCATGGAGGCAAAGCTCATGGGCATATAGAGCTTGGCTCCGGCCAGGCCGGTCGCACGCGTAATGTCGCGAATCACCGGGATCGCCATGGCGACTAGAGGCGTGTTATTGAGGAAAGCACTGCCAACGGCCACCGGCGGGAAGATCTTTAGCTGGGCCTGCCGCAGGCTTTGTGGCATGCCAATTGCCTTGTTGGCCAGCAGGGTGATCGCTCCAGTGGAATACATGCCTGCGGCCACGGGAAAGAGAGCAGCCACCGTAATCACACCCCCATTGGAAAAACCGTTGAGCAAATCCTGCTCGCTGGCCAGACCGATCGTCATGGCCACCGTGATGGTGCCCATAAAGATCACCCATGCCGGGAAACGATCCCAAATGAGCAAGACGAACATCACAATCAGAATTGCTAGCATAGTCCAGGCATCGGTCGACATAGTCAAAATCTCCTTGGTGGGAGGTAGATATATATCATCATGTAGATATACATCATCATGAGGGAATCAGCATGGGTTACGTCGCCGTGCCAGTCAGCTCGTCGACAGCCTGAGTGGTTCGCTCTGCGGACTCAATGTAGGCGTCTCGGGCATTTCCCGCTTGGAGAAGGCTCGCCGTAAAAAAAGCCGATAAACGAGGCGATGATTAGAATGGGAAAGATGAGGCCTGCTTTGCCAATTGAATACGGTGCGTTGACTTGATGTAGTAGGGCCAGGCAATCGTGCGCCATGCGAAACCCTTGGCGGGATCCAGTCCAGAAGATGGAACTGGAGTTTGGGCGATTGCCTAATGCTGACACATAATATCGGCAAGCGCAAGTCAAATAGAAATTGCCATCGACAGCAATGGCAGGGAGGAATTATGGGCGAATACCAAGACATTCTGGTTGAGACGCCAACCGCCGGCGTCGGTCTCATTCGTTTGAATCGGCCTGACGCCATGAACGTGTTGCGCCGTCAGCTGATGAACGAACTCGTTGATGCCGCCAGCGCGTTTGACGCCGATCCGGCGATTGGCGCGATCGTCATCACCGGCAGCGAGAAATTCTTTTCCGCCGGGGCCGACATCAAGGAGATGGCCGGGGCCAGCGCAGTGGAGATGATGCATGGCGGCATGATCGAAAGCTGGAATCGTCTGGCCGCGATTCGCAAGCCCCTCATCGCGGCGGTAAGCGGTCACTGCCTGGGCGGCGGCAATGAGCTGGCCATGATGTGCGACATCATGCTCGCGGGCGAGAACGCCAAATTTGGCCAACCCGAAATCAACATTGGCGTGATCCCCGGCGCCGGCGGCACGCAGCGTCTGACCCATGCCGTAGGCAAGTCCATGGCCATGGAGATTGTGCTCAACGACCGCCGCTTGACGGCAGAAGAGGCGCTACGCTTTGGCCTGGTCAGCCGTGTGACGCCGGTGGAACGCCTGGTGGACGAGGCGGTCGAGCTGGCCGCGCAGATCGCGCAACGCGCGCCCGTCGGCGTGCAGATGGGCAAGGCGGCCGTAAACAAAGCATTCGAACTGAGCCTCACCGAAGGCATGGCGCACGAGAAGACGCTCTTTTACTTTCTCTTTGGCACCGAAGATCAGAAAGAGGGCATGCGCGCCTTTGCCGAGAAGCGCAAACCCGAGTGGAAGGGCAAATAGTCGATGTCCACCCCCATGCGCCGCCAATACCTGGCGCTAAAGAGTCAGCACCCGGATAGCATTCTGCTCTTCCGGCTGGGCGATTTCTATGAAACGTTCGACGATGACGCCAAGATCGTGGCCAACGTCTGCGACGTGGTGCTGACCAGCCGTCCCGTGGGCAACGATCAGCGGGTGCCCCTGGCCGGCGTGCCCTATCACAGCATTGACGGCTACATCGCCAAACTGGTGGAAGCCGGCTACAAAGTTGCCATCGCCGAGCAGGTAAGCGAGCCGGGCAATGGGCTGGTCGAACGCGAGGTATTGCGCGTTGTCAGCCGGGGCACGGTGACCGAACCGGGTCTGCTGGATGAGAAGCGCAACAACTACCTCATGGCCGTCAGCGTCAACGCCCGTGGCACACAGGCCGGGATCGCCTACTGCGACATCACCACGGGCGAGTTTGCCGCCACGCAAATCGAAGGCGCGATCGAGGCTGAGGTGGAACGGCGCGTGGGTGAAGAGATCAGTCGCTTGCAGCCGTCCGAACTGATCCACATTGACTGGGAGCCGGCAGAATCTGCCCTCTATGGCTTGATCGCCGCGCTCGATCCCCTGCTTTCAACGGTGGAAGCGTGGCAGGTAGCGCCCGACACTGCAAGCGAAGGACTTAAGCGTCATTTCCGCGTCACCAGCCTGGACGGCTATGGCCTCCAGGGGCGCGTCGAGGCGGTGCGCGCGGCGGCGGCCGTGCTGGCCTACCTCAAAGAGATGCAGCCCAGCGCGCTGAGTCAACTCAACCAGATTCACGCCTATTCGACAGGCGAATTCATGACGCTGGATGAATCGACCCGGCGTAATCTGGAGTTGACCGCGACCATGCGCGGCGGCGATGCCAAAGGCAGCCTGCTCGACGTGCTCGACGAGACGCTGACGCCCATGGGCAGCCGACTCCTGCGTCGCTGGCTAAGTCAGCCCCTGCTCGATCCTGATGCCATCCGCACGCGACAGGACGCGGTGCAGGCCTTTCACAACGATACGGCCCTGCGCTTGGAGATCCGTGAACTTCTCAAGGGGCTGGGTGACCTCGAACGCTGGACCAATCGCGTCGCCCAGGGCAGCAGCGCATTGCCGCGCGATCTTGTCGGCATCCGCGCCGTATTGCGCCGGGGGCAGGACCTCAAAGCGCTGCGCGATTGGGAGACCTTGACTGCACAGGACGGTTCCGACATGGCCCTGTTGGCGATTGCGCGGATCATGCTGGACCTGCCGGGCGCCCTTGACGTGCTGGCGCTGCTGGAGCGCGCCGTCGCCGACGAGCCGCCGGCCACGCTCAACACGCCGGGCGTCATTCAGGACGGTTATGACGAGGAGCTGGACACGCTGGTCGTTAAGAGCCGTTCGGCCAAAGAGTGGATCGCCAACCTGCAGCAGACTGAGCGGGATCGCCTGGACATCAAGAGTCTCAAGGTCGGCTACAACAAGGTCTTCGGCTACTACATTGAGGTGACCAAGACCCATCAAGACAAGGTGCCCGATACGTACATCCGCAAGCAGACTTTGGCCAACGCCGAGCGCTATATCACGCCCGATCTCAAAGAATATGAGTCGCTGGTGCTCAACGCCGACGAGCGACGGCTCGAGATTGAGCAGGCGCTCTTCCGCCAGCTCTGCTCTCGGGTCGCTGAACAAGCAGCTGCGCTGAAGCAACTGGCCGATGGCCTGGCCCGACTGGATGTCTTCGCGGCATTGGCAGAGGTTGCGCTCATGCGGCGCTACGTACGCCCCACTGTCGATGACAGCCCGACGATTGAGATCAGCGCCGGTCGTCACCCCGTTGTGGAGTTGACCCTGATCGATGAGCCCTTTGTGCCCAACGACACCCACCTACCGCCCGAAGCATGCGTCCACATTCTCACCGGGCCCAACATGGCCGGCAAGTCGACCTTTTTGCGCCAGACCGCCCTCATCACCCTTATGGCCCAAATCGGCTCCTTCGTGCCGGCCGATCGCGCCCAGATTGGCGTGGTTGACCGCATCTTCACCCGCATTGGGGCCTCGGACGAGATCCATCGCGGGCAATCGACCTTTATGGTCGAGATGATTGAGACGGCCAACATCCTCAACCACGCCACCAGCCGCAGCCTGCTGGTCCTGGACGAGATCGGCCGGGGCACGAGCACCTATGACGGTCTGGCCATTGCCTGGGCCGTAATTGAGTACATCCACAATCACCCTGAGTTGCGGGCCAAGACGCTCTTCGCCACCCACTATCATGAATTGACCGATCTGGCCGAAAGACTGCCCCACGTCGTCAATTACAATGTTGCCGTCGATGACAGCGGTGACGGCCAGGATGTGATCTTTCTGCGCCGCATCATGCCGGGCAAAGCCGATCGGTCATACGGCGTCCACGTTGCGCGGATGGCCGGCCTACCGGTGGCCGCGGTCAACCGGGCTGAGGAGATCCTGGAGGATCTGGAGCGCAGCGGCGCGGCCGGGCCCAAACGCCTCTTTGAGGCCAAAGACAAAAAAGGACGCGCGGCAGCAATGCAGGTTTCGCTCTTTGCCGAAGCCCACCCGGCTGTCGAGGCGCTGCGCACCCTGGACGTCAACGGCTTGACGCCACTCGACGCGCTCAATCGCCTCTATGAATTGCAGAAACTGGCCGAATAGGTCGCTGCCGGGCGTGTGCTTCAGGATAGACCCCATGCGATGAGCAGGAAGATACTACTTCTGGTGGTCCCTCATCTTGGGTAGAATAATCTATGCCGCAGGCTGGCTTTGACGAGCAAGTGGCCGAAAGCCGGCAAGAACAGCGTTTGCGCAGATACAAGACGCAACGTATCATGTGACCGATAGTGAATCAGCGCAGATCTCCTCACCAGAAGGCAGGATTTCATGACCTCTACCATTAAAACGATTGTTAAAAGCCTCACGCGACTTGCCATCATATGGATCGTCGATGCACTCTCGATCTTTCTGGCCGCGTGGATTCTCCCCGGCATTAACGTCACAAACGTAGGAGGCACATCGCGCAGCGTCGTGGTCGCAAGCGCGGCATTGCTGCTGGCACTGGTTAATCTTCTCATCCGGCCCATCGTGCTTCTGCTGGCCCGCCCGCTGGGCTGGCTTGTCACGTTCATTGTTGGCTTTCTTGTCAATGCATTGGCGCTCTGGATCACGGCCCGGCTCCTGCCCGGCTTTGACGTTGATTTCTTGGGCGGCATCTTTGGCGGTATTGCCCTGGGCTTCTTCAATACGATCCTCACCGGCATCCTCGAAGTCAATGAAGCCGGATCTTATTACCAGAACCGCATCGAGCGGAAGGCGAGTGAACAGCCCTATGACAGCGCCGGCGAGCCGGGTAAAGGGCTGATGATGGTCGAGATTGATGGGCTGAGCTACTGGCATCTCGAGGAAGCGATGAAGCGTGGTCTGTTGCCGACCCTGCAAGCCATGATCGATGAGGATGGCTATGAGGTCTCCCACACCGACTGCGGCCTGCCCTCCATGACCTCCTCCTGTCAAGCCGGCATCATGTTTGGCGACAACTATGATATTCCCGCTTATCGCTGGTACGACAAGTCGAAGAAAAAGCTCTACGTCTCGGCTGACGATGCCACGGAGTTGAATCAACGCTACGCCAAGGGGCAGGGGCTCATGCGCCATGGTTCCAGCATCATGAATATGTTGGATGGTGATGCCGAGAAATCCATGTTTACCATGGCCAACATGTTTGAAGCCGATGAGGAAGAGGACAAGCGGCGGTCCGAAGACATCTCGTTGCTCATGCTGGACCCCTACTTTCTGACCCGCGAGATTGCGCTCTTCTTTTGGGAGGTCGGTCGAGAGTTGTGGGAGGGCTGGCAGCAGAAGCGCCAGGACGTCTATCCCCGCCTCAACCGCTTAGCCCATGGCTACCCGTTCTTGCGCGCCGCCATGTGCACCTTCATGCGCGACGTGTCAGCCAACATTGCCATCATGGACATGATGCGCGGGGCGCCGTCGATCTACATGCTCTATCTGGGCTACGATGAAGTGGCCCACCATTCCGGGCCATGGACGTCCGACGCCTTCGGCGATCTGAAGCGACTGGACGCGACCTTTGCCAAACTTCGTTACGCCATCAAAGAGCGAGCGCCCCGCCCGTATGACTTGATCATCCTCTCTGATCATGGCCAATCGTTTGGTCCGACCTTCCTGCAGCGCTACGGCATCACGGTCAAAGAATTGATCGAACAGAATCTTCCCGAAGGCATTAGCGTTTCCCAAATCATAGGCGGCGACACGGGCGGCATGGGCTTGCAGAGCGTGGCAGCCGAGCTGACGAATGTGACCGAAAGCGGTTCCGGCACGGCGTTCGACCAGGCCATGGCCAAACAGGGCGCCAAGCTGGCCGATCGTGGCGCCGATATCAATGACGCGCTTGATGCCGGCGAACTCGGGGATCCAGCGTCGGTCACGGCTTACGGTAGCGGCAACGCGGCCCAAGTCTACTTTGACCTCTTTCCGCGCAAGATTTTGCTCAGCGAGCTAAATGGCGTTTACCCGGGCATGGTGGACGCCATCGTAGCGCATGAGGGGATTGGTCTTGTTCTGGGGTATGAAGATGATGGTTCTATCTTAACCATCGGCAAGAGCGGCACCCGCAACCTGAATACCGGCGAAGTAATCGGAGAAGACCCGGTAGCGCCCTATGCCCGGGAATCGGGCGCAGGGGTCGGATCGCTTGACCTGCGCATCTGGCAGCTAAAGCGCGTGATGGAGTTTCCCAATGCGGGCGATCTCTGGCTCATCAGTACCGTCTATGAAGATGGCACGGTGGCGGCCCTGGAAGAGCTCATCGGCAGCCACGGCGGCTTGGGCGGCGAACAGACGGACGCCTTCGTCTTTCATCCGCCCGACATGGACGTCGCGCCGACGCGCAATTCAATCGACGTCTTCCATCGCCTGGACGCACATCGCAACGCGCCAGTTGTTGAGTATCATGCTGAAGACGAAGATGTAGAGACGATCGCGGACTGGTCGCTGTCGACAATGGCGACTGGCATCGGTCAAGTGGGCACCTGGTTCGACCGTGCCGTGCGCTGCATGTTCTTTGAACATAGCGCCTATGAAGAGGTCGCGGACGATCCCTACATGACGGGACCGGCGCTCCTAATCTCGGTCGTGATGCTGACACTCTTCACGACGCTGCGCAACGGGTTTGATCTGCTGCAGATCGGCGCCAACATCGTTCTGTGGATCATCTTGGTGACAGCACTGACAGCGACGGGCTATCTGCTTACGCGACGCGGTGAATTTACGCGTACGTTCCGCACGGCAGGCTTTGCCCTTTCGCTCTACATCCTGATCTTCTTCAAATTTATCCCGGGGATGCAATCGTTGGTCTTCGGACTGCTTTTGCTCCTGATCTTGCTTGCGCTATGGATGGCTGTCGCGTCCGCTCATGACACAAAGGGGTGGAAAACCGCGCTCATCCCGATCGTTGCCGGCGTCGTTCTTGTCGGCGGCTGGTGGGCGCTTGGTGTGCTGTGGCAGGGTCTGCAATTCACCGTCGAAGGCGTTCTCTACAGCATAGGCATCGACCGACCGTCACCGTAGCAGCGCAGTAGGGTCGTCAGAAAAGGGTGCATCCCATTTGGGGGCGGTGGACGAACGGACTGATCGCTTTCTCTAGGGCAGCCCCCAATGTGGTATCCACCTGTCAGAAAAAAGCGGGCTGCGTCTGTAGCCCATGTAGGCTATACTAACGACGAGCATCTCCGCACGCTGGCGCGCGAGATGCTCGTCTCCATTTGCAGCAGCACCCATCCGAGAGAGGGATCCCATGGGGAGCGCGCCACAGCAGACGACGTCAACCGATGACAGCGTAGAGATGTCCACCGAACCCACGACTGTCGAGAAGCTGCGTGGGTTGAAGTGGAGTATCGCAGGCAATGCCGCCAATATCGTCTTCGTCAAGTTTGCCTTCTTCGGCTCCACCTTTGTCCTCTTCCTGAGTACGCTTGGGCTAAACAAGTCGCAGATCGGCTTCCTGCTTTCGCTCATGCCCTACTTCGGGCTGGTTGCCCTCTTTGCCTCACCCTTTGTAGAACGTGTGGGCTTTAAGCGCAGCTTCCTCTCCTTCTGGGCCTTGCGCCAGGTCGCCACCTTCGCCATGTTGTTGACGCCCCTGGTCAACGCCCGCTTCGGCCTTCAGGTTACCTTCGCCTACATCACCGTGGTCATGGTCATCTTCTCCCTCTGCCGCGCCATCGGCGAAACCGCGGGTATGCCCTGGCGCCAGGAGTACATTCCCAACGCCATCCGCGGCAAGTATGCAGCCACTGACAGCATGATCGTCACCATAGCCAGCTTTGTCGCGGTCATCATTTCGAGCCAGGTGATTGCCTATACGACCGGGCTGCGCGGCTATCTGCTGCTCTTTGCGCTGGGCGGCTTTTTTGGCCTGCTGGGCGTCTGGTTCTATTCCTTCATTCCCGGCGGCGAGCCGGTTCAGCGGTCCAGCGAACGCCCTTCCGTGCTCAGCAATTTTCGCGAAGCGCTGAAGGACACCAATTTCCTGCTCTTTCTTGGCGGCACGTCCCTCATCATCATGGCCACTGCGCCCCTGGCCTCTTTTCTGCCTCTGTATATGGAAGAGGAAGTTGGCATCAGCACCAGCAGCGTCATCCTCCTGCAGGTGGGCACGCTGCTGGGCACGCTCCTCTTCAGCTTCATGTGGGGATGGACGTCGGACCGCTACGGCAGCAAGCCGGTGATGCTCCTGAGCGTGCTCCTCCGTGCGCTCGTGCCGGTCCTCTATCTGCTGACACCACGAGTGGAGCCCTGGAATCTCTGGTACGCCATGACCATTGCGTTTGTACAAGGCGTAGTCGACATCGGCTGGCTGATTGGCTCCGGACGGCTGCTCTTTGTGGGCGTCGTGCCGCCGGCCAAGAAGTCGCAGTACATGTCCCTCCACTATGCCTGGATTGGCCTCGTCGGCGGCACCAGCCAGCTTTTGGGCGGTCGTCTGGTTGATGCGTCGGCCAATCTGAGTGGCGAACTCTTCAACCTTCCTGTGAACGCCTACACGCCGCTGCTGCTGATCAGTTCCATCTTGCCGCTTCTGGCCATGGTTTTCTTCGTAGCCGTGCGCGCCGATGCCAACTATGGTGTTGGCGAGTTCGCCGGCCTCTTCCTGCGCGGCAATCCTTTCCTGGCAATCCGTTCGCTGGTCAGCTATCAATTCGCCCGTGAAGAGGGCGACGTACTGCAGGTAACCGCACGCCTGGGCGAGTCTAAGAGTCGGCTGACCGAAGATGAATTGCTGGAAGCGCTTCATGATCCCCGCTTTCATGTGCGTCTCGAGGCCATCGTCTCCATCGCACGCATGAAGCCCAGCCCGCGCCTGCGTCAGGCGATGATCGAAACGCTCTACGGCACCGAGCTGGCGTTGAGCGACCTGGCGGCCTGGGCATTGGGCCGCACAGGCGATCCCCAGGCGATTCCCGCGCTGCGTGCCACGTTGGCTTCACCCTATCGGTCAATCCGCGCGCAGGCCGTACGTGCGTTGGGCGCTCTGAACGACGAGGAGATGGCGCCACTCTTCCTGGCGCAGTTGCGCAGAGAAGAAGACCGCGGTCTGCAGATGGCCTATGCCTCCTCTCTGGGAAGACTGCGGGCGGCCGAAGCCGTGGACGACCTACTGGCCTTGCTCTATCACTTCCGCAATGAGGGCGCACGAGCAGAGCTTGCGCTTGATCTGGCTCGGCTTCACGGCGATGAGCACTACTACGTACAGTTGACGCGCCAGATGCGCAACGATCCGGGCACGGCGACGGCGCAAGCGGTCAATGCGTTCCACAGACAACTTGATAAGCAGGACCTGCTCGATGCCGAGACGCTCACGCTTCTCGAGAAATGTAGTGAAGCGCTGGCTCGTGGCAACCTCAATCAGGGCGCGCGCCTCTTCGGCGAACTGCTGGCGCAGCTGCCGCTGGAAGAGCACCTCGACGCCACGGGGGTCGCCATTGCACGCGCGTGTGCCACAGAATTGCGCCGCACCGGGGATGAGCATCCGGAATATCTCTTCTTGGCGCTCCACACGCTGCACGTTGCGTGGCGTGACTAATGCGCAGCGTCCTGGCAGACAACCCGGTTGCCTATCCGGTCTACGCGCCAACGCTGATTCTGGCCATTGGGCGGGGCATGATGATCCCCGTACTGCCCTTATTCGCCCGCTCCTTCAATGATTCATACGGGCTGATCGGCATCGTCCTGGCCAGCCAGGGCATTGGCACGCTATTGGGCGACGTACCGGCCGGGATCCTCTTTGGCCGTCTGGGGCAGCGCCGCTCCATGCTGATCGGGCTGGCGACGCTCGCCCTGGCTACCTTTGGCATGGGGCTGGCCAACTCAGTCTGGCTGCTGATTTTGTCGGGCCTGGTTGCCGGACTGGGCATGGCCCTGTGGAATATTGCCGCGTCACGCCTATCTGACTGATGCTACGCCTTTGCAACGCCGGGGCCGCGCCATTGCCGTCTTCGGCGGCATTAACCGTCTCGGCGTCTTTATCGGCCCATTTCTCGGTGGCTGGGTCGGAATCCAGTTGGGCTTGCGCGTACCGCTGCTCTTGTACGGCGGGCTAATCGTAGCAGCCATGATCTTTCCGGCCATCTATGCGCGAGACGTCTTCCGCCAGAGCAACGCATCGCGGCGGCATGGGCGGCCATGCGCGTCACATCTTCACGATGTTGCGCGCCCATGGTCGCACCTTCTCAACGGCGGGGCTGGGTCAATTCATGGCCCAGACGCTGCGCGAAGGACGCCACGTCCTCATCCCCCTCTATGGCGCCGACATCATCGGCCTGGATGTCGGTCAGATCGGCGTCATCGTTGGCCTTTCCTCAGCGATCGACATGTCACTCTTCTACCCTGCCGGTCTCATCATGGACAACGTCGGCCGCAAATTCGCCATCGTTCCCTGCTTTACGATCATGTCCATCGGCATGGCGCTCATCCCGGCGACTCACAGCTTTGGCGGATTGCTGGCCGTTGCGCTTCTGATCGGCTTTGGCAACGGCCTGGGTTCCGGCACCATGATGACGCTGGGCGCAGACCTGGCGCCACCCGACGCGCTGGGTGAATATCTGGGGCTATGGCGCCTGGTGGGCGACAGCGGTCATGCCACCGCGCCGATTATCGTGGGCGGCGTGGCCCAAGTGGTCGGCCTGGTCGTGGCCGCCTATGTGATAGCAGGAATCGGGCTGGGGGCGTCCAGCATCTTTGCATTCCTGGTGCCGGAGACACTGGCCGAGCGGTCGGTGAAGCCTGAAATGTGGCGACGGCAGGGGAGATTGTGAGCGATTTTCCTGCGATGTCGCAGCGTGGATGGTAGGGTATGGTTACAGACGTTCAGAACGGAAAGGAATCTACCGATGTCAACGCCCCAAAAATTGAGTGATGAGGAGCTAGGCGCGGCGCTTGAGCGCCTGGAAGGCTGGTCGATCGAAGCAGGAAAATTGCATCGCGAGTTCACGTTCAGGGATTTTACGGCGGCTTTTGGCTTTATGACGCAGGTCGCTATTGAAGCCAACAGCATGTGGCATCATCCAGAATTCTATAATGTGTGGAATCGGGTAGTCATCGATCTTGTCACCCATGAGGCGGATGACTCGATCAGCGACCAGGATGTGAAGTTGGCTGCCAAGATTGATGAGCTGGCCAGGGGCTAGACCCTTTGGCAGTCCGCGATTCGGCCAGAATGGCCGGAAAAGCGCCTGATGCTGGCTGGCTTTCGGGTTGCGGCCGATGTGGCGGTAGCCTATTGCCCCAAGATCGTTACCCCGCTCGCCGTGGCCTCGGCCACCCACCCCTCAAGGGCAGCGCCCGCTTCACTCTGTCCGCGCACCAACCACCATGTAAGGCCATCGGCCGTGGCGCTAGGCCCGACAATCTCAACCGACGCCCCCGGCGGCACTTGCCCGCGCACGTCATCAGCAGCCTTGGCGAGATAGCCGGCAGCGGCACGAACATTGACACGGCTATTGGTGACATTGCGCGCCTGCTGCCCTGCTTGAAAGCGACCGTCAGGCTCTGTAGCCGCGTCGCTCGCTTCGACGGCTACGCTGCTGTCCGCTGGCATGGGCGTAACCGGCGGCGGCGTCCACGCCGGGCCGCTGCCTTGTAGTTCGGCCAGAGAGACCTCATCCAATCCGCTGGCCACAAAGAGCGCACCACAGCTTGCAACCGTCAATAACGTGAAAGCGAGGGCGAAACCGAGCCAGTAGCGAGCACGGGCAGAGGCTGCACGGGTTTGGTTCAAGTGGATTCTCCACAAAAAAAGCTGGCCCATGGTGAAAAACCAGAGCCAGCTTCAGATTGATGTTGGTGCGGGCGAGCGGCAATCAGACAGCAGACTTATGCATCCTCGATTTCGCCCAGCACGCGCAGGACACCCACGGCATGACCTTCCATATCCAAGCTGCTGTGTTGGAGCAAGACGTTGCATTCGCGACCGTCATTCAGCCTGAGGCGCATCTGTTGCTCACGATAGAGTTCAATCATCAGCTTCGAAGAATTTAGCTCTTTGGATTTGTAGGTGATGCGCAGCGGACTGCTGTCGTGATTGTCATTCATCTCGACAATCTGGACTTCATCAAATACAGCGACGGGCTGATCTTTGCCCTCTAGATACATCATCCCTTGCATGACGGCCTCACTCCTCTATGCATGGCCTGGTTGAAGACGGAATTGACGTTATTGTAGCAGCTTCAGCCCATTCCGCCCAAACCGCTCAGGGGCAACGGGTGCATACCAGCAGTTCCAAATCTGTGCGGGATAGAGCGCAGATCTGCACGGATACAGCGGGTGAAGACGAATTTATCCTGAAGATTTTTTCGCATCCTTAACCAAGCTCAGAACAGACCCGGCCTCTTCCGCAGTCTCTTGTCACCAACAATCGAACGTTATTCGGCCTGCAGCGTAAGCAGATATGCAACAAGGTCGGCGACATCCTGATCGCTCAGGGTATCGCCATAGTTCTGGAGCATGATGCCGGCAGCATAGCCATCAACCAAGTAATCGTTTGGGTGAACGATGCTGTTATAAAGATAGGCAGTAGCGTCTTGGTCCTCGACGCGTTCCGCCGCTGTCGCCGCCATGGCATACCAGGTAGGACCAGCCATAACCATATTGGGGTCAAGGTTGTGGCAGCCAATGCAAGCGTTTTGTAGCGCCAGTTGCTCGCCCCGGGCCGGATCAGCCGCATCCAGCGCAGTCAGGAACTCAGCAGGCAACAGGGAAATGACAGCGCTTGACTCTTCTTCAGCAGCGGCTTCTTCAGCAGCGGCTTCTTCGGCGGCAGCTTCCTCAGCAGCGGCTTCGGCGGCGGCAGCTTCGGCGGCTTCGGCGGCGGCTTCTTCGGCGGCGGCTTCTTCAGCGGCGGCTTCTTCAGCGGCGGCTTCTTCAGCGGCGGCGCTTCTTCAGCAGCGGCTTCTTCGGCAGCGGCTTCTTCGGCGGCAGCTTCCTCAGCAGCGGCTTCTTCGGCGGCAGCTTCCTCAGCAGCGGCTTCTTCGGCGGCAGCTTCCTCAGCAGCGGCTTCTTCGGCGGCGGCTTCCTCGGCGGCAGCTTCTTCAGCGATAGCTTCTTCAGCAGTTGCTTCCTCAGTAGCAGCTTCCTCAGTGGCGGCTTCTTCGGCGGCGGCTTCTTCGGCAGCGGCTTCTTCGGCAGCGACTTCTTCGGCGGCGGCTTCTTCAGCAACAGCTTCTTCAGCAACAGCTTCTTCTGATTCGTTACCCATCTCTACATCGTCGACGGCCTGGAAAAACTCGCTACTCAACTGCGGAATCGGCGTCGGGAGCATCTCCTCAGGCACTTCTGTCCGGCAGGCGCTCAGGACGAGCATGGAGAAAAGGGCAAGCAGAAGAAATACGCTTCGGTTGGGACTGAAAACCATTGTCTATAACTCCTTGATGTCGGCTGAAAGCGAGGCATGTCTCCGCGTTCCCCCGCAAGTGGCAGTTCGAGAACGGGCAGGGACAGGATAATCGTCTGTTACAAACTTCACAAGTAGCCATTTTGCCCCGAACAGCGAATCATGTCAATTCTTTTGGAAAGGTAGAAGCGGCTAGGGCATGATGAAGCCCACACGTGCAAGCAGGGTCAATACAATAAGGCCGATGCCCAAAACGCCAAAGAGAACGGCAATCGCCTTACCCAATGTTTCCTCATCCAGTCGATTGGCGAAACGTGCGGAGGTGAAGCTACCGAGAATGGTGCCAGCCGAAGCGATCACAACCGTCGTGTAGGGGAGATTGCCGACTGCGGCGTGGCCGATTGCGCCGGACAAGGTCGTCAGCGCCATGATCATGGTAGAGGTGCCGACGGCCACGTGAAGCGGGTAGCCAAGCAGTAACAGGGCAAAGAGAAAGAGGACGCCGCCGCCGACGCCAAACATCCCGCTGATCACGCCAACCACCAGGCCGATCAGCGTGCTGGTCAAGCCGGAGAATTCGCCCAGCCATCCAGCAAGCTGAGAGCCTTGAAAGCGATCAATACCACGTCCGACGCCTCCATGCCCGATCCCCTCACGCCAGAAGACGCCGGCGGTAATGATCAGCAAGACGCCAAAACCGCCGCTCAAGCCGGATTCAGGCACATGAAAGATCCAGCGGCTGCCCAATTGCGCACCGATCATGGCCGCAACGGCAATCCACAGACCGCGCCGCAAATCGACCCGGCCATGGCGATAGTAGGCCACAGCCACGATCACAGCGGCGACGACATCAACTGCCAGGCTGATGCCAACAGCCTGATACGCGCTGTAGCCGAGCAAGATCATGCAGGGAACGACGACCATCATGCCGCTCGCTCCCATCAATCCGGTCATGGTGCCGGCAAAACACCCGACCAGAAAAATCAGTAGGTAGGTCGACACACGTGCTTCACATTTCGCTTGGGGCGGTCACATTTCTCAATCTGTTCAGGATAGCACAAGCAGGATGAATTCACACGAATAGCCTGAATGGCGAGCGCTATTCAAGACGCCTTAGCGATTTCGCTCAACGCAGCCAATTGGTCAGGCGTTCCCAAGCAAATCAGCGAGTCGTCTGCATAGAGAATGAAGTCAGGATCCAACTTGGTATTGATCGATTTATCAGGGTGCTGGACAGCCAGCACGTTGACGCCCGTATTGCCCCGTACGTTGCACTGGCCAAGGGTGCGGCCATCCAGCATTGACCCGGGACCGACGTTGATCTCTTCGATACGCAACTCCAATTCACCCCGCTGCATGACCACATCCAGGAATTCGACGATGGCCGGTGTGACCATCTCTGCCGCCATTCGTCGTCCGGTGATCAGATAGGGGTTCATGATCTGATCGGCCCCGGCGATGCGCAGCTTGTGCGCGCTTTCCAGGGAATTGCTGCGGGCAATGATTTTCAGGTCGGGATTCAGCACCCGGGCCGACAGCACGACAAAGACGTTGTCGGCGTCTGTCGGCAAGCAACTGGAGAGACCTCGCGCACGCTTGATGCCGGCTTCGATGAGCAGCTCATCATTGGCGCTGCTGCCGATGATATAGCTAATACCTTCCCGCTCTAGCTCAGTGACAAGCGCTTCATCATGATCGATGACAACGATTTCACAGTTGTTTTCGCGCAGGCCCTCTGCAACCTGCCGCCCGACTCGACCGTAACCGCAAATAATGTAATGATCGTGCATGAGATTGATCTCTCTGAGCATGCGCCGCTCGCGTAAGACGCCCTGCAACTCGCCGGCAACAATATAGTTGGTAAAAGCGCTGAAGGTGTAGGCGGCGCCTCCTACGCCCAAGATAATCAGGACGATCGTAAAGAGCTCGCCCCATAACCCCAAGGTGTGCACCTCGTTGTACCCAACCGTGCTCAATGTGATCACAGTCATGAAGAGTGCATCACGCACCGACCAGCTTTCAGTAATCATGTAGCCGATCGTGCCAAAGGCCAGAAGTGACAGCAGCATCAGGGCGATTGTCGCCAAGCGCCGCTGATAAAAGACGGCTTGCGCAAATGATAGAAGCCAACCAAACAAGGTGGTCATCAGGTCCCACGTCCCAACGTTCGTGTGAGCACTGGCACAACTTTGCCGGCGGAGCGGAAACCGTACCGCGCGGTAGAGGTTTTGCGCCCGTTCATTCTTGCCCTGCGTATTGAGCAAGATATTGGTAACAAGGCGCTGGCGTGCATAGACGACGACATCGTGAAGCAACGTGCGTCCGATGCCTAGCCCCTGGGCAGCAGGATGGACAGAGAGTCGAGCGAGATGGGCCGTCTCCTCTCCCTGCATAGAGAGCGCCGTGTAGCCCAGCAGCATGTCGTCCTGTTCCGCCACCTGAAGCCGCCCGGAAAGCAGCAGCGTCATAAGTTCCGACTCACCGAGACGCCAGATCGGGTCAAACGCAACCTCGTCAAGCAGGATCAGACCGCCAACATCAGCAGGCTGGGCCGCACGCAGCTTGATCGCAGCCGACGAAGCATCGGGCGGAGAGAGTTTGCGCTGCTGTAAGTTTGTCAGGGCGAGGAAGAGCAGGCGATCTTCTATCTCAAAACCAGCCTGTATCAGCGGCGTGATCGTCCAGGCATCTGTAGCATAGAGAACGACCTGCAGCACGTCGTTCGGGTCGAGCAGTTTATCCGCCGCCCGGACCAGCCGCGGTACGTCCTGAAGGGCAGAGCGGCCGCGGCCCAGGGCCAGCCCCCGCAGCGTGGCAAGCCCCGGCGCCGACATCACGCCCGCTTGACGCCGACGCTGAATCAACAAGGCGCCCCAGTCAACGCCCGCAGTGCTGCCCAGGACGACTACGCCATCGGCCAGAAGTGCGGCCAGGTCTTCGCTGCCAAAATCGGTGAAGACGGAGTGACCGTCGCGCAAGAGCAAACGAACGCGATGAAAGTCGGCAGGGGATACGCTAGTTATCTGATCCATCGTAGCCGCTCAGCCTCACCGAGATCTGCCGCTTGAGGCGTTAAGTCTACCGCACGCCATTCGGTGGAGCAGGACACGTAGTCCGCTGTCCGGGCGGGCGGAGTTGGGTGAGGATACCTTAACCCGCTCGTGCTGGTTCGTCACAATTCATCACGCAACTGTAATCACAGCCTAGCCGATAACCTTGCGGTTGCCGTAAAGCTGCTCATAATACTCCTTAAATTCACCGCTGCGGATCGGTTCCCACCACCAGCGATTGTCAACATACCAGCGCACGGTCTTGCGAATCGCTTCTTCATGACTATGCGCCGGCTCCCAGCCAAGGGCCATCACCTTGTTGACGTTCATACAGTAGCGTCGGTCGTGACCCATGCGGTCTTCCACGTGTTGGATGAGCGAAGCGGGCTTGCCCAACTCGTCCAACAGAATCTCCACCATCGCCAAATTGGTCATTTCCATGCCGGTGCCGATGTTGTACGTTTCGCCCATGGCGCCTTCGTGGAGCACCAGATCAATGCCTTCACAGTGATCGCCCACATATTGGTAATCGCGCCGTTGCTGCCCGTCGCCGTAGATGGGTAACGGCTGATCGTTGAGCGCGTTGGTAACAAAGAGCGGCACTACTTTCTCCGGGTATTGATAGGGGCCAATGTTGTTGGCGCCCCGGCTGATGGTCGTGGGCAGGTCATAGGTGATGTGATAAGCATTGACCAAATGATCGGCGCTCGCCTTGCTGGCGGCATAGGGGCTGCGCGGGGCCAAATTGTCGGTCTCCAGGCTGCGCTGATCGCCGTGAATGTGGCCGTAAACTTCATCCGTGCCGATTTGGTGATAGCGCAGGTTTCCGGATTCCCGGGCCGCCTCGAGAAGAACATATGTCCCGTAGACGTCGGTCTTGATGAAAGCGTCGGGATCCATGATGCTGCGGTCGACGTGGCTTTCGGCGGCAAAGTTGACGATCGTATCGATGTCATGGGCGCGGATGGCGGCGCGCACGGCCGTGGCGTCGCAGATATCGCCATGGACAAAGAAATAGCGGTCGTCAAAGCGCGCCGCGACATCTTGCAGATTCTCTTCCCGGCCGGCGTAGGTCAATTTATCAAAGACCGTGATCCGATAGTCGGGGTACTTCTCCAACATCATGCGGACGAAGTTACTGCCAATGAAGCCGGCTCCGCCGGTAACAAGTAAGTTCTGCATGGTCGTGACGTCTCCTGAATGGTGTAGTAGATTCTGTTGGCGCTTACCGTCCCAACCGGTTGCGTCGCTGCTGACGCGTGCGGTGACGATTCAGGCGTCGCAGACGGCCCGGCTGACGCGCCGGCGGCAGCGGAAAATCGAAGACGAGGGTCAGCGTCGGAATTTCCGCCAATGGCGGCACGACTGGATTGAGCTGTCCTGTCGCAGTTCCTTGGCGCCAGCGTTGCTGCCAGCGGGCCTGTTCCTCGCCGGCTCCACGCATGCTGAGATATGCAATGTCATCTACCAGCGCGCGACGCACATCGGTGATGACATCCTGAGCCTGCTGCCAATAATCCGCCATACACGTGTGGACCGCTTGTTGCACCTGCTCACCCGGGGCATCGGCCGGATGACCCGTCGTAATAGCCTGGCGCAGGCTCATCGCGGTCGGGGCATAACACTCGTCCCAATAGCGCACGGCCCGCTGAAACGAGGGCAGCAGCACGTCGACATCAAAGCGCACATGTACGGTGCTCACCCGCTCGCGCAAATAGAGCAGGCTCTGCGTCTGGGCAGCCGTGAGGTCGAAGTAGGCATTGCTGTCAAACTCACGCCATTCGCCATACGCCTCAGCCAGGCGGCGTATCCGCTCGGTGAGTTCGGCGATGACCTGGACGGCCGCGACGCCTTCCATAGCGGGCGAACTGTCGTCAATGCGATACATGGCCACAAGCTCGCGCTGGCGCAATGCATGCAGGTCGGGCACGACGAATGTTTCGGACCGGGCCGAACGCAAAGCTGCCCCCAACCCAGGCAGGGACGAGATCAATTGAGGATGCGACGTTTGGCTAAGAATCGTCAATCTCCACAAGAACCGCAGCCAACTCCTCTACAGCAATCCGACCTTGGAATGATCACCCAGGGTCATTTTGTACGCCTTGGGCTTGATCGGGCTATAGCCAATTTCAACCTCGCGGCCGATGATGCTGTCCTCGATGCGATGGGGAACGCCGCTGATCTTCGAATAGTCGAGAACGATGCTGTGCTCGATCTCGCTGTCTTCAACGATGGTGTGGTGATAGATGCTCGTGAAAGGGCCAACGTAACTGTTGACGATGCGGCAGTGCTCGCCGATGATGGCGGGTCCGCGCACCACGCTGTTGATGATCTCGGCACCCTGTCCCACGGAAACGAGATGATCGATCTTGCTGGCGCGATCCACATAGCCGTCGTTGAAGTGCTCCAATTCGGCGAGCACACGGCTATTGGCGTCAAGCATGTCGATCGGTTTCCCAGTGTCGATCCACCAGCCCCGATGGACATACGGGTGGACCTGATAGTCGTTGTCCACCAGCCACTGTATGGCGTCTGTGATCTCCAACTCTCCACGCCAGCTGGGTTGAATGGCGTTGACGGCCTCAAAAATATGCTCGTCAAACATATAGACACCGACGAGCGCGAGGTTGCTGACAGGGTTGCGCGGCTTCTCAACCAGGCGCTTGATGCGGCGCTGCTCGTCCAGATCGGCTACGCCATAGTGCTCCGGATGCTCGACTTCCGTCAAGACGATCTGGCTGTTCCAGTCACTCTCGGCAAATTGGCTGATAAGATCGCTGATGCCGCCTTCGATGACGTTGTCGCCCAGAAACATGACAAAGCGATCGTCGCCCAGAAAATCCTGGCTGATCTTGACGGCATGGGCCAGTCCCAGCGGTTCTTCCTGGGGGATATAGGTAATATTGACGCCCCAGCGGCGGCCCTGCCCCACAGCCTGGCGGATCTCGTCGCCCGTGTCCCCGATGACAATGCCAATCTCGTCGATACCGGCCGCTTTAATCGCTTCGATGACGCGGAAAAGCACTGGCTTGTTGGCCACAGGGACCAATTGCTTGGCGCGATTAAACGTGATGGGATAGAGGCGTGTTCCCTTGCCTCCACTCAAAATCAACCCTTTCATATCTCCCTTTCTTCGCTGGCCATTCCAACCAAATGAGCTTCCGGGCGCATCTTCCTGGGATGGCCCGCTAGCCTTGTTCCCAGCCAGTCATGGCGCTGCTGCGTTCCGCATTGAGCAAGACCGCGCCCACCAGATTCGCCTGCACCTTTTCCAAAACAGATTTTGCCCGCTGTGCCTCATCGCGCTTGGTCCCCCCGGCATTGACCAGGAGCACGACGCCGTCAACCAGGCTGGCCCACAGCGCAGCGTCGGTGACAGCCAGAATCGGCGGTGCGTCAATCAGAACGTAATCCGCCATATCGCTGAGCTCGGTCAGCGCCTGGGGCAAGCGCTTGCCGCTGAGCAGCCCCACCGGGTTGCTGACGCCGGGACCGGCCGGCAACACTTGCAGTCCATCCATGCCACTCTTCTGCAGAGGCGGGGGCCCATCGCCTGCCAGCCAGGAAGTGAGTCCCTGCTGGTTGGAAACATTGAAGATGTCGTGCTGACGAGGGCGGCGCAGATCGCCGTCTACCACGATCACCCGATCACCCGTTTGGGCCATAACCACGGCCAAGTTGGCCAGCGCCGTACTCTTATCCGTTTCGCCGTCGGCCGCGGTCAGCAGCAGCGTATGGAGCGGATGGTCAAGGCTGGAAAATTGAATATTGGTGCGCAGGCTTTGAAAGGCCTCAGCGGCCGGGCTGCGCGGGTCCGTCAATGTAATAAGATTCGTCATAATCGTCACGTGTCCGTGCTCTGTTAGGGAACGGTTACGGCGCCAATCAGCACGGCGTCCCCTGGATAAGCGTCTCGCCCTTGGACTGGCAAACGTGCGCCGTCGCGCCAATCGTAAAGCCCCACAATCAGCCGATAGACTCCAGCGGGCAGGTCGTCCGGCAGCGGCAGATGCTGATGATCGACGATCGGCTGCCCTGGCTGCCACTGGGTGGCCGGCAGCAGGCCGATTGCATCTTGCGGCTGCCAATCCACCTGCGCCACCTTCTCGCCCGATGCATCCAACAGATGGGCGAAGGCCGCGTAGTCAAAGTCGACCGGCCCGTCGCTTTGCCAATGAAGGGCAAAGGGCAAACGTCCCCCTTCGCTCGCAGCGGGCACGGTCGCCCCGGTTAAGGCAATGTGTGCGCCCAGCTGAGCATCCAGCTTGGTCGCTGCCGGATCCCGCTCTGGCGCAATTGGTGTCCAGTGACCACCGGTTCCCTGCTCATAGCCGCCCAACCGCACCAGCGTATCGCCCTCGAAGCGAGGCAAATCCATCGAAGCCGGCGCGACGTTCAGCCGCCGGCCCGACTGCCAATTCTCGCCAGCATAAACGCCCACGGCTAAGGCCATACGTCGCTGATCCAGCGTCCAGGGCAAGGTCGAAACCTGTACCGGCATGTCCGTCTGCCACGTGGACGTAGGATACCACAGCGCTGCTGCGGGCGGGTAAAATTCGCTGTCGTGCAGCAAGGTGCCGTCGGGCGCCAAATAGGCAATATAGAAACGCCAGATCATCACGCAACGGTTGCAGCGACTGCCAGGTCAGCGTGGTTACCAGTTCGCCGTAGCGATCAGTCGTCACATCGACGTCCAACAGACGCAGATGGTCTTCAAAATCGGCCAGCGCGTCGGTTACCGGCGCGTTGGGCGCGTGCCAGGCCGAGAAGAAATCCGGGGGCAGCGTCTTCTCCATCACCCCTTTGCGCAAGAGCAGGTAGCCATCTTCGGCCGCAGCGATGCCAAAGTCGCCAGCAAGCAATTCGTCTACGGTCACACGCAGGTCGCTGGGGTGCTGGGGCCAAGCCGGCCCGGTTACGTCGATTAAGACGGTGTCGGCATCTTCCACCCTGGGGAAGATATAGACCGTCTCCCGACCACTGACGTGAGGGTTGAGGCGATCCTGGGCCGAAACGGCGGCATCGGCCGGGATCTGTGCGATGATCGCGGCCGCACGCTGGTGATGGGGCGTGACCGTCAAAGGCAGATAGTTGCTGCCACCGGGCAGATAGCCAAAGAGACCTTGGCTGAGCAGAGCAAAGGCCAGGACGAAGCCGCCCAGCACGGTTGCCGCCATGCGTTGCAACGCCGGCGCCAGGGTCATTGCGTCGCCGGTCCAGGCCCGGGCCAGCCAGCGCTGGAGCCGTGCCGTGCCGTAGACGCCGCCCATCATGACAAATGGAATGATAGGCGCGGCGTAGATGAGGGCGTTTACCTCGTGCATGGGGGAAAAATCTGCCAACAGGTTGATGGCCAGCGAAGGCAATGCCAACAGGAATACATCCAGCCCGAATAGCGGCGTAAAAGCCACAGGCAGCAGCAATAGAAAGAGATAGCGGAGGGCGTTCGCGGCTTGAAGTTGCTGCCAGACAAGGCCCGGCTGTGTCAGCAGCGCCTGCACAATCGCTGCCGGGCTGTCACCCAGGTAGGCGTAGCGGTTCCAATGGATGTTGCCGGCGGCTACCGTGTGTTGAACGCCGAGGACGGCGAAGAGCGACCAGCCCAGTGCCAGGACCATGGTGGCCAGCCCCACGCCCGGGCGCCTCAACGCAACGAGCGCATAGAAACCCATCATAAAGACGAGGAGGCCAATCTCCTCCTTGCAGCCGGCGGCCAGGACCGCAAAGAGGGCAAACCAACCGGTCCGACCCGTGACCAGAAAATAGAACGCGGCCATGAGTAGCGTCGGCGCCAGGGTAACCGGATGAAACTCATACCAGTTTGCGCCCTGCATCGCAGGATTGAGCAAGAAAGCCAGTGCAAACGCGAGCGCGGCCCATTCGCTCGCCAGCTTGTATCGTGCCAGCGCAAAGAGCGGGACCGCCCCCAGCGCAACCACTGTCGCCTGAAGAATCAGCAGCGTTTCGACCTGGGGAAAGAGTCTGTAAAGGGGAGCAATGAGCAGCAGGATCGGCTCGACATGCAGGCTAAGGCGGCTGGTGATCCCTTCGTAGTTGGTGAAGCGGAAACCGTTGCCGTGGGCCAGATTCCAGATGGCCTGATTGAGGTTGCCCATGTCCTGCGAGCGGGCCTCAAACGCAGCGTAGCGGTTGATCGTCAAAATGCTGAAGACCAGCGCGTAGATCAAAACCGCCAGTGCAAGGAGCACCAGCGGTCCATACGATCTGCGGCTTTGATCCATCTCGTTGGCGGTCACGGTCAATTTGTACGGCAGGCCAGCACACAAGAGGGCTGGCTCTGCTGGCCTCCTCCGCTGCTAGCCCTGCTTTCGTCTAGGCCGTTTCCGGCGCACCGACCCGTCCAGACGCCGGCGCGGCTTGCGCAACGTCCTTGACCCCGGCCGAAGGCGGGATCGCGCCCAAGATCGGCAATCCGAGCGCGCGCTCAACCGCCGCCGGCGTGCGCAGCAGATCGGACTCCATCCATGTGAGTAGCAGCACGAGCCCCAGGCCAAAAAGGAGGCCCAGCACGGCCCCGGCAAGGGCGTTCACCTGGGGTTTCGGCTGTGTCTGTTCGTAAGGAATGGCGCGGCTGCGGATCTTGACTTCGATACGGTCGCCCTTTTCCTGTTGTGCGTAATAGGCCGTGCGCTCCTCGACAAACTCATCGGCGGTGGTCAACGCAATCAGTCGCGCCACCTCGCCGTCGGGGTTTTCGGCCCGAATCTGGATCGTAAAGGTGCTGGCATCCTCCACGACCTCCAGATTAGCGAGCAAGTCGTAGGGATTCATATCCAATTGCGCGCGATCAATCACGCGCTGCGCGACTTCCACCGTACGCAGGTTCTGGGCAAAGTTGCGCATGAGGTCTTTGGCCGTGTTGCCCAAGCCCCAGTCTGCGCGTGCCGGTACGGTACTTACCTCGACCGTAGAGCGATACATCGCTTCCTGAAACGCGCTCACGCCAAACGCAGCAGCGCCTGCCAACATCATGGAAAGCACTATAATCCAGCCACGTTTCCGCAAAATGCGCAGATATTCTTGTAAGGTCATTTCTCTCTGTCCTCATCAATGGTCCGGGCCGGGCCCCGACCAAGCATGCCGCTAGTGTACCACATCAAACGCCAATTCTCAGTAGTTGACGAATTATCATGCTGTCAAGCGGAGTGAACGGAAGATTGCCGATTGCGCGACCATCAATTCTCGGGAATTTCGCCAATCACGGCAATGCCCAACTCGGAGAGATCATCACGGCGGCGAATGCTGCTATCGAAATAGTCGAGCAGAAAAACCAGTCCCACACCGACCAGGAAGGCCAGGGCCATCCGCAACGGCAAGTCCAGGCGGCTGCGCAAGCTCGGGCCGACTTCGCCTACGCTAGGGCCGTCAATCAACGTGACGCCGGCGCCGTCTGTGCCAAGCTGCTGAAAGTAGCCCACTGCGTTTTCGGTCAACTCGACGGCAGCGGCCTCGGCGATAGCCCGCACCTGCGCCTCGTCGCCGCCCGAAAAGCCCAGACTGATAATGCGGTGCTGCTTGCCTGTGGCCGCGCTGCCCTGAATCACGCCAACAGGGACAACAATGGCTTGGTCGGCCAGTCGGGCGCTCACATTCTCGGCAAAGAGCTGGCTGCCCACCACTTCGGTAAAATCATCAACCAGGTATTCGCTCGTCAGCCAGGCGTAGTAACGCGGGTCATAGGCCGTCACGTCCTGCTCGGCCGCGGGCAGCACGCCAACCAGCATACGCAGCGAAGCCTGATACGTGACCGGCTGCGGCGTCCATGGCTGCAGCTGCACCAGGCTCAAAAAGCCGACCAGCAACATGAGCAGCACCGGAATCCACCAGCGTCGTTTGAAGATGTCCCAATATTCGCGCAATTCCATGGCTGTGTGATCGCTCGTGTTAAGGCGGGAAGCGACGCCTGCCTGTGTCGTGATGGCTTAAGGCTGGCTGAATGCCGGTTCAATGCCCATCGTTGTCTGCAAATAGCGGGTCAGTTGGCGCTCAAATTCGGCCGTACTAAAGCGTTCGGCATGAGCGCGGCAACGCTGCGGTTCATAGGCCGCAGGATCAAACGCGGCCAGCGTGTCGAGCAGGCTGGCGGCCGTCTGCTCGGCGAAAAGTTCGCCTGTGACGCCGGGCACAACCGTGTCCAGCGCGCCGCCGCCGGCGTACGCGATGACCGGTCGCCCGGCGGCCATGGCCTCAACCGGTGCAATGCCAAAGTCTTCCAGCCCTGGAAAGATAAACGCCCGTGCGCCGCGCAACAGTTCCCGGATGCGGCTGCGCTCTTGGCGCCCCATGAAGAAGACGTTGTCGGTTGCGCGCCCGTGCAGCGCAGCCAGATCACGGCCGTCACCGACAATCAGCAACTTCTTCTCCGGGAGGCTGCGAAATGCATCCACGGCCAAATCGATGCGCTTGTAGGGAATGAGACGGCTTACGATCAGATAGTAGTCGCCAACGGGCGTCGTGGCATCGGGCGTGAAGTAATCTACGTCCACCGGCGGATAGATCACATCGCTCTTACGCCCGTAGATGTCGTTGATCCGCTCTTGGACGGCTGTACTGATTGCGATGAAGTGATCGACGCGCTGAGCCGCCTCCCAGTCCCATCGCCGCAGGTAGGTAAGCAGTGGCTGGATCGCAGCGTTGGTGACGCCATCAATTTGCTCCCGCTCCTGATACTGGTCGTACAGCCAGAGAAAACGGGTCGGCGTCAAGCAGTAGCAGACGTGCATAGCAGCATGAGTCCCGGACCGGGTCTGGACGCCATGGCAGAAACCGCTCTTGTTGCTGAGCACCAAGTCATAACCGCTCAGATCGATACGCTCGAAAGCCTTGGGGTAGAAAGGCAGATATTTCTGATGATGGGCGGCGACGCCGGGCAAGCGCTGCATAAAGCTGGTTTGAATTGGCCAATCCCGATAGGCGGCAGGCATGCGCTCAGGCGCATAGATGCTCGTATAGATGTCGGCGTCCGGAAAGAGGGCGACCAATTCCTCTAGCACATTTTCGGCCCCCCCCATCTGGTTGAGCCAGTCGTGAACCAGAGCCATACGCACCCCCGGCAAATAGGGCAGGGTCATGGCGCTCTCTCGCCACTCTGGCGCAAATCATCGAGTTCATGGGCGATGAAGTAGTCAATCAGTGTGCGATAGATCGCTTCAACAACTGCGGGATCGAGGCCGGCCTCTTCGGCCCAGGCGCGTCGCTGATGCAACACGGCCTCGTAGCGGCCTGGCGCGCGCACCTGCTCTTCATTCTGCTTGAAGCGCATAATGGTCTTCACATATTCGAAGCGCTGTCCCAACGCCGTGATAATCTCAGCGTCAAGCTGATCGATTGCCGTCCGCACCTCTTCAATTGACCCACACGCTTGCGGCGCCTTCATGCAGCCTGCCTCACTTGCTCTCTATTGCTCCCCATAATCGTGTCGAAATTCACGCGCCATTGTACCTGATGGCGGGGATGCAGCCAAGACAATGACGATTTCACCGCCAATTTCGGTCAAGGGGAGCTAATTTTGACGCGCTGCGCAACGGCTTCACAACGACCCTACAACATGACGTGCGTATGTTGTCTCTACCAACTGACGTTGGATTTTGTTGACGCGCAATCGTCTCCCGCTGTTATTACGATGCGTTGACTCCTCGTCACCACAACAATCCTGAGTTCGATGCTTTACAGGACGTCTCATCAGCCGTTTCGAGGGGCAGTCCCTCTGTGCTGCCCGACATGATACGCCGTGAGCTATTTGTACGAAATGGAGTGAACATGTATTCATTTGATATGACCTCTGAACAGAAAATGTTGGTCGATACTGTCCGGCGCTATGCTGAAAAACAGATGCGCCCCCTTCATCGTGAGGCAGAAGAGGCCAAGCAGGTGCCCGCAGATGCCATCGCCACCGGGTGGGAGTTGGGCCTGCTTCCCGGCAGCATCGAGGCTGACTATGGCGGTTTCGGCGAGTACTCGGCCCTAACCAGTGCGCTCTACCTGGAAGAGTTAGGTTGGGGCGATGTGGCAATCAGCCTTCATCTACTCACCCCCAATCTCTTCGCCATTCCCATTGCGCTCTTTGGCAGCAAGAAGCAGAAAGCGGCCTATCTGCCCAACTTCTGCGATGAAACGTTCCCCCGGGCCACTGCCGCCATTGTCGAGCCGGTGATTCAGTTCGATCCGGCCAATCTGGCAACGACTGCGGAAAAAGATGAAGCCGGGTTTGTCATCAACGGCAAGAAGACCATGGTGCCCCTGGCGGACAAGGCCGAGTATTTCCTCGTTTACGCCACCGAAAAGGGCACGACCCAGGCCTTTATCGTTGCGGGCGATACGCCTGGCATCACCGTAGGTGACCGGGTGACCATGATGGGGGCCCAGGCCCTGGCCGTCTATAACATGGAATTTGAAAACGTACGCGTGCCAAAAGAGAATCGACTGGGTGGCCTTAAAGGTATCCGCCTCAGTCGCCTGCTCACCGTTTCGCGTCTGAATCTGGCCGCGCTGGCCGTCGGTCAGGCCCGGGCTGCCTATGAGTATGCGCTCAAGTACGCCAAGGAACGTGTCGCCTTTGGCGAGCCGATTGCCCACCGCCAGAGCATCGCCTTCCTCCTGGCCAACATGCGCATCGAAATTGAAGCGGCCCGTCTTTTACTCTGGGAAGCGGCCTTCAAGATGGACAAGAATGAAGATGCCAGCCGTGCTGCGTACCTGGCCAAAGAGTACGCTGACAAAATGGTGCTCGAAGTCACGGACGGCGCGCTTCAGGTACTGGGCGGTCATGGTTACATTCGCGAGTATCCGGTGGAACTGTGGCTGCGCAACGGGCGCGGCTTTGCAGCCTGGGACGGTATGGTCATGGCCTAGTGAATTGACAATGGTCAATTGTCAATTGTCGGTTGTCGATGAACTAGTATGCGAGGGTGCCTCTCATCGGGGGGACGATCCATCAGCGAATGGATCGCTTATGTTCGAGTAGGTCCCGATGTACCAGCACCCGCATGAAAATGGAGAGAGCATAGATGCCTATTCAATTTGATTTACCGGAAATGGTAGAGAAACAGCTGCAGCAGGCGCGCCTAGTCGCCGAGAACGTCTTGCGCCCCGAAAGCCGCTATCTGGATGATCACGAACATGAGCGCCCGGTCAAGTTTGTCAATATGATCTGGCCGCAGATGAAGATGATCGAGGAGATGAACCTGGAGGCCTCACTCCGGCGCGTGGCCAAGAAGACCAATGGACAGGTCAACGGCAATGGCGATGGCCATAGCAATGGAAACGGGAACGGCGCAGACAAACATAAGTCCGACCATATGGTCCACCTTAATACCATCTGCATGGTTGAGACGTTGAGCTGGGGCGATGCCGGCGCCTATCTCTGTATTCCGGCCAGCGCATTGGCCGGCGCTGCCATCAACGCCGTGGGCACCGATGAGCAACTGGAACGATTCCTGCGCCGCTTCACGGAAGGCAAGCCCAAGTGGGGCGCGATGGCCATGACCGAGCCCCATGCCGGCTCGGACACGAGCAACATTCAAACCACGGCTACCCTTGATGAAGAGACCAACGAGTGGGTTCTGAACGGGCAGAAGATCTTCTGCACCAGCGGCAAGCTGGCTCTGGAAGAGTCAGACGGCATTGTCGTTGTCTGGGCGACGATGGACAAGACAGCCGGCCGCGCCGGCATGCGTCCCTTCGTCGTCGAGTCAGGCACGCCGGGCGTTATCATCGCCAAGGTAGAAGAGAAGCTTGGCATCCGTGCCAGTGACACGGCCACAATCATCCTCGACAACGCGCGCATTCCAGTCACCAATCTGCTGGGCGACGCTGAGATCCAGATCGGCAAGGGCAACAAGGGCTTCAAGGGCGCCATGAAGACCTTTGACGCCAGCCGCCCCCTGGTGGCCGCCAGTGCGATCGGCATCGGTCGGGCCGCGTTCGAGTATACCGCGACACACTGGCCAAGCATGGCGTTAAGATGGAGTATGGCAAGCCCCGCTGGCAGCTGACGACCGTACAGGCTGATCTGCTTGACATGGAAGCCCAGGTGAAGGCGGCCTGGCTGCTGACCCTCAAGGCCGCGGCTCTGCTGGATGCCAAGGAACCCAACAAGCTGGAATCATCCATGGCCAAGGTGAAGGCGGGCAAGGCGGTCACGCAGGTCACACAGAAGGCGGTGGAGTTGTTGGGTCCGCTGGGCTATACCACTGAATTACTGGTCGAGAAATGGATGCGCGACGCCAAGATCAACGACATCTATGAAGGCACGGGGCAGATCAATACGCTGATCGTCGCCCGCCAGATTCTGGACTATAGCCGCAAAGAACTGAAGTAGTACTGACGCTCGATCAATCACAGAAAGGGACCACGGATCGGCCGATCCGTGGTCCCTTTTTGTGTAAAGCATGCCCCCCCGAGCTGGCAGCATAGCGACGTTAATGCGCCGCACAGGTTAGAGAGCGCGCCTTCGTGCGAACGACTCAGTGCCCGCTTGCCAAGGCATCAACGCTCAATCGGCACGCCAACAGAATTGCCCCACTCAGTCCATGAACCGTCATAGTTGCGCACATTGGGATAGCCGAGCAAATAGGTGAGCACAAACCAGGAATGGCTGCTGCGCTCGCCAATTCGGCAGTAGGCAACGACTTCATCGTCCGGGTTCAAGCCTTGCTCTCCTTCATAGATCGCCCGCAATTCCTCCGCGCTCTTGAAGGTGCCGTCTTCGTTGGCCGCACGCGCCCAAGGCACGCTCTTGGCCCCGGGGATGTGGCCACCGCGCAGCGCGCCCTCCTGCGGATAGTCGGACATATGCAGCAGTTCACCACTGTATTCGGCCGGGCTGCGCACATCAACCAGCGGTTTGCCGGCGTGAACGTGTGCCAGGACGTCGCCCTGGAAGGCGCGAATCGGCGCGTCGTTGCGTTCGGGCACCGGGTATTCGACGCCCTCATACACGGGCGTCTCGGTCGTCGTTTCGCGCCCCTCGGCGATCCATTTAGCGCGACCGCCGTTGAGAATCTTGGCATTGGTATGGCCAAAGAGCTGGAAGACCCAGAACGAATAGGTTGCCCACCAATTGTTCTTGTCTCCATAAAGCACAACCGTCGTCTCGGGCGTGATGCCGTGACGCCCAAGCAGCGCGGCAAACGCCTCGGCGTCAATGTAGTCGCGCACGAGCGCATCGTTGAGATCCTGCTGCCAGTCGATATTGATTGCGCCGGGAATGTGGCCGGTACTGTAGAGGAGGACATCCTCATTGCTCTCGGCCAAGCGGACGTTTGGATCATCCAGATGTTGTGCAACCCAATCTGTACTTACCAGAACATCACCATGAACATAGTCTTGCTGTGACATTGGTTTATCTCCTTGTCAACTTCTCATGAAATCAATCGATAACGAATACAAGGTGGTACGAGTTTGTGCTGAAACGTGTCGCAGCTATTTGACGACACGATATGCGGTGAAGCATGAGCAAGGCTCGCGCCTCAGACGACGCGACGCCGGCATACACTTCGGGCGCACCGATACAGAGAAAGGGCTGCGGTCTACCTACACTAAGTGCAGGCGTCAACCGAGTCTGACTGCGTATGCGTTTGTAGTAGCGAAAAGGGAAAGCGCTGTTAAAGGCCTAACAGCACGTACAGGTACAGCAGGGGGTACAACAGGAGGAGTGGGTGCGAGGCGTGGGAATGGCGATAAAAATTGCGTTATCAGTCAGCTGGTGACTGGGGACAAGTGCACGAAGCCTTTGTCTTTTCATGAGTCTCTCCTCGTTGAACCGAAAGAAAATGATCGCTACAGAAGGGATGGCTGCTACGTAGGCAGCGGTTGTTCCGCAGCGTGCTGCCGAGTGTAGCGGATGCGGATGCTTTCGTCAAATTCGATTTTTGGCTTTTTGGGCGCCCCCTATTGGATGATGTCCAAAACAAACAATGACGCGCCGCGTTAATCATTCTGCACTAGACCATACTTCTGGTATGATAGCGGCTGATCATGCCAATTCTGAGGACAGAGACTCGATGACGCAAGCAATTCTGTGGGATCTGGATGGAACCATCGCCGACACGGCGCCGGCGCACTTTGCGGCATGGCAAGAGACGATGGGCAACTTGGGCGTCACCTATAGCCATGCGCGCTTCATGGCCGACTTCGGCCGTAATAATGGCGAAATTCTGCCGGAGCTGCTGGGTTCAGACACGAAGCCGGAGCGAATTCGTGCGCTCTCGCTGGAAAAAGAAGCCGCCTTTCGTCAGCAGTTGCACAATGGAGCCCACATTGCGCTGCTGCCCGGTGTAGCCGACTGGCTGACGCGCTTCGACGAGGCCGGTATTCGACAAGGCGTAGGGTCATCGGGTCCAATGGCTAATATTGTGGCGATCATTCAGGCATTGGCGGTTGGCGACTACTTCTACGGCTTGTTGACCGGGATTCGTCTGCCCAAAGGCAAGCCCCACCCGGCAATCTTTCGCAATCTGGCTGCGGCACTGGAAGCCGAACCGGAAGACTGTATAGTGATCGAGGACTCGGTCCACGGCATCGAGGCCGCACGACGGGCCGGCATGGCCAGCATTGCCGTGGGCTCGCTGAGCCAGAGCGCGCGTTTGGATGCAGCGCTGGCGCAGTACCCTGGCCCGCCTTGCCTCCGCGTCGCCCAGTTGACCGAACTCTCTTGGACGCAGATCGAAACGCTTTGGTCAAACCAGGCGCTTCCATAGCAATCGCGCCCGAGTGTATCAGGAGATTCATTGATGGCTGACCCTCTGCACAAACAGAGTCAAAAAAGATATGCGCAAGACGTCAACCGCACTCGCGCGTGGTTCAAGA
Organism: uncultured Chloroflexia bacterium; assembly: GCA_963807905.1. Classification (GTDB taxonomy): domain Bacteria; phylum Chloroflexota; class Anaerolineae; order Caldilineales; family Caldilineaceae; genus JAGRCP01. The sequence continues at coordinate 78,277 of CAWEEJ010000060.1, read as the reverse complement.
CCCATAGCGGCGAGACCATCACCTCTCGCCTGATCCGGCCCGACGACGCCGATTTGCTGATCGATCTCTTCCATCAGCTGTCGCCCGAAACCAGACGACGGCGTTTTCATCAAAATGTGGACAACCTCAACCCCGGCCTAATCCAGGAATCGGCGCGCCTCTTGGCGGATGTGGACAACAAGACCCAGGGCGGCGCAGTGCTGGCCCTTGCCAAAGACGAGGATGGGACACCGCATGTCGTAGGCGTCGCACGATTGGGTCGCCCCATCGGCAAGCCCGATGATCCCATGGCCGAAGGCGCCATCGTTATCCGCGACGACTACCATGGCGAGGGGTTGGGGACAGAGTTGTTGCGACGCCTGGTGCTCCTGGCAAAGCAGATGGAGGTCCAGCAGATGCTGGCCGTCATCGAAGCCGACAACACGCCCGCAATCCGTCTCTTCCGCGAGTTGGGACTGCCCACGCAGATCGAGACCACGCAGGGCGAGACGACGATGATCATCGACATGCCCACAGCGGGCGAGGCGGAGGGCGAAGCAGAGCGCAAGGCCTAATTGAAAATAGAAAATTGCGAATGATCAATGGGGTTGCCCCCATTGATCATTCGCAATTCTTTGTACTGTATTCGTAGTTCTTGACCAGCGGCTACGTCAAGTCGTTGCGGTAGGCGTAGGTGCGGCGATAGCCATAGTCGGTGCTAAAGCTGCCAAAGAGCTTCTTGCCCACCTGGTTGACCGGGTAGCGCCACAGCGAGCGGGTGCCGCGCCGGGCGATCTGATAGGGGCTATACGTCTTGCGGCAGAGCCAGTCATAGGCGTCGCGCAATTCCTGCACCGTGAAATTCTTAGGCACAAAGGTCACATGAGCCGTATCATAGTGGCTCCACGGCACGTCGAGCAGACGATTCTCGCTCTCGACCACTTCTCGGAACGGTGTACCCGGATAAGGCGTGAGCATGGTCGTGCTGACGCTATCCAGTTCACTGGTGCGAATGAAGTCCCACATTGCCTCGAATGTTTCCGGCGTATCCTCATCGAAGCCCATCACGAAGAGACCGACCACGCCGACACCGTGGGAACGGATCTTGCGGATCGCCTCCTCGGCCTGGAGGCCCTGCCCTTTAGACTTGCCGCCAAGCGAGCTGCGGTTGTCGGGATTGACGCTTTCAAAGCCAATAAAATGCTTGTCCAGATGGGCGGCAGTGCTCATCTCCAACAGATCCGGATAGTCGGCAATGCTCATTTCAGATTGGCACGTCCACCCCTGCAGATCGAGCTTGGACAACTCTCCAAATAGGTTGGCCACATAGTCACCGTCGGTCGTGAAGTTGAGGCCAAAATTGTCGTCAGTCAGGAAGAAGCGCTTGATGCCACGCCGTTCAATCTCATCCACCACCTCGTCTATCGGGCGCAGACGCATGCGACGGCCACTGACGCGGATGGCAGTGCAGAATGAGCAATTACGCGGACAGCCGCGCGTGATCTCCAGATAGGGCGTCCAGTAATTGTCCTTCTCGTTGACCATCTCGATGACGCGGTCGCTAATCGTAGCGATGCCCTGAAGATCGGCCCAGGTTTCATCCTCATACACCGGCTTCATACCGCGGATGCCGTCAGCCGCAAAGTCCTCAATCAGCCGTTGCCAGGTGAAATAGCCCTCGCCCACCATGATGCTGTGCGAGAAGGTCTTGGAATGTTCGGGCATAAGGGTGGCGTGAACGCCGCCCAGCACGACGCCGGCGCCCTGCTTCATTGCCGTACGCGCAATATTCTCCGCGCCTTCAATCGTCACCGTCATGGAGGTGATCCCGACAAGATCCCCTTCGCGCAGCGTATCCAGGGGGATATCACTAAGATTCTCATCCCAGATTTCGACTGGGATCTCATCCGGCACTAACGAGGCCAGACGCATCAGCGTATAGGGAGAACCGGGCGACTTGCCAAAAATCCGCCCGTCACGTCGCGGCTGAATCAAGACGATACGTCGCATATACCCTCCAAAACTTTGGCAACACAGTGCGCAAAAGCTGTGTGCAGAACTGTGCGCAATGCAAAATCGTGCGCATAAAAGAGGCGTCTCAAGCGGCCTGGCCCGCAAGGCGCAGGTGACGTTTGAGCACGCCATTTTCGTATCATTCAGTTTTCTACAGCCCGTCTTTGGTCACGAATCTCTCTGGACGGATCTGTTCGTTGCCGCTCAGGATACCTATATTGAATAGCAAGCAGCACGCACTATGATAGCATACGTCGCCAGAAGCGGCAAGAATTTATGGAAAAGTTACTATAAAAATTGAGATGGGCGCGTTGATTGCACAGAATCACATTCGTGCTAACACTGCGTCGCCCATGTCTATCCCCCCGACGCGACGCCAGAGAGCCAAAGCATGAGCACCGAGAACGAGATGCCCCAAACCGCACCGACAAAGACCTGTTTGGTTGTATGGCCTACCAGTTCTTCGAGATGAAGATCGTGGATCGGCTTGCCCCGGAAGAATTCGTGTACAAGCTGATTCAGGACATAGGCCTGTTTGCCGCTCTCCTGACGCAGCCCCCGGGCGTCATACATTACGAAGAGCGCCATCACGACCGCAACGGCAAAGGTTGTCGTACCAAACCCTTCGAGCCACGCAACGACTGTCGCCAGGCTCGTGACCATAGCCGTGTGGCTGCTGGGCATGCCGCCCGAGCGAAAGAGCACCTGGAAGTCGTAATCACCTGCCGAGTACCATTCCCAACAAAACTTGTAGGTTTGGACTAGTAGCGCCGATGCAACCGGCAGCCAGATGGCGTAATTCGACCAAAGAGCGGCCATGGCTTACTCCGCCTGCCACCCGTCGACGTCCGCGGTCTCATCGCCCGGTTGCCAGGCGCGGACGCGTAGTTCCGCGTCTTCTAACAGGCTGGCACAGCGTGAAGCCAGCTTGATGCCCTCTTCGTAGCGGGCCAGCGCTTCATCGAGCGGCAGATCGCCGCTTTCCAGCCCAACGATGATGGCGTCAAGGCTGGCGAAAGCCTCTTCATAGGTCAACTCATCAATTGTCTGTTCGCTCTTTTCGCTCATCTTTATGACTCCTCACCGTTGCAGGGATTTGACGTGTCAGTATAGCAGACTTGAAGTCGAGGGCGGAAAGTTGCGCGGGGGATCAATCGATTGCGGATTGTGGATTATGGATTGCGGATTGGCGGGAGAGATCGAGATACTCTGTTTGTGACTGGTAAGCCGATCATCACATAGAATGCGGGCAGTTTGGGTTGAGCGAATGTTCACAGCGTTTGAGGAAACAGAGGAGATGATGAATCGGGAGAATGAACTGGGGTCAGGAAATTGGGGCGATCGACTCGATCCGCCCAAGCCGGCCGTGGTCTGCCTGGCGGCGGATCTCTTTTTTGTGCCGCGCCTGATCGATGTGATCAACGCGCAAGGTGGCGTGCCGGTGATTGTCGAGACGCCGGCAGCCCTGGTTGATGCCGTGGATCGCACCTTTCCCGTTCTGGTTCTCGTCGATCTGGCTGTTGACGGCGATTGGGAAGGGGCCATTGCACGGATCAAGCACCGGCCTCATAGCCGCCAGACGCCCATCTACGCTTTTGGCGCGCATGTCGAACCTGTCACGCTCCAAACCGCACGCCGAGCCGGCGCGGATCATGCCTGGGCGCGCAGCAGGATGATGGGCGAGCTGCCCCAGGTGGTCGAGCGCCATATCCGCCCCCCTGTCCGCTATCCCAACGGCTGGGACGACGAGTTGAGCGAAAAGGCCAGGCGTGGCGTAAGCGAATTCAACAAGCGCGAGTACTTTGAGCAGCACGAATGGTTTGAGGAAGCGTGGATGGAAGAGCAACGGCCCATTCGCGAACTATATCAGGGGATTCTGCAGGTGGGCGTAGCGTTCTATCTTATTGAAGAGGACAACTGGGCCGGCGCGCTCAAGATGTTTCGTCGCGGTTTGCCGCGTCTGCGTGACCTGCCCGAAGTCTGCCAGGCAATCGAGCTGGCCACCTTTCGCGGCGCAAGCCGAGGCGATCCATGCCGAAGTTGCGGTCCTGGGCGCCGAACGCCTGGATGCATTTGACCAAGATCTTTTTCCTCAAATCGAGCTGGTGGAAGAATGGCCGCCTAGCTAAGCCCATTGCAACTGCTCAGGTAGCCGGTCCACTTGGTCCCGTTGACATTTGGTCGTAACGTCCCCGGCACGGGCGGCAGAATATCCGATCTGCAGACTTGCAGGCGCGCGTGCCGGGCGCGAAGTCGGTGGTTTTCGAAATGCCAACAGAGCCTAGAACGCCCACTGCGTGATCAGGCTGATCACGCAGTGGGCGCACAGGGTCATCCCGATGAATAGAAGCGCGCGAGTCCGTGAAGCTCCGCCAAATCCCAGACCCTCCGCACGCGATGAGCTAGACGGCCAAACAGTCACTGCCGTTAATCCAAGTGAAAGACCTCTTCCAACTCGATCATCATCTCATCCGCATGCGCGTTATCCGGCGATTCGAAATAGGGCGCCATAAACGTTTGCCAGCGGTCGTTGACTTCAGTCTGCGCCATGGCCGCCTGGGCAGTGGCAAAATCTACTGGCGTCTCAAAATAGCCAAAAAGCAGGCCATCCTCGTTCAAGAACAGGGAATAGTTGTGCCATCCTGTGGCGCGCAGGGCCTCCAGCATTTCTGGCCAAACGTCTTGATGGTGTTGCTTGTATTCTTCCAGCTTGTCCGCTTTTACCTTAAGCACGAAACCAATTCGTCGCATCTCTTTTCCCCTTGGTGGTGATCACAATTCCGGCAACTACGCCTGTGTACAAACGAGTCTACAGGTCGAACATTACTCACTTGCGGCAGTCTACAGTCTCTACCCAACTGTGACCAATTCAAGATCAAGCAAACGCGCCAACTTACGTATCTTGCCGATCTGATGACCAACGCCAAGCGCGCAGTGATGCGTCGGGCCCGCCTCGGCCCAGCGATTCATGAATTCAGCCGGGTCCAGGCTGAAGCGCAGGCGAGAATTGGTGTTGCCGATTGCCAGCCGGGGCCCTGGCTCTGCTTCGCCCTCGGCCGCCAGCAATTTGAGTCGCCCGTCAGCCGTCTGGGTCATGCCCAGAATCGTCACCGGGCCGGTCTTGACGTTGAATTCAACAGACAACCCATAGCCCCGTTTGCCGTGGAAGAGCCCCAACCCACGCAAGAGCGGCTTGTCAGCGCTGATTGCGACATGCCCCGGCCCGTCATGGCCCATGAGGATAAATTCATCCACAAAGTCCATGGCATAGAACTCGGTGTAGGAGCCCCCCGCGCCCAAGCGGTCCATAACCAGCATCGCCATACAGGTTTTCAGATCGCCTTCGCCCGACGCGGGGACGCCGCGCGCTGTCAGCAACGAGTTGCCGACAATCAGGGACGCGCCGAGTTCCTCGTTGGCATTGCCGTTGAGGCCACGGTAATAGTAAGTCAGACCATTGAGGTCAAAATCCTCAACCAGCTTGTCGAGGCCGACAGCCACCCGGGCCGACCAGAGCATGGCTTCATCGGTCACCGGCATTGAAATCTTGTCCTTGCCCGGCGCAGCGACTTCGAACGTCTCCGTGATCTCCACCACCTTGGCGGCAATCTCTTCGTCCGTCGCCTGCTCGACCCGCTCGTGCAGGTCATCCATCTCCAAGACTTCGACGTGCGCGCCAAGCTGGGCATGGTGCATCGTGAAGTCCGAGTACATGTCGAGCATGCCGGGGTAGGTGTGGCCCAGGAAGCCGACGCGGCTGTAGTTGAGGGTGCGCAAGATGCCGGCAGCCACAACCCACTCTTTGATTTCCTGCCAGGCGCGGGAATGGTATTGATTCGGCTGCCCCGTCGACCGGGTTGAGTATCCCGGACACGACGTTGAACTGGATGCGGCTACGCGCAAAGGCATTGGAGATTTCGGGCACGCAGCAGGCGCAGCAATTGGCGAGCCACTCGCCCGTGTCCGTATTCGGGTAATCAAGCGCGGCCGCCGGTTGAAGATTGAGGATCAGCACGGGCGCCTTGCGCCGCTGGACCGCGGGCAGCACTTGTGACGAAGTCGAATAGGTGCCCACGTAGCAGACGATCATGTCGACATTGGCTTGGGCAAAAAGATCGCCGGCGCGTTGCGCTGCGGGTGCAGTGTCGACGAGGCCGGCGGAAACGACCTCCGCCCCCATCGCGCGGATGCGATCCTCCACTGTCTGCTGATAGCCTTCAAGGCGCGCTCTCAGTCCCTCGAACTGGGGCCAATAGGCGGCCAGGCCAATGCCAAAGACGCCAATCTTGGCGGCCGGTATTCGATCTGGGTGTGCGTGCATAGTGTATCTCCCCTTCTGTTCATCTGGGCATAGTCGTTAGCGCAGATCTTCATCGACCGCGACAACATCGACATCTACTATCCCGAGTGATTCGTCATCCATCCATTAAGAGGCTGTACCCGCCATCCACTTCGATGGTCTGGCCGACGATCATGGCGGCCTGATCGCTACAGAGCCATGCGGCGACGTTGCCGACATCTTCAGGCGTGGCCATGCGGCCGGCCGGCGTGCGCGCCATGGCCTCGGCAATGAGATGATCCCGGTTCTCGAAAAAATCGAGCGCGTCGGTGACAACCACGCCGGGGCTGATGCAGTTGACGGCAATGCCGTTAGGGGCAAGCTCAACGGCCAGGTAGCGGGTCACGGCTTCGATCGCGGCCTTGCTCACGCCCACGGCGCCGTAGTCCGGCACGACGCGTCGGCCGCCGATGCTGCTGATGGCAAGAACGCGGCCCCACCCCTGACGCTGCATATAGGGCGCGGCTGCCTGAGCGCCGAGCAGGATGCTGCGAGCATTGATGTTCATCGACCAATCCCATGCCTTGGCGTCTATTTCCATGATCGGTTTGAGCACGCCGCTGGCCGCGTTGCCCACAAAGATGTCAAGCCCGCCAAGTTGGGCTGCAGCGCCATCGACAAGTGCGCGTATGCCTTCCTCCTTACCCACATTGGCCTTGATCACCGCTGCGCGCACGCCCAGCTGCTCAATGGCGTGTGCGGTCTCTTCAGCTTCCGTACGTTTGCGTATGAAGTTAACGGCAACGTGGCAGCCCCGAGCAGCTAGCGCCAGGGCGATGCCCCGGCCAATGCCTCGCCCGCTGCCCGTGATCACGGCACACTTGCCGGTTAAAAACTGATGCTGCTCTGTGGTCATTGCGACTTCGGCCTTTTCCTGTTGCCGCTGAGCTTCCTGAGTTGGTTTATGGCACGCTGCGGCCATGCCGTCGATCGCTTGCATGCCGGCACGCCATCAACCGCTGGATTGGTGGTATGGTGGCGCGGTCTCACCAGTCCAGTGCGAGGAGGCGCAACAGATTTTCAGGCGTGGTCGTGCCGCGCACGCGGACACGCTGCAGTTCAAAGAGATCATCGTCGCTGCTGTGGGTAGCGCCTTGAACCGTGGTGAAGCCGGCCCAGTAACCGGCGCTGCGGAAGATTTCCTTGGTCAGCGCGTCAAAGTCGCCCGCCGGATAGGAGACAAACCGAGGGCGCTTGCCCATTTCATATTCGATGGTTTCGCTGCTGCCCAAGGCCTGCCAGACCAAATAGTCGACACCTTGACCGGCCAGGGTCACGTGGTTGCGCCCGTGAGATTCGATGTCCATCCCCGCATCCTGCATGGCGCGCGCCATCTCCCAGGTCAGGTAATTGGGGCGTTCTTCATCCATGAAGTCAGTCACAACAAAGAAGGTCGCTGTCATGTTGCGCTCGGCCAAGGGAGGCAGTGCGTTCTCATAGTTGTCGCGATAGCCGTCGTCAAAAGTGATGACAACAGGATTGGGCGGCAAGGGCGTGCCCAGCATGAGATGATCCTGCAATGCATAGAGGCTGATCGTGTTGTAGCCGGCCTGCTGGAGCGCGTCTAGTTGTGCAGCAAAGAGATCGGGCGCAACGGAGAGATCCTTGACGGTAGATGTCCGAACCAGGTCGGCGGCACGCTGAGGTAATGGTACATAAGAATGGGCACGTTGACCGTGCGCACCGTGCCGTCTGGCGTGGGTGCGGCTGCGGTCAGCTCTTCTTGCGGCCGTGGCGTCGGTGTCGGCACCAGCCCGCCAAGGCCGCGGCCCGGCGTCGCTAGCGGTGATGCTGGCGCGGGCACGGTCTCGGTCACAGCTACGCCACTTGTGATCGGCATGGTCACGGTGACGAGTTCGCTCTGGGTCAGGACAGCAGCGCTTGTCAACGCCGCGGTCGCGGATATGTCACGCTCGGCGCTGACCTGAACGCCGCCAGTGGTTGCGACGCTTGCGGTCAGGGGCGAAGAGACGGCAACACGTGCATCAAGCTGATCCAGCACGCTGTCTAGGTCGTTGTCTAGGTCGTTGTCTAGGTCTTTTCGTCCAGCTCATCGCCCAGTTCGGCAAGTGCGGTCGGCGTCGGCAGCGCGGTGGGTGTGGGCATCTGCGTCGGCCGGGCAGTCGCAGTCGGCGCGATCGGGGTCGGCACCTGGCTTGTCGATTCGGCACCAGAGGCACAGCCCTGCAGCATCAACGCGAGGACCAGCCCGATCGCCAGGCGCGCACACATCGCGCCGAGCCCGGCATCGGCTCGAGCTGAATGGATTTTTGTCACGTACCGCCAGAAGGCCATCATCCAATCCATCAACCGGCAACCCAGATCCGGCTATGCATCAACAAAACGCGACCACCGCTGTTCGGCGCGTTGCGGCTGCGGTGTGAGTGCCATTTCAATGCAGAAATCAGCCATGGCCTTGACCACCCACTCGAAGTAGTGGGGCGTGACGCTGTTAATATCCATGTCAGGGGCAGGGTTCATAAAGTCGATGGCAAAGGGCACGCCATCCTTGATCGCAAACTCGATGCTGTTCATGTCATAGCCGAGAACTGTGTTAATCGCGGTCGCGTACTTCACGACCGCCTCGCCCACTTCGGGGGCAAGGTGCTCGTGTTCGACCAGGTAGCGCCGTTCACCGGGATCGTACTTAATGGGCATGATGTTGTCTTGCCCCACACAGATGCAGCGCACGAATTGGTCCCACTCGATGAACTCCTGAAGCACCATGCAGAGCGTGCCAGTCTTGTCATAGGCCTCGATCAGTTCGTCGACGGTATTGACCTGATAGACATGCTTCCAGCCACCGCCCCACGCATCCTTGAGAATGGCGGGTAGCCCCACGTATTCGACGATTCCTTCCCAGTCCAGCGGATATTCCAGGTTGCGCAAGCTCTCGCTTACCACGCCGTCGGGATATTCCTTCATCGGCAGGATCATGGTGCGCGGCGAGGGCAGGCCAAGCTTCGTGATCAGGCTGGCCTCAAAGAACTTGTCATCTGCGCTCCACCAGAAGGGATTGTTGATGATATAGGCGCCCTGGAGCATAGCGTTCTTCAGATACGAACGGTAGTAGGGTATCTCATGGCTGATGCGATCAACGATGACGGCATATTCGGTGGGCTCGTTCATAGGCGTACCGCCCATTCTTACATATTCGGCCATCACGCCGGCATCGCGCCGGTTGACTTCCTCCAGAAACGCGGGCGGAAAGCTCCACTCCCGCCCCACAATCAGTCCGATCTTTTTGACCTCTGTCATGGGATCTCCCCTTGCGTGGAATGATGCCGGAAGCTCAATCGCTTCCACCGATGTAGGTCCGGGCCATCTGCGCCCAGTAGGGCCAGTCATGGGCCCAGCCGTCCCAGACGCGCAGCGCGTTCCCCACGCCCTTATTCCACAGCGCGCCGCTCAGCGCGCGTGTATTTTCGATGTGGGGATCGGCGGAACCAGACACCAAGATGATGTCCATCTGTCGCAGCGCCTCGAGTTGGTTGTGGTCACTCATGTTGGGGACATACTGGCTCGGCATATTGAAGTAGACGTTCTGATCATGGTAGCCGTCGAAGAAGCTGGGCAGATCGTAAACGCCGCTCAACGCCAGCACGCGCCCAAAGAGATGGGGATAGCGGAAGGCGATGTTGACGGCGTGATAGGCGCCAAAGCTGGCGCCGTGGGTCATCATGAAGGGATTATCATTCTTGGCCCGGCTAAGCGGCAGGACTTCGTTGATGATGTAATCCTCGTACTGCATGTGACGCGTGATCCGCCCCGATGGATGAGCCCAGCGACAGTAGAAGCTCTCGGCGTCAACGCTGTCTACGCAGTAGAGCTGGAGCAGCCCATTCTCGATTTCATAGCGCAAATTTTCGACCATGCCCCGATCTTCATACTCATAGTAGCGACCCTGGCTCGTGGGAAAAACCAGGACACGTGCGCCGGCATGGCCATGGATCAAGAGTTCCATATCGCGATTCAAGCGAGGGCTATACCAGCAATGATATTCCCGATGCATTCGTTCTCAATCCCTGTTGATATGATTTCGACACGCCGGCACTACTTGGCGCGATAAGTAATCGGATCTCGGGTATGCTGCGTTCCCTGCGTGCGCGGATGTCAATGTCTGCTGCCTAACTGCGAATCAAGCTATAGGGCGTTTCATAGCCACTTTCAAAACGCAGCGGATTTTCTGGATCACAGCGCCACTCGCCGCCGGGCGCCGCCGCGGATGTGATCCAGAAGCGGTAGCGATGATCGCCCGGCGGCAATTCCAGGGCAATTTGCCACCAGCCATCGGGGCCGCTGACCAGCGGCGCTGTCTCTGGCGCCCAATGGTTGAAAGAGCCTACCAGGCTTACAGTACGTGCTTGGGGCGCGTAAATTCCCAGATAGGTGAAGTAGTTGGTCTTGCTGCCGGTACGATAGACGGCAGCGCGCGGCACTTTACCCTGAAAGACCCATTTGCGCAAGCTTTTTTCATAGAATTGGGCGCCGCTGAGCGGATATTGTGCCAGGAGGCCGCCAGGCGCACGCAAGGCCGCAGCGACCGCAGCCGCGGGCTGCAAAATGCCCTCGCCGCGCTGCTCGCGCGGCCAGTGGGGCATCCCCAATGCTGTGGCCAGGAGCAGCGCTTTCACCTGCTGCCCGTCCAGGCGCGGATTGGCCTGAAACATCTGGGCCGCCACCGCGGAGACCTGCGCCACCGCCACGCTGGTGCCATCCACGTGTTGGTAATACGGATGCACCCACTTGTGTGCATTCATGCGTTTGCGCAGGGCGCGCCAGATCTCGTGGAGCGACTGCTCTTCTTCACTGTCAAAGCGGGCGGCCCATGCCTCGAGCTCCTCATGTTCGGGATGACGCGGGTCGTCCACATGCATCACCCGTTGCCAGTGGTCGAGCAGATTGTGGGCACGGGCATCGTCAGCGCTGGAGAGGGTCTGGCGCAATGCATCGATCGCGTGCATTTCGCGGAAGGTAGGCGTGCCGGGCAGAATCGGTGAAGGGACAAATTGTGCAAGCCCCAGTATCTCCGGCTTTTGCACGGCCCCGTCCGGGCCAGTCACCTTACCAAAGTTGTGATGATATCGCCCCAAACCGGCGATTTCCTCTGGTGCAAGCAGGCTCCAACGCCGGTTGCGGTCATCATAGCCGCCAACGGTCAGCACCGAAGGCGATTGGGCCGGCGGCAGCAGTTCGGCCCGGCCGCTGTTGCCGGAAGCGGCTGCAATCAGGACGCCATGATAGCTGAGCTGCTCGGCTGCAAGCGAAAGTTCGCTCTCTTCCCAATTGATGGGCGCGTCGCCGCCCACGCTGATGTTGACGACACGCACGCCATAACGGCGCCAGTTGTTGTCCTTGAGCAGCCAGCGTAGCCCGGCCAGGATCGCCGATTCGGGAATGCGACCGCTGCTTTGCCCAATCTTGATCGGCAGAAGACCGGCTTTCGGTGCGAAGCCACGCAGAAGACCGCCGCTGAGCATGCCGTTGCCGGCAGCAATGGTCGTCGTCATCTGACCGTGCCAGCTGTACCCCGCCGCGTCCCAAAGACTGGCTAGATGAAGCCCCTCCCGCTCAATGCCATCGGTCAGATCCACGTAATGGACCAGCCGCAGCTTGCGATGCTCCAGCAACGTACGCAACTCGCGGTTGCCGAGCCGTTCCCATGCCGGCATTTCGCCCGGCCACATGGGCGCTTCCAACAGGTCCGGATGGGGATAAAAGCCGCTATCGAGGAAGGCAATGGTCACGCCCGCGCCGCCAAAGCTGCCATAGTCAGCAAGGCGCTGTGGCTGAGCCAGCAGGGTCTCTTCCGCGGGATGGTAATAGGGGAAGGTGGTGTGGGGATCAGTCAAGGTGTTGAGCGGCGTCGCGCTGCGCTGCGCCGCAAACTGTGCACTGTACTGATCGACGCAGTCTGGACAAAGATCGCGCGAACGCCAGTCGGGAATATCCGCCGCGATCAGCTCCCCCACCGTTGGGCGGACTTCATTCAGACGCGCCGAGAGACGCAGGTCAACAGCAGCGCCACAGCGCGCACACATACTCACAGACTACCCCTGCGCTTTGCGGCGAATTTCATCCCAGTCAATCCCCATGCCAAAGCCAGGTTCCGGCGTCTCCGGATTGCGGAACTCGAGGATCATGTCAAACTCTTGGGCATCGAGCACTTGCACGCTGTCGGCCATACCGCTCGTCAGCTCGGCGCGCACGTGATAAGTCTCGCCGGCTTGTGCGTCGCGCAGGTGGAGCGTGGTTTCAATGCGCTGATCGCTTTGAAACATAAGAAAGACGCTGGTATTCTCCGTGCCGTCGGGATTAAAGACACGAAGCTCCACATTCGGCGTCTCGTCGCGCACGGCCGTTACCCACAGGCGCGTCCACACGCGGTTCAAATCCGGATAGGGATATAAAACAATGCGCTCAAAGCGCAGAGATTCGTCAGCGTCAAAAAAGGGAATTTCCATAAGTCGATTTCGAATCTTCGATTGCACAATGCGGATTGATAATCGGGCGTGCGCAATCCGCAATCCACAGTCGTCAGTCCGCAATCACATACGGTTTAGCGGGAAGGCGTGGGAGTCGAACCCACCGCAGCCGGCTCTGCGCCGCCTGCCACTGATTTTGAAGACCAGGGCGCCCACCGGGACACATCCCTCCCCGCGCTCCATTCTACTTGCTGGCGCTGCGAGGGGCAAAACAGGGGGCTACCAACGCTGGGGGAGTTGCTGGCAGGCGATTTTGCCCCTGTCAACAGACAGGAAACCTTTCACGCTCGGCCGCGGATAGCCGTGACAACCGCAATTGTGGCTGATCAGATCGCAGGAAATACAGCGGAATCACGATAGTAAGAACAGGCGTAACTGCTACACCCCAGCCAGCGTATGGTCTTCGCACCCGTGAGCAGTAAAAATCTTTGCGTATCGGTTGGGCATCTACTAGAATTGACTGAGCGCTATGCTGGATAGCGTGCCGCGAACAAAGACTGATGAGGACAGAAGCTTCATGCGACTTGGCAACCCACTGCACGACCTGCGATCTCTGACACGAACGCTCCCGATTACGTTGTTGCTCCTGACTGCCCTGCTGCTGAGCGCCTGTCAACAGCCTCTCGATCAGCTTGCCGGGACCATTCCCGCGACTGAAGCTGACGCCACCGCAACCGTTGAACCAGAATCGGCAGCGGCGATGACGCCGGTTGAGGCCATCGACCCTCTGCCGCCTGAAGAAGCCGCCGAGCCCGTACAGCTCACCTTGCCGGCGCTGGATTTGATGCTGCCCGTCACCCCCATGGGCTGGACGGTCGTCACGACCGACGCCGGACTGACCACCGAGTGGGAAGTGCCCGACGCCAGCCTGGGCTGGCATCCCAACACGCCGGGCGCCGGCGCAGCAGGCAACATGCTGGTTTCCGGACACCAGGCCTTAGGCGACGCGCTACTGGCGCCCCTGGCGTTGGGCGAAATCGTTGACGGCCAGGAAATCCTGGTAGAGGATGCCGACGGTCGAGTTTTCGTCTATCAGATCTCTGAAATCACTGCCCCCATTCCGCTAACGGGCGCATCTGAAGAAGAAATGGCTCAAATTGATGCGCTGGTCGCCAGTGGTCCCACCGCCCAGCTCACTGTGATCACAGGTTGGCCGGACTTTACGACCACTCACCGGGTCTTTGCCCAGGCCGAGCTGATCGGCGAAGCTGCGCCATAGCCGCATCGTCGCCCCGCGATTTCCGCGGAGAGCGGGCGAGGCGCGCAAAAAGCGCTAGCTCTGTCCCGGCCGCCTACGCGGATCACGCAGGATTGTGTGAAATTCGGATACGATTACAACCATGACCGAGATGGACCCAATAGCCGTTCGTCCAAATCTAGCTTGCTCCGTCATCGTGCCCGTCTACAATGGTGAGGGCCTGGTCGAACGCTGCCTCGATGCGATTGCGAATCAGACGGTTGCATCCGACCGCTACGAAATTATCCTGGTCGACGATGGCTCGCAGGATCACACCTGCGCAGTCGCAACCGCGTGGGCAGCGCGCCACCCCAACCATTGCTTCCGACTCATCGAACAGCCCAACGCCGGACCGGCCGCCGCCCGCAACCATGGCGCTCAAGTGGCGCGTGCGCCGCTGCTCTTTTTTACTGACGGGGACTGTGCTCCGCTCAACGATTGGGTGGCGCAGATGTTGGACACGTTTGCCGACCCAGACGTGATCGGCGCCAAGGGCACCTACATCACCGAGCAGGACGGCCTTGTCTCCCAATTCGTGCAGGCTGAGTATGAAGATCGCTATGACCGCATCCGCGATATGCCGCGCATCGACTTTATCGACACCTACTCTGCCGCGTATCAGCGTGACGTCTTTCTTGAGAACGGCGGCTTTGACCCGATTTTTACCACGGCGAGCGTAGAGGACCAGGAATTCAGCTTTCGTCTGGCCCAAAAAGGTTACCCGCTTGTCTTTGCGCCTGATGCACGGGTCGCCCACTTCCATGACGCTGATTTGGGCGAGTACATGCGCCGCAAGTATTATATCGGTTACTGGAAGGCGCTGCTCACCCGCTGGCACCCCGAACGCATGGTCCAAGATTCCCACACGCCTCAGGTACTCAAGCTGCAAATTGTCTTGATGGCAGCGCTGCTTGCGCTGACCGGCATGGGCCTGCTCGGCTTTGTCTGGTCGCCATTACGCTGGGCATGGGCGGGCGTGGGTTTGCTCCTATTCGTCTTCCTCGTCAGTACGCTGCCTTTTGTGGCCAAGTTGGCGCAACGCTCGCGGGCGCTGGCATTGATTGGCCCGCCCATGCTCATGGTCCGCGCGCTGGCTCTCGGCAGTGGCTATTTGGCCGGGACGATCCACTTTGCAGGCACGGTCCCGGGTGCGCGCCAGCCGGTTATCCCCGGGTGGAAACGGACAGTCAAGCGAGGCGTGGACGTTTTGGGTGCGGTGGTCGGCTTGATGATTTCGATCCCCTTTGTGGCAGCGGCAGCTCTTGCCGTCAAGCTCGATTCGCCCGGACCGGCCTTCTACGTCCAGCAGCGCGTAGGCGAGAATGGTCGCCCCTTCCGGATCGTCAAGCTGCGTAGCATGGTCTGCGATGCCGACGCGCGGCTCGATGAACTCATTGACCTGAGCGCGCTGGAAGAACCCGTGTTCAAAATCGAGAACGATCCGCGAATCACCCGAGTGGGACGGCTCTTGCGGCGCACCAGCCTGGACGAAGCGCCCCAGTTCTACAACGTGCTCGTTGGCGACATGA
This sequence comes from uncultured Chloroflexia bacterium, assembly GCA_963807905.1. Taxonomy (GTDB): domain Bacteria; phylum Chloroflexota; class Anaerolineae; order Caldilineales; family Caldilineaceae; genus JAGRCP01. The sequence goes on along the minus strand of CAWEEJ010000060.1, from coordinate 62,695 downwards.
GTCTGGTTGGCCCCCGTCCGGAAGAGGCGCAAATCGTAGCGCTCTATGCCGACGAACAGCGACGACGACTGGCCGTCAAGCCCGGGATGACGGGGCCGATGCAGGTAAATGGTCGCGGCGCGCTCCCTTTAAGCGACCGCTTGCGGCTGGAAATCGATTATATTGACAACTATAGCCTCAAACGCGATCTAACGATCTTGCTACAAACATTTCCGGCAATTTTCAAGGGAGATGGAGCCTATTGACCCAATCAGGCGTTACGATTAAGGTTGAGAGGCGTCAATCTTAACAACAAAAAGCAATCAGGCGCAACGCAACTTGCAGCGACAAACCGACACCAAAAGAGCAGACTATGACCCACACAGAGACCCACACAGAGAAACCAACAACGCAGAACACCGTCGCCGTCATCGACCGTATTGGATCGGTATTGTCGTGATGGCATTCACCATTCTAGTATTGAGTAGCGGCTTGCCGGCTTCTGCTGCGCCGCCCCACCAGACCGTGCCCCAACCAACGGCAACGCCAGAGCCGCCGCCCCAGCCAACGGCTACCTCTACGCCCCGGCCTGATGACGGCGATGACGACGATGACGATGACAATGACAATGACAATGACAATGACAATGACAATGACAATGACAATGACAATGACAATGGCAACGGTGACGACTCCAGCGATGTTGCGCTTCCGCCGTCGGTTGAGCCGCAAGAGGTTAGCGTGAGCGATGCGCTGGCAGCGGTAAACGTCAGCGCGCTCAACGTACGCGGCGGTCCCGGCACGGACTACGACGTAATCGGCCTGGTGGAAGCGACCGAACTCCTAACGGTCCTTGGTCAGAATCAAGCCGGTGACTGGTGGCTGATTTGCTGTGTTGGCAGTGAAGAGACGAATGGCTGGGTCGCGGCCCGCTTCATGACACCGGAGTTTGATCCGGCAGCTTTGACGCTGCCCATCATCGAGGCGCCGGCGATAGCCGCTGAGAGCGACGCCGCTGACGAGCCTAGTTCAGCAGCAGAGACGAGTGCTGGTGCGACCGAGGGGGAAGAGGATGTACCGCTCTTTGCCCTGGTGCTCTCGGCGCCGCAGGCATCCCATGCCGCATTGCAGGGCAGCACCGTCGAGATGGAAGTTGTGCTCAGCAACCCGAGCGACGAAACAGCCCGCAACGTAAAGCTGCGCAATGAATTGCCCGAAAATCTCTCCTTGGAGACCGCTGATGTCGGCGCTGGCGGCGAGGTGCTCGAAGAGTCCGCCGCAGATGGCACGACCGTCCTCGACATTCGCTGGCCGGAGCTAGCGGCGGGCGAGATCGTCACCACGACCATCGTGCTACGCGTTGCGCCCGAACTGAGTGACGGCATAACGATCGACAACCTGGTGGCAGCCAGTGCAGACAACGCCCGCTCCGCAAGCAGTGGCATTGTCATCGGATTGCCGCCCACCACACTGCCCGACTTTCAATAGCGCCCCGTGACGCCGGAGTCGCCCGTCCAGCCCCCTGCGTTGCAGGAGACCACGTCGGCGCCCGCTGAAGCTCAGGCTGAGACTGCGCCGTGGGCGGCCTGGCTGGCGGCCGCCGGCGCCAGCTTGGCCGCGCTGGCACTCTACGTCGCTACCCTGGCTCAAGGCATCACCTGGGCCCACGATGGGGCAGACAGCGGCGAATTGCTGGCGGCCGCCGTGAGCAACGGCGTCCCCCATCCGCCAGGTTATCCCCTATACATCCTCATTTTGCAGGGGTGGCTCTGGCTGACATCCATGATTTTCCCGGCAAGCGATCTGGCGTGGCGCGGCAATCTATTCAGTGCAACGTGCGCAGCGCTCAGCGTGGGCGTGACGGTTTTGGTTCTGTCTTATCTGCTGCGCGAGGATCGCTGGAACTGGCTCTGGGCGCTGCTGGCCGGCTTGGCCTGGGCGGTGAGCCCCTTGCTGTGGAGCCAGGCGCTGATTACAGAAGTGTACGCCCTCCACGCGCTCTTCGTGACGTTGCTTGGGTGGGCGCTGATCTGCAAGGATGGGCGGCCGCGCTGGCTTGTTCCGATCTTGATTGTGGGCATGGGCCATCATCTGACCTTCTTGCTGCTCATGCCGGCGGTCTTCTACTTTTTGTGGTCAGAATCATCGCTGAGTCCGGGGCGCCGCTTTATGCAGATCGCCCTGATATTGGGCGGCAGCGCGCTCATGAGCGCGCTGATCTATCTGCGCACGCCATGGGCGGCGAGCGGACAACCTGCTCCCCCCGTCAATTGGGGCTATCCGGACAATCCGGCAGGCTTTTGGTGGCTGGTGAGCGGCAGCGCTTACCAGGGCTATCTGTTCAATCTGCCGGCCAGGGACCTGCTAAGCCGGGTCGCCGGATGGGCCTACACCGTCACGGTTCAATACACGCCGGTCGGGCTGGGCATCGCGCTCATCGGGCTCTCGCACCTGGATGCCAGTGCGCCGCGTCTGCGCAATTTCAGCATTCTCTGGATTCTGCCGGTCAGCCTCTACTCCATCAGCTACTACACCCGCGACAGTGAAATCTATCTACTACCTGTGGGTTGGTTGATGGCCATCTGGTTGGGAATCGGGCTGGCGGTCCTCGCCAACTGGCTGGCTCAACGCTCGTCTGCGGTGCCATGGCGCGCGATCACGGCTGGGCTTGCCGGCGTTGGCCTGGCCGCGCTCTTCACGCTGCATCTGCCGGACCTTTCGCTGCGCGACGACATGGAAGCGGAAGCCTATTTGGAGACAGTAGAGGCAATTCTAGAGCCAGGCAGCATCATCATCACGACCGGCGACCCGACAACCTTCGCGGTCTGGTATGGTGCCTGGGGCACGGGTTCCTTGCTCGACGCTGCGCCCGATGCCGTCATCGTCAACCATGCGCTCTATCAATTTGACTGGTACCGGCGATTGCTGGACAATCTGTACCCGAATGTACCAAACGTGAGCGTCTCAACCATGTCGCTGATAGACGCCGATCTCAACCATCGATCCATCTATCTCGCTGACGAAATTTCTGAAATCTCAGATGCCCGGCTTGAAGCAGTCGGGCCGCTCTGGCGAGTAGTCGAGTAACTTCACTATGAGTTCATCTACAACAGTTCCAGCCGCCGACAGCAGCCACTCGCCCAAACAGGGCAGCGGCCCCAGACGCGTGCGCCAGATCCTTTTTGCGTTGTTGCTCATCGTGCTGCTTGTAATTGGTTATTGGGCGGTGCGTACGGGCCTCTACGGCTGGCAAGCCTATCGCAGCGGTCAGGACCTGCTGGCAATTGCCCAGCAGGATCCAGGTCTAGAAGAGTTGGCCGCGGTGCAGGCTTCACTCGATGGCCTGGCGGCGGCAGCCGCAGGGATCGACGCCCAGCTTGCGCCCTTGGCGCCCGTGCTCGACCGCCTGGCGTTTGTACCGGGTGTGGGCGGCTCGCTGGCCGCAGCGCCAGAATTGACGGCAGCCGGAGCTGATCTGGCGCGGGTGGGGGAGGCGAGTCTGGGCGTGCTGGCCCCGGCGCTGGCGGCACAAGGCGACGCTTTGACGCTGGATGGAGTGCTGGCCGCAGTCGTCGCGACCGCGCCCGAACTCAACGCATTGAGCGACCAGGCTGCTGGCGCAGCCGAGACGCTGGCCGGCGTTTCACCCACCGACCTGCCGTATGCCGTGGCCGGAGAATTCGCAACCCTCCAGTCGCTGACCGCGCTGATGCCGACGGCCATGGAAATCGCTCCTTCCTTGCCGGCACTGCTGGGCTTTGATCGTCCCGCCACCTACCTGCTGCTGGTACAGAATAACCATGAGTTGCGCGCCACGGGCGGCTTCATTACCGCAGCGGGGACGCTCACGCTTGATCGCGGCGTGCCGACCGAACTCTCCTTTAGCGACAGCCATCACATCTTCCGTGAAGAGAATGAATACAGTTGGGCGCCCGAGCCCATGCGTGAGCATATGGGCATTGAGCTCCTGTTGCTGCGAGACGCCAACTGGTCGCCCCATTTTCCGGCCAGCGCGGCCCTGGCCAGCACAATCTATGCACAAGATACCGGCGTTCAGGTCGACGGCGTTGTCACGGTCGATCTGCGGGCCGTACAATTGTTGGTAGGCGCGCTGGGCCAGATCCAGGTGGAAGGCGTCGAATACCCGATCACGGCGGAGAATATCGAAGATCAGATCAAGCTTTTCTTTGACCAACCGATTGAGGCCGAGGAGTTTGCCGACATCGAGCGCAAGGATCAGGAGAATGTAGACGAGTGGATCGCGTGGTGGCGTCAGCGCAAGGACTTCATTCCCACACTGGCGGGCGAAGCGTTGCGCCGGCTTGAGTCAGGCGACGTCAGCTATCCGCTGGTGCTGGCGAATGTGCTTCAGGCATTGGATGAGGGCGCGATCCAGGTCTGGATGAAAAATGGTGAGGTGGCAAGCCAGTTGGCGGCGACCGGCTGGGACGGCGGCATCGCCTATAATCCTGACGCTGATTACGTCTATTATACCGACACCAACATGGGCTACAACAAAGTCGATTCGGTGTTGGAACGCACGCTTGACTATCACGTGGACTGGCCCGAAGGGGACGGTCCGGCGACGGCCACCGCAACCATGACCTATCGTCATCCCGTCGCTGTGGAGGGACACATCTGTGATCAATCGCCGCGCTATGGCGCGAGCTATGACGAGATGGCCGCACGCTGTTACTTCGACTATGTGCGCCTGCATGTGCCGGGCGGCAGTCGCCTGCTGAACGTCACCGGTCTGGAGGCTGACTCGATCCGTAGCGCACGGGGTGAGAAGGGGACGGAGCGCTTTGGCGGCTACTTCGTCATGCCGCCAGGCAACGAACATACCGTCAGCTTCACCTACGAACTGCCCGAGCGCATCACGCCGGAAAACTACGCCCTCACCATTCAACGTCAATCCGGTACGAATGCCCTACCGGTAACCGTGAACGTCGCGCCCCATGAGCTTTCCACAACCTTGGCGACACGCGAACTAGCCTGGACGCCTGCTCAATAGCCCCTGTCAGCGTGCAATATAGGGCACATACGTCTTGCGCATCGTGCGGACCGGCTCGGTCACGGCCAGGTCGACCGCCTCGCCGTCGGCCCCGATAGCCTCCAGCCGGTAGATCATATCGCCGAGCGCCTCCTCTGCCGCCCCCGCTGCGGCTGCGTCCCCGTTGTAGAGATCGGCAAAAGAATCGGTGAAGCTATAGCGCTTATTTGCCGCGCCACCTGTAGCAGGCAATCCCTCAGGCGTCAGCAGCGTCATCGCGTCGCTCTGATTACCCAGGCCACGCCACAAATTAAAGCCGCTGATGTTGGCCTCGGCGCTGCTTACCCAGTCAATGGTGACTGCCATCTCTTCATCCTGGAAAGCGGCGTTGAAGGTGCAGAGTTGAACATAGGGGTCGTCTGCAGCCAGCCGCAGGAGTTGAGCCGCCTCATAACCGGCGCGCCAGTGACTCGGCTCGCTGCCAAAGCCGCGCGGCTCCGTGCGCAGCAGGGTGGCCCCTCGCCCAGCTGCTTCGCTGGGCCATGGCGCGGTATCGTCGTATGCGACCAGATCTTCCACAATGTAGGGCCGAATATCGCCAGTCGTCTCGCTACCCGGTCGCACCAGCGCCAGCGTTGCGCCTTCGTTTGGGAAGGCGCTGCCCAGCGGCCCGATGACGAGCGTCCCCGGCGCAACCTGACGATCGACGCAGATCTCTGCTGGGTGATTGGCGACCAGTAGCAGCTTGCCGCCTGGCGCCAGTTCAAGACCAGTGGGAAAGGTAAACAGCGCGCCGTCCAGTCGCCAGGTCCGGGAAGGCTGGTCCGGATCATAGAGTTGGACCAGTTCGTTGCTTATGTTGGTAATCTCAATATACTCATCGCCGCCGGCCGGATGATACATCAGTTCACTGATGATCAGCCTGCCTTCCCGCGGCAGACTATTGCTGCGTCCGAGCGTGGGCTCGGCCTGGGGAACGAAGTAGCTGCGGCCGTCGCTCGTCAGATGGCGCCCGTAAGCCAGACCGTTGCCAAAGCCCTGGAACTCAACCTCTGTCTGATAGCCAGTAGCGCGACCGTCGGCCGCAGAAGAACGCAGCAGCAATTTGCCCCCTTCACGCGTGAAGCGCAATAGCGCATCCCCCTGCCCGTCCAAATTGCCGGCGTCAAATACGCTGTAGCCACGCGGTCCGATCAAAGTTCCGGCAGGCAAGAAGAGGTCTGGCGTCTCGACGCGATTGTCCGTCACGCGCCAGTGGCTCAGATCGGCTTCATAGTTGCTGGGGTTGTAAAGTTCAAAGCGAGCCGGGCTGCTGGCGCTGGGCCGGGGCTGAAGCTCGTTGATGAGGATGGGCAGCGGATCTGCCGCGCCCGGCGAGCCTTCAGCCAGCAAACTTGCTCGCCAGTTGGCCGCATCATCTGCGGCGCCGGCAATCTGGTTGATGACCAGAGACGCATCGCCATCGGCTTCTGTGGGCCATGGGGCCTTGTCGTCATACGCAACCGCCGTGATCTCCCGTCCCAGCGCGTCAATCAATGCAACCCGTTCGCCGCCATTACTGAGTTGACGGTCATACTCATCAAACGGATAGAACCCATAGCGGTCAAAGAAAGCGTGCTCATCGCTGGCCAGCACCAGATAGGCGCCCGAGCCCAGTCGGACGCCTTCGGCAAAAGCGTAGTCGATTGCGCCCGCCACCCGGACATGGCCCAAATCCAACGCGCTGCCGCCGGCATTGGTTAGCTCTAGAAACTCCAAACGGCTGTCGTCCAGGCCGGGCAACGCCGGCGGATGATACATGATTTCGCTGATGCGCAGCGCGCTCTGCGCCGGCGCGTTCGGCGGCGCAGAGCGGAACTGCACGGGCGGCGACCAGTGACTCCAACGACCAGTCGCGTCCTGCATGCGCACGCGCACGCGGTAGAGAGCGTCTGGCTGCACCGTGCCGGGTGGCGGCGCAAAGTCCGGCGCAAAGGCAGCCAGCCGCGGGGACTCGTAGGCTGCGTCGATTTCGTAGAGGCGCGGCGCAGCGGGATCGAAGCCGGGCGCCGCGGGATCGGTCACTTGTGCAAGGCGCCACTGCATAGCGCCAAAGGTGTCGGCGCCCTGAGGATCGTCAAATGCGCCAGCCGTGAAGCGCAGGCCGTCGACGGGAAAACCCGCGGCGCCGCTATAGACGACCGTGGGTGTCAAGGGATGATCGCTGTCGGTGAGCAGGGTCGCATCAATCCACTCGGAGCGGCTGACAACCCAGTCGCGCATGAGCTGGACCATGCCGGGAAAATCGCGTGTCGGTGCAGCTGCGTAGAATTGACCGGGCGCAGTGCGCTCGTTGTCCACGTAACGGGTGGCGAAGATCGGGTTGTGGTCCCACAGCGCACGATCGGCATCGACCATGGCCGGGCCGGCGGCTGGCGTGTTGATGAAAGACGCGTGTTCATCGAGCATCCAGTCCATCTGCTCCACGTTGAAGAGCAGATCGCGTACCGCACGCAGTGTGTTCTGGTATTCGAGATTGAAGGCCGGCTGCGACAGGACGCGTGGCGCAAAGTGGTCCTGACCATCGCCCGCCAGTCCATCCGCCCAGGTCAAATCCAGGTCCCACGGATGAACCGACCAGCGGCTGCTTTCCGGGTTGAAAAAGTAGAAGTAATTCTTACCCTGATTGATGTCATAGTGGCGCACCGCCTCAATCACCGCACGGTACGCATAGAAGCGTTCCAGGTCCAAGTGCCGGCGCCACCATTCCTCGGACGGATTGGTGAAATAGGTATTGATGAAGTACCAAAGATCATCCCAATTACCCAGGTCGGATGGACTCTGATTGTTGGTCTCCGTCGCGCCCTCTTCCATCTTATAGAGATTGCCGTTGGGCAGCCCATGTTCCTCGAGAAAACGGCCGTCCATCTGCTCGATAGCAAGATAGAGGCCCCAAAAATCACCGCGATACTGGTTTGAAGAGCGCTCCTCAGCTTCATCGATGACGCGGAAATGAATAAAATGGGTGTTGGGGCTCTCTACACCGGCCAGATTGAAGAGGCGGAAACTCATAGACTCGAACATGCCCTGCTCGCCGCGGTAGCCGCGGTGCGTCTGCTGGATAACGGCCGAAAGGTTGAGCTTGTCCCAGTCGACGTCGTAGGGGCGGTCATAATTGTCCCGCGCGGCAAAGCGATGGCTGCGATTAAAGTTCAGCTTCCACATATTCTTACCGGTGGCATAGCGGGTCAGGCCGCCCCGAGCGCGGAAGCTGATATGGTCGTAGACGACGCCGTCGTAAACCAGCGTGCCATACCAGAGATAGTCATTCCCGGGATAGCCAAAGGGTCGGGGCGTGTCGGGCATGTAGAGCGCATCAGCCACGTCATCCTGGCGCGTAATCAGATGGTAGACGGGCAATTGGCGCATCTGCGTAAAATCGTAGGTCACGATCCCATTGCCGCCGCCGTCGTTAGAGCCCGACCAGGTCGGTACGCCGTCGTAAACAAAATAGGCGAAGTTCGGCTGTGGATCGTCAGAATGGGGAATCTGGACGACTTGCCCGGCTCCATCCTGCGCCGTGATGCGATAGCGGATGAGGTGACGATGGCGCTGCAACTCGGACGGCAGCGTTGTAGCATAGAGGCCATCTTCACCCAGCGTCATGGGCAGCGGTGACCATTGCTGGCCGTAGGCAGTGGTGTTGATGGGGATATAGTTGCCAGGCGCCACAATCTGGTAATAAAGGGTCACGGCGGCGATTCCATCGTCGTCATTGATCGCCGCGAAGACCGTGACGGCATCGCGTGACGTCGGCGCTTTGGGCGTGTGCTCCACCGCCTCGATGTGCGGCGGCGGATTCTCGGTGTAGCCGTTGTTGCGATGTCCGGGCGTGGGCGGTGCAGCCCGCCAGTGGCCGGCTTGGCCATTGTCTAAGTTCGGATGGAGCAGTTGGATTGAATGGCCCGGCGCCGCACCGACCACGGGCCAGGGAAAGCCATCATCGAAGTCGACTGCATCCACGCGTGGCCCGGCATCGCTGCGGAGGATGAGCTCCTCGCCCTCATTCGCCAGCTTGCCTGTGTAAGGCCCCAGGGCGTCAACGCCATACTTGACGCGCAGTGCACCCGGATCCTGGCCGATCACGACCATTTGTCCGGGGTTGAGCACCGTCCCCTCGGGGATGACGAATTCGATCGCGCCGTCCAGCCGCCAGCCGGAGAGGTTGACGGTTGCATTGGTGCGATTGTAGAGCTCGACAAACTCGACAGGCTCTATCGTTATATCCGGATTGTAGTGAATTTCGTTGATGACGACCCGGTCGGGTTCTTGCGCCATGACCGCGCGCGGCAATAGCGCCAGCAGCAAGAATGCAAGACAGGGAAGGAGACGGCGCAGGACGACAGACGTGACAGATCGCGGCGACGAGAGCGACAGTGTGTTAGGCGAGTGCGTTGGCTGCGTTGTGTTGGATTGATGCTGCTGTTGAAGTCGGTACCACATGTGTGCCGTTGAGTGTAAGCGACGGTGAAGAAGTGCCGTCAATGCTTCCCCTAAACAGTACTGAATTTTGCAGAAAATTGCAAGATCAAGAGACACGCCTGAGCTTTACAACTTCTTGCCTCGCTTGTATGATTGTGCCATACGTGGAGAAGCGAATTTCGTTTTTTCGCCGAATCTTGAGACGGCATTGAGACGTATTTCACAAAACGCCTGCGCCGTTTTCCTGTGCTGTCATGAACGATTGAATTGAAAGCATCCAGCGTGTTATGATCGATCTCCCCATTTCACCACCAACCTCTCTTTCCACCGAGCTTTCTTCATCTACACATCCGACTGCGCAACTTCATCGCCAGAAGCGGCCCGACAAGGCGGCTTACGCCGTGTTGCGCAGTCTATTGGCGCGCAGGTCGGCGCTGCTGGCAGCCTTTTGCGCCATAACGCTGCTATCGCTCAACGCCCCGCCCGTGTACGCTGAAGAGGACGAGACAGCTGAAGGGCTCGGCATTCCCCTTGGCGCGGAAGTCGTGCTGACGGTCAACGCAGCCGGCGCACACTCGATCTTCCCGGCCGATTTTGACAACGACGGCGATCAAGATGTGGTGGTTGCATCACGCGAAGATGGACGAGTCCGTTGGTTACGCAACAATGGCACGGCCGCGCCGACCTTTGATGAACGATTTGTAGCCGATCTGCCTGGTGCATATATCGCCCTGCCCATCGACGTCAACCAGGACGGGCATATGGACATTGTCGCCGCTGCCGTTATCGAGATCCAGCCCTCGGCCGTAGACGATGGGGCCGCCAACCGCGTGACCGACGGCTCGGGCGTCATCGTCTGGTTGGAGAATGACGGTCGGTCCACACCCTCCTTCACCCCACGGGTCATCAACGACGACCTGGATTACCCGGTATCGGTCTTCGGCGCCGATATGGACGGCGACGGCGATGTCGACCTGCTTTCGGCCTCACGCAATGACAATCGCGTCCAATGGTATCGCAACAACGGTGAGCCCAACCCACAGTTTGCGGCCGCGCCGATCAACGTCAGCGCCCAGGGGGCCGTCTCGGTGCAGGCAGGCGACCTGGATGGCGACGGCGACATGGACGTGGTATCGGCGTCGGAGAATGACGATCAGATCTCCTGGTATCGCAACGACGGCGAGCTAAATCCGACTTTTGCCCGTCAGGTCATCCGTGAGGCGGGTGGCATCGCGCCGGACGGCATCGACTTCGCCAAATCGGTCTTCGTGGCCGACGTGAATGGCGACGCCCATCTGGACATCGTCTACGGCTCGGAAGATGCCAACGAAATTGGCTGGTACGAAAATGATGGTACGGCCAATCCCAGTTTCTTGCAGCACGTGGTGGCGACCAACCTGATCCACATCAAGCAGGTCTTTGCCGCTGACCTGGACCAGGACGGCGACACCGATCTCTTCTCGGCCTCCAGCGGTGATAATCGCATCGCCTGGTATGAACACAATGGCGCGGCCTCGCCGACCTTTGCCCAGCACATCGTCACTGACGGCGCGATCGGCGCGCGGGGCGTCTCAGCCGGCGATATGGATGGCGACGGCGATCTGGACATCCTGGCCGCCTCTCGCGTCGACGGCCACGCCCGCTGGTTTCCCAATGAGACAATTCACCGCAATGCCCGCTACGCGCCCCAGCCCGAAACATTGGTTACCACGCAGGCCAGCGCACGGCACGTCATCACCAGCGATTTGGACCAGGACGGCGACAACGACCTGATCTCGATCGGCAACAATGAAGTCCTCTGGCATGAGAATGACGGCGGGCAGCCGCCACGATTCAACGAGCGCACCATCGACAGCAGCGTGGCCGGCGGGCGCTGGGTCGACGTGGCCGATTTGGACGATGACGGCGATCTCGATATCTTGGCGGCGTCGCGCAACAATCAGACCCTCTTCTGGTACGAACACCTTCCCGGCGATCAGTTCCGCATGCGTATCGTCGCCCGCGACTATCTGAGCCCGCGTGCGGTCGTGGCTGCTGACTTACGCAACAACGGCGATCAGGATCTCGTGGTGGCGTCTGATGAGAACAATTCAATCTTCTGGTTTGCCAACGACGGCGATTCGCCGCCCCGCTTCACGCCCTATCTGGTCACGGATAAGGCAGGCTACGCGCGCTCGGTCGACGTGGCTGACGTGGACGGCGACGGCGACATGGACATTCTCTCGGCGAGCCAAACGTTTGGCGAGATCGCCTGGTATGAGAACAACGGCGATTTCTGGCCGAGCTTTAAGCGTCATGTGATCGTCAGCCGGCGCGAAGGAGAGATGTTGCCCATCGGTGATGACGGCAACTGGTGGTGGCCGAACGGCGCGCAGCACGTCCATGCCGTCGATTTGGACAGCGACGGCGATACAGACGTCATTTCTGCCTCCGAAAATGACCACACCATCGCCTGGTATGAGAACAATGGCGCCGATGCGCCCGCCTTTCGAGCCCACCATATTTCAACCAGCGCGCGCGGCGTCCATGCGGTCTATGCTGCAGACGCCGACATGGACGGCGATATGGACGTCATGGCGGCGATCGAGTACGACAACGAGATCGCCTGGTACGAGAATGACGGCCGCGCGCTGCCTGGGTTTGTCTACCACAAAGTCTATGACCGCGCGCTCACTGCTCATTCCATTTCTGCCGGCGATGTTGACGGCGATGGCGATCCCGACCTCTTGGCCACCGCACGCGGCAGCAATGCCGTGCTCTGGTTTGAAAACCTGGGCGGCCAATACCGCTATCAGCTGATCAATCAGAACGGCAGCAACCTGGTTGGCGGGCGTCCCAACAATCTACTGACCCTGCGAACGCTCCATCGCGGGCGCAGGGACGATGCCGACCTCTACATGGGCAGCGTCTCGGTCCTCTTCCGCGACCAGTCAGGGCGTGCCATGTCGACCGAGGGGCTGCGCTCGATCTTCACACGACTGGCCATTTATCGAGACAGCGACAACAACGAACTCTTCGATCCCGATCGGGACGCGTTGATTAGCCAGACGGTCGACTACACGGTTGATCGCACCGGACGCGTGACGATTCCACTGCCCAGGGGCGAACAGGATAGCCGGCTTACGCCCGGGACGTACAAGGACTACTTCGTCGTTGGAGATGTCAACGGCGCCTGCGGTGACGCCACGCCAGAAGTCGGAATGACGCTGGTCACCAATCAGGGCGGCTTCGACACGCGCGACAATCGCCCCCTGCTGGCCGAATTTGCCCGCAGCGTCTCCGGTGAGACCGCGCCCACCGAAGCGCCGTCTATCACCTTGCAGATCAACGAGTTCATGGCCGACAACATCGGGACCTTCCAGGATCCAGACGAGCCGGGTGAATTCCCGGATTGGATCGAACTGTATAACTGGGGACGCTTTGATCTTGACCTGGGCGGCCTCTATCTGACCGACGACGCCGACATGCCAACCCAATACCGCATTCCCGACGGCGTCGTGGCGCCAGCAGAGGGCTACGTGATCTTTATCGCCGACGGAGAGTTCAGCCAGGGGCCGCTCCATACCAACTTCCGCCTGGACAAGACCGGCGAATCCGTCGCACTCTTCGATCGAGACGGCCAAGGCAATCAAGTTCTCGACATCTATACGTATGAGGTGCAGCAGCCCGATCAATCCTTTGGGCGCGTCTGGAATCGAACCGACAGCTGGGGACCGCTACCGGTCCCATCGCCTGGAGGACTGAATGTAGAGATGCCACTGGACAAGCAATACTTCCTGCCGACCATTCGCCTGCAGAGTGGTTGCTAACGTCTTGTCAAGCGCAAACTGACGGGAATCGTAGGTCCGGCATCCCTGCCGGACAAGCTGCGCCGTTGTATGATCTTGCTCTGCAGAGCGGCCCGTCAGGCTGGAAGCGCGACCTGCGCAATCGCATACCAGGCAGGCAGGCTGTGAAAAGACAGAAGGATGGAGAGGAATCAAAACTATGGGTGCAGGCAAAGTCGGAGCGATTCTCCTCGGAGCGCTGTCGCTCTGCGCCGGTCTGCTGTTCCTGACGGGCGGCTTTGCAACATCCCGCGCCCAGTCCGAGCCCGCCGTGCCCACAGCCGATATCAACGATGAAATCGTCTTCATCGATGCCAATGGGTTTATTCGCGTCTTCGACTATGTCGACGATGTGCCCGCGGAGACTGTTCGCTGGTACAGCCCGATTGGCGGGTTTGCAGATATCGCGCTGGGTGACGTCAACGACGACAGCGACATGGAGATTATCGGCGTCCGCGGCGGCCCGGAGGAAGGCGAGCTGGTGATCTTCGATCCGGTCGTCGTTGACCGTACGCGCGCCCACCGATGGCACGATCAACGGCATTCCATGGGCCACGCTCTACACGCAGCCGATTCCAGGCGATCCTACCCTGGTCGCTGCAGGTGATTTGGTCGTCGATGCGCCGGGCGATGAGATTGTCTTTGGTTCGATCATCACCGACGCTGTCGCCATTGATGATGATGCAATCTATCAGTTGACTGCGATCCTGGGCACGACAAATCCACCCACAGGCCGGGCCTGGCAGCCCTTTGTCGATCAGGCCGAATATGAAGAAGAGTGGACGTGGATCAACATTGGCAACATCGATGATCAAGGGCCGGAGGAGATCGCCCTGGTTGCCTATGAAGAAGGTTGGTTGCATCTCTACCGGGATCTGCTTGCCGCCCCCATCTTCGTGCGCGAGAACAAGAGTCGGCCCTGGCGGGCGGCAGTCATCGCGCCCTTTCGCTCGCGCAGCGATGGCCAGGACCTCGTCGCCATTCGCAATTCCCCGGCTGGAGCCGACAATTTCTGGTCCTTCGCCTATGACAACGGTCGCTTTCGCGATGACTATTTCGAGAGCTTTTTTCCGCCGCCCGAGTATCTCTTCATGGCCAACGTAGATGTCACGGCCAGCAATTTGGACGAGGCGTTCATGCTGCGCAGCGTGCCCGCGGGCGTGGTCATTCAACCCCGGCTTTTTTCGCGTGCCGGCGATGGCGATCCCGTGTTGGAGCAGACCCTGGATGAAGACAACGGCTATCAAGCCGGAGCCGGCGGCAATATCGACGGCGACGCGGGTGAAGAGATTGTCATCATCCGCAACAACCGGCTGCGCATCTACCTGAATCCACGCACGGGCAGCAGCTTTGTCGATGTCGGGGTGGGTACCAACAGCCGTACCGTGCCGCGTTGGAGATCTGGACGCGGCCGGCTTTGCCCAACCGCTGCGTTTGGCCGCCAACCGTGATCTCATTCGCGATACGCTGGAAGAGGATGAGGTACAGGTAGAGTTTGAGATCGACAATCAGGCCCTGGTCTTTGAACAGAGTCGGGGTGAAGCGATTCCGTTCGACGTAGCCGTCGAGGATAGCCCCAGTTGGGTTGAAGTAAAGACTTCGGCGCCGACCACGCCGGCGACGCTTGACGTACGCTTCAATGCACGGGGCCTCACGCCCGGTATCTATGTCACCACCATCATCCTGACCTCGCCCGATCCCGATGTTGCCAACCCGTCGGCACGCATTGCGGTCACGCTGGAGGTCGTCCCCGGCCTCACCGTGGAGCCGCTAAGCGCCGGCTTTGTCTTTGTTCCCTGCGTCCGTCCCTTGCCGTCGCAGGAACAGACCTTCAGCATGGGCGGCATCGATGGACTTGACTATTCAGTACCGCGTCGGCGAGGCGCGCAATGGCCTGGAGTGGGTCACGGTGGCGCCGGCGACCGGGACGACGCCGGGCCAATTTGTGGTCACCGTTGACCCCGCACCGCTCGCCACGAGCGACTTCTTTACCTCAACCATGACCATCGATGCCGTTGGCGAGGACGATAGCATCCGCCGGCGCGTCGTCCCGTTCTACCTGCTCTGTGCCGAAGGCCAGACCTCCCTACCTCTGATTGCGCGCTAGGATGGAGTCGCTGCGGAATGATTTGCCCGCCCCTGCCGCACTGACCGGCGAACGGACGCGCCCGCCGGTCGGCGTCTGGATCGCCGGCGGGCTCCTGCTGTTTGCGCTCGGCGTGCTGCTTTGGGGGCTCAACATGCGGCGCGGGCTCAATCATGACGAGCATCAGTTCATCGCCGGGGCCGCGCTGATGGCGCGTGACGGGTTGAGCCCGTACGTCGACTTCCCCTCCTTCCACATGCCCCTGCTCAGCCAGGCTTATGCGCTGCGCTTCCGCTTCTCGCCGTCGCTGCTGCTGACCGCACGTGCCGTCTCCATCGTCAGCGCGTGGGTCACGCTGGGGCTCTTGCTCTGGCTCGGTTATCGGGTGCTGGCGCGGCAGAGCGCGTGGCTGCGCCTGCTCCATGGTGCGGCGGGCGCTACACTGTTGGCCTTCACCCCCCTCTTTGTCTACACCAGCGGCCGGGCCTGGAATCATGACCTGCCGGTTCTGCTGACCGTCATCGCGATCATCAACCTGATCGATGGCATGGCGCGCCCCTCCACCGGGCGCGCCAATTGGCACGCTGTCATCGCCGGGCTGATGCTGGGTCTGGCCATCATCACGCGTGCCTCATTCGCTCTGCTGATTCCTGCATTTCTGATCGGCTTCTGGCTCGGGACGCCAGGGTCAAACGCGCAGCGTATGCGGAGCATCGCTTGGTTTGCATTCGGCGGCGTGCTGGGCGCGCTGCCGGCCCTCCTCCTGCTGGCGAGGGATCCCCGGGCTTTTCTCTTTGGCAACCTGACCTACGTGCAGCTCAACACGCTCTATTACCAGAGCCAAGCGGGCGACTATCCCGGCATGACGCTGGGCGGCAAGCTCGCTGTTTTTACAGAGCTGATGGTGCGACAGCCGGCCAATCTGTTGCCGCTGTTGCTCTTCGCCGGCACCACGACCTGGGCCTGGCTGCGCGGGACAAGCGGCCGGCGTCGCCAGCTCGCAGTGCTGATCCTGTTGGTGCTATTGGCGTTAGCCGGCGCACTAGCCGCCACCCCCGTCCAAACCCAATACTTTTACGTACTGCTGCCGCTTGCCGTGCTGGGGACGCTCTATGCCGTGGGCATGTGGCCGTATGCCCAGCAACGCTGGGGCGTGGGTACAGTAACGGGCGCAGCGTTGATCGCGCTGCTGCTCACGGGCCGAGCGTACGCGCCCGGCCTGGCCATCGTTGCCCAGCCAGATGAGTGGGTGCCGCGCAAGATCCACGCCCGGGGTGAGCTGATCGCCGGGCTCGTCGGCACAGATTCGCCTGTGCTGACGCTCAGCCCGATTCATATTCTGGAAGGCGGGCTGCCCATCTATCCAGCCTTTGCCACCGGCCCCTTTGCCTGGCGCGTCGCCGATCTGGTCGACCCCGCAACGCGGGCCGCCCGCCACCTGGTCGGACCTAGTGATTTGGAGACACTGCTCGTCGAGCCGCCGCGCGCGCTCCTCACTGGTCTCGACAATGACGACGAGCTGGAAGAAGCGCCCCTGGTAGCCTATGCCGAGGAAAATCACTACCTTCCCGTCAGTCTGCCTGACGACGGTATGCTCTGGCTCTCGCCCCTGGCCGACTGGGGCGGACTCGTGCAGCTTGGCGCGGTGCACCTGCCTCGAACGCCGCTGCTGCCGGGCGAGGAGACCGTTGTGACCCTCTACCTCCAGGCCCTCGCGCCCATGACGCAGGATTTCAACCTGCTCGTGCGACTTGTTGACGCTGCGGGCGAGGAGCTATGGCGTGCGGATGGCTGGCCCTATGGCGCGCCGACCTCAGCCTGGGCCGTGGGCGACGTTCGCCCTGACGGCTACACGGTGGCCCTACCGGCCGATATCGCGCCCGGTCTCTACAAGCTGGAGGCCTCTCTCTACGACCCGGCGACTCTTGACCCCGTGGGCGCCCCCGTGACGGCAGGCGTGCTCCGTGTGGGCGAGCCATTGCCGGCAGGCCCGGTTCAGGCGACCCTTGGTGACAGCATTCAGCTTCACGACGCCCGGGTCAGCGTCACGCCGGATGGGCTGGCAGTCGACCTGCTCTGGCAGGCCGAAACGCGGCCGCCCGCCGGTCTGGTCCGCTTCGTCCAGGTGCTCGACCACGCCGGCCAGGTCGTGGCCCAACAGGATGGTTCGGTTATGAATGAATTTTTGCCCACGCAGGATTGGCCCCTTGACTGGCCCATCCGCGACCAGGTAACGCTCGCCGCACCATCCGCTGACTACACCGTCATCACCGGATTCTATGATGCGGCCACGCAAACGCGCCTACCCGTATCTGTCGACGGGGAAGAGGCAGGGGATCACGTTGTGGTGAGTGGCTCAGGGAAGTGAGTGGCTCAGGGAAGTGAGCGGCTCAGGGAAGTGAGCGGCTCAGAAAGTGCGATTAGGTCAGCACGCCACACGCTGCAGCAACCTT
Source organism: uncultured Chloroflexia bacterium (assembly GCA_963807905.1). Taxonomy (GTDB): domain Bacteria; phylum Chloroflexota; class Anaerolineae; order Caldilineales; family Caldilineaceae; genus JAGRCP01. The sequence goes on along the minus strand of CAWEEJ010000060.1, from coordinate 44,896 downwards.
AGCGCGACGAATTGTCGTGACTGGAATCGCCCCAGCGCCATTGGGGCGGCTCGCCCTTGGCATAGCAAATGGCGATGAGCGCGGCGCTGGAGATGATCATTGAAGCAATAAAGGCCAGCGGGTAGTCGACCGGGTTGAAGAGGATCGACAGCGCGATCACAACCACGATGAAGAGGATCAGCACCGCCCACCCCTGCCACGTGATCGGGAATCCCCAGCCCCAGCCATACTTCTTGGCCGGAAACCAGTATGATTGGGATTTGCTTTCGTGCATAGAGCCCTCGCGGAATGAATGGACACGTATAACCTGCCAGGATCTTACTGGCAGAGCTGTCACTGCGTCAATTGCGAGCAGCGGTCATGACTTTTCGGTCGACCACTCGATAGAGCGCTGATGGAGCTGGATGAGGCAGATTGCCGCGGATTTTGTCGCCACATTCACAGCACCAAATCCAATCAGCGTACTAGGGACCGTCATGCCCACTCGACCCGACTACAGCAGTTCGATCAGTCGACGCCGCAGGTCAGCGCCGGCTGGGACGATCACGGCCGACCGATAAAGTCGCTCGAAATGGGGTAGATCACAGAGCGCCAGCGCGGTTTCACGGGCCAGATCCGGCGGCAGCAGGGCGTGAAAGCGGCCCAAATCGAGGAAGGGTTCCAGCTGAGGGAGCAGATAGTGCAGCGCGCGCTGTGCCTCCGCTTCGCGCCAGGGCGGCAACGCCACTGGCGCCTCCGGCAACCGCAGGCAAATTGGGGAGACGACATCGACCCGCGGTGGCGGGTCGTCATGGTCTTCCAGGTAATCTTCCGCCCCGCCCCTAGCGTGAGAAGTGATCTGCCTCTGCAGGAGCTGTGCCAGGAGCGTGCCATAGACTTCACCCCAAAAGTGAAAGAGTAAGCTCTCGCCCTCATCCGCGACCAGCGTCAAGCTGTTGGGCGGCAGGCCCAGCGAGGCAGCCATGGCCAGACTCACGTCGAGAGGCAGGGCAAAGGGCGCAGCGACAAAGCGGACCGAATCCAAGTCAGCCCCTGTCGCTCGACTACGCACCCCCAATCGACGCCCGTCGCGCCAGAGCACTTCCACCAGGCGACCACCCAGGAGCAGCGTTTCTCCCGGCTGGCGAAATCGCTCGGTCGTGGCCAGCACGCGACCGCTAAACGCATCCACGACCTCTGCTCTGCGAGGATCGGCGCCGATATTGCTGTAGATCTCGTGTGCGTCAAGCAATTCGTCCAACGCAGGACCAGGCCGCCACTCGCCTGGTCGGCCCCGGCGCAGATAGCCAGTTTGCACCAGTTCCCCGACCAGCGCGCGCAGCGTCTCTGTGGCTAAGGGCTCAGGCGCAATGCGAGCGATATCGGCCAGCCGTACGGCGCCGGTAGGGCTCTGCTTGAGGCGGCTAAAGATCTGCTGCACGAGTACCGAGGGGCGGAAGTGATAGGCCAACGGATCCGCCTCGTCGATCTCGCCGCGCGCCAGGCCGAGCAAGGCGTGAAAACGCAGGTCCTCAAGCCGTGTGCGGTAGAGGCAAAGAACGCGTGTCCTCGTATGCCGGCGTCCGCCCCGCCCAATGCGTTGGAGAAATGAAGAAAGTGATGGCGGCGGCCCCAACAGGATCACGTCGTCAACGGTCCCGATATCGATGCCCAGTTCCAGCGTTGAGGTGCAGACGCAGATGGCCGTCTTGGCCGCCGTGAAATCTGCTTCAACCTGGCGTCGCAAGGCTGGATCCAGATTCGAATAGTGAACCAGGACTTTGGCATCAAAAGGCAGTGCGGTGCGCAGAAAGGCTGCGGTTGCTTCCACCTCATTGCGCGTGTTGCAAAAGAGCAGCATCTTGCGACTGCCCTGCGCCCCCGCCGCGCGTGCACCGATTTGAGCCGGCAACGCTTCAAGTTGCGGCAGCGCGCTCGTGTCGGCATCCAGCGTGCGGCGGCCGGCCGCGCGCACGACGACGACATCGTCCTCCGACCCCAGAAAGCGTGCAGCCACGCCCGCCGGATCGGGTACGGTAGCCGAAAGCGCCAGGCGCTGCAATGGAGCAACGCTTGTTTCGGGCTGGGTCGCGGCATGATAGTCACGGATCTGGTCAATGCGCTCCAGCAGGCAGCGCAGATGATCGCCGCGTGGCGTGCCGTCAAAGAGATGCACCTCATCGATCACGACTGCACTGAGGTTGCCAAAGAGACGCGGGGCGCGGGTCAAGAGGGAATCCGTCGACTCAGGCGTTGTGATTAGCAGCGCAGGCGGCGCGCCCCAGGAAAGCCCGGGCGCATCGGCCGTTTTCATATCCAGCGCAATGCCCAATGCCGCCAGTGGGGGCGTTAGCCTGGCATAGAGATCGCTCGTCAATGCACGGGTCGGGCAGATGTAGAGAATGCGCAGCGTTGGCGGCGCCGGCGGGCGGCCAAAACCTTGATTCAGCAGACGCTCGATCAGCGGAGCCACGGCCGCTTCGGTTTTGCCGGCTGCGGTCGCAGCCATCATCAGGGCCGAATGGCCGGCGAGCAGTGGCGGTAGAGCAAGGCGCTGGATTTCTGTGAAGTTGCCGTGACGTGCAAAGAAGTGAGGCCAGGTGCGGCGCAGTTGCCGACGCAGACTTTGCGGGTCCGCGGTCATGGTCGTACGGTGCGACGCAACTCGTCCAGGAGCGCAGCAGGGTTGTAGTCCGGGTAGAGATAGAGGAGGTCGAACAACTCTACGCCAAGGCGAACGGTGCCGCGAATGCTCAGATGATTGTTGCGCATACCCAGCGCCAGATGTTCAGCCGCGCCCCGTCGAATCTGGCGCTGACGTTCATCGATTGGGTAGCTGTAGGCCAGTGCATGATAGGCCATGACCTTTTCCAGATATTGGCCAACTTCCTGCGGCGTGTGATGAGGCGCCAGGTCAAGCACCTGATCTTGACGCAACCACTGATCCAGCGGCATGCCCTGATCACTCCGGGTGACGGTGAAGAGGAAGAAGAGAGATTGACGGTCAGAATAGGCCAGCGGATAGTCGCGAAAACGATGTTGGGGAAATGCCTCAGGCTGAATTTGCGCCTGACGTTCCTGTAGCGCGGCATAGGTGACCGCAGCAAAAAACAGGCTGGCCTTGGGGCGCTGATAGGGCAAGAGGAGTGAGTAGCTCTCGGCCTCGTCAATCAGGACACAGAGCCCGCTATAGCCGGCCAGGCGCGCAAGCACGCTCATGCCGCTGAGCATGTACGCGATTTGGCGGGCGTTATGGCCGACGCGGTAGATACTCGGAAACTTTATCCTTGGCGGCGCGCCCGGTTCATGCGCTTGACGCGCCGCCCGCCCATCAGCCGATCCGCCCATGCTTGCTGCTTGCGCGACGAGGCGGTGTTGGCATAGGCATAGAGTCCGACCGACAGCGGATCATTCTCCACATCGGTCAGCGCCATCATCTGCTCGCGCCACGCGGACGCGCCGCGGCTGCCGCCAACAGCGGCCCCAGGCCGCGCTCATCCGTGTCCGGATAGCGCAGATTGCGCATGAGGCTGCCGTAGATATCGAAGCTGCGATGGGGCGGCAACTCCAGCAGGTCGAGGCTCGTTGCTGCAACCAGGAAGTTGCGGCGCAATCCTTCTTCCGCGCTCAGCTCGACCAGGTGGGTTTTGCCAAAGCCATAATCGCCGATGACGGCAAAGGCTGCACCGCCTTCGCTGTGCGCGCGGTTGAGGCCATCGACGAGCCGGGCGCGTTCATCGGTCAGGCCGACGGTCAACTCATCGGCGTGGCGGGCGGGTGCGATGCCCACGCGCAAGGCTTCGATCAGTTGTCGGGCATCGTATTGGGATTCAGCCATGAGTGGTAACTCGAAAGTTTGGTCCGGTTGAGTCGGACTGGCTTGCGGATCAGTACGTTCCGCGTGAAGCGGCGTCTGGCCCTCAAATTCAAGACGGGGCCGGCGAAAACGCAGCCCACTCTCAAAACGCACCAACCACTCGCTGCCGCTCCGAAAGACGGCTGTGATCACCCCAGGACCGTACTGGGGATGGAAAACAGATTCACCGATCATAGCGGTTTTGGGTCATGACGATTGCGGATCATTGCGGAGAGAGCGGGTGCGGGATGGTCAATAGGGCGCCGTCTCATCGGCGTCGAGCTGATCGATCTGGCCGCGTACGATGGCAATGGCTTCCTTCTCTTCGAGCAGATGCTCTTCGGTGGCATGCTGTCGCGCCAGTTCCGTGACAAACGCCTTCACAAAGATACGCCGATGACTAATGTCCAAAAATACATCCCGGGCAACGTTGGCAAGAATCGCAGCATTGGCATATTGAATCTGGGTGTCAAGCTCAACGTTGAAGGCCGTGCCATAGATGGGAATCAGCTTCTCGCCGATGGCCAGCAGCAGGTCATTCTCGTCCAGATCCAGGTGATCGAGGCTAATCTGTGGGCTGAAATGGTTGGTACGGGAGAAACGTCCGGGCGCACGCACGCGCTGCTGCAAGGCCGGGTAGCGGGGCACGATGTCGTGAATAAACTGAGGCGGCACGGCATAGATAAACATCGCGCCGGGCAGTTCTTCGCGACAGCGATCAATTACTTCGCGCAAGTTGTCCGTCGCCAGCTTCTCAGCCTTGCCGCCGATGCTTGCCATGCGATCCACCTCGTCGAAAAGCAGGATCAGGCCGCTGTAAGATAGGGCGTGAATGGTCTGGCTGAGCGAGCGCAGCATGCGAAAGGCGTTGGGACGCGTGATCTTGCCGGTGACGCCCACGGTCCGCAGCAGTTTCGTATCATCGGGCGTCGTCGTGGCGCCGGTAAGCCAACGCGTCAGCGAGTCCAGCAGGTCTTCCTGATCGCGGAGCAAGGCATCGAAATAGGCCAGGATTGCGTTTTTATAGGCGAGGCTGTCGATAAAGGAGGCCTCAACGGTGTCGACCAGTCCCCGGTAATTGGGATGATTCAACGTCTCCAAGCCAAGCTGGCCGTCAACATTGCTCCCCAAAATCATTTTGCGCAGCGTCCCTTCGAGGAAGCGGGGCAGGCCACGTTCGTCCGAACTCTCGACCGCATCGTCATGCCAGATCAGGTTACGGGCCACAGCAGCATAGACGAGCCTTTGGTCATTGTATGGCGTCTCAACCGGACTGAGATCCACCTTGGCGACGGCAAAGCCGCGACGCCAGGCAATGTCACGCACGCAATAGAGGAAATGACTCTTGCCGCTGCCGTAATCGCCAACGATCATCTTGTACGCGGCGCCACCGCTTTGGAGGTATGACGAGAGGTAATACTCATCAAGTGCGTCTAAGAGCGATTGGTTGCCCACATTGAAGTGGCTTACGCCCCGCTCGGGCGGCGTACCGGAACTGCCCAAGACCTCAATGATATGGCGGGCTTCACGTTGGGAAAGCGTCATGACGCGGCCTGTTTAGTCTGACTCAAAGGTGAGATTGGCATAGTACTCGCCATCCAGCGGACCGTTAGGAAGCCAGATACTACGCGCAGCGCTTTCAGCCTGGCTCTTGGTGGCCCCGCTGAGTCGCAAGTGTTGGGGCTTACCCTCGACTTCAATAACGGGCGACTGACGGGACAGAACCAGATCGCGCACGAAATGGGCGCGTTCGTAATCACGGAAGGTAGCCCGCGCGGGGGCGTTCCAAAAGCGCGCTGACTGCCGGTCGAGCACCACCTGGCTATAGGCTTCGATAATGTTGATGCGCTTGCCTTGGGGGGCTTGCGCTCGCTGGGCAAGCAGCGTTTCCCACGCACGGTGTAATTCGAGCAGAAAGGCGGACACGTCGATCTCACGTTTGAGAATGGCCCGCTGCTGGGTATCGAACGCCTTGAGAATGGGTCCATAGGAAAGCGGTATGGGACGGGTCAGCGCCTCCTTCCCATAGAACCACTGCCCTTTGCGCGTCGCCATGTCGATCTCAAGCACTAAGTCGTCCACGGTAAGCTGAGGCGGCCTGCCACCGACGGTAATGCCCCGCTGCTGAAAGAGCTCGCGCAGCTCACGGGCGAAGTCAAATGCCAAGGCGTCCAGCGCGCTACTTGTGGCGGCGGCAAAGGCCGCCACGGCTGCGTCCATCTCCGGCTGAGCGCCCAGCAGTTCCTGGGCTTGTTCCAGCTTGAGCAACGCCTTCTGCATGGCCGAGCGCGTCAACACTTTCGGCATTGGCCAGGCGCGTCGCCTGCTTGAGTGCGGATGTCGTGGCCCGCAGAGCGCGGAAGCGCGGATCGAGTTCCTCTTGCGCAGATTGGAGAGCTGATGAGAGCAATGCGTCGGTCATTTTGAGGCTTCACAGGATGAAAGGGCGGATAGTTTGATCACGATCGGGGATAGGTTGGATTATAGGACGGCGGAATAAGGTCGTCAAGTTGCTGATTGATCCGTACAGCGATTCCAATCCTATGCGCGCCCTTGCGCACCAACGTTCACTAGCCCCGCGGCTGCTGTACGTTGCCCGGTCCGGCCCGTTCGACTAATTCGCCCGCGGTCGGCGCGACCAGATCGACGCTGACTTGCTCCGTGATCTGCGTCCTGCGGCCGGCCGGATCCTCGGCACGGACCGTCACCTGGAAGATCTCGCCGCCGGGCAGGTCGGCAAAGCGCCACGGCCAGCGCCACGTGCCGTCCTGAGCAAGACCGGCTCGCTGCCACGGTCCATCATCAATGCGTATGTCCACCCGATAGACCCGCACCGTGTCACTCGCCGTGCCCGTGAGTTCGACCACACCTGCGCCCACGGCGTCGGTCTGGCCAAGCTGCACCTGATCCAGCGTTACCGTTGGCGGTTCCAGATCCACATAAATCAGCGTCACGTCGCCGGTCAGGGCATCGGTGATTGTGACGACCTTTTCCACAATCGGCAGATAGAGCGCCAGTGGCCCCACCCGTCCTGCTGAGTCGTCTCCCGGTGCGCCGCGATTGGCGGTCAGCGGCAGGTAGACGGACGGCGGCAGGTCGGGCGCGTCGACTGCGGATCGAATGGCGGATCCAGTTGTGCATCAGCTGGGGCAGGCGCTGCAGAAATCGACGGCGTTGCACCGGCCCAGTCGTCGACGACAGGAACGAGTTTGTAGACTCCCTCGCCTGGCGGCAGCCACACAAAGTCCCCAACTCCTCAGCTCTTCACCTCATCGGTCAGCCAGCTGTTGATGTAGACTGTGCGTTCGTTGGCCTGAATTAGGAGCGCCTGCAGCCCGCTGGCAGCATAAACCTCACCGGTTACGGTGATGGGTTGAGTGGAGGTCAAGACTGTGTTCGCTGTAGGCGTGAAGATCTCCGCGCCCAACGGCTCCGGCGGCAGCCGCGGACGTCCATCTCCGCTTCCGTACACCGATTATAGGCGTCGCAGGCGATCATGGTTTGACCCTGTACGGCTGCATCGTTGACTGTCGTGACGCCGTCGATTTTGTAGAGACGGGCCGTGTCTGAGATCGTGGCAGCGTACCACTGATCGACCTGGTCGTACGTTGTCAACCAAAGGGCGGCTGGAGAGCGCCGTGGGCTGGGTCTTTGTCATCGGCTGCACCATCGCTTTCGCCGCCCTGATTGTGATCTCATTCGTGTACGGCCTGGAACGCCTGGATCGTTTCGAGGTCGTTGTGATATCCACGGCCTGGCTGGTTTTGCTCATCAACGGTATCCTCTTGAGCATCCTCTTCCGCCGGCAGCTAAACTGAAGACACGACGAGAAAAGTAGTCTTTCCAGCCATTGCGGCAATCCCGTCTTCGACCTAAACCCTGGCGCGCTTCCACTGCGGGAGCAATCCGGCGCCTGAGCGAAGCGTGCGGCGTCTTGCTCTTAACATGCGCCTGAGTCGTTGCCGGCAATGAGTCTAGACGTCTTGTTCGCGAATAGAGCGATGTCGACAATCTATAATGGGATCCTGACGCCGGCTACAAAGAACGCTGCCACAATCAGCCGCCGCGCCGCAATGCCTACGACCAGGAGGGCGTTGGCGATTCTTCTACGTCGCCCGCCTCGCCATCCTCTTCGCGAATGTTGAACTCCAGCTTCCACTGGCGGTTGTCATCCCGGGCCACGCACCACAGTTCCAGCGTGCCGATCTCGGTGACGCGGGTCTGGAGCAGCACAGGGATCAGCGTGCCGCCCTGCTCCGCTTCGGTGGCAGGTAACAGCGTTTCCAGGGTGGCGACTTCGTCAATCTCACCGCCCCAATCCTCCACTTCCTGCCCCAACGCATCCTGCTTGCGTGTGGTCGAGCCGAGCAGATGGAAGAGAGCCGGCTCACCGACAACCAGGCCAAACTCTTTCTCGATAATCTCGGCGTCGCCGCCCTCTTCGGTGCCGAAGGGCACGACGCAGAGCGCCTTGATCGGCGTGGGGATGCCGGGCACGGCCGGCATGCTGCTCTCGATGCCGATGTAGTAGGTGCGGGCCGTGCCGGCGCGAATGCGGATGCCCTGCCCCTTACGCGCCAGGCCGTAGTAGGCCGCGCCCAACGCCACAGCCAGATCGAGGTCGACCGAATCCAGCTCACGAAAGGCTTCGTTGCCGCTCCAGCGGCGCAACGATTCGATGACCGCGCTTTGCAGCGGGTCGGCCTTCATGACGCCGCCGTTGAAGAGCACGGCCGATGGAAAGGCGACGCTGTTCTCGCCGCCGCCCTCCTCTACCTGACGTCCCAGAAACTGGGCCAGATGACGGGTGATGGCGGGATCCGACGCGTAGGGCAAGCCCATTTCGCGCACGCCGACCTGGGGCTTCTTTTCCGGATAGTCATGACGCCCCACTTGGGGGAAGAAGCCCTGCAGCAGAATGGCCTCGATCTCGCCCCGGGTCAACTCCGTGCGGATGGTACCGCCGATCAGCGACGAGCCCCGGCCGAGGATGACGATGGGTTCGGACTCAAGCATCGGGTCGCTGAGCAATCTCTCTTTGGCCTGACGGCAGGAGTGCCACAGCCCTCGGAACTGCCAGTTGTCGAGTTGGGTGCCCTGTTGAGCCAGCTTGGCGCGCACGGCGTAGGCCAGGGTCAAGTCCATGTTGTCGCCGCCGAGCAGGATGTGATCGCCAACAGCCACGCGTTGCAGGCCGAGCGTTCCCTCTTCCTCGGTTACCTGGATGAGGCTGAAGTCGGTCGTACCGCCGCCTACGTCACAGACGAGGACCGACTCGCCCACGCTGATCTGCTCGCGCCAGTCATCCTGGGCGGCGAGCCAGGCATAGAACGCGGCCTGCGGTTCCTCGAGCAGCGTGAAGTTCTGCAGCCCAGCCGCCTGCGCGGCCTGCACGGTTAACTCGCGGGCCATGGCGTCGAAGGAAGCGGGCACAGTCAGGTAGATGGTCTGATTTTCCAGCATCAGCGCCGGTTCACCTCCGGCCATCATGTAGTTCCACGCTTCGCGCATGTGGCGCAAATAGCGCGTCATCGTCTCCAGCGGCGAGACCTTGCGGGCGTCCGCCGGCGCGTCCCAGGGCAAAATAGCCTGGGTGCGATCCACGCCGGTGTGGCAAAGCCATGACTTGGCCGAAGAAACCAGCCGCGCCGGCAGCTCTGCGCCCCGGTTGCGCGCAAACTCGCCGATTGCATAGTCGATCTCCGCGTCCCAAGGCAGAGCCAGTCCACCCTGCGCCACGTCATGGGCCTCCGGCAGAAAGAGGAAGGCAGGCAGCAGCGTCTTGGCTTCCACCTCCCCCATGCTGACCAGTTGGGGAATCTCCAGCAGTTCAATGTCCGGCGTCTGCCCCTCGGGCAGATTCGCCGCCGTATACGCCAGCACGTTGTGGGTCGTTCCCAAATCGATGCCGACGATGTAAGTTGGTTCAGTCAAGATAATACTCCGTTCAAAGATGGGTTACGCGCCGACCTCGACCTCAGCCGGGGCCACGACTTTTGACTCGGCTTGATCTTTGGTCTGTTCAGGCAGTTCGATCTTGGCGACGCGCCAGCCACGATGTTGAATCGACCCGCTAAAGGGCGGATCGCCCTGGACGTTGCCGCTCAGGCGCACGGCATAGGCATCAAAGCCGGGCGCAACCGTCACGCGCGTCCCTTCGGGCTCGCTGTAGATCGGCTCCAGGGTGACGTATTCGTTGAGCGCTTGCCGCGTATTGTCGTGAATATTGCGCACCGCCGCGCCGATCTGCGCGTCATCAAAGGCGCTCAGGTCCTCACTCAAGAAATCGATCAGACGCCCCTTGCGCTGGAGGATTGCCAGCATTTGGATAGCCGAAGCTTCCGGCGCACGCGCGAATTCGGCCGGCTTAGCCGCTTCCTTCACGGGCGCGGGCTTGGGCGCCTCGACGGGAGCCGGCGCGGGCTGGGCGGCCGCGCTCGCCGCCGCGTGCAGGCGGGCATCTGCATTGTTGAGCGCGCTGCGGCCAATGAACCAGACCGCCAGCCAGAGCAGCAGCGTCAGCACGCCGCCCGCAATCCAGAAGAAGAGCGCGGGGTCGAAGTTACCGGGAATGGGGTTGCCCATGACAAAAAAGTAATAGAGCACGCCCAGCAAGACGGCGTTCAACACAAAGGTGGCGAGTAACGATTGAATGGTAAAGCTGCGTTGTTCGGGCATGATTCACTCCTTGTGACCTCATCGCACGACGCACGCTATCTGGCGACGCATGCGGCGATGGGCTGCATAATTGCGTTGAATGGCGCTCTCATCGCGAAGCAGCGTTGAAAATGGCCATCACTCTGACTCTGATTATCCGCGGCATCATGCGCAAAGCCAAACCCGGTGAACGTGCAAAATCCTGCAACGCGTTCCCCAAGCAGCATCGGAGCCAACCTGTCGGCCGGCTGCAGATAAAATTCAGGAGGTTGAAACAGCGAAGATCCGCTTAGAGCGGCAGGGCGACGACCGTTTTGGTTGCACCCGATTGCGTTGCAGCCAGGGCAACTTCTAACGACTTGGCGCCTTCACGAATGGGGGTCATGGCGGGACGACCGGCGTTGATAGCGTCGTACAGGTCGAGCATTTCCAGCCGATAAACGTTCTCTTCGCCGGCAATGCGTTCGCTGCGCAAGTCCGGCTCGGCCGTATACACGAATGCTGCATGGTTGGCGTCGGCAAATTCGGCTGTCAGATTGGCGGTCACGACGCGGTAATCATTGATCCACTGGCCCGGGATGGCGTTGTTGGTGGCGTAGAGCACGCCGATGCCGCCCTGCTGAAAGCTAATCACCGTGCCGGAGACATCCTCAATCGTATAGTCCGGCACGTCCTGGTGGAAAAGGTTGCGCTGCAGGCTGTAGACGCTGTCCGCCTCGCCCATGAGGAAGCGCATGAGGTCGACCATATGAATGACCTGCTCAACCAACTGACCGCCCGATTTATCGCGGCGGCGCCACCAGTCAGCATGCAGCGCATTGCAGAAGTAGCGGGCGCTCATCAGGCCTGCCGGCCCCGCATCGCCCGAGTCGATCAGACGCTTCAGATGTTGCACGGCTGTGCCGAAGCGAAACATGAAACCGACCTGGGTGACGATGCCCGCAGCCTCTGCCGCGTCCACCATCCGCCAGGCCTGCTCCATGGACAGTGCAATTGGCTTCTCGATAAAGACGTGCACGCCCTGCTGCGCGGCGCATTCGACTTCATCTGTGTGGCCGTATGGGGGCACGCAGATCGCCACGAGATCGAGAGGCGTCTCCGCAAAGAGGCGGTGGTGATCGTCATACGTCGCGGCCTGTCCTGCACCAAAATCAGCCGCCAGCGCAGCCGCACGGTCCGGGTTGCGGTCGCAGAATGCCGCGAGTTGAAAGTGGTCGGGCATTTCGCAAAAAAGCTGGGCGTGTCGCCGTGCAAAGCCGCCACAGCCGATGATCGCCGTACGCAAAGGGGTCATCCGTCTCTCCCAATCGCTACGCTGAAAAGTCGAGCACAACCTGGATCGTCTTCTCCGCTTCCAGATCGCAGAGGCGGAACGCTTCGGCCGCGTCGGCGAACGGCAGAACGTGGGTGATGATGGGCTGCAGATCTACCACACCCTCCGCCTGCATCTGCATAAAGGTACGGACGAGGCGCGCCTGGTCCCAGCGGTAGCTCAATTCAGGACTCACGCCAAAGATCTGCGAACAGACGACATTGATGCGGTTGTGATGAAATTCTTCCCCCAGGTAGAGCCCTTCGCCCTGCCCCTGAAAGAAGCCCAGCGTCACCACCTTGGCCGAATACGCGGCCGCACGAATGGCGTCATGCAGGGCCGGGTAGGCGCCGCTGGCCTCGATGCAGACGTCGGCCCCGCGCCCGTCCGTCAGGTCGCGGACCTGCTCGGCCACATTGCCGGCGGCCGGCGAGAGCGCAAGGTCGACGGCCCCCAGCTCTAAGGCGGCGGTACGGCGCAACTCGATGGGTTCCACGCCGATCACATGGGCGCCGGAGCGCTTGGCAAGCTGGGCGATGATCTGCCCGGGCGTGCCCAGCCCAAACACGACAACCGTCTCGCCGACTCGAATCGCGGCATCAAGGATGCCGTTGAGGCCAATGGCGCCGATTTGTGAAAAGATGCCCAAGATGGGATCGATTTCGGGTGAGAGAGTGCGTGTGACGGCGTACGCTTCGGGAACGATGTGATGCGTGCGGTGTCCCCACGTCCCGTAGACGCGGTCGCCCGGCTCGACCTGCGTCACGGCGGCGCCGACTTCCACAACCTCGCCGCATTCCTCATAGCCGAAGCCAACAATGGGGAAGCGCATGCTGGTTTCCGGATCGTTGACAAAGAGTCGCTGTGCGCCGTCCCAGCGCTTGTGGAGATAAGGATTGCTGCCGCGGTAGGCGGTCAGCTCGGTGCCGGCGCTGATACCGGAGAAGAGCGTCTGCAGGCGGACTTCATCGTCTGCCAGCGTGCGTTCCTCGACTTCCTGAATTTCCAGCTGTTGCGGCCCGACAAATACGGTAGCCTGTCCCATACGAATTTCCTTTCCCACTGCATGTTACCACATTTTTCGCTTCTTCGCAAAAGTCACGAAATAGGCCAGGGACTCCGGGTTGCGCATGGCGCCGGGATTGGCGGCCTGCTCCGGCTCCTGCCCCAAGAGGATCTTACGAATCGGCACTTCCATCTTTTTGCCGCTGAGCGTATAGGGTACCTCCTCAATCGCAAAAATCTCGTCCGGCACGTGGCGCGGGGAGATGTCGGCCCGCACCTTGGCGACAATACGTTGCCGCAGTTCATCATCCAGCACAGCGCCGCTACGCAGAACCACAAAGAGGGGCATATACGAATCGCGGCCCAGCAACTCCAGATCGATGATGAGACTATCTACCACCTCATCAAAGCTCTCCACGGCCTGGTAAATCTCGCTCGTGCCCATCCGGACGCCCTGGCGATTGATGGTAGAGTCAGAGCGCCCATAGATCACGCAGCCGTTGTGCGCGTTGATCTTGATCCAGTCGCCGTGCCGCCAGACGCCGGGAAACATCTCAAAGTAGCTCTCCCGGTAGCGCGTCATCCCGGGATCATTCCAAAAATAGATGGGCATGGAGGGCATGGGCTGGACAATGACCAGTTCACCGACTTTGTCGATCACCGGCTGACCGACGTCGTTGAAGGCCTGAACGGATGCGCCCAGCGATGGCGCCTGGAGTTCGCCGGCATAGATTGGCTGGAGCCGGACGCCGCCGATGAAGGCCGTGCACAGGTCCGTGCCACCGCTGACTGATTCCAGCGCCAAATCGGGTTTCACCTCATCGTAGACCCACTCAAAGCCGCTGACCGGTAGCGGCGAGCCGGTAGAGCCCAGCGCACGCAAGGCATGGAGATCGTGGTCGCGCCCGGGATGAATGCCCGCCTTCATGCACGCAAGAAGGAACGCAGCCCCGGTGCCAAAGTAGGTCATGCCGCTGCGTTCAGCCAACGCCCACAGCACGTTCAGATCGGGATAGCCCGGACTGCCGTTGTAGACGATGATGGTCGTACCGTTGAGCAGCCCGCCAATCAGAAAATTCCACATCATCCACCCTGTACTCGTGTACCAGAAGAAACGATCCGCCGGCTTGAGATCGAGCTGTAGGTGACTCTGCTTGAGATGCTCCAGTAAGATACCGCCGTGACTTTGAACGATCGGCTTGGGCTTGCCGGTCGTGCCAGATGAATAGAGCACCCAGAGGGGATGATCAAACGGAAGCTGCGCAAACGTCAGGGGGGCGGCCGGCTGGGACGCCAGCAGATGATGCCAATGCACGACGTCGTCGCGACCGTTGAATCCGGTCCCATCGGTCACCTGCGTTATGAGAATGGTCCCGGCCAGGGTGGGCAAGTTGGCCTGAAGTTCGGCCACGACATCGCATCGGTCAAAGACCTTCCCGGCCCAACGATAGCCGTCGCACGCGATCAGAACTTTGGGCTCGATTTGCAGGAAGCGGTCGAGCACGCTCTGGCTGCCAAAATCCGGCGGGCAGCTCGACCAGATCGCGCCGAGGCTGGCGGCGCCGAGAAAGGCAGCGATTGTCTCGGGGATGTGGGGCAAGAAGCCGACGACGCGATCGCCGGGCACTACGCCCAGCCCGCGCAGTGCGTGGGCAACCTTGGCCGCCGTCTCGGTCAGTTCTTGCCACGACATCTCACTCAGGCTCCCCCCCTCAGCTTGATAGAGGATGGCGGGGCGTGCGTCAGTCACTTGCCGCAACAGATTCTCAGCATAGTTCAGGCGCGCGTCAGGGAACCACTCGGCGCCCGGCATGGTCCGCCGCTTCATGACCACCGAGTAGGGAGCCGACGCAACAATCTCGAAGTAGTCCCAGAGTGAGGTCCAAAACGCATCGGTTTGCTCGACCGACCACGCCCACAGCGCACGATAGTCGGCAAAGTCCAGCCCGCGATGAACGCGCAGCCAATCCATGTAGCGCGTCAAATTGGCCGTGACGATTTCGTCGGCCGTTGGCTGCCACAGGAGATCGCCCTCGGCGATATTCGTCATGCTCGGTCTCCAATCGTCGCTGCGAACCAGCCAACCTGACGCGAGTACGGAGCCACGAGGTCCCGCTGACAGGTAATCGTAACGTCTCCGCACGGGCGCCTACAATCCGCTAATCGGACATGCTGCCTTCCCTGCCCGGGACGTGGCAGGCGCAAAGTCGCTGGTTTTCGAAATCTCAACAGAGCCTGGGTTCGAGTCCGGCTCTCGTCACCCGAAGATCAGGTCGGCATCAAAGCGCAAGAACGGGTTCTTGGCAAGCGAAATGGCCTTGAGCGCGAAGCTCACGGCTTTATCGGGCGTAAAGCTCTTGCCGCCCGAATGGAAAAGAATGCTGAACTGATCATAGACAAAGCCGAGCACGGACCGCTCGCGTTCGATCAGCGGCGGACCATAGCCATAGTCGGGCGGGTAAAGCAGATAGACTGGCTCCGTTGGCGCGGCATATTCCCTTGTCACTTGGACGGCACGACCGTGGGCGGCCAGCCGTTCCAAGGCCGCGCGTGCAAAGCGCGTCAGACTGGCGCGCTGGGCCTGCGCCGACGGGGCATCCACATAGTAGGTGCGCAGGCTGAGCCAACGCCACGGCTCGGCAAAGAGATCTTCCTCCAACACGAGCCGCGCTGCGCCCGACGGCGTTACGCGGTGCAGGCGCCGCCGCGCCAGACCGCGCAGCATGAGTACGGCCATCGCCTGCATCTTGAGCTGCTGGTAGATCGGGGCGTTGCAGACGGGAATCCCCGGCTGGATCAGCTTGGTGGTGAGAAAGATGCGCCGGGCCGTGGCCTGCTCGCGGACCAAGCGCGCCGGCGAAAAGCAGAGTACGTCCATATCCCGGGGCGTTGGCGGCAGGCTGGCGACGTTGTAAAAGAGATAGCGCGCGCCGATCACGGAGCCGGCGGCTTGGGTCAAGGCGATGATATCGATATCACTTTGGGGGTGGCGAAAACGAAAACCATTATCTGAGTAGAAGGTGGCCGTTGAACCGCGCAAGGCAGCCATGATCGTCGCCGAACCCTGGCGCGTGGCGAAGTAGCCGCTCTCGTCTACGACGGCACGCAACGAATGGCGCGACGGATAGCGTAGGGAGCTTAGCGGTTGTTCGGTTGCAGATGTAGCTGGATCGAATGTTTGCAGTGGCGGATAGGCAAAGGGCTCACTGTCCATGACGCAAGCATACCATAATCCGCTTTTCATGTGCACGCGGCCCAAAAAGGCTACCAGGAATTTGCAATGAAATTATAGTAGAGAAGGATGGGCCGCGGATCAACGCGGATTGGGCGGGTGTCGGCGGATCAAACCTGAAAAATCTGCGATGATCCGCTACATCCGCGTTCTATCAAATGGTGGAGAAAACAGCCGCTTGCCGGTTTCCCAAAAGGGCAAAGTCTGGTATCGTGTTGGTACGTTTTGATCGATCTAGCAGACCAGATGTTTGAAGGAAGAGACTGGCGCTCGGCTTGTGCACGCGCGGCGGTCCATACCCATCATCATGCCCATCCTCTAGAAGGAGACAAGTCTCATGCGTAGCCGACTGCTTTTGTTGGTGCTTGTTGCAATGCTCTTTTCCCTCGCCGCCTGTGGCCCCGAACCGACCCCCCAGGAGGCAGCCGCCGAGCAGGTAACCCAGGTCGCCGAAGAAGTGGCGGAGGCCAGTGACACCCTCTCCCTGGCTGCTTCGGCATGGGAGTTGGAAATGATTGGCAGCCCAGGCAACGAATTGGCCCTCATCGAGGGCGTGACGCCAACCTTGAATTTCTTTCTCAAGGACTATTCCGGCTTTGCCGGCTGCAACTATTATCTAGCCGCCTACGATCTAGACGGTGATGAAATTACGATGACCGGTCCAAACATCACACGCCTCGTCTGTGACGAACCGGAAGGTGTCGGAGAGCAGGAATCTACCTACATCGGCATTCTGCAGAATTCTACCAATTTCGAGCTTGCGGGGGATCAGCTGACGCTCTTCACAACCGGCGATCAGCAGCTCGCTACGCTGGTACGTGCCGAGGATCTGCCCTTGGAAGGGACGACGTGGTCGCTCAAGTTCTACGTGTTCGAGGGCGAAATCATGCCGCTGATTGACAACACAACCGTGACGCTCACCATCGACGGTGACCAGGTTAGCGGCACCTCCGGTTGTAACGACTATACGGGTGGGGTAACGGTTGACGGCAGCAGCATCAGCTTCGACCAGGTGGCGTCGACCATGCAGGCGTGCGAGCAGCCGGAAGGGGTCATGGATCAGGAGAGCATCTACCAGGCCTTGCTAGACACCGCGGCATCGTTTGAAACGGGCGGTAGTTCGCTCATTATTGCTAATGCCGATGCCGAGGCGATTCTGCTCTTCGCCGGTGAAAAATAGACCGACTGGAGTGGATCCAGGGCCTACGATCAGGACGATGGGGAAAAGGCCCATTTTTTGACACGCGCAGACCTTTGACCTAAAATCACCAGACTGTCATCCGTTCTTAATGGAACGCGGATGGTGCGGAGTGGGCTGATTTCACGGATTGTTTTTTTGCGTAACAATTCGCAGGAATCCGGCAGATCCGTCCCCTCCGCGTTCTATCCATTTTATATTTGGGGCGAAGGGCCATGAAACAACTGTCAACCAGCGAGATTCGCCAGCTCTTTCTCGATTTTTTCAATGAGCACCAGCACGCCATCGTTGCCAGCAGCAGCCTGGTGCCGGACAATGATCCGACGCTCATGCTGACCAACGCCGGCATGGTGCAATTCAAAGACGTCTTCCTCGGCGCAGAGAAGCGCGCCTACAGTCGCGCCACCACGTCGCAGAAGTGCATGCGCGTCAGCGGCAAGCACAACGACCTGGAAAACGTCGGCCCCAGCCCGCGCCATCACACCTTCTTCGAGATGTTGGGCAACTTCTCCTTTGGCGACTATTTCAAGAAAGAAGCCATCGACTTTGCCTGGCAGTTTCTGATCGACGAACTCGGCCTTGACCTGGAGCGCATGTGGTTCTCCGTCTACACGGACGATGATGATGCCGAGCAGCTTTGGATTGAAGCCGGCGCGGCGCCCGAGCGCGTGTTGCGCTTCGGCAAAAAGGACAACTGGTGGTCCATGGGCGATACGGGCCCCTGCGGGCCCTGCTCAGAAATTCACTACTACTGGGGCGACCTGGACAAGCAAGAAGCGTCCGGCGTCAACGTCGATGACGAGTACCTGGAAATCTGGAATCTGGTCTTCATGCAGTACGACCAGAAAGCCGACGGCGAAGTCGTGCCCCTCCCTGCGCCCAGTGTCGACACCGGCATGGGGCTGGAGCGTCTGGCCAGCATCCTCCAAGGCACCGACAACAATTACGACACCGATGCCTTCGTCCCCATCATGGACCGAATCCAGGAGCTTGCGGGGCAAACCGACGCCGAACGCGTCGAGAATCTTTACCGCTACCGCGCCATCGCCGACCACGCCCGAGCCTGCACCTTTCTGATCAGCGACGGTGTTCTGCCCGGCAACGAGAGTCGCAGCTACATCCTGCGCATGATCCTGCGTCGTGCGGCGCGCTTTGGCAAGCTGATTGGCTTCGAGGGCCCCTTCCTGGCCGGCGTGGCCGACAAAGTGATCGAAGAGATGGGCACACACTACGCCGATCTCATCGGCAAGCGCGACTTCATCCTCCAGACGATCACGGCCGAAGAGGAGCGCTTCCAGCGCACGCTCAACACGGGCCTTGCGCTGTTGGACGACATCATGGCGGAATTGGAAGCGGACGGCAAGACGGAAATCCCCGGCGAGCAGGCCTTCTTCCTCTGGGACACCTACGGCTTCCCCATCGACCTGACGCGTGACGTGGTTGAAGAACGAGATTTTGCGATTGACGAAGCCGGTTTTCAAGCGGCCATGGCCGCGCAAAAAGAGCGCAGCCGGGCGACCGCCCAAGACAAAACCGCGATCGACGTCACGGTCTACGGCACGCTTCTGGAGTCGCTCAAAGAATCGGGCAAGCTGCCGCAGAGCGGAGTTGAACACCTCATCTACGAGAACGTGGCCGAAAGGGCCAGCGAGGTCGTGGGCCTGCTGGTCGACGGTGAGATTGTCGAGCGGGCCGACGCCGGCAGCGAAGTCGAAGTGATCCTGCCGGCGACGCCCTTCTACGTGGAAAGCGGCGGTCAGATCTCCGACACGGGCGAGATTTACTACTTCCCCGAGGGCGTAGAGGTCCCCGTTTGGACGGTCAAGGTGACCGGCATGGCGCGCCCGCTGCCCGGCCTGATCGTTCATCGCGGCACGGTGACCAGCGGCACGGTCGAGGTCGGCGATGCGGCCGAGGCGGTCATCGACACCGAGCGACGCTGGGACATCATGCGCAATCACACGGCCACCCACGTACTGCATGCGGCGCTGCGCGAGCGCCTGGGCGATCATGTGCATCAGGCCGGCTCGCTGGTCGCGCCAGAGCGCTTGCGCTTCGACTTTACCCATCCCCTGGCGCTGAGCCAGGAAGATATCGACTACATCGAAACGCGCGCCCATCAAATCGTGCTGGCCAACTACGATGTCAACACGCGCGAGACGAGCTATGACCGCGCTGTCGAGGAAGGCGCCATGGCCCTCTTTGGTGAAAAGTACGGCGACACCGTGCGCGTGGTCTCTTTTGGCGAAGAAGAGGGCGTGAGCATGGAACTCTGCGGCGGCACACACGTTGATATGACGGCAGAGATTGGCGATTTCCGCGTGACGAACGAAGCCAGTTCAGCCGCAGGCGTGCGCCGCATCGAAGTCGTCACCGGCCGCAAGGCCGAAGCGCTGGTCGACACGCGCATGCACGCACTGCAAGCGGCGGCAGAACTGCTCCACGGGAAGCCGGACGAGATCGTCCAGGCCGTGAAGCAGTTGAAGGCGCAGAACAGCGCCCTGCAACAGGAACTGACCCAGCTGCGCCAGAAGATGGCCCAGCAGGAGAGCCAAGCGCTGCTCGATCAGGCCGTCGCGGTCGACGGTGTGGCGGTGCTGGCGACGCAGGTCGCGGCCGACGACGTCGAGACCATGCGCCAGATGACTGACTGGTTCCGCGACAAGCTGGGCAGTGCCGTCGTCGTCGTCGGTGCGGTGGTGAATGAGAAGCCGATGCTTGTAGCCGCAGTGACCGATGACGTCATCCAGCGCGGCGTCAAGGCGGGCGACCTGGTACGCGACACGGCCAAGCTGATCGGCGGTGGCGGCGGCGGGCGGCCCAATCTGGCTCAGGCCGGCGGCAAGGATGCCGAGAAGCTGCCCGGTGCGCTGGACGGCGTTGTGGCCTGGGTGGAAGAGAAGCTTTCGTAAGCGAGTCGGTACGGTTATGGTCGAGACAATTCAGATTCCCGAGACGGCCACCTTTGAAGCGGTGCGCCAGCGCCTTGCCCAGGTCAACGGCGACCAGGCAGTGTTGGAATTGCCTGAGGGCTGGCTTGAACTGGACAACGCCGCCCGCATGCGCCTTTTGCAGCGCCAGGCGCAAATCCAGGGTATGGACGTGGCAATCATCAGCCGGCACGAGCCTACCCGCCAGGCAGCCAAGGCCGTGGGCGTGCCGGTTTTTCGTCGCGCCGAAGACGCGGCCGGCGGCAGCTGGTCCATGGACCCAAACCTGCCGCCCGTGAACGTGGCAGACCCGGCTGCAAGCCTGCCGGAAGCGCCGCCCTGGCGACGGGAAGACATCGTCACCCGTGCTGCACGGCCAACCCAGCACCGGGCGCGCCAGAGGCGCATCGATGCGGAAGAACGCTATCGCAAACCCACCCCGGCTTGGGTGCGTCTGGGCGGCAACCTCGCCATGGGCGCAATCATCGCCGGCGCACTGCTCCTCTTTGCGCTCTACGTGCTGCCCGCGGCGACCATCACGGTTGTGCCCGGCCGCGATGCCGTCACCGTCAATTTGCCTCTGACTGCCAATGCCGACCTGGCCGAATCCGACTTAGAAACCAATGAACTGGCTGCACGCCTGGTGGAGACGACGCTGATCGAAACCGGAACGACGCAGACGACCGGCTCGCGCCAGAAGGCGACTGAGAACGCAGTCGGGGCCGTCACGTTCACCAATTTGGGCACAGCATCGGTGGCAATTCCACGCGGCACGGTCGTTTCCACCAGTTCCGGCTCGCCGGTCAACTTCCGCACCACGCAGGATGCCGAGCTGGCCGGCGGTGTCGGTTCGCAAGTAAGCGTACCGATCGAAGCCGAGGAGCCGGGCATTCAAGCCAACGTGCGCGCCAACACGATTAACACCGTGAGCGGCCCCTTGCGCTTCCGCGTCCGCGTCATCAACCCCCAGGGCACAGCGGGTGGCGGCGCGACCCTCACCGGTATTGTGACCGCGGAAGATCAAACGCGGCTGTTGGAAGAATTGAAGGCGCGTATTGACGCCCAAGCCCTGCCCGCGCTTCAGGCAGAAGTCACCGATGGCGAATGGCTGGCGCCTGATTCGGTCCAGACCTATGTCATTGCCCAGGTCTTCGACCAGTATGAGGATTCCGAAACCGACGCAGTGGGTCTGACCCTGCGCGTCCTGGTTCAGGGTGTCGCCGTGGCGGAAGGGGAGATGCAGGAAGCGACGCTCAACGCGCTGGAGAATGCGATTCCCGAAGATGGGCGGCTGATCGCTGACACCATCACCTTTCAGCGCAATCCCGGGGCCACGGCCACGGGTCGCACGGTTGATTTTGGCATCACGGCCGGCGGCGAATACGTGGTGCCGGTCGATCCCCAGGAAGTGCGCACATCTGTAACGGGCCTGACACCGGTCGCTGCGCAGCAGATGCTGGCCGAGCGCTGGCGCCTGCGCCAAACGCCCGATATTTATCAGGATCCCGCCTGGCTGGGCACGCTGCCCCGCTTCCCGTCCCGCATTCAGGTGCGCCTGGAATACGCCGATGCCGTCGCCAACCAGTGAGCGGGGCAAGCTGCTTGCGCTCGACCTGGGCATGGCCCGCATTGGCGTGGCCGTCTGCGATCCGCTCGGTCTGGCCGCCCGGCCGCTCGAAGTGATCGTGCGCCGCAGCCGGCGGGAAGACTTCGACCGTCTGGCCGCGCTGGTCGAGGCAGAGCAAGTCAGTGCCGTCGTCTGCGGACTGCCGCTCAACATGGATGGCAGCGAAGGGCCCCAGGCTGCGACGACGCGCAAATGGGCCGAGCGCCTGGGCCATGCATTGCGCACGCTACTGGGCAAGCCCATGCCGATCATCTTTTGGGACGAGCGCCTGAGTTCTTACGCGGCCGATGAGATTCTGGCCGCTACCGGCATCAAGGTCGGCCAGGATGCCGCCGCAGCCGCCGTGATCCTCCAGAGCTATCTCGACGCCCAGCGTGAGGATCGACTGATTGACTATGGTCGGATTGAGTTACCGGAAAAACCGTAATGGAACGCGGATCCAGCCGATTGGGCAGATCGAGACGGATCATTCGTATTGGGATTCAGCGACCATCCGCCAATCCGCGTGCCATCGCAGTATGTGAATGATGCCGAGAATTTTCAGATGACGACCGACCACAACGACAGTCCGATTTTTCAATCGCACCAAAGTCAGAAGTCACCAAGCTGGCGCGCCCAGTTCCAGGGCGATGCCTTGATGGCCAACCTGGTCCGCGTGGGCTTTTTGATGATGGTCCTTTCGGTGCTGGCAGGCGTCTGGGTGGTGGCCGGCGCACACCTCACCGAGCAGTTCCGGGGCGCGCCCCAGCAGACGGCAGGCCTGATCGATCCCGACGCGGGTGAGGGCGCGCTGACGCCCGACAACATCGAGGACCAAGTGCTCGCATTCAACCTGCGCCTGCGCGAAAATGAGCTCTATGTTCCGGCCGGTGAAAACCCGCGCCCCCGGCCCTTTGTCGTGAATCTTGGCGAGCCGGCGCGCTTCATCGCCGCCCGCCTCGAAAACGAAGGCTTCATCACCGATGCCGACCTCTTCAACCTCTACCTGCGCGTCACGGGGCTAGAGCGACGTATCGAAGCGGGCAACTTCATGCTCGCCGACAACATGACCATGCCAGAGGTGGCCGAGGCGCTGCAGAACGCACTCTTTGAGGAAGCCCTGGTCACAGTGCCCGAAGGCTTCCGGGCCGAGGAGATTGCCGAGCGTCTGGCCGAGGCCAACATCATCGAGCCGGATCGCTTCCTGCAGGCCGTGCGCAACCCGCGCAGCCTCAGCATCTATGAGGACTATGAGTTCCTCCAATCCCTGCCGGAAGGCGCATCCCTGGAAGGCTTCCTCTTTCCCGACACCTACCGCTTCCCGGTCTTTGCCAGTACGCCGGAAATCGTCATTGGCTCTTTTCTGGACAATTTCGAAGCCCGGGTGGGCAACGACACGCTGATTGGCGGCGCTAGCGGCCTAAGCGGTCGCGATCTGGTTAATCTGGCCTCGATTGTGGAGCGCGAGGCGGTCCAGGCCGACGAGCGACCGCTAATCGCCAGCGTCTACATCAACCGTCTCAACGGCACTTGCCTCCCGGATGTGGGCGGGCGCTATCTGCAGGCCGATCCTACAGTCCAATATGCGCGGGGAACGGTAGGCGACTGGTGGTGGAAACCAACCAGCATCGAACAATATGGCGAGGTGCAGAGTCCCTACAACACCTATCTCAATGAGGGCCTGCCGCCGGGCCCCATTGCTAATCCCGGTTTGAGCGCACTGGAATCGACCCGCAACCCCGAGCAGAGCATTTATTGCTTCTTCCTGGGCACGGGCGAGGATGGTCGCCACGTCTTTGCGCAGACGCTGGCCGAACATGAAGAGAATTTGCGCATCTACGGCTATCAGTAGATGCGAGACGGTTGTCGCATGAACGAGGCGCAAGAAACAAACTTTGGCGACTGGAGGCAGAAGCGCCCAGCCGCCAACGCCCGTGCTCACTTATGGGTGGTTTGCGCTTTGCTGCTGATGAGCGGCTGCCGCTCAACGCCCGAAGTCACAAAAATCGGCCTGATTGCGCCCTTCGAAGGACTCTACCGTGAATCGGGCTACAGCGCGCTGGCGACTATGCGCGGAGCGCTTGCCGATGCCGGCGCCGCGGAGCTGGCCATCCTGCCGCTGGCGCTGGATGACGGCGACGATCCGCTGCAGGCCCGGCGCACGGCGCAGAAGTTGCGCGCCGACCCCACTGTCGCAGCCGTCATCGGCCCCCTGACGCCGTGGGCGGCGGCCGGCGCCGCCGATGAGTTGAGTGCGTTGGCGAACTGGATTACCCCTTTTGCTCTCACGCCTGACGCCGGCTTCGTCGATCCGGATCTCCCGGCGCAGTGGGCGGATGCATGGGCGGCCGCTACGGCAGAAGCGATTCAGCGCCACGGTCATGAGCGCCTTGTCGTGGCCGGCTGGACGCCGGGCTGGCCAGAATACACGGCGGCCGAATGGGCGACGGTTGTGGGCATGTCCGTGGCTGTGAGCGACGATCCACTCGCAGTAGGGCCAAGCGATGCCGTGCTGTGGCTCGGTTCCGCGGCCGACGGCGCGGCCTATCTCAATGAACTGCGGGAGGCCAACGAAGACGCGTCCCTCTGGCTCGGTTCGCAAGCCGCCAACCCAGTCTTCGACGCTCACGCTAATCATCCGACAAATGTCTACTGGACGATCTGGACGACGGTCGAGTATAATCCTGGAATCGCTCCCAACTTCCCAGCCGCACCGGACGCACAACTGATTTATATCGCCACGCGCCAGGCCCTTCAGCAACTCACGCCCACATCTTCATCGACCCCGGCGCAGTGGCAGCTACAGGTATTTGAGCTATTGGCCGATGGGGAGAGCGTGCCGGCGCCGGCTGACTGAGGTAAGGCTCTTATGCGCGTATTAATGTTTTCCTGGGAATATCCCCCCTACGTCGTCGGCGGCATGGGCAAACACGTCGCCGAACTGATTCCTGCGCTCATGGGGCGCGCGGCAGATGGTGCGCCCCTGCAGATCGACGTCGTGACCGTCCACCACGGAGAGGCGCCCGCGCTCGAACAGTCCGGCGATCATGTCACAATTCATCGAGTGATGACGCCGCCCCTCGACCCGATCGACCCCTTCAACAGCGTGGTCGACGGCAACCTGCCGCTCATCGATTACGCCACCAAACTACTTGACGAGCAACCCTACGACATCATCCACGTTCACGACTGGCTCGTTGCCGAGGCGGGCATTGTGCTGAAGCTGCGCCACCGGGTGCCGCTGGTGACGACGATTCATGCCACCGAACGGGGGCGCTACCATGGCTATCTGCTCAATGAGACGAGCAAGCAGATCGACCACATGGAGTGGCGCGCCTGTTTTGAGTCGTGGGAGGTGATCGTCTGCAGCCGCTATATGGCCCAGGAGGTAAACCGCTTCTTCGGCACGCCCATGGAAAAGATCGTCATCATTCCCAATGGCGTCAGCCTGAGTGAGATCGCCAAGGCGACGCCCGAGCAGCAGCAAGCGGTCCGTCACGAGTTTGCGGTCAATGGCGAGCGGCTGCTCTTCTTTGTGGGGCGCATGGTTCACGAGAAGGGGTTGCAGGTCCTGCTGGAGGCTCTCCCGCTGATCCTGGAAGAACATCCGGAGACGCGCCTGCTGGTGGCGGGGAAGAACAGCCATACCATGCGGGAAGTTGCGGCTCGTTTCGGCGTGGAAGAACAGGTGCGCTTCCTGGGCTACGTCTCCGACGAGCGGCGCGATCAGATCTATCAGGCGGTCGACGCAGCCGTCTTTCCCAGCATTTACGAGCCTTTTGGCATCGTCGCGCTCGAAGCCATGGCCAACAACTGCAACGTCATTGCCAGCGACGTCAGCGGCTTGGGCGAAGTCGTCCACCATGAAATCAACGGTCTGACAGCCCTGCCCAACAATCCGCAAAGCCTGGCCTGGGCCGTCGATCGCCTCTTCTCCGACATAGCAGGAGCCGAGCGTCGCAAAGCACGTGCGCTGCACGAAGTGGAGACCCTGTACAATTGGGAGCGGGTGGCCGACAAGACGATCGAGCTTTACGAACGGATCACGGCAGCACGCAAGCTGGTGACGTGGTAGGGTAGCAGCGCAGTGACGCTACTCATCCTCCTCGAAGGCCGTCGGGGAAAAAACGAATAGAACGCTGATCTTAAGGATTGGGCAGATTTCCGCGGACAAGAGCAGGAGAAATCGGTGTTTATCCGTCCCTTCAGCATCTTCCGTGTTCTATTTCATCTCACGCCGACGAGCTACTCGACCGAGCTGATGCGGTCGAGGATGATTGGCAGCGGCGCGGCGGGCGCCGCATCAAGCGTAAAGGCATCGAGAACGCGGGCCGCCGCTACCGCAGCATCATCGTCGTTGGCGGCATGGACGACGGCCAGCTCGTCGCCTGCCACCACGGCCGCGCCCACCTTGTGGATCAACACGATGCCCACCCGGTGGTCGATCAGATCGTCCTTCTTCTGTCGCCCGCCGCCCAACGCAACTGTGGTCAGGCCAAGCTCGCGGGCGTCAATGGCGTGGATAGAGCCGTCGATCGGTGCGTGCACGGTATGCATTACTTCCGCAACGGGCAGCAGCGAGGGATCGTCGACAGGGGCAGGGTCTCCGCCTTGCGCAATCACAAAATCACGAAACTTGGCCAGCGCCGCCCCAGACTCAATTACAGAGCGAATTTGGTCCAATGCGGCGTCTTCGCTCAGCGCGCCGTCGCCTCGATAACCCAGCCGCAGCATTTCTGCGGAGACGACCTCGACAAGCTCCTGAAAATCGGCCGGCCCCTTGCCATTCAGGGTATCGATCGCCTCTTCAACTTCGCGCGCATTGCCAATAGCTTTGCCCAGCGG
Organism: uncultured Chloroflexia bacterium; assembly: GCA_963807905.1. Taxonomy (GTDB): domain Bacteria; phylum Chloroflexota; class Anaerolineae; order Caldilineales; family Caldilineaceae; genus JAGRCP01. The sequence goes on along the minus strand of CAWEEJ010000060.1, from coordinate 18,276 downwards.
CTGGTCCATTTGGGTGATGAGCGCCGTCATCCGGCGGCCCGATCGCGTACCGATCTCCACCATGAGGTTGGCCAATCTACGGGCCTCCTCAAGTGTCTCCATAAAGGCGCCGCGCCCGCACTTCACATCCAGTACGATTGCATCCGCGCCCGTGGCCAGCTTCTTGGACATGATGCTGGCGGCAATGAGCGGTAGGCTGGGCACAGTGCCGGTGACGTCGCGCAGGGCATAGAGTTTTTTGTCTGCCGGCGCAAGGTCCGTCGTCTGCCCGGCGATGACCAGCCCGACCTCACCCAACTGGCGGCGAAACTGTTCGTCACTGAGAGCGGCAGACCAGCCGCGAATGCTTTCCAGCTTGTCGATGGTGCCGCCGCTAAAGCTGAGGCCACGCCCGCTCATCTTGCCCACGGGCAGCCCGCACGCCGCCACGATCGGCCCCACGGCCAGGGTCGTTTTGTCGCCCACGCCGCCGCTGGAATGCTTGTCGACAATGATCAACTCGGGCTCGACCGCATCATGAAGATCAAGCTGGTTACCGCTTTCGGCCATGGCCATGGTGAGCGCGGTCGTCTCTTCAGCGTCCATGCCCTGGAAATAGACCGCCATGGCAAAGGCCGCGGCCTGGTAGTCGGGAATTTCGCCGCTGACAAAGCCATCAACAAATGCGCGAATCTCTGCCGCCGTCAGCTTTTCGCCATCCCGTTTTTTTACAATGAGATCTACTGCGTTCATATCTGCAGTCACCTCTTGCGGAGATAGGGAGATTGAATCATGGAGATTGAATCATTAAGATGAGTACTCTTTGACGCTTACCACCACAAGGATCAGCAAGACGATTCACTTCCAATCAGGGCAAATCACCTTGCCAACTCCATTATAGCCCTGAAAGGGAAATCAGGATATCTCATTCGTCGTCCGCATCAATCGGACGAATGTCGACGATCTCATAGGGACCATGACTGGCGAGGACATCCTTCGCTTCGTCCAGGCTTATGTCCGCAATCTTCATAACCACGTCAGATTGTCCTGGTCGACGTCGGGCCGCGTAAGTGCCGATGCTATTTACGCCCCAGTTGTTCTCAGCCAACAGATCCATTAACTTGTTGAACTCTCGCTTCTTTTCGTGGATGCGTATTGTGACGCGTACACCAGTACCTTCGATGGCAAGCATATCCTGTAGTGCTCTGAGTAGATCGACACGGGTCACGATACCGAGGACGGCATTGTCCTCATCCAGGACGGGCAAACAGCCCACTTCCTGTGTCAGCATGATCGATGCTGCACGCTCTACGCTGCGATCAGCCGTAATGGAGACGACGTGCTTGGCTTTAATCATTACCTGCTTGGCCCGCATGTTGCCCAAATTGCGCGTGATTTCCCACACGTTCAAACTTCCCAGTAGATCGGGATTCATGGCCAAGCATTCAGGCGTAATGAGACCAGCGAGTTTCTTGCCATCCAAGACGACAGGCAGGTGATGAATATGATTCTCCGCCATAACCTGTTGCGCCTTAGGCAGTGACGTATCGGGCGAAATCATGACCGGATGGCGTGTCATACAGTCTTGAACTAACATATCTTTGTCCTTGCGGTCGTACAGACCTTTTGCGTTGGTACCCTGCAGCGTAAATGTTGCCGCGGGAATCGGGCCCGGCTATTTCTGATGGACAGTGTGGCCTATTTCCGCCCTGATTTACTAGCCTTGCTTGCCCGTCACCTGCAGGATTCTCGTCCCTGCGCCTGGTGCGACGTTATCCAGGAGCTCCCGCCAATTCGATGACCGGATCAAAGCTCTCCAGCGTCTCCAGCGGGATGTGACAGAAGACGCGGTGCCCCGCCCCTGCGTCCTGCCAGGGCGGCTCCTCTTCAACACAGATGGCGCCTCCATCGGGCAGCAGCTCCCGCCGTGGACAGCGGGTGTGGAAGCGGCAGCCGGTCGGCGGATTGACTGCGCTGGGCACGGATCCCTCGAGGCGAATATGTTCCTGCTTGACAGTCGGGTCAGGGACGGGCACCGCTGACAGCAGTGCCTCCGTATAGGGATGATAGGGCGGTCGATAGATCGCTTCGGCCGGTCCGATCTCCATAATCTGCCCTAGGTACATGACGGCGATGTTGTCTGAAAAGAAGCGAACGACGCTCAGGTCATGAGCAATAAAGAGCATGGTGGTGCCATGCTCCTGCTGTACTTCGAGAAGCAGATTGATAATCGCAGCCTGTACCGATACGTCCAGCGCGCTGACCGGCTCGTCGCAAAGGATCAGGTCTGGTCGGCTAGCGAGCGCCCGGGCAATGCCGACGCGTTGTTTTTCACCCCCGCTCAACTGGCTGGGCAGGCGGTCGTAGTAGTTCGCGCCAAGACGCATGGACTGCAGAAGCTTAATCACCTCGGTGCGCACCTCGGATCGGGGTACGGTCCCAAAGCGGATCATCGGGCGGCCAATCTGTTGGCCAACCGTGTAGGAGGGGTTCATGGTCGAGTCAGGATTTTGAAAGACCATCTGCAGTTCCTCAATCAGGTGCATGCTGCGTTCCGACAGATCACCCGTGATATCAAATTCCATAAACTGCGCAGTTCCGCTGGTAGAATCTTCCAGGCCAATGATGGTCTTGATCAAGGTACTCTTCCCGCATCCTGATTCGCCAACAATGCCCAGCGTCGAACCTTTCGGAACCTCAAATGTTGCGCCTTCCAAAGCCTTGACAAACTTGCCTTCACCGAATCCGAAGACATCTTTCAGCGAGTTGCCCGTCACGGGATAGTACTTGCGTAAGTCGTGCAGTTGCAAAATGGGCGGAGCATCTTCTTGAGTGGCAGTGACGAGCTCTGGCAAGTCGATTGTCTCAGGCGGCGTCCAGCTATCGGGGTCGATTTCTTCGCTGAAGTGGCAGCGTACCTCCACACCATTACTCAAGCGGCGAGGCTGTGGTCGTTCTTCGCGACAGCGCTGCCGTGCGTAGTCGCAGCGCGGCCCATAGATGCAGCCGGACGGACGCGCATCCGGCGGCGGCACGCGGCCTGGAATTGGATAGAGCGTGCTCGACGCTTTGTCTTCGCCAAGTTTGGGGATGCAGCGAATCAACCCCTGCGTATACGGATGCTGCGGCTGGGCGAAGACTGCGTTTACGCTGGAGCGTTCAACCATCTCTCCGGCATACATCACGCCTACTTCTTCGCACACCCGGGCTACCACGCCGAGATTGTGGCTGATATACATGATCGCCGTATCGAAGTCGCGCCGCAGTTCCGCAATCAGATCCAGCACGGCCGCCTCGACCGTTACGTCCAACGCAGTAGTCGGCTCGTCGAGGATGAGTAATGCGGGATTGTTGAGCAGGGCCATGGCAATGACCACACGCTGCTGCTGACCGCCTGAAATCTGATGGGGATAGCGCTCCATCACGTTGGCAGCATCGGGCATGTAGACCCGTTCGAGCATTTGAATACAGCGCTCATGCGCTTCTTCGTCGCTGATGCCGCGGTGCACGGTAAGGACCTCTTTCATCTGGCTGCCCAGACGCATGGAGGGGTTTAGGGCCTGCATTGGGTCTTGGAAAACCATGGCAATCTGATCGCCGCGTAGCTGGCGCAGTTCCTCACTGCTCTTGTCCACCAGATCCTGGCCCAGAAACTTGATCTGTCCCCGTTTGACGTAGCCATTTGCACCCAAGAAATTGACGATGGCCCACGCAACCGTGCTCTTCCCGCAGCCGGACTCGCCCACGATGCCCTGGGCCCCTCCACGTGGGATCTCAAAGGATACATTTTGGACCGCTTCGATCTCGCCGCCCCGCACCTTATACGCTACGGCGAGGTCTTCAACTTTCAAAATGGGAGAATTTGTTGTCATGATTGGATTCGTTTTGCCTGTCAATAATAATCATTCATAGCGAATTGAAGACGGCGAACGTCCTTCCGCCTCACTTCTGATAGCGCGTTAACTCTTCGCGCATGCCGTCCGCGAATAGATTCAGGCCAATCACCAGCGAGGCGATGGCCACCGACGGCGGGATCACGCCCCAAGCAAAGATAAAGATGAAGCGCCGTGCGTCGTTGACCATGCTGCCCCAGTCTGGATCGGGCGGCGGGAGGCCAATGCCGAGGAAGCCGAGCGTGCCGATTGCGAAGATTGCGTACCCGATGCGGAGCGTGGCATCCACCAAGACCGGCCCTCTGGCGTTGGGCATAATTTCGCGGAACATGATATACGACGCCGATTCGCCACGGGTCTCGGCCGCGCTGATATAGTCGCGTGTCTTGATATCGAGGGCAAGACTGCGCACCAGCCGGGCAATGCCGGGCGTGCCCGTCACGGTGATGGCGAAGATGACCACCAAGTCCCCCTGCTCAAAGGCCGTAATGATGACCAGATAGAGCACGATTGCGGGAAATGCTACCAGGGCATCAAGCACCTGCATGATGACCTGATCCCACCAACCACCCCGGTAGCCGGCGTTTAGTCCAAAGATGATCCCAAAGAAGAGCGCGCCGAGCACGCCCCAAATGGCCACGCCACCCGGAATCACCCAGCCACTGTCACCTGGCAAACGCGTCTTGAGGAGGATGACCTGAGTACCCGCCATCAGCCGCGAAAGAATGTCGCGTCCCAAATGATCTGTCCCCAGCCAGTTGGTCGAATTCGGCAGGAGGTTCTGCGCAAACAGCGAGGAATTGGGTGGATAGGGTGTCCAGAAGAGGGAGACAACTCCCAAGATCAACCAGAAGAGCACGATCACGAGCCCTACGGTTGCGATACGCGACTCAAAAATCAGTAAGAAATTATTCCGGAGCCGGCTGAATTGAGACGGCGGCGCGGGGACGTCAACCGTCTGCGGTGCAACTGCCATACCGCTACTCCTTTAGCAGAGAAGAGAAGAGACGAAAATCATGTAGATGCTGCACGTTATGAATAGCGGATCCTGGGGTTGAGCATCATGTAGGCCAAATCGCCCAAGAGACGCGTTACGACCGCAATCAGTACCAGCAGCATGGCCGCTGCCTCAACCGCATTGGGGTCGCCAAAGATGGCTGCGCCATAGATATAGCTGCCCAGCCCGGGATAGCCGAAGATGGCCTCAACCACAACGACGCCCCCGATGAGCCAATTGACGTGCAGCATGATGATCGTAATGGGGGCGAGCAGGGCATTACGCAACGCATGGCGAAAGACGATGCGGCGGCGCGGCATGCCTTTGATGGCGGCTGTGCGTATGTAGGCCGAATCCATCACCTCGACCATGCTGGCGCGAGTCATGCGAGCGACGTAGCCCAGTTCCACGGCCGTTAGCGTCATCACCGGCAACACGAGCAGCGCCGGATTCTCAAAAATCGCGTTGGGGCTGGTAAAGATGGCCACGGCCGGGAATGCCTGTAGCCAAACCCCAAAGACAAGAATCAGGAAAATTCCGGTCACGAATTCCGGCGTTGCCGTTAAGGCAAGACCTCCAATCGAAATGACTCGATCAACCAATCGCCCTTCGTTGATGCCGGCAATTACGCCCAGCAGCACCGCCAGCGGCATAACAATCAGGAAGGCGAGACCGGCCAGAATCAGCGTATTGCGGACCCGAGGCCACAGCGTCACAGAGACAGGTCGTCCGGTTTGAAGCGACTTGCCGGCATCGAGGCGAGTGATCCCCTTGCTCAATGGGATGTACTCTCGTGGACCATCGCCCTCTCTGCGAAAGCCGGCTTTGGTGCGCACCCAGACGGTTTCGCCGGAGCCGCGCACCCACATGACAGCGTTGTTATCTCTGTCTACGCCCCAAAAGATCTCAGATCCATCCTCGCGCTGCGTCCATTCGACATCAGCAGGCGCCTCCACCGACGAGCCATCGGGTTGCCGCGTGAATTGATACAGATCGCCCTCGCGCATGGTCCAACGTCGCAGTTGCTCATCTATTTCTACCCACCACTCTGCTTCGCCGGTCTGGGGATTCTCGACGGTCACCAGCGGCAGATCGACTGCGTCTTCTGCTCGCCAGTCGCTGCCGATCAGCCAGTCAATATAGCGCTGCCAGGCCGGTGCGTTAAGGCCCAGTTGGGCACGGTAGGAGGCGCGCTGTTCTGGCGTCGATTCGATTCCGAGAATTTTAATTGTGACGTCGCCCGAACCCACTTCCAGAAAAAAGAAGAGCGCGGCCGACACAATCAGCATCGTCAGAATTGCCGATATAAGGCTCCGAATAATGAATCTTGCCATGGACCAATCTCCAAGAGGATCAACAACAGAGTGTCTTTCCGACCAAAACGCGCCGCAAGTGAGATGGCTTCACCCAGTGTTTAGGGCGCTGAGAAGTGATTTTGTCACGGGGAGCGGCGAGCATTGGTCTGCCGCCAACTGTCTACGCCGCCAGCAGACCAATGCTCGCCTTAGTATCACATTCGATGGATTCCGCCAGCAATCAGATCTTTGGGAACCCTAGATTTCGATCACGCCTGTTTCCACACGCTGGTCATCAAGTACCAGCCGCTGGGATGAGCGACAACATTCTGGAACTCTTCTCTGGTGATATTCCACACATCTTTCCAGAAGGGATTGCCGATGGGTCCACGCTCCTGCATGATGTCTTCCATCTGGGAGAAGAGCTCGCGACGCGCCTCAACGTCCAAGGTCGACTGTGCCTCGACGAGCAGGGACTCAAACTCATCGTCCACCCAGCGGGTCTCATTCCAGGCGCCAATCGATTCCGCCACATAGGCAAGAGAGGGCACCATGGTACCCAGGGGGCGATGGGTCCAGGATGTGATGCCCAGATCAACTTCCGTCCACCGATCCCAGTAGCCTCCCGGTTCAGTGATGTCGAGCGTAATGTCGAAGCCCGCCGGTTCGGCCAGCTCCTTCAGGGCCTGCGCGATTTCTGGCTCCTGCTGATCGTTCTTGGTGGCCAGCGTCACCTGCAGGGGCAATTCAATCCCCTTTTCTGCCGCATACTCTTCCAGAAGCGCCCTGGCCCCGTCCGGATCGTACTCTGGAATCGGCTTTTCGGCATAGGCAGGATGGACCGGCGCAAAATGGGCGTCAATCGCCTGCACGCCCTCACTGAAGTAGGCAAGCTGGAGTATTCTGGCGCGATCCTGGCACATCTTCAGCGCCGTGCGTACGCGATTGTCATCCCACGGTTCCAGGTCAACGCGCATGCGCGTGACCAGGCACTGGGCTGTATTTGCCGAGCGCACGGTCAGCCCAGAAACTCCATTTAGCGCTAGATAATCGCCCGGTCGCGGATCGTACAACGTATCGACCTGGCCTGATTGGAGTGCGGCGACGCCGGCATCCTTGTCTGTCGAGACAAAGATCAATTCGTCTAAGTAGGGCAGCGGATCGCCATCCTCGCCCATCTGCCAGTAATCTTCGCGTCTGACCAGGCGCGCGCGTTCGCCCTCGGCATATTCTTCCAGCAGGAAGGGGCCGGTGCCAACCGGCTGCTGGACAATGTCGCCTTCAAAATCACGGTGAAGAATGACGGCCGGATATTCAAAGAGCGATTCAGGGATCGCAATGTCAGGAAACTCTAGATTGAGACGAACATGATAATCATCTACCTTCTCCACGTTGTCTATGCTGCCAAGCGAACTGAGCAGTCCCAGCATCGAGGAGCCGACATCAGGGTTCAGCCACTCGCCCATGGTGAAGATGACGTCATCAGCCGTCAGCTCGTCGCCATTGTTGAAGGTGATCCCCTGCTTCAGGTAAAGATCCCAGGTCATGACGTCATCGCTGGCTTCCCATCGATCCAGCAGATAAGGACGCGTGATGTTGTCAGGGCCGGTCTCGGTCAGATACTCATTGGTCTGACGGACGATGTTACCGCCTTCGCCCCATGAGAGCCTGGCCGGATGGTCCAGCTGCTGGAGCTGCATCGATGCGGTCCACGTGCCGCCACGCGTAATTGCGCCTGGAGCGCTTTCGGCAGCGTCTTCTGCACCATCAGCAGCACCGGTCGCAGGCGCAGCGTCCGGCGCGCCACAGCCGGCCAAAGCATAGGCTACCGGCACCGACGCACCGAGCAGCGTAGCAAAGCGTAAAAACTCACGCCGGTCCATCTTTCCCTGCTGATGGTCATTGGCGGCATCCAGCACCTTGGGGTGAATCCTCTTGGGAAAATTCATGGACAGCTCATTCCTTTCCTAGGCTTAATGTGAACTCGGGTTAATGTGAACTCGGGTTGATGTGAACTCGGGTTAATGTGAACTTGGGTTGATGTGAACTTGATCTGTAACGATGAATTGATTTCGAGACGTAAACAAAAGCAGAGCAGGGCAAAATTCACCAGGAGCAAACGCGCTCAATAGCAATGCGCGGAAAAGCCAGTTGCAGCTATATTCCCAAACTTCAATTCCCAAACGATGTGAAAGTCTGAAAAATCAATCGCGCCGCAAGGACGGCGAATTTGGGGAACAGCCAAGAGTCATCTCGCCGTTGAGCGACTGTAGAAAGAGGACTCCTAAAGGAGCGGGACAGAACGCTGACCTGAACGACAGCGCATGATTTAATCCTGATCAATACGCTACCACAAATCTTGTGATCGTACCAGATTGATTGAATGCACACCCGTCAGTTAACTATTTGTTAATGTCGCTTGCCGGCAGATAGATCGCGCAAAGCGTAGCTGACAGGCAGATCGCTTTGGGCTATACTGACCTCGATCTGATGATAAACAGACCATGCTCGGCGCAGGAGTGCACTTATGACCGAAGAGACAATCTTCAGCAAGATCATTCGCCAGGAAATTCCAGCGGATATCGTCTATCAAGACGAACTGGTTACCGCCTTTCGCGACATCAATCCCCAGGCACCGACCCACATCCTGATCATCCCCAACAAGCTCATTCCTACCGTCAACGACGTGACGGCCGAAGATGAACTGGTGCTGGGTCGCCTCTTTACGACCGCGGCCAAAATTGCGGCGGAAGAAGGCATTGCCGCGGATGGCTACCGCCTGCTGGTCAACTGCAACCGGGACGGCGGCCAGGAGGTCTACCACCTGCACATGCACCTGCTGGGCGGCCGCAAGCTCGGCCCCATGCTGGCGCAGCGCGGCTAACTACGAAACGAGGACAGACGCTATGCGAGCAGCAGGCAGCAGTTTGCCGCGCATTGACGCGGCGGAAAAGGTAAGCGGCACCGCGCTCTATGCCGGCGATATCGATCTACCCGGCCAGATCTGGATGAAGACGGTCTTTGCCGGCGTGCCCCATGCACGGGTCAACGCGGTCGACGTGAGCCGAGCGCAGGCCGCGTCCGGCGTCATCGCGGTGCTGACGGCCGCCGATGTGCCGGTCAACGAATTCGGCCTGATCATGCCCGACCAGCCCGTGATCTGCGGGCCGGGCAGCAGCGAACAGGCCGCGGTGGTGCGCTGGGAGGCGGATCGTATCGCGCTGGTCGTGGCCGAGAGCGCACGCCAGGCAGAGGCCGCGGCCAAGCTGATCGAGGTCGATTACACACATCTCCCCGTCATCACCGACCCGCTCGAGGCCATGCGCCCCGATGCGCACATCTTTCATCCCAATCCGTTCGCCTTCATGTACGGCGAGCGCGACCTTCATTCCAACATCCTGCACTCGTTCCGCGTGCGCACGGGCGACGTCGACGCGGCCTTTGCCGCGGCCGACGTCATCGTCGAGGCGGAATATCGCACCCATGCGCAGGAGCACCTCTATCTGCAGCCGGAGGCGGGGCTGGCCCACGTCCTGCCCGATGGCCGTATCGAAGTGATCTGCGGCGGTCAGTGGATGCATGAAGAACGGGAGCAGATCGCGCACGCGCTTGGTCTGCCTGACGAGCAGATCGTCGTGCACTTTCCGGCCATCGGCGGCGCGTTTGGCGGTCGGGAAGATATTTCGCTCCAGATCTGTCTGGCCCTGGCCGCACAGCGCACGGGCCGGCCGGTCAAGACGGTCTGGAGCCGCGAGGAGAGCATTCGGGGCCACCACAAGCGCCATCCGTACATTATCCGCGCCAAATGGGCGGCCACCCGCGACGGCAAGATCATCGCGGCACAGAACGAACTCATCGCCGACGCCGGCGCCTATGCCTCGACCAGCACCAAGGTGCTGGGCAATGCCACCCTCGCCTGTCTGGGCCCGTACAGCATTCCCAATGTTTCCGTCGACGCCAAAACAGTCTACACGAGCAACTGCCCCAACGGCGCGTTCCGCGGCTTTGGCGGCCCCCAAGGCCACTTCGCGGCGGAGATGCAGGTCAACAAGCTGGCCGCAGCCCTGGAGATGGATCCGGTCGAGTTGCGCCGGCGTAACGTGCTGCGCGACGGCGACCTCCTGGCCACGCGCAGCCCCGTTCCGCCCGGCTGCACCGCCGCGGAGGTGCTGGAAGCCGCGGCGGCGCAATTAACAATTGACAATGGGCAATCGCCAATTGTTAATCGATCATCCACGATCCGCCCGTCGCTCGACGCCAGTCGCACAGCCGTCGTCCGGGGCGCCGGTCTCGCCATCTGTCTCAAAAACGTGGGCTTTAGCCTGGGCTTTCCCGAGGCGTGCAGCGCTTGGGTGGAACTCTACGGCGGCAGTGAGATCGAGCGGGCCGTCGTCGGTTGCGTGGGAGCCGAGGTGGGTCAAGGCGCGCATTCGCTCTTCCGCCAGCTTGGCGCGACCGTTTTGGAGATCGATCCAGCGCTGGTCGAGGTGCGCGCCGAGGATACCGAGACCGCGGACTCCAGCGGCAGCGCCTCGGCCAGCCGCATGAGCTTCATGGCGGGCAACGCCATCAAAGGGGCGGCCGAGCGAGCATTGGCAGCATGGCAAGACGAAGAGCGCCCGGCCCGGGCCGAATTCACCTTCCACCCGCGTGCAACGAGCATCTATGACGCGGAGACGGGTGAGTCCGATCCCAACATCACCTATGGCTATTGTGCGCAGGTGGCCGATGTCGAGGTCGACCTGGGCACCGGTCACGTGACGGTTAAAAAGCTGATCAGCGTCAACGACGTGGGGTTGGCCGTCAATCCACAGCAGGTGGAAGGGCAGATCGAGGGCGCGGTGGCCCAGTCTCTGGGCTGGACGCTGATGGAGAACCTGGTGCAGGAGGATGGCAAGATCCGCAATCCTGCCATGAGCGGCTACCTCATTCCCGGCGTGCTCGATATGGCCGAGGAGATCGTGCCCATCATTCTGGAATATCCCGATCCCCAGGGTCCGCTGGGCGTGCGCGGCATGGCCGAGATGCCCTTCATTCCCACTGCGCCGGCCGTGGCCGCCGCCATCCACGATGCCACCGGCATCTGGATCGATGAACTTCCCTACACGCCCGAACGAGTCTGGCAGGAGTTGAAGCGCGGGGCCAAGAGTCAGGGACAAGCACAAACCGCATAATCGAAACAGTGCGTCCCGCACTCCTCCTACCCTTCCGGCGAGTCCATGGGCGGGGCCGTGGCCACGTATTGGTCGGCCAGACGCGTGGCGTAATCGCCGACAATTTCCTGGACGCGCTCGTAGTTGTTTGCAGCGACGGTCATGCCCACATGGTGCTTCTTGGGCATGCGCCAGACGATTTCCGACGCATCGAACTGCGACGTATCGGGCCATTCGTCCTTGGCCAGACAGACCATGAGCGCAGCGTAGTCCTGGCGGATCGGCGGCAGCACATAGGGTTCGCCGCGCAGATGGCAGACTTCGAGCCTGGCCCACTCGCGCCATGGGTTGACGCCGGCCTCGGCTTCAATCAGCTTGTCGGTTCCGGCGCCGCCCACCCGGGCCGCAATCTCGAGAAAGTAGTACTGACCATCGGCGTGGCTGCGGATAAATTCGGCGTGGGTCACCCCGCGCACCATGCCAAAGGCCTCGATGACCCGGCGATTGATCTGTTGCAGCGCCACATCTTCCTCACCGCCGTAGGGTAGAGTCGAGGTGACAAAGACGCCGCCGCCCTGATAGACGCTCATCGGCGGCATGCCGTATTTGTGGCTTGTCGCAGAAACGATTTCGCGCTCGGAGACAATCGAGTCGACGTGATAGACATCGCCGGGCAGAAATTGCTCCAGGACGTAGAATGACTGGCGATCGCCCAGATATTCAAGATTGGGCCAGAACTCCTCGGCGCTGTGTACCTTCTTGATGCCCATGGAACCAGCTTCTGAGCGCGGTTTGAGCACCCAGGGCGGCGGCACTCGCTGCATGAAGTCGCGCACCTGATCGTAGTTGAGTACGTGGATGAATTCCGGCACGCTGATGCCCTGATCACGCGCCTGCACGCGCATGGCGAGCTTGTCGCGGAAATAGCGCGCCGTTGTCGCCCCCATGCCGGGCGTGCGCATGTGTTCACGCAGGCCGGCCACCGTCTCTACATCGTAGTCATCCAGGGCAATAATCCGGTCGATCTGCCGGTCTCGGGCCAAGTAGCTGACTGCGTGGGTGATATCGGGCTGGCGGCCTAGATTGACGCCGGGGAAAGCAAAAAGCTCGTCGATAGCGCCGCGCGGCCACGGCTCATTCTGAAGGTCCTCCGTGGTGACCAGGATCGTAGAGCCCCCCAGCGCCTTGCACTCTTCGATAAATTCACCGCCCTTGAAATAGCTCGCCAGGCATAAGAAACGTTCGGTCATCATTGCACTCCGCTGCAGATGGCGAGTGGGTCGCCGACAAGATCTACGAATCCAAAAACCAATTTCAGATCAACGCGCTTGGGTTCGACAAGCTCAACCGGTGTTGGCCACATGGGCGCATCGTCTACCAGGATCTCAATATTTGATGGCCATGAGACAGCGCCAGCCCGGATCGATGCCGGGCTGGCGCTTTGTACTACTTATACATAGAAGCCGGTACTAGATATCACGGCCCCGGGTCAGCTTCGCCTGCAAGGCATCAAGTTCAGACCACTTGCCGGCCGCGGCCAGCGCCGCCTGCTCGGGCCAGGTGGTCGGATCCCCATAGGCGCCGGTCATTCCCGCATCAGCCAGAATGCGCTTGAGATCCGCCTGGGACGAATTCGCCAGTTCGGTGAATGTGTGAATGCCGGCAGCATTGAGCACACCCGCAGTCTTGGCGCCGACCCCTTCGATCTTGGTCAGATCATCCGGCTTGGCGGGCGGCGGTGTTGCGGCTGCCACCGTAGCGGTAGTCGCAGCGGCTGCCTTCTTCGTCGGTGCGGGCGCAACTGGTTCTGCGGGAGCCTTTGCCGGAACTGGCGTCGGATCCGGCCGTCTCATCCGCGAAATCAGCCACCAAAGAAGCCCAAACAGTGCCAGGGCAAGGAGCGTCCAGACCCACCAGGGCCAGCCACCCTCTTCAACCTCCGGAGCAGCGGCTACCGGCACAGGGGTTGCTTCTTCCTCCACGACAGCCGCGACCTCTTCTACGACCTCAGTTGCTTCTTCCTCCACGGCAGCGGCGGCCTCTTCCACAGCGGCCTCTTCTTCTACGACAGCAGTCACTTCTTCCTCAACAGCAGCTTCTTCTTCAGGAGCGGCTTCCTCCTCGGCTGCAGCTTCTTCTTCAGGAGCGGCCTCCTCTTCAGGAGCGGCTTCCTCTTCGGCTGCAGCTTCTTCTTCAGGAGCAGCCTCTTCTTCAGGAGCGGCTTCTTCTTCAGCTGCGGCCTCTTCCTCGGCTGCTGCCTCTTCTTCAGGAGCGGCTTCTTCCTCGGCTGCGGCTTCTTCCTCGGCTGCGGCTTCTTCTTCAGGGGCGGCGGCGGCAATACTTGCCGGAACCAAAACGCTATTGATGATGTGGACTACGCCATTATCTGTCTGGACATCGGCTGTGGCGATCTCATCGCCATTCACGCTGACCACGCCATCGGCCACCGTGAAGAGAAGCGGGGTTCCCTCAACCGTTGTCGCTTCCATGCCGTCGGTGATATCCTCGGCCAAAATCTGGCCCTCCACGACATGATAGCCCAGCACGGACGTGAGGGCGCCTTCAGGATCTGCCAACAGCGCATCCAGAGTGCCGGCATCCAGACCAGCAAACGCCTCATCGGTGGGGGCAAAAACCGTAAACGGACCCTCCCCCTCTAGTACGGTATCCAAACCTGCCGCCTGCAACGCTGCCAGCAGCGTGGCGAAGTCGGCATTTTCGGCAACAAGATCAGAGATTGTGCCGGCATCTTGCGCAACTGGTGCGGCCGCCATCGGATTTGCCAGCACCGCGACAAGCAGCAGTGCGAGCAGCGCACTCGAAAGTCGAACAGCGATTTTCATGGAACGGTTCCTTTCCCTGCAATGAAATAGACGATGGTGGTACATGCCCAAGTGGTGCATGCCCGCATCAACCCGAATGGAGTCGACGGCTCCAATACGGCCAACGTTGCGTTGAAGCATGCAAACGTTGAAGTAAGGAGCGAAGTCTACGCCGTACAGTATACTCTGCTGACTTGTACGCGGTCAATAGGGGACTTTTGTCAAAGCAGGGATCCTCGACACCCGGTCACTGCCCAATCCGGCCGGCTTACGCCACGGCGTCGGGCACGACCGCTGTCCCATACGCGGCCGTCTGCATGACGTCGGCCAGCGTTGCATAGACGAGCGCCCAGGCCTCGCGCACCTCTGGCGTGAAGGCGTAGCCGAGTCCCTTTTCGAGCGTCCAGAGCAAGGCCGCGCCGACGGCCTCATAATGGACGGGCTCCACGCCATAAGTGGCATGCCGTTTGCCCAAGGCCTGGATTGCCGGCACGATTTCCTCCAGCTTGTCAAGATTGGCCACGGCAATGCCGATCATCTGCATGAGCTTCTGGCCCTGCTCATCCATATTGTGTTTGAAGAGCGGCCGAACCTCCGGCGCGATCTCAAACAACCGGTCATAAAAGAGCGCAGCAGCCTGCGGCGCGATCGGCTCAATCAGACCAAAAGTCTGGCGAACTAGTACAATCTGCGCTGTGCTTACAGTCATGATTTTTCTCCTATGGTGAGTCTACAGACGACAATATGATCGGCCGATTAGCTTGCGATCTCGCGCAGAGCCGCTCGGGACAGCTTCACGTCAACCGGCTGCGGCGAAACGCCTTGGGTATGGGACAACAGCACGCGCCGTGCAACCTTCGGGTGAAAGAGCGTTGTCGGCGGCTGCAACATGTTCTGCACCTGCACAAACGCCGCTGCGACCTCGCCATCAGTCGTCATGGCATCAAGCACGCGGTCAAAGTATCGCTGCACCAGCCGCGTCACCGGGTCTACCTGCCGCGTCTGTCCCACGGCGGGCCAACGCAGATCCTGCCCGGTCGCCATCTGCCACGGCCCGGCGATGACTTTGGCGAGTTGCGGCTGAAATCGAGCCATGAGGCCTGCGGTCGGATCCAGGGCATTGGCGCTTGCCTGGCGTGCCAAGCAGTCGTCCAACGCCAATGCACCCAGCGCCGCGACGGTCATGCCCTGGCCGTACACAGGGTTAAAGGCATAGACTGCGTCGCCGATGACGGCGACGCCATCCGGATAGCGGGGCAGCCCCTCATACTTGCGTAAGCGATTGGCGACGTTGCGAAAGGCGTAGGGTGCGGTCACAGGTTCGGCCTGCGCCAGAATGGCGTCAATATCCGGCGTCGGCAACGTGCGGGCGAACGCCCGGAATGCCGCGGCTTCAATGGGCGGATAGTCGCCATTGAAGCCGATCAGCGTCACCTGCCAACGATCGCCTTCCAGGGGCACAACAATGCCGCCCCGCGAACGATCAGGCGCCTTGGGCATACTGTAGAAGACGGTCCACCCAAGCTCGGCGGCAAGTTCAGCAGGCACCTTGATGATCTGCGTGGTATAGCCTGTTTTGGCGTCAATCACCGTTTCTTCCGGCGCAGCATATCCCAGGTCGTTCAGCCATTTCGGCATCTTGGATCCACGTCCGCTGGCGTCCACGACGAGATCCGCGCGCAGCGGTTGCGCTGCCGCAGGTCCTTGGTCTAGATGCTGTAGGTGCACGCCGGTCACGCGGCCGCCGGCCGAATCGGTCATGAGCTCGGTGACGCTGCACCGGTCAAGCCAGTGAATCTGGGGCATACGGCGTAACCGGCTGGCGATGGTATATTCCAGCAACGGTCGGCTGCAGGCGGTTACGCTCAGTGGCGTGACAAAGGGCTGGACCGGCGCATCGCCGATGACCAGACGGATGCCGCTGCCGGCGTTGACGGGTCGGGCGCCACCGGCATGGAGCTCCTCCGTCAGCCCCGGGAAGAGTTCCTCCATGATTTGCAGCCCCCTTGCCAGCAGGCCATGGGGATGACGCGCATGGGGAGCGCCCTTGCGAAAAGCCGGCGCCCCGGGCAGACGATCGCGCTCGATGATCGTGACACGGGCGGCATGGTTGGTGAGCACCCGGGCGGTCAATAGGCCGGCGATGCTGCCGCCGATCACGATCGCGTGATCGAGCTGCGGCCCTCGAGCAGACGCAGGCGCTGCGGATTGATTCATGCGGAATTTGTCGAGCAGGTTCACGATTGTTCTCCTTCTATCATCCTCATTGAGCGGGTAACTTGATCGGTCCATGCCATTGTGACATCGAATGAGGGGAGCCGATGCCTCACAAAAGCGCAGCTATGCATCACGCGCACGGCCCCGCTTAGGTGCAAGCGGGGCCGTGGTGGCGTACTTCCTATGCTTGGAGGGCGGCTTGGACAAGAATGACCAGTCCGTTGGTGCAGCCCTCCAAAATGTCGTGTGCGTCCCCCTGATAAAGCGGAGGAAATCGAATGTGCTACTGTGCCGGCGGCGTATCGACCACAACCGACCATTCTACCTGACAGGCGCCATACTTGATCACAGCGGGCAGCTGTCCGTCGTACGAACTACAGCGACTGATGGGCTCGCCTCAATGATTCTTTTGCTAACACAGATTCTAGGCAGCCGCGTCCGGATTCAGAACCGCCTCGATCTCGGCCAGATCTTCACTGCTCAGATGCCAATCTGCCGCCTTGACGTTGCTTTCGACGTGGGCAAGCTTAGTGGCGCCGGAGATGACGGAGCAGACCTGCGGCTGCGCCATGAGCCAGGCTTGGGCTAGTTCATTCAACCCTCGGCCTCGTTCGCCTGCCCAGGCGGTAAGCGCTTCGATTTTATCAAAATTCTCGGCCGTCATGTACTGCCGGACGTAGTCGCTGGACTCGCCGCGCGAGCCGGGAGGCGGGGCTTCACCTCGCTTGTACTTGCCCGTGAAGAAGCCGCCAGCCAGCGGAAAGTAAGGAATAAAGCCCACGCCGTGGGCTCGGCAGTAGGGCAACACTTCCCGCTCCACCTGCCGTTCCAGCATGTGATACTCGGACTGAATCGCGACAATCGGCGCCCAGCCGCGCAGTTCGGAGAGAAGGTTGGCCTTGGCCAGCTGCCAGGCGGCAAAGTCCGAGACGCCGATGTAGCGAATCTTGCCCATACGCAGTAGATCGTCGAGGCCGCGCAGCGTTTCCTCAATGGGCACGGTGGGGTCCCAGCGATGGATGTAGTAGAGGTCGATGTAGTCGTTTTGCAGACGCCGCAGGCTGGTCTCTACCGAGTTCATCATGTGGTAGCGCGACGTGCCCCGATCGTTGGGCCCGTCGCCCGTGGGGAAATAGAACTTTGAGGCCACAACGAACTTGTCCCAGCGCCCTTTCAGCGCGTTGCCTAATGTCTCCTCCGAGCGCCCTTTGGTATAGGCGTCGGCGCTATCGATCAAGTTGATGCCCCAATCCTGGGCCGCATCGATGACGTTATTGACCTCCACCTGGGGTAGCATCTCCGATCCAAAGCGATTGGTCCCCAATCCAATCACTGAAACGCGCACCCCGGCGCTACCGAGCTGTCGATACTCCATGGTTTTTTCCTTTCACCACATCATAGGTCGTACTGTCCGATTGGTCTGATTGCGTTCCGCTTGCTGCGGATCAATCAACTGTCGCACAAGACCGCTATCATCGCCAAATACCCAACGACGCATCTCACCGACAGGCAGTTGGTGGTTTGCGCGGCAAGTTTCTACTTCCCAGAATGAGTGGGCTCCCCTGCCGGGAAGTAGTCGCACATATTTAGCGAGACAACCTGTAAATGCGCGTGGTATAGGTCTTCATGCAGATTGTTGGGCCACATTCACCGCATCCAGGTCGCGCAAAACCGAGGCAGCAAACGCCCACATCTCGCGTCCGCGTCCTTGCGCTTGGGCAGCGGCAATCTGCGGCGGCGGCCATTGCGCCAACATCGCATCCACCTCGTCATGAACCAGGGCGCGCATGAAGGCCGACTGGCCGTACTCCAGACTCGTTCGCACAAAGCCGCGAATCTGTGCCGCCAGCGCGACTGGCGGCGGCAAGGGAGCCCCCAACCTAGGCGACTGATCGATTAACGGCGACTGATCGATTAACG
>CAWEEJ010000059.1:0-76401 GCA_963807905.1 uncultured Chloroflexia bacterium | reverse complement strand
ATGAGCATTGCAGAGAAGGGGTATGTCAATTCAGACGTACTGGTGAGCACCGACTGGGTTGCTGAACACCTGGACGACCCTGCCATTCGTTTGGTGGAGAGCAACGAAGATGTCTTGCTGTATGACATGGGGCATATTCCCGGCGCGGTAAAGATTGATTGGCACATTGACCTCAACGATCCGCTCGTACGCGACTACATCGACCAGGACGGCTTCGAGCAACTCATGCGTCGAAACGGCATTGGGCCCGAGACAACCGTGGTCTTCTACGGCGATAAAAACAACTGGTGGGCAACCTACGCCTTCTGGGTCTTCCAGCTCTTTGGTCATACCAATGCCAAGGTCATGGACGGCGGGCGCGCCAAGTGGATGGCCGAGGACAGAGCGGTAACGCGTGAGGTTCCCAGCTATCCGCCGACCGAATACACGGCCGCACCGCGCAACGACGCCCCTATCCGTGCTTTTCGGGATGAAGTGTTGCGCCACGTAGAGGCGGGCAAACCGCTCGTCGACGTGCGTAGCCCGGCCGAATACAATGGCGAATTGCTGCACATGGCCGATTATCCCCAGGAGGGCGCGCTGCGCGGCGGCCACATCCCTGGCGCAAGCAGCGTTCCCTGGGCGCGGGCCGCAAACGAAGACGGCACCTTCAAGAGCGCGGATGATCTGCGCGCTATTTATGAAGAAGAGCAGGGACTGGGGAAAGATGACGAGGTGGTGGCCTATTGCCGCATCGGCGAACGGAGCAGCCACACCTGGTTTGTGCTCACCTATCTGCTTGGCTACAACAATGTGCGCAACTACGATGGTTCGTGGACCGAGTGGGGAAATTCGGTCGGATTGCCGATTGAGCGCTAAAATAGAGCGTGGAGGCTGGCACAAAATAACCGTCAGCCTCCATGTTGCAACACCCTGGACAGTAGGAGCATTTCATGACCCTAGCCATGACGGCTGAACGTGTAGCCGAGATTCGTCGGGATTTCCCGGCGCTGGCGCGTAAAATTGGCGAGTACGATTTGGTCTATCTCGACAACGGTGCGACCAGCCAGAAGCCTGAGTCAGTCTTACAGGCCATGGACGAGTACTACCGTCGTCACAATGCCAACGTGCATCGGGGCGCGCATACGCTCAGCGAGGAGGCCACCGGCCTCTATGAGCAGGCACGCTTGCGCATCGCCCGCTTCATCAACGCGCCCAGTGATAAAGAGGTCATCTATACCTCGGGCACCACCGCGGGCATCAACCTCGTCGCCAATGCCTGGGGCGGGCCAATCTGGGACCGGGTGATGAGGTCCTGATCACGGAAATGGAGCACCACTCCAACATCGTGCCGTGGCATATTTTGCGTGAGCAAATTGGCTTCACGCTGCGCTACGTGCCGGTGACGGACCAGGGGCTGCTCGACATGGACGCTGTGGACGCGCTGTTGACCGAGCGGACCAAGCTCTTCAGCTTCATTCACGCCAGCAACGTGGTGGGGACGGTCAATCCCGCCGCAGAGTTGATTGCCAAAGCCCACGCGGTGGGCGCCTTGGCCTTGGTTGATGGCGCGCAGAGCGTGCCCCACATGCCCGTCGATGTTCAGGCGCTCGACGCCGATTTCCTGGTCTTCAGCGGCCACAAGATGTGCGGCCCCACCGGGATCGGCGTGCTCTACGGCAAGCGCGCCCTGCTGGAAGAGATGCCGCCTTTCCTGGGGGGCGGTGAAATGATCCGTGAAGTGCGCATGGATGGCAGCAGCTGGACCGGACTGCCCCACAAGTTTGAGGCGGGTACGCCGCCCATCGCCGAAGCGATTGGTCTTGGCGCCGCTGTCGACTATCTGAATGAAATCGGCATGGATTGGGTGCATGCCCACGAGCGCGAATTGGTCGCCTATGCCTACGAGCAGTTGAGCCAGGTGGAAGGCTTACGCATCGTCGGACCGGGGCCGGAAGCGCGGGGCGGCCTGGTTGCGTTTACGCTGCAGGACGTTCATCCCCATGACCTGTCGGCCGTGCTCGACCAGTCGGGCATTGCGATTCGCGCCGGCCATCATTGCGCCCAGCCGCTCCATGACCGCTATGATATCTCCAGCAGCGCCCGTGCGAGCATGTATCTCTATAATACGCCAGAGGAGATCGACAAGCTCTGCGTGGCATTGGAGAAGGCCCAAGCCATCTTTGCGTTTTAGACTCTCTTGTTCAACCGCCTGCATAGCATGACGGCAGGGATTCATGGCCAGTGCTGACGACCGCATCATCGATCACTATAAGCACCCCCGCCGCAAGGGGACATTGGCAGCACCGACCGTGCGCAAGCGCGACGTCAACCCCTTCTGCGGCGATGAGGTGACGATCGAACTGCTGATCGAAGACGATCAAATCGTGGACGCTGCGTTTGATGGGCGGGGCTGTTCGCTAAGTCTGGCAGCGGCCAGCATCTTGCTCGAGGAAATCATCGGCAAGCCGACCGCAGAGGTAGACGCGTGGGGACAAAAAGAGCTGCTGGATTTGCTTGAGATTGAAATCGGCCCGGTGCGCCAAAAGTGCGCACTGTTGCCTCTAAATGTGCTTCATGCCTGTTTGGATGAAGGCGAATCAACGACCAACAAAGAGGATGAACTGAATGAGTGACTTTATCCGAGTCGCCGCGCTGGACGAGATCCCGGCCAACGGCAGTAAGCTGGTGGAAGTGGACGACGTGCGCGTGGCGCTCTTTAACCTGGATGGCGAACTGTATGCCATTGAAGACGTCTGCACCCATGACGGCGGCCCGCTGGTCGAAGGCGAGATCGTGGCCGGTTGCCAGGTCGAGTGTCCTCGCCACGGCGCCCGCTTCGACATTCGTACCGGCGCCGCCCTGAGCTTCCCGGCGTTTACCGCCACCAATACCTATGAAGTGCGCGTTGAGGGCAACGACGTACTGATCGAATCACCCATTTAGCGTAAGGATGACGCCGTCTACGCCGGCTACTATGCGCGATGACGGTGGTCAATCGTTGCTTGAATAAGGAGAATGAACCCATGAGCATGCCTACACCTGAAGAAATCCGTTCCGTGATTCAGGCCAAAGTCAAAGACCCTGAACTGATGATGAACATCGTCGACTTGGGCTTGATCTATGACATCGAAATTTCCGAAAGCCAGACGGCTGAGATCACCATGACGCTGACGAGTCCCGGTTGCCCGGCCGGCCCGGAGATCATCTCCAACGTACAGCGCGAGACGCACACGGCGTACCCCGATCTGGACGAGGTCAACATCCACCTGACCTGGACGCCCTTCTGGAATCCAGACATGATGTCCGATGATGCCAAGGATGACCTGGGGATTTTTTAGGTGCACGCCGTCGTGTCCGTAGATTCGAAGTCTGACTTCTTCAAGAGGTCAGACTTCTTTGATTTCGGCTTGCTGCAACGCTGCGGTAGGAGGTGAGACGCGCAGGCTTGCCGGTTGCGGCGTGAGCAGCCAGGCGATTGCGACACCCCACACGAAATTCGACGAAGCTGTTTCGATGCCATGGGCCAGGCGGACTGTATCCGGCATGAAGGCGTTGGGCAGCAGGTGCTGCGCGTTCATCAGCACGGCAAAGAGCAACCCCAAAACCAGCCCGCTGCGCGGAAAGCCGTCACGCGTCATCCACGCGACGGGTAGCCCAAGCCCAATCCACAACAGCCCCCGCACGATCTGCGTAAACCAAAGCCCGTCAGTCAGGAATGGCCGGAGTGAAGCCATGAAGGAGCGATTGGCGGTCGATCCCGTGTAGAGCTCGCGAACATCGGCAAATTGCCAGGCGATGAAGTGACCGGCGAGCAGGTAGAGGGCCGGGTAAATCACGATTGCCAGCAGCGCCACCCGCCAGACGTAGTCGAGCGTGCCGCGTCTTTCGAATATGGCCGGTTCTGCCGGCCCGCGCATCTTTCCCATCAGCCAGACCGTCAGTGGGGCCACGCCCAGCGCAATGACCAGCCCACCGAAGACAATCGCAAAGATGAACTCCAGGGAGAGACCGAGGGCACGATTGAAGAGCAGCGTCTCAATCTGCGACATGAAGAATTGGACGCCGAAGATCTCGGCCGCCAGGGTGGCTGTGAGCGCGCCGCCGCGCCAGCGCGAGTTGGCCACCGCAAACATGATGACCGCGCTGTTGAGCGCAGACGCGGCAAACATCAGCCCCAGCACCGCGCCGTCAGATGCGCTGCTGCCCGGCGCTTCGGCCCCAAAAATCGTTATGCCCAACGTAATGCCCGAAATCCACAGTACGGTATAGGTGAAGGTGATCAGGAGAAAGATGCCGATTTGTTTGACGATCGTCATGGGTCATGCCTCCGGCGGGAGTGGACGTGAACAAGGGGGCGTTGCCATGCAGTATAGGAGCGTAATGTTCTCACCCGATCTTTTCGGTGTTGTCGCTACTGCGATCGCATATGGACTGAGGCCAATCCAGAAAACTAACTGTGCGCAGCATCTTCCTGGATGCTCTCTCAATGACAGGTCGTCCTGCATACAGCTTCCAGGAAGATCGGATCGCCAATCAACTGGATTCGCCTCAGTCGAACATTTTCACGTTGCCCAGCACTTGTGCGCTTGCCAGACCAGCTTGGGCCCGCTTGCCTCCGGCCGTAGCGCTGCCAAGCTGAATGGGCTAAAGTAGCAGGACAACTCCTCGCCATATCAGATAAATGGGGGCCACAATGTCCGTTGACGAACAGACTCTCCAATCGTATGCCCGTGAAGTCCGGGATGAGCTGCTGCACAACATCCTGCCTTTTACCGCCAATCACGTGGTCGATCGGGAGCATGGCGGCTTCTATGGCTATGTCGCCAACGACGGCACGCCTGATCGCAAGGCGCCCAAGGGGCAAGTACAGCACACGCGCGTGCTGTGGGCCTTTGCCCATGCCCAGCGGCGGCTCGGCGATTTGGGCTACGGCGCGCTGATTGAGGAGGCGCGCGCCGGTCAACTGCACAAATTCTGGGACGATCGCGATGGCGGCCTGTTCTGGGCTGTGACCGTCGACGGCACGCCTCTGCGCACCGACAAGCTGGTGGATGGCCAGGCGTATGGCATCTACAGCTTCACCGAGGATTATCTCGCCAGCGGTTCCGTCGCAAGTCTGGACGGGGCCATCGCGCTCTATCGCCTGCTGGAGCGCCACGCCCGGGATCGAGAAGCGGGCGGTTATTTTGACGGGTTTGTGCGCGACTGGCACACTCGCACACCGCTCAATGTAGATGAAAACGGCCCTGCCACGATCAAGAGCATGAATGCCCATCTTCATCTCCTCGAAGCCTACACGCTTCTTTTGCAGGCCTGGGATGATGCAGCGTTGCGGGCAAGTCTAGAGGACCTCGTCCACATCCTGCTCGATCGGGTCATCGACCGCGAGCGCGGCCATTTCAAATTGCTTTTTGACGCGGACTGGCGCGTCCTGAGCAACACCGATTCCTACGGCCACGATCTGGAAGGAAGCTGGCTGCTGGTAGAGGCTGCCGACCAGTTAGGCAACGCCGACCTGACAGCCGAAGTGCGCGCTGTGACGCTGGCTATGGCCCAGGCCGCCTATGCGGAAGGGCGCAACCCCGACGGCAGCGTGCGCACCGACAGCACGGGACCGGCCGCCATCTGGTGGGGGCAGGCCGAGGGCATGGTGGGCTTCTTCAATGCCTATCAGCTCAGCGGCGATGCGCGTTTCCTCGACGCTTCACTGGCCTGCTGGCGCTATGTGCAGGCGCAGTTGATCGACCGAACGCACGGCGACTGGTTTTGGGGTCGGGATGAAGCCGGCGCGCCGCTGCCTGCAATGAAGGCCGGACTGTGGAAGACGCCCTATCACAACGCCCGCGCCTGTCTGGAGATCATGCGGCGGGTGGATGAAACTCTCGCCTGAAGTGGGTTTCTGGCCATGCTTACTGCGTGCCAGCGAATCTTCCCATCATGAATTCGGCCAGGCCTTGCCGGTCCTGCGATCTATGTCGGTCTGGCGGCGAATATTCCGGTTCGGCCTCTTTGCGTGTATACTAGCCGCCTGGAACGCTTCTAAATGACCTCATCTACGTTCCGCAAACGCGTTATCCTGATCGACTCTCTTGCCCTGCACTTAGCCCAATGCATGTTCTGATATGGACAATTATAATGCGATTCCTTTCGAATAGTCTTGGCACCCGCGCGCGGATGCTTCTTGTGGCTCTGGCTGCCGTCATCGGTCTGGCCGCTCTCCCGATGAACTCGCTTTCCACTGCAAGTGGACAAGGCAATGGTCTGACACTCGACAATTGGCAACGTCACGTCATCGATGATGCCCGCCCCTCGCGTGCCGTGTTGATCGACGGTGGCGATCTCAATGGTGACGGTTGGCCGGATATTGCCACCGGCGATTCCTGGTACGCAAACCCGCAGAGCGCGGGCGGTGACTGGGCGCGGCGTTCCTTCGGGGCGCCGCTCAATAACATGGCGGCGCTTTACGACTTTGACAACGATTCCAAGCTGGACGTACTGGGCAACCAGGGAGACGGCGATGAGACCAATCCGGCGTTCGTCTGGGCCAAAAATGACGGCAGCGGTAACTTCACGCTGTATGAAAACATCGCGGCAACCCAGGGTAACTTTCTCCAGGGGGTCGCGGTTGATCGCTATCGGACCGGTTCCCCTGTGCAAGTCGCGATCTCGTGGCAGGATTGGAATGCAGGGACGCAATTGCTGACCGTGCCGGCCGATCCCGTTAATGACGATTGGACGTGGGAAGTCGCGTCCACAACGGCTTTCGGCGAAGACCTGAGCAGTGGCGATATCGATGGTGACGGCACGGTTGACCTTATGCTTGGCACCGCGTGGCTGCGCAACGATGGCACGCAGTGGCGCACACACACAGTCAACGATCCGTTGCCCGGCGGCCCGGATCGCAACGAACTGGTCGACATCAACCAGGATGGCCGTTTGGATGCAGTGGTTGGCTCATCCCGAGAGGGGCAGAGCGGGAAGCTGGTCTGGTATGAGCAGCCGGCAACGGCCACCGATCGCTGGATCGCCCACTCTATTTCAGACTCCGTCATCGGCGGCGGCATGAGCCTGGATGCTGCAGACATGGATCAAGACGGTGATATCGATATCGTTCTGGGGGAACACCATCTTGACCCTGCCGAACAGCCAACGCTCCGGCTAATCATCTTCGAGAATCTTGACGGCAAAGGCGCGGATGGGCGCCCCACGTCGTGCACGTTGGTGATGAGCACCATGACGGCACGCGGGTGATTGACATTGATCTCGACGGCGATCTGGACATTCTCTCGATTGGCTGGAGCCACAACCGCGTGCTCCTCTACGAAAACAAGGCGATCGATGCCCAAAATCCGGTCCAGCCGGAATGGACGCACCTGTCCAGTGACTTCGGCGATTTGCCTGTCCCCAGCGGCTCGGTTGATCAGACGGCAGGGCTTGTGCTGGATGTTGACAAGGACGGGGTTAAGGATTTTGTGGTCGGCAGTCGCGGCGATCCTGGCGATTCAATCGTCTGGTATCGACGCAGTGACGCGGGGTGGAGCCGATACGTGATTGAGGATGGGGTGATCCCCATCGAGGCCGGGGGCGCCGTCTTTGACGTGGACGGCGATGGCGATCTGGATCTTACTTTTGGCGGCGATTACACGTCGAATGGCATTTGGTGGTGGGAGAATCCCTATCCTGCTTACAGCCCGGCCACCTCTTGGACGAAGCATACGATCAAAGCGAGTGGCGTCAACATGCACCACGACATGCTCTATGGCGACTTTGACGGCAATGGGCAGTCGGAGTTGGTCTTTTGGAACCAGCGCGCCCGCCAACTGATCCTGGCTGAGATCCCCGACAATCCACGCAGCGCCGGTGCATGGACGTTGACCCCGATCTACAGCTACGCCGGTGAGGATCATGAAGGTCTGGCGGTGGCCGACGTTGATCTCGATGGCATCTTGGACATCGTGGGCGGCGGTCGTTGGTTTAAGCATCTCAGCGGCAACAACTATTCGGTGAACCTGATCGATGACGCCAAGCGCTTCAGTCGCACGGCAGTCGGCCAGCTGATTCCCGGCGGTCGTGTCGAGGTTGTCCTCTCGCCGGCTGAAACCATTGGCGCGCTAAAATGGTATCAATGGAACGGTAATGCTTGGGTGGGGACAGATCTGCTCGGGGTCAATGTCGAACGCACCCACAGCCTTGAGATCGTCGATATCAATCGCGATGGACATCTTGACATTTTTACGGCCGAAATGCGTCTCAATGGCGGCAATGACGACGCCAAAATGTGGTTCTTCTACGGCGACGGCACGGGCAACTTCAGCTCCGACGTCGTCTCAAGCGGAATCGGTAACCATGAGTCGCGGGTTGCCGACCTGGATGGGGATGGCGATCTCGACATCTTTGGCAAACCCTTCAACTGGGATACGCCGCGCGTAGACGTTTGGCTCAACACGACCGGTCCCCTGCCTGTCGATCGCTGGCGGCGACACGTGGTCGATTCAGCACGACCCTGGCGCGCCATCTTCATCGAACCCGGTGATGTGGACGGCGACCAGCGGCCGGATATCATCGCCGGCGCCTGGTGGTACCGCAATCCTGGGCGCCCCGACGGGAACTGGGTGCGCAACGTCATCGGGGAGCCGCTCAACAATATGGCGGCCGTCTACGATTTCGATAACGACGGCGCGCTCGACATCGTGGGCACCGGCGGCAAGGGCCCGGAGACCAATAACGCCTTTGCCTGGGCCCACAATGATGGCGCCGGTAACTTCACGCTATACGAGAATATCGATAACGGCAACGGTTCGTTCCTGCAGGGCACAACCGTCAACCGGTTTGCCCAGGGCGGCCCGCTGGAAGTGATCCTCTCCTGGCAGAATGGCGCGACCGGCACGCAATCCCTGACGGTGCCAGACGATCCCAAGACCGAGCAATGGACCTGGCGGCAGATTTCGCCGGTCTCCCAAGGCGAGGGTCTGGATTCAGACGATATGGATCGGGACGGCGACCAGGATATCATCCAGGGAACGAAGTGGCTGCGCAATGATCCCGGCGGGTGGACGTCCTTCACGCTGCACAATCCGACGACAGGGGATCCAGACCGTGTTCATCTGGTCGACATGGATCAGGATGGTGATCTGGACGCGGTGGTTGGCTACGGGCATGATCCTAACGGCAAATTGGCTTGGTACGAGCGTCCTTCAGAGATTACCGATTTGTGGACCGAGCATCTAATTGCAAACTTGGTCAACCCGCAGAGCGTCGATGTCGCGGACCTCGACCGCGACGGCGATCTCGACATCGTCGTCGGCGAGCACAATCTGAACTCACCGGCGGATTCACGCCTCTTCATCTATGAAAATGGGGACGGCCGTGGCGGTTCGTGGACGGAACACATGATCCACGAGGGCGATGAGCATCATGACGGTACGCAACTGGTCGACATCGATGCCGATGGCGATTTGGACATCATCTCCACCGGCTGGGTGCAGAACCTCGTGCTGGTCTACGAAAACCTGGCGATCGGTGGCGGCACCGTCAACTTGCCGCCCACGGCAGCGGCCGGCGAGGATCAGGAGATCGTGGATCAAGACGGCAATGGGGAAGAAATCGTGCAGTTGGATGGATCCGGCAGCACGGATGATGGCCAGATCACGGCCTATTCCTGGCGTGCCAATGGCGTGGAAATCGCCACAGGTGTGACGGCCCAGGTAACGCTGCCCATCGGCGAGCATGAGGTCACCCTACAGGTCACCGATGACGGGGAGACTTCGGCGGCGGATAGCGTCATGATTGCAATTCGTACGCGCACGCCAACGATCACCGTCCAGCCTGTCGATGCCGTCGTGTTTCAGGGGCTGGCGGCGCGCTTTGTGGTCGAGGCGGCCGGCGTGACCCCGCTGACCTATCAGTGGCAGCGGAATGGCGTCGATATTGCAGGCGCAGATGATGCTGAATATGAAGTGCCGGCTGCCAATCTGGCGAACGCAGACGACAGCTATCAGGTTGTCGTCGCCAATGCCTTTGGCAATGTGACCAGTGAACCAGCCCTGCTGCGGGTGCTTGAATCTCGCTCCGACGACTTCAACAGTTGCGGCCTCAATCAGTCGCTCTGGACCGTCATCGATCCCCAGGCGGACGGCCCCGGCGCGTCGACGCTCACTGTTGATGGACGCCAGCTTATTCTCTCCGTACCAGGCGGCATCAATCATGATGTCTGGACCGACGGAATCGAAGCGCCCTACCTCACCGTCCCCATGGATGACGGCAATCTTCAACTGGAGGCGAAATTTGAGTCGCCCGTTCTCTTCCGCTATCAGTTGCAGGGCATGCTCGTGCTGGAAGACGAAGAGAACTTTGTGCGCTTCAACGTGCAGCATGACGGCAACGGCGTGCGGCTGCTGGGCATCACGTTTGTTGACGGCACGCCGACAATCGAGTTTAACAGCGTAATTCCGTCAGGCGCAGCCCCGTTTTACCTCCGCGTCACGCGTACTGGATCGACCTGGCAAGCCGGTTACTCCTATGATGACAATAACTGGGTGGAAGGCGGCCAATTCCGCTTCACGCATGACCTTTCCGTGCGGCGCGCCGGACTCTTCGCCGGCAACGTGGGCGCAGGGGAGCCGGCGCCTGCCTTTACCATGCTGGCCGACTATTTTATCGATACGGCCAGCCCCCTTGACGGCGAAGACGATCAGGTCCTGTCGCCTGAAGAGCTGAATGTTGCGGCCGTGCCGGCCCGCGGAGGCATCGTGTCGGTCGCGCCACTTGGCCAGGGCGGATGCAGCGAGACGTTGCGCTTGACCGCCGTTCCGGCGCCGGGTTGGAGCTTTGATCGCTGGGTGGGCGGCTCGCTTGACGGCCAGCAGAATCCGGTGGAAGGTGAGTTCTTGCTTCAAGACCGGATCGAGGCCCGCTTTGTAGAGATCGAGCGCTTCCCGCTGGTGACGACCATCATCGCCAACGGGCAGGGGATTGGCGGCACGGTGACGCGGGATCCGGATCAGCCCGACTACCTCCTCGGTGAAGTCGTGCGTCTGGAGGCCATCCCCGCGCCCGGCTGGACCTTTGACGGTTGGAGCGAGGACCTGAGCGGCACAGAGCCGGTGCAACAAGTGACGACGACGCAGCCGACTCAGGTCACGGCAACATTTACCCAGCAGCGCTATGCGCTTCAAACCGAGACGACGGGGCAAGGCAGCGGCGTGATCGTGGCCACCCCTGTGGGGCAGACCTATGCGCCCGGCACGAAGGTCGAGCTGGAAGCCATCGCCGCAGCCGGATCCTACTTCATGAATTGGGATGGCGATGCGAGCGGCGACTCTCCGCTGATCGAGCTGACCATTGATCAACCCACGACGGCCATGGCGAAATTTGGCCTGGATGCCTACATCCTCACGACCGGCATTGATGGCGCGGGCACGATTACGCGCACGCCTGAGCGCAGCGACTTCCAACCCGGAGAGTCAGTCACGCTGACTGCCGTGCCGGATGCAGGGTGGGTATTCGTGGGCTGGGCGGGCGATGTCTCCGGAACCGATAACCCACTCACGATTCCAATGAACCGGAACGTTACAGTGCGTGCGATTTTCAGCGATTCCTTTGATGCGACCATCTTCCTGCCTGTGGTTGAGAAGTAGGCGCTGGGTGTAGGGGCCGAGTCGAAACTGGCCATGTCAATCTTCCACCCTCACTCAGAGGGAAGATTGACATGGCCAGTTTGCGTGTGGACGGTCTGTGCTCAGCCTGCTGAAGAATGTGTCCTCTACGACGCAGACGAATCCGGTACGCAGAAGCGGCGGTGTTTAAGAAGTGCCGGTTGATCATTGAGAATTGGGATAAACATAAAGCGTAACTATTCGATTCCCCTTGCGTCTATAGAAGTACGAAGTTTTCCGTTCACAGTCTGGCCGTCACCAGCGTAGTTACGAAAGTATCCATCCATGTCCACCTCACGTCGCTGCTATCATCGCACTATGCGGATCACGCTTGGCGCCGCTTTTATCCTGCTGACAGCTGGCTTTTTGCTGCATGATCAGTTCGCACTCACTGCATTTGGCCAGTCTGTGCCCGAGGGCACGGTTCCGCTGCCGCCGCCCATTGTCATCAGCGAATTTATGGCGGACAACGAGCGCACGCTGCAAGATGGAGATGGCGATTATCCCGACTGGCTGGAGCTTTTCAACGCGGGTGATGCCCCCGTCAATCTGGAAGACTGGACGCTGACCGATAAGCCGCATGAGCTCGACCGTTGGCTGCTGCCGGCGATTACGATTCCGGCCCAGAGCTATTGGATTATCTTTGCGTCAGACAAGGATCGGCGCGACCCGATGGGTGAACTGCACACCAATTTCCGCCTTAGCGTGGGCGGTGAGTTCCTGGCTCTCGTCACCCCTAGCGGCCAGATCACGTCGGCTTATTCTCCTGCTTACCCCGCGCAGTTTCCGGACACATCCTACGGTCGTGACGGCGCCGGCAACGAACGTTATTTTCGCATTCCCACACCGGGCAGCGACAACAATATCGCCGAGAACTTAGGGCCGCTGATCCTGGGGGTGAACCACAGCCCCGCGCAGCTGGATCCCGACCAGCCATTGAGTGTTTCGGCCAGCGTTGCGCCTGCGCAAAATGCTGTGGCGGCCGTGAACCTGGTCTACCGCATAGATTTTGGGCCAGAGGTCGTGATTCCCATGACGCCAGGACCGCAACTGGATGATGGCGCCCGCAGCTATCATGCCGAAATCTCAGCCGCACTCTACGAGCCGGGCTCGCTGGTTCGCTATTACGTCCGTGCGGTCGACGCTGTCGACTTCGCCGCACGGTGGCCCATCTTCTCTTCGCCTGCTACATCGCCCCAATATCAGGGCACGCTCGTGCGTGACGCCAGCGTCATTTCCAGCCTGCCGACCTTTCACTGGTTTATGCAAGATATCGGCGGCGCCAGTACCGACGGTGGTGGTCGTGCGGCGGTCTTCTATGACGGCGTTCTCTACGACAACGTCTTTGTGCGCCTGCGCGGCGACACGACTACCGATCAGCCCAAGAAGAGCTTCAAATTTGTCTTCAACGACGGTTACCACCTGCGTCTCACCTCCGATGGCTACATAGTCGATGAAATCAACGTCAACTCCAACGTACGCGACTACAGCCATCTGCACCAGACGCTCTCTTGGGAGGCCTACCGTGATGCCGGGACGCCTTACTCCATTGCCTTCCCGACCCGCGTTGAGCGCAACGGCTCTTTCTACGGCATCTACACGATGGTCGAACAGCCCGAATCCCAATACTTCGAACGTCAGGCGCTGGACTGGCGGGGCGCACTCTATAAGGTGAATCGCAATGATCTTGCCAGTCACACCCAAGGCGTAGAAAAGAAGACGCGGAAAGATGAAGATTTCAGCGATCTCCAGGCTCTCATCGATGGCATTCATCGGAACGATGGAGCCCGCACCCGCTATCTCTACGACAACGTCAATTTGCCCGCGGTCCTGAATTTCCTGGCCGTCAGCGCAGTAATCCACGACTGGGACTTCCTGATCAAGAACCACTACTTGTATCGCGACACGCGTGGCACGGGTGAATGGATGTTCCTGCCCTGGGACAAAGATCTGACCTTTAGCCGACCGGCTCCGGACAATCTCAACAGCCATCCCCTCCACGGCACGGAGGCCCATCCAGCCGTCTATGTCGAGTTTGATATCAGCAGCTGGAATCATCTCATCGATGCGTTACTGACGACCCCTTCCGTGCGCGAGATGTACCTGCGCCGGCTGCGCACCGTGATGGACCAGCTGCTCCAGGAGCCGGGCACGCCCTACGAGCAGCGTTATTTCGAGACACGGGTCGATGTCCTTGCCCAGCAATTGGCGAGCAATGCGGCGGTCGAAGCCGCCACCTGGTCGCCACCTGAGCAATTCAACACGGCCATTGCCGAATTGAAAGAAGGCGGCATCGAGGCGCGCCGTCAACATCTTTATGTGACCCATGGCCCCGACGCACCCGATGGGATCATCCCGGCAGCGCAACCGCTCCATCCGCGCATTCACTTTGGCGATGCAGGCGCCGCGGAGGTGACGGCAGATGCGGACATTGAGTATTTCGTGCTCGGCAACGACAATGACTTTGCCGTTGACATTTCCGGCTGGCGCATTGAGGGTGATGTTACCTATACCTTCCAGCCCGGCGTGGTCATCCCGGCCGGCGGCAAGCTCCACGTGGCCAAGGATGTGCACTCCTTCCGCAATCGCGATGAGGCGCCAAGAGGCAATCAGGGCCTCTTTGTCCAGGGAGGCTATAGCGGCAGCATTTCAGGCCACCTCGGCGATCTGCGTCTGCTGGACAAGACCGACACCGTGATTGATCGTGTCTTCCTCGGCTTTATTCCCCGGGCGGAGATCTACTTGCCCTTGGTGAAATCGCAATTGGAATCGGACGGGAATCTGTCAGAGTAGTCAAATCCGTACGGGTTTCCATACGCTATGCGCCGCGCGACCATTCTTATCAGTGTCGCTGTGCTATAATTCGGCGTCATGAATGATGCTGCTACGACGACCCGTTCCCGGGCCATCTGGTTCGGGCTATTTCTTGTCCTGATCGCGGCTGCTGCGCTGCGATTGTGGCAGATTGATTCGCTGCCGCCCGGCTTTCATTTCGACGAATCGTTCGAAGGCCTGGAAGCCTGGCGCATCCTGACTGATCCAACCTATCGTCCTATCTTTCTCACCGGCAACTTTGGCGTCCCGCCCGCCAACGCCTACGCCAACGCCGTGACGTTCTGGTTCTTCGAGCGTTTTGGTCCCGGCGCCGGTCCCACGGCCATGCGCACCACCGCCGCCATCTTCGGTGTGCTGGGCGTTGCCGCGCTCTTCGCCTTGACCGATGAACTGCGCCGTCTCGACCCAAAACGCCTGACCGGGCTTTTCCCGCTGTTGGCGGCAGCCGTCCTCGCGGTGATGCGCTGGCATCTCCACTTCAGCCGCATGGGCATCGAGCCGATCATCGTGCCGCTGCTCTGGGCTGCATCCACCTGGCTCTTTCTGCGCGGCTGGCGAACGGACTCTGGCCTGAGCTACGCCGCCTGCGGCGTGCTCTTGGCTGCCAGCATATATACCTACCAGGCAGCCTGGATCATTCCCTTGCTAATGATTCCGGTTGTGGCCGTACTCTGGCTCCACGGCCGTCAATTATCAATTGACGATGACCCATTGACGATTGATAAACCCTCGCGTCACCTGTCGGGCGTCGTGCTGACCGTGCTGGTCGCCTTTCTGCTCTTCTTGCCGCTGGGCTTCTTTTTTGTCGATAACCCTGCCCTGCTGCTCGAACGGCCGGCGCAGGTCGTGATCGTGGGCGAAACGGGCAGCCCGGCGGACGCGGGTGTTTGGGCCAATGTCGAGGCGACGGCTAAGATGTTCGGTCCCTTTGGCCAGACGGGTGATCTGGATCCGCGGCGCAACCTGCCTGGGGCACCGGCATTGAACCTGTGGCTCGCCTTGCCCTTCTATGCCGGCTTGCTGCTGGCGCTCTGGCGCGTGCGCAACCCGGCCTATTCTATCCTGCTTATCGGTCTCGTGGGGCTGCTTCTGCCGGGCGTTTTCAGCGAATACGCGCCCCACTTCCACCGGATTCTGGGTGCGGCCGCGCCGACAGCCGCGCTGGCTGCGCTCGGGCTCAACGAACTGTGGCGGATCGGCATCACCCGCGCCGATCGGCTGCGCGACTGGTCACGCGCCAGCGCAGCCGCGCTGATCGCACTCTTGCTGACGCTGGGCGCGGCCGGCGGCGCTTACGACTATTTCGTACGCTGGGCCGCGCTGCCCGATCTTTTCTACGCCTTTGACGAAGGGTTCTGGGAATTGGGTCAGGCGACGGCCGCGCTGCCGCCGGAGGAGCGCGTCTTTGTCACGCCCCGGGGCAGCGAGCACGCCACGCTGGCCTTTGCCTGGCGCGAACGCCTGGCCGGACCGGCGGAGCCAGTCGCATTCGATGGCCGCTATCTCTTCCCCCTGACGGCTGAGCCACCCGCTCTTCCGCAACACTACGCGGTGATCGAACATGAGGACTTTCGCACGCGCCTGCTTCTGCCCGAGGTGCTGCCCGATGCGGCGATCACCTGGTCCGTGGCCGATGATCAAGGGCAGACCTATGCCCAGATCTACACGCGTCCGGCTGACTCTGCATCGGCTCGACCGCCGTTTGTGGCGCGTGACGCCGCGATCGGCGACGGCATTCGCCTGGCCGGCTATGACGCGCAGCCGGCGCAGGTGCGCCCCGGCGACGCGCTCTACGTGCAGCTGCACTGGCTTACGGATGGCGCGCCCAGCGCAGATCGGACGGTCTTCACGCACCTGGTGGATCCGGCCACGGGCGCGGTCGTCGCCGGAAAGGACGCGCCGCCAGGAAACGGCAGCTTACCGACCACACGTTGGCAAACCGGCTGGCGTATTTTGGATGAATACCAGATTGACCTGCCGGCCGATCTGGCGCCGGGCGACTACCTGCTGCGCTTTGGGCTCTACCAGGCCGATGGCGAGCAGATGCCGCCCGAAGGCATGGATCTGGGGACAGTAACGCTCGAACCATGAGCGAATCGTACGGTGCGCTGCTGCCGGCGCTCTTCGATGGCGCGGCAACGTTTGGCTGGCGTGCGGGCATGAATGCAGTCACTCAGACGCTTCTGGGCGATTGCGATGGGCCAACGCTGGAGTTGGGCTGTGGGCGCGGGGATCTGTTGGCCGCGCTGGCCGCGGCCGGCGCGGCAGGGCCATTGATGGGGATTGAACTGCATCCGGAGGCGTTTGCTTCGTCTCATCCTGCCGACGTTCTTTTTGCCCGCAGCGACGCGCACCGTTTGCCCTGCGCGTCGGCCTCCGTTGAGACCATTTTGGCCCTGGATTTGCTCGATCAGCGCGGGGTAGAGCCTGCCGTCGTGTTGGGCGAGTGCCGACGCGTGCTGCAGCCGGGCGGGCGACTGGTCGTGCGCGTCAGCGCCTATCCGTGGCTCTATGGCCCCCACGACATGGCGTTCAACACGGCGCGGCGATTTCGTCGCCGAGAATTGTCCGGCTTGCTTCAGGAAGCGGGGTTTTGGATTACGCGGATGACCTATGCCGATAGTCTACTCATTGGGCCGGTGATGGGGTTGCGCTTGCTGCAACGGTGGGGGGTCATCGCATTGGACGCCAGTCTCTATCGCGCGCAATGGAGCAACGGCTTGGTCGCGCGCACGCTCAACCGCGAAGCCCGTTTTTTGGCGAGATGGAACCTGCCGAGCGGCCTGAGTCTGCTCGCCGTCGCGCAGAAGGCGGATGATTGAATCCGAACGCCAAAGATTGAAGGCTGGATTGTGAAGGGCGTGTGCTTCCTATGATTTCCCACGAGCAGAGACCGTTTGTCTGCACCGTCTTGCCCACCTACAACGAACGGGAGAACATCGAGCCCCTGATTCGTGGCGTCTTGGCCAGCGCAATTACGCCCCACATGGCGCTGGTGGTCGATGACGACTCGCCCGACGGCACGTGGGCGGTTGTGGCGCACCTGCAGGCGGAGTTCGGCGACCAGGTTGCGCTCGTCCGGCGCACGGATGAAGCCGGCCTCACCTCGGCCATCCAACGCGGCATCGATGAAGCGTTTCAGACTTATGGCGCCGATATCGTCACGTGGATGGACTGCGATCTCTCCATGCCGCCGGAGGATATTCCCAAGCTTGTGCAAACGATCCTTGATGGGGCCGACGTGGCGGTGGGCTCGCGCTGGATTCCCGGCGGGGCCGATGTAGCCCATGGGACCATGGCCCGTTCTCTGAGCTGGCTGATCAACCGCTACGCGATTGTGATGTTGGGTGATGAGGTCCATGACTATACCAGCGGCTTCATTGCCGGCCGCCGGGCAGTCTTCGAAGAGATTCGCCTGCGCGGTGATTATGGGGAGTACTGTATTGATCTGCTGGGACGCGCGGTGCGGGCCGGTTTTGTCGTGCGCGAGGTGCCATACGTCTGCGTACCGCGTACGGCCGGCGACAGCAAGACAGGCGCCAATTTGGGCGACTACCTCAGCAAGGGGCGCAAGTACGTACGCGCGGCCTGGGACGTTCGTTTTGGAGAAGGCGTGCGATAGCAGCGGCGTACTTTTGACGTAAAAATTGTCCGTTCCACCCGTTCATCGGGTAAAATGCCTCCTTGATGTCCTGACCTGTTTCATAACGCGGACCCGTTCGCACGAGGCGTGTTCACTGGGCGTTTCTTAATCGTGCTTGCCGAGATATGCATTGTTCCCGGCGAGGCTCAGCTTTACGCTGTCAGCCTCTTTGAAACATTTTTCCGTACGGTGGCAAGGAAGAGTCGACATGCTTGAACCAGCCGAATTGACGCTTGAAGAGATGGGCGAACTGGGCGAGATTATTCCCGCTGCTGATCCTGAAGTGAAGGTGCGCTACAAGGCGATCCCCAGCTTCGACGAACGCACGCGCCGGGCCATCATCCCCGTCTGCGAGCCGACCATGGCCGGCAACGAACTCAAGTATGTTACCCAGGCCGTGGAGACGAACTGGATTTCATCAGCCGGCAGTTACATTCGCGACTTCGAGTCTCAATTCGCCGAGGTATGCGGTACGAAGTATGGCATTGCCTGCGCCAATGGCACCGTTGCTATGCATCTGGCCATGGCAACCCTTGGCCTGGAACCGGGTGATGAGGTCATCATCCCCACCTTCACCATGATCGCCACCATCAACGCCGTTACCTACTGCGGCGCAACGCCGGTGCTGGTCGACCAGGAACTCGACTACTGGCAGATGGATGTGGAGCAGATCGCCGCCAAGATCACGCCCCGCACCAAGGCGATCGTCCCCGTGCACATCTACGGCCATCCGGTCGATATGGATCCGCTCATGGACCTGGCCGAAGAACATGGCATCATGGTCATCGAGGATGCGGCGGAGGCCCACGGCGCCGAATATAAGGGGCGGCGGGCCGGCGGGCTGGGCCATGCAGCCGGCTTCAGCTTCTACGGCAACAAGATCATCACCACGGGCGAGGGCGGCATGATCACCACCAACGACCGTGAAATCGCCCGCCTGGCCTGGAACCTGCGCGATCATGCCTTCAGCAGCGAACGCCATTTCTGGCACAAATATGTGGGCTTCAACTATCGCATGACCAATCTGCAGGCCGCGGTCGGTCTGGCCCAGGTGGAGCAGCTGGACCACTTTGTCGACGCCCGTCGCGAGCATGCCTGTGACTATACCGGCCGTCTGGCCGATATCCCCGGCATTGCCACCCCCAGCGAAGCTGAGTGGGCCAAGAATGTCTTCTGGATGTACGGCATTCTTGTCGATGCAGAAGCCTATGGAATGAACCGGGACGAATTGCGCAAGGTCCTGGCCGATAATGGTATTGAGACCCGCACCTTCTTTATCCCCATGCACTGTCAGCCCGTCTATTGGCAAGCATTCAAGGGGCAGCGCTATCCCGTAGCCGAACAGCTTTGTCGAGATGGCCTCTATCTGCCTTCAGCTTCTTCGCTCACATTGGGCGAGATTGAATATGTCGCCGATGTCATTCGGGAAGCGTGCCCAAACCTGTGAATCGCGAACGCAGCCAAAAAAATGCCGACTTATGGCGTGGCCCGGGCGCGCAGGCGCCTGCGCGGTCGCAGCGGGCCGGTTCCCAAGACCAGCC
The DNA here is from genome assembly GCA_963807905.1 of uncultured Chloroflexia bacterium. GTDB lineage: Bacteria > Chloroflexota > Anaerolineae > Caldilineales > Caldilineaceae > JAGRCP01. Next base: position 56,746 of record CAWEEJ010000059.1, on the reverse strand, counting down.
ACACGCTTGCCAGAATGACTGCCAGCCCCACAAGCATGCCGGCGCTGAGCGGCTCGCCCAACAGCAGCACGCCCCAGATGACGCTAAACATGGGGACGAGAAAGGTCACGCTGGCGGCCTGGGTGGCCCCGGCGCTGGCGATAAGCTCGAAGAAGAGCAGATAGGCGAAGGCCGTGCAGAGCAGCGCCAGCGCCAAAACAGCCAGCGCGATAGGGAAGGTCAAGGTCGCGTTGGGCAGTTGAAAGAGGGCCAGCGGCATCAGGAGCAGCGTTGAGCCCGTCAACTGACCGATCGCCGTGTGCAGCGGCTGCACGCCGACAAAGCGATCGCGCGCATAGACCGTGGCCACGCCGTAGGAGAACGCAGCCAAGAGCGCAGCGCCGGCGGCCAGCAACGTCTGGACGTTGAGAGGCAGGGGACTCCAGCCGACCAGGATGGTCACTCCGGCAATACCGAGCACGATGCCGATTAGCCTGCGCAGGCCAAAGGCTTCGCCGAGCCAGAGCGTGGCCACAATCGCAGTAAAGAAGGGCGTGGTCGCGTTGAGAATGGCCGCGATCGACGCATTGAGGTAGATGACGGCCACACCGATTAGCGTAAAGGGAATTGCGTTGTTGAGTAGCCCCAGCATGAGGAATTTACGCCAGTGGGTGCGCCAATCGGGTAGATTGGCGATGGCGCTGCCGTAGATCAACAAGGCGATGGCCGCAATGCTGACCCGCGCCGCCATGAGCACAGCCGGCCCCAGCACCGGGGCAGCAAGGCGCATGAAGAGGTAGGACGCGCCCCAAATCGCGCCGAGCAAAAGCAGTAGGAAAGCGTTCCGATGTTTCATGGCAAGGCCCCAGCCTCAGGCAAGTCTGTAATGGTCTCAGGTGTCGGGCGTAGTATAGCCCAGCATCGGCTTAGACCCCACCCGTTTCTTGCGCCAGTGGCGTCTCGGTAGAGGGCCTTTGCTTGCGCTCGACTTTGACGCCGTGCAGGACTTAAGGTATGCTTTCATTCATTGTTTGGTTCAAGCATCACGTTAGCGTAGGCATCATGACTTTCTTTCAGGCTAGGAGGATGTCCGCCGGGAGCGGACGCATGTCTGCATAAGCGACTATTCGAGGCATAGTTCGCCTCGCCTGTCTGACCTGCCTGTCATCCGCTTCCACACGCCACCCGGGATTTCCACCCGCGTGGCGTTTTTTGTTGGTCAATTGACGTTGGAATGAACGGACGGCGACAGGAGTATTGATCGGACGTTCAACCCGCTTTATCCGCCGCATCAGCGGCCCATCAGTAAGGAGCTTGGAACTCATGTCGAAACCGAATATCAAAAAATGCGTACTCGCCTATTCGGGCGGATTGGACACAAGCGTAATCGTGCCGTGGCTGAAAAACAATTACGGCTGCGAAGTGATCTGCTTCTGCGCCAACCTGGGGCAGACGGATGAATTGGATGGGCTGGAGGAAAAGGCTATCGCATCCGGAGCAAGCAAGTGCTACGTCGAGGATTTGCGCGCCCAATTCCTGACTGACTTTGTCTTCCCCACCATGCAGGCGGGCGCGATTTATGAACGCGAGTACCTGTTGGGCACCTCCTTTGCCCGCCCTCTGATCGCAGAGCGCATGGTCGAGATCGCCGAACTGGAGGGCGCAGACGCCGTCGCGCATGGGGCTACGGGCAAGGGCAATGACCAGGTTCGCTTCGAATTGACCGTGATGGCCCTCAATCCCCGCCTGCACATCATCGCCCCCTGGCGTGAATGGGATATTCGCGGCCGCAAGGATGCCTTGGATTACGCCGCCGAATACAATGTGCCCGTCAAGGCGACGGAGGACCGCATCTATAGCCAGGACCGCAACCTCTGGCATCTCAGCAACGAGGGCGGCCCGCTGGAAGACCCGTGGAATGAGCCGCACAAGGACATGTTTGAGTGGACGGTTGATCCGGTCGACGCGCCGGACGAACCGGAATATGTGGAGGTCTACTTCCGCCATGGGATCCCTGAGCGCATCAACGGCACGGCCCGGGGCCCTGTTGGCATCATGGATGAACTCAATGAACTGGGCGTCAAGCATGGTTTGGGGCGGGTCGACATTGTGGAGAATCGTCTGGTCGGCATGAAGAGTCGCGGCGTCTACGAAACGCCCGGCGGAACGATTCTCTACAAGGGACATGCTGCGCTGGAACAGCTCTGCTTGGACAAAGCAACGCTGCACTACAAGCAGCAGGTCGGGCTCAAATACGCCGAACTGGTCTACAACGGCCAGTGGTTCACGCCGCTGCGCGAGGCGCTCGATGCATTTGTCCAGTCGACCGAGCAGAACTTAACTGGCGCCGTGCGCCTTAAGCTCTACAAGGGCAACGTGATCCTGGCCGGGCGCAAGAGCCCGTTCAGCCTCTATCGTGAGGACTATGTCACCTTTGATGAGGACGATGTCTACAACCAGGCCGACGCAGAAGGCTTTATCAAACTCTTTGGCCTTCCCATGAAGGTCGAAGCCATGCTCAAGCTGGAAGGCGTGGGCGTCACCGACTACGAGACGCCGGACTTTAGTGACTTTAAGCGCGACTGAGTGAGGAGGGTTGTTGGGTTGTAGGGTCTTAGGGTGGTGGGGGAAGTCACGGCGCATGGCGACGATTTCTTCACCACCCCACCGTCCCACTCCCCTACTACCCCAAGCCCCTACCCCTATCGCCACCCGAAAGGACCATTCCATGACTGACCTCAACTACGCCGTTCCCGGATTCGATGCCGTGGGTGTTGCCGCGGGGATCAAGCCTTCGGGCGCACTTGATTTGGCATTGGTGACCAGCCGGACGCCTTGCCGCGCGGCCGCGGTCTTTACCCAGAATGCGTTTCCCGCGGCGCCGGTGCTGTATGACAAGCGCTTGCTTTCCTTCAACGCAGAGGCGATCCATGGCGTGGTGATCAACTCGGGCTGCGCCAATGCGTGCACGGGCATCGCCGGCGACGCCAACGCCAGGCTCATGGCTGAGGCGTTGGAACAAGCGCTGGAGACTGGCGACCAGGCGGTCTTCGTGATGAGTACGGGCGTTATCGGCGTGCAGTTGCCGATTGAAAAACTGGCCGATGCCATCCCACCGGCTGTCGATCAACTGCACCCCAACGGCTGGCCCGATGCGGCCACGGCCATCATGACCACCGACACGGGGCCCAAACTGGCCACGCGCCAGGTGGAGATCGACGGCGTTGCCGTCACGCTCACCGGGATGGCCAAAGGCGCCGGCATGATTCACCCGGACATGGCAACGATGCTTAGCGTAATCGTCACCGATGCTGTGGTGGCGCCGGCAACGCTGCAGGATGCTCTGGCCGACGCCGTGCGCTACAGCTTCAACCGCATCAGCATCGACGGCGATACAAGCACAAATGACACGGTATTGTTGCTGGCCAACGGCGCGGCCGACCACGCCGAAATCAGCGGGCCGGGTGACGCCTACGCTGCGTTCGTCCGCGCCTTGACCGCGCTGAGCACGGAACTGGCTCAGGCGATCGTACGCGATGGTGAAGGCGCCACCAAATTTGTGGCGGTTCACATTCACGGCGCCCAAGACGACGCTGCCGCGCACCGCGCGGCCAATACCATTGCCACGAGCCCATTGGTGAAGACGGCCTTCTTCGGCAGCGATGCCAACTGGGGGCGACTTCTGGCCGCGGTCGGGCGGGCCGGCATTCGCGTCGTGCCGGATAGCTGCGACTTGTATGTTGACGGTGGTCCCGCCGCGTCCGAAAGGCTCGGTGAGCTTCAGCTTGTGGCTGCCGGTCAGCCGACCGATTATGCTGAGGCCGATGCCGCCGCCCGCTTTGCCCAGCCGGAGATTGACGTGCGCATTGACTTGGGGCTTGGCACAGGTTCCGCCACTGTCTGGACGAGCGATCTTAGCCACGATTACGTAACCATAAACGGCGATTACCGCACCTAGCGCAGATCAGGCGACAATTGAAAATTGCCAATCGTCCATCGACAATTTTCAATTGTTTCTCTGTCTACTTGTGCTACAATAGCCTCCGAAGACCTGCCATCAATCCCACCTTGGTGCCCGACGATGCCCGCGGATTCGTTGCCCGATTCCATCACTCAGACAGTCGACGTACTGGCCCGCTATGAGCTGGCCGCGCCAGCGTTGCTCTTCGTGGCCAGTCATCGTCCCCTGGCCTTTGTGGCCGGGCAGACGCTCTACGGACTGGCTCCGCTGGGGGCGTTGCTTGGTGTCGACAGCTTGGGCGAATGGGCCGCGCTCCTGAGTGAACCCAGCGGCGCCGCGGCGTTGACGGAGGCGTTGCACGATGCTGCCTGAATACACACCGGCCGAACTGAGTACGCGCTGGCAGCGGGAGATCGGTCTACAGCTTGAAGCCGGTCAGAACTCCGCCTTTCATCTGGGCTATGACTTCCAACTTGTCGACCACGCCCAAGGCCTGTTGGCCCTACGCATGCTGGCCGCTCAGCGTCTGGACTTGAGCCAGCCGGCCGCGATCGCCGGCGGCACGAGTCCGCTGTGGCTGGATCTGCTGCTTGATCAGCCGGCTCCACCAATCACTTCCCTCACGCCGCGTCTGCAAGTGATCTATGGCGGCGCAGACGCCGCGACGATCGTGGCCTCGCGCACACTCTACGCCGACGGCAGCCGCTCTTTGCGCAAGGCTGCCTATCTTCAGCCGCCTGCCGGCCTGCCCAATGCCTTCGTTGATCAGCTTGCGCCCCGTGCTGGGCACAGCCCGGCGACGGAATGGAGCGCCTATCCCTTTTGGGAAATCGATCGCGCCCAGGTTGGTCGGGATTGGGCCATGCCCCAGAGCGAGGATTGGTTGGCCTACGCCACAATCATGTTGGCCGTCCTGTTGCTGCTCGCTGCAATTGTGCTCTCGGTGATACCATGAGTGACAATTTTTCCCCGGGGTTGGCTCGCGGCATCACGCTATTGGTTGTGGTTGCCAGCTTTATCGTTATTGTGCTTGATCGCGCGCAGGTATTTGGCGACAACCTTCGCGCCACCACGTCGCTGCTCTATAGCTGGACGGTCATTTTGGGCGCGTTTGCGCTGTTGCTGGGCGCATTCAACGTCGCCTGGGTGCATCTTCGTCAAGTTCAGGGCGGCGCCAACGGCTGGGGCAATAGCCTGGCCCTGCTGGCGGCCTTTTTTACGGTCTTGGTTGCCGGTCTTCTCAACCCAGCCGGCACCAGCAGCCCCATGGTCGAGTGGCTCTTCACGAATCTCATTGCGCCAGGTCAGGCCGCTCTCTTTGCCGTGCTGGTCTTCTTTATGGCCGCGGCTGCCTATCGCATGTTGCGCGTCAGCGAACCGGGCGGCGTCTGGCTCCTGGCTGGTGCACTCCTCATGCTGGTCAGTCAGTTGCCTGCCGGCGCCGGGATTGTACCGGACGCCATGGTCGACGCCACGGCTTGGCTGCTGGACGCGCCGGTCATGGCCGCTTTGCGCGGCGTGGTGCTGGGCATGAGCCTGGCAGCTGTGCTGGTTGGCCTGCGCACGATCCTGGGGAGGAGCTAGCCATGGCGACGCTGATCTGTCCCCACTGTGGTATGGCCAATCGGGCCGGCGCCAATTTCTGCAACAATTGCGGCACTGATTTGCGCGCCGAGGAAGCGCCCCTGCCCGCCAACGTGGAGCCCGCAGCGGAGATCCCCACGGGGGCAGAGATCGACAGCGTCCAGGTCGAGGTGACGATCTCGCGCGACGAAGGGGATGACAGCGAAGACGATGAGGGAGCGTCCGCCAGCGAAGCGTGGATGGCCGAGCAACCCTGGCTACAAACCGCGGACGATGTGCTCGACCAGGTCGACGAGCCAGTGCAGGCCACAAGCAGCCGTACGATTGCCGGGCTCCAGGGACTCCTGCCACCGCTTAATCTCAGCAGCCGGGCGCCGGATGCGACAGCGGGCGGCACGGTCGCATCCGGTGTCATCCTGAACCCGGAGCAGGCAGGCGAAGTGCGTTTCCTTATGGGCGACACGCCAGCCCCCATGGCTGAAACGCTGACGCTATCAACCCGTCGTCAACGACCGAGCCTGCACATCCCTTGGCTCTTTTGGCTGCTAGGATTGGCTGTCGCACTGCCGGTCTTTTTGCTGCTGCGTGACCCCAGTGGTACGCCACGCCAGTGGCCTGGCGTACAGGAGGCGTATAATTCAATCGCCGCCCTGCCACCCGACGCAGCGGTACTGGTTTCTTGGGCCTATGATCCGGCCACTGCCGGTGAAATGGACCTGCTCGCCGTACCGGTCGTGCGCCACCTGCTCGATCAGCGTGCCCAATTAGCCGTCGTCAGTCTCCTGCCCGGCGGTCCGGCCACGGCGCGCCGGGCCGTGGCGGATGCGCTCTTCTATGCGTCCAATGACGTGATGCTGGATACCACCGAGCGCTTTGCAATGGCCGATCAGCTGCTCGTTGAAAACCTCTTTTTGCCGGGAGGCGTGGCTGCGTTACCCCTGATAGCGCAGGCGCCTGTGATGGCTTTCAGCAGTGACGGCGACTCGATCAGCGCCGAGCAGCGCGCGGCCCTGGCGCAAACGCCGGCGTTGACCGTCGTCTTTGCGGCCCGCGCCGAAGATGTCCAATCCTGGCTTGAGCAAGTTGCGCCTCTCAACGGAGCCCCTGTCGTGGCGGTGACCAGCGCTGGCGCTGACCCACTGCTGCGCCCCTACCTCGATAGCGGACAATTGGCGGGACTGGTAAGCGGTTTTGACGGCGCCTATTCCTACGTGCGACTGACGGGTGATTCCCGGCCGTTGGATGTCGAGGAGCAACTGCGCGTCCGCCTGACCGCGCAGAACTGGGGGCAGTTGGCGTTACTACTCATTCTCGTGATGGGCAACCTGGCCGGCCTTCTGGGTCGCGGGAAGCGGGAATAGACGATGAATTCCCTCTTTTCACCCGAACTGCTGGCCTCCGCGGGCTTGTGGATGGGGCTCGTTATCTCGCTGCTGATGTTTAGCCTGGTGGCGGGTGACAACGGTCTGGCCCGGTTTGCCCAGTACCTGCTGGTCGGGTCGGCGTTGGGCTATGCCGCTGTGTTGGCCTGGCAAGAGGTGCTGCGGCCGCGACTCTTTGCGCCGCTTCAGAGCACGCCGGCGGATTGGCGCATCTGGTTGCCGCTGCTCCTGGGAATGCTGCTACTCAGTGCCGGTACAGAACGAACGCTGCGCGGCCCGGCATCGTCTGACGCAGGCTGGCGTGGCGTATTGCACCTGCTTGGTGCGCTGCCTCTGGCCCTGTTCCTGGGCGTCACCGTCTCTTTGGGCGTGATCGGTGGCGTACAGGGGACTCTGTTGCCCCAATTCCTGCGCGCTGCCGAGAGTGGACTGGCCTGGGGCGAATCGCTCGATCTTCTGTTGACGAGCATGCTTGGCCTGCTGCTAACGACGGGCGTTATCATTCATCTGCGTGGCAGCGATGGTCTGATTGAGGAACAACCTGCTCCGTTGCGCGCGCTCTTGCCGCGGCTGGGCCTGGATCGGCAAGCGGGGACTCTGGCTCGCCACGGGCATGCTCTTCATCCGCCTCTTCACGGCACGTCTCAGCTTGCTGATCAGCGAGTTCGAGTTTCTGATTGTGCGGCTAGAGCAGACTGCACTCTGGCGGCTGGCTGAACAGATTTGGACCCAATTGTAGGGACATTGCAGCGACTGTACTCATTGGCACTGTCTCTGCATCAAACGGTATCGAGTAAACCATGATTGAACCATTTGCCAGTACGATCAAACAGGCCGCGGCTCAGCCGACCAGCGACGCACCCGCGGCGATGTTGGCGCTAGGCGTTGAACGTCGTATCCTGCGCGCCTGTCTTCTGGAACCAATTGCCGGCAATCACCGTCTGGTCGGCTGGATCAGCGTCCAGCGTGATCCTGCCACCAACCTGACCGAACAGCTGGCGGTTGTGCTGCGCCGGCTGGGCCAACGTCTGGGGCGGACGCTCTGGGATGAAGAGTCGTTTGCGCCCTTGATTGCAAGCAGTGACCCGCTGCGGCGGCCGCCGCTGGATCAGGTCCTGGCTACGTCGACCCCGCGCGACCTCTTGCGCGTCTGGGTGGCCGGTTTGAGCGAGCAGGACAGCGTTGCTGTGGCCCGGGCGACCGTCTGCGCTGCGCCGGCACGCGTCGTCGGCGAGACGGCGCTCAATGCTGCCATTGACGTTGTGGAACTGGCCCATGCTTTCTCGGCCAATCGCCCTGACGTGTTGGTCATCACGGGCGGTTACGATAATCTGGAACCCAACACGGACCGCCCCATCTACCATCTGACCCGTACTCTCACCGACATGTTGCGCCGGCTACCGCCCAGCGAATTGCCTTTGGTGGTCTATGCCGGTGAACGTTGGATGGCCCCGTATGCTGTCGATCTCTTGCAGACGGTGGGCGACCGCCTGGAGGTGGAGGTCGTCGATAACTTGCGTCCGACTCCGACGACGATACAGAGCGCGATGCTCGCTGAACTGCTCACCCAGCAGCAGTGGGACCTGGCCCAGCGCATGGCGGGATTTGTCCGTTTGGGCCGCTGGGTGACCGAACCGGCGCGCATCGTTAGCCTGGAGGCCAATTTTACCCAGGCTCTACGCGCGTGGATGGAAGTCGAGGAACTGCCCGTCATCCACGGTCTCTACTTTGCCTCAAATTGGCGCCTGCACGTATTGGCCGAGCGCGAAACGCACAACGTACGCATGCGCTATGTGGAAGATCCAATGCTTGCGCCTGAGTTGGCCGGCTGGCCGCCTGTGAGCCTGGTGAGCGGACTGCCGCCCCACGCCGCGTTTGCCTTGACCCCGCGCTGGTGGGACCGCAGCGGTATGATGCCGGTCGTGGCCGCGGTGGGTCAGGTTGCGCCCGACGCCATGATCCACGTACTGCGCCATGATCTCCTCGCCCATCACGGTGACGAATCCGGCGTCTCCATCTAATCGCGGCGGAATTTCGACTCCGGCGCGTCTGGCTGGCGTAGTATGACTTGACCTTGTTCAGGCGCATAACTTTGCAATTGTCCCACTTTGGGGTTCAATTGGCTGCATGCAAGCAATGCGTCGTCTCATCAACCGCATCGATCCCTATTTGGTGCTGCTGCTCGTTTTGAGCAGCTTTGTGCTGGTTCCTCTCCTCGCACCCGGCTACTTTTACGCCGCCCACGATGGCCGTCACAGCGTCTTCTACATTGCCATGTTTGACGCGTCTCTGGCTGACGGTGCGCTGTGGCCGCGCTGGGCCATGCACCACATCCAGGGCTACGGCTACCCGACCTTTGTGATCCAGGCGCCGCTTGGCTTCTACTTGGCCAATTTCTTCGTGCAACTGGGTGCAGGCTACACGACAGCGGCCAAGCTAGCGTGGGCTGTTGCGTTCTATGCCAGCGCCTGGGGCATGTATGCGCTGATCAAGCATCTGCTACGCAAGGCGCCCGAAGGCATGACGGCTGCGCGCGGCGGTATTGATCCGGTCAGCGCAGCCGCGCTGGTCGCCGGGCTGGTCTACGTCTATGCACCCTATCATCTTGTCGACATCTACGTGCGCGCGGCGCTGAATGACACGCTCTTGCTGGCCTGGTTTCCCTGGGTGCTGCTCACCTTTGACCGGCTCATCGCCAGCGGCATGACGCCCGGCTGGACGCGCCGTCTCGGCACGGCCATGCTGGTGCTAGCCGGGACGCTGCTCACCCATTCCTTTGCCTTGATCTCCTTTGCGCCCCTGCTGGTGACCTTCGTCCTCTTCCGTTTAGGATTGGCCTGGTCTGAGGCGCGCGGGGCCGGGCGCACTATCCCAGATCCCGAGCCGGTCTGGCGCAGCCTGGCGACGCGCACGCTGCTGGCCGGCGTAGCCGGAATTGGCGCCCTGCTGCTCACGTCGACCTTTCTGCTGCCCCTGCTGGCGGAAGGACAACACCTGCAGCAGCAGGTCTACGTGACCGACACCTATGATTTTCGCAACCATTTTGTCTACTTTGGCCAGTTCTTGAGCCCACTTTGGGGGTTTGGCTTCTCGGATGATCCAACCGGCGTCAATGACGGCATGAGTTTCCAGCTGGGCATGATGGCGGTGACCATGCTGATTGCCGCTCTCTATCTTCTGCTGGTTGCGCCGGCGGGGCGCCTGCTGCGCCGACCACACATGGTCTACTTCGCCCTGGTCACGCTGGCGCTACTCTTCTTGATGATGCCAGCGAGCGCATGGCTATGGGAGGCAATCGGCCCCTTGTCGATTATTCAGTTTCCCTGGCGTCTGCTGGCGCTGGCAATCCTGGTGGCTGGCGCCCTAGCCGGGCTGACCGTGGCCAATTTGCTGCTGGTCGCGCCCTTTCGCACCGAGGAGTATGGGGGCGCCCTGGTGTTGGGTTTGCTGATTGCGCTGGCTGGGTTTGGCTATGTGGGCGCCGACCTGCAGCCGATTGAAGCGTGGCGAGAGGATGGGCGTGCCGTTTTCCGCTTCGAGCAGGAGCATCCGGACATGATCGCTTATACGGAGTGGGTGGCAGAGCCCTTCGCATCGTCACCGATGACGCCCGACTATGCGTCGGACGCCTACTACGACAACCGCGGTCAGACCGATGCGCTGACCCGACTGGCCATCATTGAGGGCACAGGGACAGTCCTTAGCCAGGCCAGCGGCGGCTCCAGTGGCGGGGGCACTGTTGCCATGGAGACCCCCGGTGTCGTACGCATTCACCACTTCTATTTTCCGGGCTGGCAGGTTACGCTCGACGGCGCGCCGGTCGAGCACCGCGTCTCGGATCCCAGCGGGACGCTCGAAATCGACGTGCCCGCGGGCGAGCACCGCATCGAGGCCCGGATGGGCGCAACGCCTGCCCGCACGACCGGGACAGTCATCTCCTGGGTGATGTTGGCCGTGGCCGTGGGACTTGTGCTCTGGCCCGTGCGGCCCCGGACTACCCCTGCAGCCTGACAATCAAATAACCGTTACGCAGCCACTTGCGTTGGGTATTCACAGCAAAGCCGCGTTGGGCCAGCTGTGCGGCCGCAGCCGTGAACCACTGACGTCGGCCCCATGTTTGGTGGGCGGCAGTGGCGTCGAGCGCTTGACGCCAGGCATCAAAGAAGGCGTGGATCGGTTCGCCGGGAATGACGCGATGAATGTAGTTCTTGGGCAAAACGGCCTGAAAAAGGGCGAGGTCGAGCGGGAGGCGGAAATTGGTGCTGAAGACCAGCGCTTCATGCTGCCAGGGCGCGACATCATCTGGCCCGCGACGCAACACATTGGCCACCCAGACTCGGCCCAGCGGATCGGACGTGCCCTCGATGAGCAGCCCGCCCGGCAACACATAGTGGCCCAGACGCCACCAGGCCTCAAAAACGTCGGCTTCGTCGTACTGGCGCAGGACGTTGAAGGCCCGAATAACGCGCACGCGTTCGGGCCTGCCGTCGGGCCATGTTGCGAGCGGCAGATTGAAGCCGCCAACGCGAAAGCGCGTACCGTCGCCCTCGAAGGGACGTGCTGCTTCCACCCGAGCAAGATCGATCTCTACACCGAGGACGGGCAGATCTCGGATGAAGGACGCGTAATCGCGACGCGCTCTCTAACGTCGTGAAGGGTTCCGCGCCATAGCCAAGGTCGACGAAGTAGGCGCGCTCAAATGGAGGGGTGGTCCGTCGCACCAACCCAGGATCATAGCGCAGCAGAAAGGTGTCGACTCGACGCAAGCGATTGCGTGCGGTCTTGCCGCGGGTCGGTTGACCTTCCGGTTTGCGCGGAATGAAGCCCGCGTGGGCGGTTCGTCGTGCGCCGCTGCTCATGATTCTGCATTATGACGGAAGGAAGAAGGTGGCCCAAATTGGATCGAAACGTTGTGCTGAAGCCCTTTGCTTGCCCTTACGCCATCCCCTATAATCGCAGGTAGCAGTCCGCTTCACCCAACTTCACAGTGACAGACTTCACCGTGATAACCCTCATAGTGATAGATATGTACGCTCAGCCCCGCTCCTCGGAGGAGAGACGATGGACACCCAGACGATTCTAGACAAGCAACGCCAGTATCTTTGGCCCAACCATATTCTCTATTACACAGAGCCGCTGCCCCTTGATCACGGCGAGGGGCTCTATGTCTGGGATACGGACGGCAATCAGTATCTTGATTTTTTTGGCGGTATTCTGACCACCAGCGTGGGCCATAACCACCCGAAAGTTGTGGAGGCCGCACGCGAGCAGACGGGCAAGTTGATCCATTCCTCTACCCTCTATCCCAATGAAAATCATGTCAAGCTGGCTGAGAAGATCGCCGAGATCGCACCAGGCGACCTGGAAACGTCCTACTTTCACAATTCGGGCAGCGAGGCCAACGAGGCTGCGGTGTTGCTCGCTCAGCTCTTCACGGGCAATCGAGAGATTGTTGCCCTGCGCCATGGCTACAGCGGCAAGACCCAGCTTGCCATGAGCCTGACGGCGCAGTCGACCTGGCGCATGGGGCCCACCTTTAGCCCGGACGTCAAGCACGCGCACAATGCCTATTGCTACCGCTGCCCGCTCAAGCTTGAATACCCGAGCTGCGGCGTGGCTTGCGCCGAGGATGTGGAGGACGTCATCCAAACCCAGACCAGCGGTAAGATTGCGGCCATCCTCATGGAGCCGATCCAGGGCGTGGGGGGCTTTGTCACGCCGCCGCCCGAATACTTCGCAGTCGCAGCTGAAATTGCCCGCGATCATGGCGGTCTGGTGATCATCGACGAGGTACAGACCGGCTTTGGGCGTACGGGCGGCCACTGGTTCGGCATCCAGCACTGGGACGTCCAGCCCGACATCATGACCATGGCCAAGGGCATCGCCAATGGCTTCCCGCTCTCCAACTGCATCACGCGCAGCGAGATCGCTGAGGCAATGAAGGGCGCCGGCCTCACCATCAGCACTTTTGGCGGCAATCCAGTGTCTACAGCCGCGTCGCTGGCCACGATCGAAGTGATGGAGGACGAAGCGCCGCCCAGCCGCAGCGCGGTGTTGGGGGATCGTTTGCGCGCCGGGTTGGATCGCCTGTGGGAGACCTATCCACTCATTGGCGAGGTGCGGGGCAAAGGGCTCATGCAGGGCGTGGAGATGGTGGCCGACCGCAAAACCAAGGAACCGACGCCCCAGGCTGTCAATCAGCTCTTTGAGGAAGCGCGCCGAGCGCGGCCTGCTCATCGGCAAGGGCGGCCTCTATGGCAACGTATTGCGCATCGCACCGGCGCTCACCGTCACCGAAGAACAGATCGACGAGGCGCTCATCATTCTCGACGCTGCCTTCGCCGCCGTGCACGAGACCCTGGGGGTGAACTAGGGCAGCAGCCCTGCCTCAACTCTGACGCTCGAGCCAGCGACTATATGCTGCCGCGATCACGCCTGCCGTGTCGGGATTCAAGTAGAAAGATTTTAGCTCGTCTGGCTGGGCCCAGGCGACCGCCTGCGCGTCGTCCTGGGCGATGGCTGTGCCAGAAACATAGCGCGCCCAATCGTCGAGCACGACGTAATGGTACTCGATGCGGCCATCGTCGTCATGCTGGATCGGCTCGAACGCAGCCACAAGATCGCAGACGTCGATATCGATAGCACACTCTTCCCTGACCTCACGACGTACGCCGTCAATCAGCCGTTCGCCCAAGTCGAGTAGGCCACCGGGCAGGCCCCATTGACCACACAGCGGCGGCCTGCCCCGCTGCACTAGCAGCACCGCACCGGCGTCGTTAAAGACCGCCGCGGCCACGCCAACCAGCGGCGCGGGCGGGTAGCGGCGCGGGAGCTGAACCGGTTCTGTGGCGTTCGGCCTATCTCTCTCACTCATCGTAAGCGCCCCTCGATCTTGCTTTGTCGCGCAAGGGTTTGCTGCCGTTTCCCCGATAGAGGATTATGGCCGATCGCCGGCGAGGATGAGGGCAACGTCGGGCGGATGACCATCGTAAGCGTTTCCTAGCCTTGCGCCCATGCGTTGACTAGTGCCGGCGTCTGGCGCAGATCATCGATCACTGCGTCTGGTTTGACCGTAGCGGCGAGTTGTTCATTGGTGAAGGCCACCTGTGCTGTTGTACCCAAATCAGCCAGGATGGTCTGTGCGCCGATCTCCAGACCGCCCTGGATGTCATGGGCCAGGCTGTCACCGACCACTACCGTTTCGTAGGGAAGCGCGTCCCATCGCTCTAGCACCAATTCGAAAAAACGCGCGTCAGGCTTGCGGTATTCGACGCTGGCGCTGCAAATGCAGATGTCGAAGTAGGGCCGCAGTCCCAAATAGTCAACGGTACGCTGAAAGACGCGGTCACAGTTATAGTTTGCCAGCAGGGCCAGCTTGTAGCCAGCGCCCTGAAGTTCGTCCAGCATCTCACGTGCGCCTGGATTGAGCTGCCAGGCCGTCATTTCGGGCGCGTAGAAGATGTCGACCGCCTGACGCAACACGGCCGGGTCCATCTTGCTGGCCGGATAGCCGATGAACTGGAGCAGAAAGCTGAGGGCGTCGTCGGCAATGTGCTCCTCCTGTTCCTCTTCGGACTTTTCTTCAGCGAAGACGCGGGCATCCACGATGTCTTGATAGACCTCATCCGGTAGTTCCATGCCGGTGTCGCGCATGTAGTCAGCCGCGGATTCCGCGCCTGCGCGCATGAGTTCGTCGAGTGGCTGTGAGAGGGTGGCCAACGTGAAGTCGAGATCAAAGATTACCCCCTGTATGAGACGCTGTTGGGGTGGCTGAACGTCCACCGGCAGATCTGGAAAGAAGTTGCCGGCCAGGTTGTCGATCTCATCATCACTGAGGTTTGCAGGCTCCATCTCCTCGACTTCCTCTGCAGCCACGGATTCCTCTTGGGGCTCTGGCGGCGGACCGAAGAGTGCATATTGCTCAGCCGAAGTCAGCGAACGGCCTTCGGCACGCACGCGCCGAAGGAAGTCCTCCTTTTCCTCGGGCGTCAAAGGTTCCATTCCGGCGGGTAGTTCGGGCTCGTCAGACATTGCGGTTTGCTCTTCCGTCTGGGTGAATCTGCTATGACAACAGCGTCAAGTCGCGGTTTCCTTGTTTAAGGCCAAAGCGGACTACTTCGCGTGATGCCAGCTGCGCGCTGGATTCGAAAAAGCCGTAGGTGCGGCGCAGGGGGGCGTAGCGATGCTTGACCAATGCTCGTGCATCGCCTGCCATGACCTGCCAGAGCATCTGGGCCGCTTCTTCAATCCGCTGGAGCATGGCGCCGGGTGATGCCGGCGCATCGATATCGGCATAAGTGGGCGGCTGGCCGTAACTGTAGGGAAAGGTAATCTGCTCGGCCGGCAGGCGCGGGAGCTGGCCGAGCGCAATGGCCGCCATGCCAAAGGCAAGTAGTTGCCGGCGAACTTGCTCCAAATCGGCCTCTTGGTCGGCATGTTCGCCGGGAGTTGCTTCATCGAAGCCAAGTTCTTCGCTCAAGCCGCGCCAATCTGTGAGTACGCGGTCGAGCAGGAAGCGCAACTCGGCGCGTTCGGTCACTTGACCGGTCCGAACACTGAGCACGAAGCCTTCACGCACTTCGCTCAAATAGTCCCGCGCCTTCTGCAGCACGAACTGCTTGACCTGGCGGTCTCCGGCACCACGGCTTGTCGTCGTGGCAGACGTTGCTCCATGTTGAAGATCCAACGCCAAGAGTTGGGTAGTCGTCTCTGCCAGCTCGCCGATACTTGCGAATTCGTAGATCCCTGCCCGTTCTTCCATATTCATCTCCCTGGCAATCAACGCTTGCAACGGCCGTGTCGCTCAATGCTTCCACGGTCTGAGCGGGATTGTAGCGGCAAAGCGCGTAACCGGAAAGGGGCAGTTTATTTTGTTGAAATGTCTTTTTGTGCATATTATATTTCGGAATATTTGTGGAATTGGCACGAGGCGTCAAAAATATGGGTTGACAATAACTTAATTTCGTGTTAATAATAGTTTATTATGTGAAGAAATTCGCGGCCGAGGATCCCTTTCGGTGCACCCCTCATGATTCGGCCTGCTACACCCCCCTCATTCCTTCCAATCCCGAAGGCGCCTTTTCAGGGCATAAGGAAAACATGATGAACGACGGAGCCACGCGTCCACATCTTCGCACTATCATCGCACTCAGCATAGCGCTGGCAGCCACAGGCTTGCTCTGGTTGATTCTGCCTGTGCCCGTCCTTGCACAAGGTGAGGACGGTCCACAGACCAACCTCTGCTATGCCGTCGCAAATGTGCCGCGGGATAAGCTGTATGCCATTGATCCGCAGACTGGCGTACCCACCGTCATCGGCGAGATCCGTACGCCTGTACTGCTGCCAGAGGATCCACGAGATCCGCAGGGTGGACGCGATGTAAACGCGCCGACGGATATTGAAGCGCT
Source organism: uncultured Chloroflexia bacterium (assembly GCA_963807905.1). Taxonomy (GTDB): domain Bacteria; phylum Chloroflexota; class Anaerolineae; order Caldilineales; family Caldilineaceae; genus JAGRCP01. Next base: position 40,433 of record CAWEEJ010000059.1, on the reverse strand, counting down.
GGAGTTTGTCCCGGAGCGCAACGGCACCGGGATGGTGCTTTACGCAGTCAGCCAGCGCAACTTCGGCACGCTCGACTGGCGCACGGCTGAATTCACGCCGATCGGCGAATTAGAAAATGGCTTTGGCCAGGTTGACCGTATTCAATTCAATAATGTGGACGGTATTGCCTATGATCCGCTGAGCGAGCGAATGTTTGGCGTACAGCGCCGCCGTGACGGCCTCACGGATCTGCTCTTTGTAATCGACATGGCGACGGGCGATCTGATGCTTGATGGCTTTGGCCCCGGCAAGCACTACGTAGAGATGGCGGTCGTGCGCCGCGACGGCACGCTCACCGATCTGGATGACATTGAATTTGCCTCGTCGGTCGGAGCGGATGCAGAAGCGCCCCGCTTCTATGGCGTCATGAACGAATCGGGGGCGGGTGCAGGGCGGACTGAGGGCAATCTGCTGGTTACGATTGACCCGGCAAGCGGTTCTATTCTGACCAAAACCGAAATCTTGCGCGGCTCAGGTGAACGCTCTTGCCAGCATAACAACGACAAGGTCTGCGATGTGGAAGGGCTGACTTTTGCCGGCGACGGCTCTCTATTGGCGAGCAGCGGCTTCAACTATCGCCCGCAACTCAACAACGTCTATCGCATCGATCCAACCAGTGGCGTTGCCCGGCAAATTGCCAGCCTGAATGACGAGTATGCCCAATATCAGCTGCTCGACACGGAGTCGATTATCTGTCCGCCGACGTTAGAACCGGCTATCGACATCATTAAGTATACCAACGGCGAGGATGCCAACGATCCCGATGGCGCGGGCGTACCGATCATTGCGCCGGGCGATCCGGTTACCTGGACCTATAAGATTACCAATATCGGGCCCATCGACATTCCCAAAGCCGACATCACCGTCACCGATAATATTCCCGGCGTCAATCCGGTGCTCGTCGAGCAAGGCGATGGGGACGATATCCTTGCTCCGGCCGAGTCGTGGTTCTACCAGGCCCTGGGCACCGCGCTCGATCTGGTCAATGGAACGCCCCAAGGCAACTGGGTTGATGACGTGTGCAGCCAAGGTGGCCTCTTGACTTCTACTGCCACCGCCTATACTAATATCGGGACGGTGACCATCCCGTCCATGTCTGACCTCGATCCGTCAAGCTATTGCCCCACGCCTGCAATTGCGCTGGTAAAACTATGCAATGGAGCAGATGCCAACACGCCGGAAGAAGCGTCAGATGTGCCCTTGGGCGGCACGTTGAACTATGAGTATGTCATCACCAACACGGGTGGCATGGCCCTGGAAGATCTGACGCTGACCGATGATCCCGAGGGGCCGATCACCTGCCCGCAGGACACGCTGGCAATCGACGAGTCGATCACGTGCACGTTGAGTCGACCCGCGGATGAAACGGGACTAATCGCCGATCTCGGTACGGTCGTGGCATTTGGCGAAGGACGCGATCTGGTTTTCGACCGCGATGACTTGCTGGTTACGGCCGAGGACGTCAGCCATTGCCGGGTGATTGGCCCTGCCGTGGCGCTGGACGCCGAGTTGGACTTCACATGGCTCTACCGCGTGCTCAATCCCAGTCCCGCTGCCGAGTCTGAAGCCGTCGATCTCCTCAATGTCATGCTCGACGCAGGCGCGGATATCGTCACCGCACTGCTCTCTGGCGATGAGGAAGATCCTGGCGTGCTCAACGTGGGCGAGACCTGGACATACGGCGTGACAACGCCGACATTGCCAGCGCCGTCCTATCTCACGCGCTTTGAGAATCCCGCGACTGCTAGCGCCGAGACTGGCGAAGGCGCCACCGTCACGGACACCTGCGTGCCCCAGCCGCTCGTTTACCCGGATGGGTTGGCAATCAGTGCGCTGCTCAATGGCGAAGACGCCACCGGCAGTCCCGGACTGCCCGTCGATGCCGGCGCTGCCTTGAGTTGGGAATACACCGTCACAAACAATCTAGATCAGGCGGTTAGCGCGCTGGATGTGCAGCAGATCGCTGTCACCGGCGATAGCGCATTTGTGGTCGCAACGTGCGCCGAGACAACCCTGCCCGCGGGCGAATCAACAACCTGTAGCGTTGAGGGGACAGCCGAAGCGGGCGCAATCGCTACTGCCGTCAGCGCCTCCGGCCTCGTTGCCGGGGAGACGCTCTGCGAAACGCCTGCAAGAACGACAACGGCCGTCGCCGCGGGTGCAACGACCTACTATTACCAGCCTACGCAGTCGACGGCTGCCATCGAGTTGCGTGGCCGGGTGTTCCAGGACTTTTCCAGTGCAGGAGCGCCGGCGAATGGTATCCAGGAGCCCGACGAAGCGGGGATTGCCGGTATTGTTGTGCAGCTGCTCCATGCGGCCGACGGGACGCCGGCGACGGCAGCCGTCATAACTGATGAGGCCGGTCGCTATATCATACAGGCTGCGCCGGGCGCCCATGTGCTGGAATTTGAGGCGCCCACGGGGCACCCTGCTGCACAGGCCGCGTGGACGCTGGCTGATCAAGGATACAACGACCGCCTCGACAGCGACGTCACGGTGCCGGTGCCGGCCGGGGCAGCACGAACGCAGGCTGTGCTGGAACTGCGCTTGGATTCGTCCGTCAGCGGGGTGGATGCCGGCCTGATTACACCATACACCACTGATGCTTCACGGATTTTCATGCCGGTCATTACTCGCTAGGCAACAGCTAGTAAATCCCGGCAGAAATCTTATGCAGTTTCTTCCAGAGATAGATTCGCTGGATTTCTGGCGTGGTATTCACGCCAATCTGTACCAGGGTCTTTTCCCGCCTCATAGAGATTGCAAGGAGTCATTCGCATGACGGAATACAAAATCGATCACTACGCGATTCGTACCTGGTCGAGCCGTTCGCTCTCACAGTCAAGCATGGGCATGGCCGTCAGTGCGATCTATCTGTTTGACAAAGAGGATCAGCATCGGGGCACGATTTCATTTTTCCCCGACGTGCTGCCCCAATTGTTGGATCCGGCGCTGGTGACATCGCATCCGCTGGCCAGAAACCAGACTGGCCGCATTGAACTGCGATTCTATCAGGTACAGTTTCAGCCAACACTGGAACGTCTGCGCACCGGTGAGGAGACCTACATCTACTACAAGGATCCGCAAAATGCCGGCTTGCGCTAACCTTGCAGTGAAATTGATTGCAGCTACGGACCCACCCTCTGTCCGAAAAGGAGTCTGGCATGATCAAGTATGAGATTGACCAATTCGTGATTGCCCAAGCGCCCACACGCGTGTTCGACATGTCACCAACAGAGATCTCGCCGCAACTCGGCCAGATTGATGCATTTGGTGAAGAGATCTTGCGTGGCGTGGTTCGTTTCTTTGGTGATGGTGCGGATTTACCCGCCTGCCAACGTGAAGGATGGTGTCATTACGCTCAACTGCAATCTGAGTCAATTTCCGATGGTTGCCTGCCTGCGTGAAGAGGAGAATGTTGCCATCTACTTCAAGAGCGTCGCAGACGCCGGTCTTACCAGCGGCACGGATCCATTTGAACAAACCGGTCCCATTCGGTTCTAGCCATCGCCTGGTTCTTGCGACGCTATCCGATCAGCCAGTTGCTCGCTCCATGCGGGGAGGCTTTTGAATGATGAATGACACGAAGAAGGGTCTATATGGTAGGGCGGTACGCTGTACTGCGCTGGCATTCATTCTTGCGGCAGCGATTTCTTTGATGCTTCCAACTTGGGCTGCGGCAGCTGATGATGCCGAGCCGGATCAGCCTTTCGATCTCATCTTGACTACCCCAACGGCCGGCAAATATCAGGGCTACGTGGATGGTCTGGGCATGAAGGGCGCGACGACCGCAACGTTGAACGACGTGAATCTGGGCGACACGGGTATTGAGTCCGCGCTGCTGGTGTGGGCCGGCCTTGGTCGGGATAATGACGGCGTCCTCTTTCAGCGCGATGACGGCACGCCCGTACGGATTACGCCCGACTACACGTGGAACAATGACAATTCTCCATCCCCCACATGGGGCTGTTGCGGCGGCGAGTTAAGCGTCTATGCCGCTGACATCACAGGACTGGACATTGTCGAGACGGGCGTTCACTCCTATACGATTTCCGATATGGCGATTCTTCGCTCGGACACAAATCAAGAAGAGAACTGGGGCTTTAGCTTGCTCGCCGTCTATGAGGATCCGACGCTAGACAGCCTGCGCCGCATCGTTGTCAAGCTTGGCAATGACGGCCTCCATTTTCGCTGGGGCAACCTGCCGTTACTGGGCCCCAACAGTGACGTCCAGTGCCTTGCCTTGGATCCAGTGACCTACGAGCGTGAAGTCTCGCTGGCGTTTGTCATTGGCGGCATCACGGATGATTTTCGGCCCAACGGCCTCTGGGGATTGGTGGGCAATGAGCCCTACGTTGATCTCACGAATGAAGGTGGCACGTGGACCGAGGATGTTGGCTTAATCAATCTGCCGGCCAATCCGCCGCTCAGCCCGGCATTTGACGGCATCGGCATCGAGATCGACGGGCCGCTGGACGGCGACCGTACGGGCAACGGCATCGACTGGCCCTTCTCGGATGCCAATGGTCTGGAGTGGGACGAATACGTGCTCCGCGATGTCGCCGTAAATCCCGGTGACGAGTGGATTTGCGTGCAGGTCGAGTCGGCCAACCGTCCCGAACTGCCGCCGGGACCGGACACAAACCAACTTGGGGCGAGCATTGGCTTCCTCGGCTTTCTCGCTTCGATCGAAGAGCCAATCCAGGCGGAAGGCAGCATTGGCGTGGAGATCGAACCCACGTATGCGTGGCAGTACAGCGTGACCAATACCGGGCCGGTGACCCTGCAAAGCGTGCGCATGGTGGCGGGTCCCGACGTGACCGTGACCTGCCCGCAGACTACGCTAACGCCGGCTGAGACCATGACCTGCAGCGCCGAGAGTGATGCGCTGGCGTATTATGCCAGCCCTGCGTGGGTGGTTGCTGAGACCGCTGAAGCAGTTACCGTAACGGATTTGATTTTTCCGGAGTTGAGCGAGCCATAGGCAGCGACCTGTCCCGCAAATTATCGCCGTCGGCATCTGCCTTATTGGGTTGAAGCTGGCGGCTTTGCGCGTCTGATGGCCGCAGGTGACGTGTAAAAAAATCGGTAATCGTGTTATAGCAAATCACCTTGTTCTTGTACTTCAGCACGTCGTGTCCCTCATCTTCAAAGACCAGATAGGCGACGTCCTTCCCTTCCTTCTGCAATTGTGCGACGAGATCAGCCGACTCTTGTTCGACGACGCGTGGATCGTTGGCGCCCTGAATGACCAGCAGGGGGCAGGCCAGGTTATGCAAGTGTGTGCTGGGCGAGCGTTCGGTCAGCAAGGCTGCGTCTTGTTCGGGATGGCCCAACGCCATGTGAAAATAGGGCTTCCAGGTCTCGGGGATGCGTTCGAGGAACGTGAAGAGATCGTAGGGACCAAACATATCCACCGCCGCGCGCCATAACGCCGGATGACGACCAACCTGGGTCAGCGTCATGTACCCGCCGTATGAGCGTCCCATGACGCCGGCGCGATCCAGATCGAGTCGCGGGTCGTTGCGCAGGTGCTCAAAGGCCGCCACATGATCCAGCCGGTCTGCACCGCCCCAGTCGCAATCGATCTCTTTCATGTAGGCCATGCCGTAGCCCGTGCTGCCGCGCACGTTGGGCACAAAGACCGCGAATCCGTTGAGGGTCAGAAATTGGATGAGCGGCATGGAGAACCAGGTGAAGTCGGGGCGCTCCTGGCTCTGGGGTCCTCCATGGATATAGAAGATGACGGGACGCGGCCCCGTAAGGCTTGAGTCCGCGGCAGGCAGGTAGAGACGGGCGGAAACGCGTAGCCCGTCGTGGCTGACATAGGAAGCATCTTCGCCCGGCGCCAGGCTGGATGGTGCAATGCCCAGCAGCCGCTCGCGCGTCTGCGCGTGGACTGAACCATCGTCGATGACGTAGAGTTGCGCAGGGGTGGTCGCGGTGGAAAATGAAAGCGCGTAACGACCACTGGCACGGTCGTACTCAAGTGACTCCAGGACACCATTGGCCAATTCACCGCGACCGACGATCACCTCTTCGATCACAAAGCGCCGCTCGGCTTCTTCAAGACGCCCGGCGTAGGCCCAGGACGCGCCGTCAATGTTGTAGATGAGCAGATAGCGATCATCGCCGCATGCATCCACCTGCTCCAATTCGCCCACGCCAGCATGCACCGTCCCCATGATCTCTACCGGGAAGACCGTCCCGGAATCGATGATGTCGGCCAGGCCCAGGCCGAAGGTGTCCTGAAAGAGCGACGTCACCAGCAGGAGGTTGCCGGATGTTGTGAACTCGCCCGCCGCAAAGCCGCTGAGCGGGATCGCCTCGTCAGGCCCACGCTGGTCGAGCGGCTTGCCCAGCAGCGGCGTGCGCGCTGCATCGCCCTGCTGCCAGCGGTAGAGCACCGTGTCGCCGGCCGTATAGAAATCCGCCAGGATGACTTGATCATACGCCGGTGATACTGTCATGGCATAGTTGCCGTATGCGCTGCTGCCCAGGGGCGTTAGCTCTCCGGTCGCCAGATTCGCCAGGTAGGCGTCGTAGATGGAGCTTGTGCGCCGGTCGACCGTGAGCACAGCCAAATTACGGTCGGCGTCAACCTCGGCGCACGTCACCTGACAGCCAGCCAGCCGGTCACCGAAGATCGGCTCCGGCAGGCCGCCATCCAGAGGGATAAACATCGGCTGATAGTTTTCGTCCCCATCCTGATCAATGAGCACGATGATCTTGTCTAGCTCGGGCAGCACAGCGAATGGCTCACCGCTAAGGTGATGGGGATTCTGCAGGGCAATATCAGGCGGGAGCAGGGGCTCGGGCACGCTACCCCCCACGTCCATGACGTAGAGACTCAGCCTTCCTGAGAGATCGCTGATGAAGTAGAGCCGTTCACCAACCAATCGCGGCTCCAGGAAGAGTCGCGCGGCCAGCAATGATTCGATGCGAAAGGGGCTCATTGGGTCTCCTTGTTCTCTTCCGGGAGGTAAAAGACGGCTGGAATGCTAAACACGGCGAGCAGGCCGCTTACCATGAAGGCCTGGGTGAGGCCGACGCGATCTGCCATCAGGCCGATCAGCGCGATGGCGATCGCGCGCACGATGAAGTTGAGGAACATGAAGATGCCATTGGCCGACGCCCGGTTGTTGGGAAATTGATCCTGCACGATCGCCAGCATCACCGGCGTAGGCGAGATGGCCGTCAACCCCAGACCAATCAGTGCAGGAACGACCAGCCAACTCGGTCCAAAGAGAAAGACCATGAGCAGAATCGGCGCGGCGACCAGGACGATGAAGAGCATGCGGCCGCGCCCGATGCGGTCGCTCACCGTGCCGGTGAAGAGCGCGCCCACCACGCCAGCACCTTCCAGGATGGTCAAGGCCAAGGCCGAAACCAAGAGTCCTTCGCCCTGTACGGCGTCCATATAAGTGGGCAGAAAGACCGCCAGCGCCACCAGCATGAGCGACTTGGGCAGCATGATCCAGATTAGCACCGGGAAGACTTCGCGCATGCGCGGGATCATGCCGAGCAGGGAGGGCGGCTCTGCATCAGGGCTGGCCTTGACGTCGTGCAGTCGCCAGTAGAGGACGCCCGAGGTCAGCCACCCAATCGGCGCGAGCCGCCACACGCCATCGAGGCCCCACCAGAGGACGGCGCCGGCCACCACCACGGGCCCGACCGTGCGGCCCAACTCACCGCTGGCCATGAAGAAACTCATGCCCTTGCCGACGCGGCTACCCGATGTACGCGCAATCATGGCAGGCGCGGGGGCATGGAACGCGGCAATGCTGACGCCCGCTGCCAAGAGCAACAGTGAGAGTGCGAAGTAACTGTTGACCAACCCCATGCTGCTCATGAGCGTCGCCGTTGCAGCCGGCGCCAGAATGACGAAGTAGCGCAGACTCATGCGATCCGCCAGGTAGCCGATAAAGGGATTGAGCAGGCTGGGCAACCAGGTGAAGATTACCAATGCACCGGCCGCTGTGTACGTAGCGCCCAGACTCTCCTTAATGGCGTTGAGCAGCGGCGGCAAGAAAGCCGAAAAGGTATCATGCATGAAGTGGCCGCCGGCCACCGTTGCGACTTGATCGGTTTGGAACCCGTCCGTGTCTGCGCTCACATGAGCATGATCTTTCGGCAGCGCTACTTTTTCTTGCGCGGGTTGGGTCGTCATGATGCACATTAGCCTTTGCTGAATCGATGAGCGAGGTCTCTTTGGTATAACGCGGCCCTGCCGCCAAGTCAAATTAGCACCGGGACGGCCTGATGAGGTCGCGGATGCCACTCAAACAACGAATACGCACTGATCATCCTGAAAAAAGAAATCTGCAGTGATCCGGCCTACCCGCATCATCCGCGGCCCATTTTGTCTAACTCTTATTCAGCAGCCCACGGGATGCGCGCGTTTGTCCGAATGCCGGAGCTAGGCTATAGTTTCTGCATTAACTCAACCGTGCAGTACTCAACTCAGAAACGGACAGATCCCCCATGCCGTATGCTGATGCTGAGGCCCGACGACGCACCGTACTCGTGGCCGTCCTCAATAACCATGCCGATCTTTGCCGTGTTCGGGAGGAGGGCTGGTATCGGATTCCGCAACGCCGTGCACCCCGTCGGATCGGCGCTGATTATCTCGCTTTTTATCAGACCGGCGCCTTTGCGGGAGAGCCTGAAGCCCAAAGTGTGACCTACTTTGCGCCGACCCAACGCTATCGACTGCTAACCCGCGGCGAGCTCCTGCCGGATGAGGCCAACCACGCCAGAGCGGGTGATTTTTATTTTCGGATTGACATCGGCCCGCTCGAACGTCTGGCGCAACCGGTGCCATCGGCGACCTTGCGACGACTAACTTTTATCCATACCACGCTCGACAGACTCCTGACTGCGCAAGACGTGCGCGACCTGTTTTATCAGCAGGACCCCTTCGAGCGACTCTGGCATGCGCTGCGTGATGAGCAGTTGCGACCGTTGCCCAACCGCATTGCTAACGGTTGGCCAGTTGACATGACGCTCCGCGCCCGCGGCGGCTATCTTGGCATCCGCTGTCAGGAAGATGACCGTACTGCAGAGACGCGGCCGGTTTCGTTACCTGACCGATGGGAGATGTTGCATGTTGCACCCGCAGCCATCGAGCAGGACATGGACGGGTGCTTGCGTCGTGTCGCCCAGGCGTTGCTTGCTCTGGGTGGTTCTGATTTGCGAAGGTAAGCACACCTGAATGACATCATCCCTCCCATCCGCAAATTCACTGCTACCCAGTCATAACCGGGATGCGCTCCTCTCGCTGCGCCGGCATTGGCTTCGCGTTGCCCTTGGCTATGCTGTGGCGAGCCTGGCCATGTTTCTGTTGCTGCGCATGGTCTGGTCTCCGTCATACGCTTTTCGCTGGCTACTCCTGACCGTCCTCTTCTCTCTGCGCCCCCTCTGGCTGCTCTGGCATCATCTGGATGAAAACCATCCGCGTGATCAGTTGCACCTCTATCCGCAACTTGGCTACGGCAACTGGACGACGCTCATACGTGGCTGGTTCATGGCCGCGGCTGGCGGATTTTTTGGCTCGCCATGGCCCATGGGATGGTTGGGGTGGCTGCCGGCAGCATTATATATGTTTGCCGTGCTGCTCGATGGGATAGACGGCTATCTGGCCCGAATCACCAATCACACGACCAAGTTGGGCGAGACGCTGGACATTTCGCTTGATGCCTGGGGCGCGCTCTTGGTGATCCTGCTCGGCGTCTGGTATGGTCAATTGCCAATATGGTATTTGCTGCTGGGCTTTTCGCACGAACTCTTTATGGCTGGCCAAAGCTGGCTCAAGCGCCGCGGGCGAACGGTCTATGACTTAACACCGAGCATGGAGCGCCGTGCCGCGGCCGCTGCCCAGATGGCGTTTCTCAGTGTTGTGCTCTGGCCGATCTTCGCCCCCCCGACGACGACCATCGCCGCTGTGGTACTGGGCGGCCAGCTCTTTCTTAGCTTCGCCCGGGACTGGTTTGTGGTCAGCGGTGCGGTGGACCCGGCCTCCGACGCGTATCAGCGGACGCGGGCGCTGGTCAAGAAGGCGCTTCAGGGCTGGCTGCCCCTGCTGCTGCGCCTCTTGAGCGTGTGGCTGACGTGGCTGATGCTGGCGCGTGAGGCGCCCCGCTTTCAGAACTGGCTGTCCACCGCCACAACGCCGGCCTATGATCCTGTGAATCTTGTCGTATGGCCTTGGCTCGTGGTTGGGATAGCCGTACTCGGCGCGATCATGACGTTGTTAGGAATCCTCCCCAGACTTGGCGCGTTGCTGCTCCTTATTCTGGCGCTTCTGGATCAACAGCTGGCCGGCTTTGCCTGGATATCGAATGGCCTGCTCGAATTGAGTGCGATTTTGATTATGCAGTTGGGCGGCGGGTATGGCTCTCTATGGCGAGGGGAAGATCGGCTCTGGTACACCAGAGCGGGAGAAAAATCTGTTGCTGAAAATGATGAAAGCGTGCTAACTTCCCCATGAAATCCTGGCTACATCGTAATTGGAAAAGCATCTTGACGATCGTCATTGGCCTGCTGCTGCTCTGGTGGGCGCTGGGTAGCGTTGACTGGAGCGACGTACGGGCGGCCTTTTCCCAGCTTACAGTGGTTGACCTGCTTCTGCTCGTTGTCGCCAATGGATTGGTCCTCATTCTTTTGACCATGCGCTGGCACATCTTTTTGCGCGTCCAGGGCGTAAGGCTGCCGCTGCATCGGCTGCTCAGCTATCGCCTGGCTGCCTTTGGCGTCAGCTACTTCACACCCGGACCGCACTTCGGCGGCGAACCGCTCCAGGTCTATCTGCCCGTCAAGCGCGACAATGCACCGGTCGACGCTGCTGTGATCGCCGTTGCGCTGGACAAGACGTTGGAGTTGCTGGTCAACTTCGCCTTCTTGGTAGCTGCCGCGATTTACGTCGCGCAACTCGGTCTGTTGTCCGGCGCATCGGGTCTGTCGGTGGTCGCCTATGCTATGCTGCTGCTGGCGGTGCCCACCGGACTGTTGATTGCGATTTGGTCCGGCCGCCACCCGCTCTCCAGCCCGCTGGCCTGGTGGAATGCAAGGCGCCCCTCACCGCGTCTCGCCACTGCCATTGAACGCGTATCACGTAGTGAAGACGCCGCCGCGATTTTGTGCCGCACCCGACCAGGAGCGATCGCCGCAGCGCTGATTGTCTCTCTACTGGCCTGGGTGGCCATGATTGGCGAATTTTGGCTGGCAACCTATGTGCTGGGCATCGGTATTACACCGGGCCAGGCGCTGGCCGCGCTGCTGGCCATGCGCCTGGCGATCCTGCTGCCGCTGCCTGCCGGCCTCGGCGCGCTGGAGGCCAGCCTGGTCATGGCCATGGAACTGTTGGGTGTCGGCGCTGCCGCAGGCATCAGCCTGGCCCTGCTCATCCGCGCCCGGGACGTTCTGCTGGGGCTGATCGGTCTGGCGCTGGGCGGCGCCAGCCTTCTGCGCGGCGTGGAGCCGCCCCCCGGCACCGGCGAAGCGTGGCGCGAGGCCTTTCCCGAAGTCATCCCCGATCCGCTGCCCGAACCTCTGGTAGAGACCCACGGCAAGAGCCAATCCACCCACCACTGATCTACTGTTGCTTGTTTCAACTCAGTTGCTTGTTTCAACTAGTGAATCCCGGCAGAAATTCTCATACAGTTCCCACCAGTGGTAGATTCTCCGAATTTCTGTCGTGGTATTCACGCCGATCTGTACTAGGGAGTACCCACCATGACGCTTTCTCGTTACCGGTTGCGCCGCCGCGCGATGCTGCTAGGCCTTACCGCCTTGCTCACCTTCTGCCTGCTGGCCTGGCTGGTAGAACCGCTGGGTGCACAATCGGGCGGCACGCTGCCGGCCCCCGCCAATTTCCTGCCCATTGTGCTCAATAATGGGCCGATCCAGCGCCCGCCTATCGAATATGACGCAGTCACGGTTGATAATTCCGGCCCGTGCCGGGCTGATGGACGACCCGCCGCGATCCACGGTGATCTCAACCTGGCGCTGCGCGGCTACGAAGTCGCGGGCGCACCGCTGGCCCTGGTCGATTACAACGGGGCTACCGATGCGGACGCCCCCCAGTTACCCGGCCTCTTCGCAGACGGACGCCTGCCGACCTTTGCCGCAGCCTATCAGGTATACGATTGGGACTGGGGCTGCGGGCCTGATGGCTGCCGGGGCCCACTGCTTGGCACATGGCCGGCGACCTTGCTTGCGTTGACCGGCGAACCAGGGGAAACGGTGACCATCCCACGCCGCGGCCCGCGCATTGACGGCGAGGACCACAAGGCGCTCGTCCTCTATGCCGAAGCCACGCGGATCACGCTGGCCTACACCCGCCACGACTCGGCCGCGTGCGGCTACATTGTTCATCTGGAAGACCTGGCGGTGGAGCCGTCACTGGTCGCCTTCTACAATGAACTCAATGCCGCCGGTCGCGGCCAGCTACCGGGCCTGGATAACGACGAACCGCTTGGCACTCTTCTGAGCGCACAAATCAAAGTCTCGATGCGCGACACCGGCCAGTTTATGGACCCCCGCGCGCGTAAAGATTGGTGGCAAGGGTATTGATTGCGGATTTTAGAATGCGGAGTGCGGATTGATGTCCGTCTCGGTGGCGCCGGGCGTTAGGTCTCTGTGCCGGCGACGCCGAGAGCCGGGGCTACGCCCTGCATGGCAGAGAGTACGCGCTGGAGATGTTCGTCGAACGGTTCGCCAAGATCTTCGATGAATTCCAGGTTTTCTGGGCGATTGATGGCCGCGGTGAAGGCCTTGTCTTTCCACTTTTTCTTGACCGACTTGAGCTTGACGTTACGCAAATCGCGATCCGGGCGCACGTAGGCGCAAGCCAGGATCAGCCCCGTTAGCTCGTCGCACGCCAAGAGTGCCTTGTCCAGACGCGATTCGGCGGGCACGCCCAGGAAGGTTGCATGGGCTTCGACGGCGTGAATCAGTTCATCGGGGTACGCTTGTTCGCGAAAGAGGCGCAGCGACGTACGCGGATGGCCGTTTTCTGTGTCGTCCATGTCGGGAAAACGCTCGTAATCCATGTCATGGAGCAAGCCCGTGAGACCCCACAGTTCCTCGTCTTCCCCATAGTACTGAGCGTACGCGCGCATCGCGGCCTCTACGGCCAGCATGTGGCGACGCAGGCTCTCCGACTCGACCCATTCATTTAGTAAGATGACGGCTTCATCCCGGCTGGGCAGTGCCATAGCAAAGGTTCCTTTCAATGCGACTACGCGGGTTGGATGTAGGAACAGTGTAGCGGCATCGGGCCTTGAACGGCAAGCGCGCGCCCTTCGTCTGCGCAACGCCCATTTTGCGCAGGATAGACCGCGGGCAGAAGCGAGTAGGGCGGATCTCCACAGATTTTCCCGGGATGGATCCGCGCTATCCGGCCTTTTCAGCAGCCCATTGCCGGGTGGCCGCAATTGCGGCGTCCGTCCCCTCTGTTTGACCAATTACTCTGGCTCGAGTACGCTTTCTCTTATGAGTGAAACCTTGCCGCTCGATATCGACCATGCCCGTCAAACCATGGCAGATTGGCCGGTCGGGCACACGCTGCTGTATACGCCCCGCGTCGCCAGCACCATGATCCCGGCCCGTCGTGCGCTGGAGACGCCCGAATATGCTTCGGGCGTCGTCTGCGTAACGGAGGAACAAAGCGCAGGCAAAGGACGTCTGGCGCGTAGCTGGGAGGCGCCATTTGGCACGGGTTTGCTATCGACAACGGTGCTGAAGGCGCCAAACCTGCCGGCGCCGCTGGGTCTGGCCCCTATGTTGGCCGGCGTTGCCGTCACGGGGGCAATCGCCGAACTGGCGCCCGACTTGCGCACGCAGCTTGCGCTCAAGTGGCCCAATGACGTGTTGATCACCGGTGAAAGCGGGGCGGAGAAGGTGGCCGGCATCCTGGCTGAATCATCGCTGCGTGCACAGACGCTGACGGGCGTCTTGCTCGGCATCGGCATCAACGTCAATCAGAGTGTCGAACAATTGCCTGAACCATCGGCCGGCATGCTGGCGCCAACCAGCATCTGCCTGGCGACCGGGTGCACGATCGACCGGACCGCCTTGCTCATTGCGCTCTGTCATCATCTCGGGGCGTGGCTCACGGCTGCGTGTACCGGAGGCAGTGCGCTCTTTGTCCGCTGGCGGACATTGCTCCACACGCTGGGGCAGGATGTGATCGTTTCGCAGCCGGACGGCACGCGCGTAGCCGCGGGCGTTGCCGTCGACGTATTGCGCGATGGTAGCCTGGTTATCGAGCAAGCGGATGGCGTACAGACCACCATCGCAGCCGGCGATGTGACCCTGCGACAATAGGATGAGACCGTTGCAGAATCTGGGACGAAGCCAAATCTATCTGATGCTCCGGCGCGGCCTGCTGACTGGCCTTTTGGGCGCGGCCATTGCCCTTGCCTGGCGTACCGCTTCAGTCGTACCGGGACAGCGCGTCCTGCTGCAGGCGCAAGCTTCGCCGCTCATTTCACCCCTTAATCCCGTCACCGAATTGCTGATCGATGAGTCCAGCGCGCTTGGACTCGGCAGCTTCCTGGCGCGCAGCCAGCTGATCCTGCCTGTCGTGTTGGTAACGCTGCTCTTCATGCTCGTGGCCGTGAGTCTGGCTGCCTGGTGGCGATCATGAAACGCAGTACTCTCTTGCGCACGCTTGGCCTGCTTACGCTCTGCTGGGGTCTGCTTGGTTTGGCCGGACTCCGCATGGCTGATGGCCTCCTGGCCGATGTGTTGTTCCAAGATGACGACGTGCCCGCCGGCAATTTGTCGCCACGACAGGGGCCATATCGCTTCTTTTTTCAGAATGAAGCGTACATCGCGCCGTGGGAGCCGAATGACGCCGAAAACTGGGTCTTTGAAAACGGCTACGTCCAGCAGGCAGAGGACAGCGTCAACTACTTCAGCTATTACGAAGGCCAGATCGACGGCGACTATGAATTTTCCGTTGAGCTGAACTATGAAGCCGGCATCATGGGCGGCGGCCTAATCTTCAACGCGGCGAACAAAGATACCATCAATGGCGCCATGCTTTTCGCCTATAGTCCGAGCATGCCTGATGGCTCTCTTGTTCACTGGGGCAGTTTTGATCAGAGCGGCGCGTTCAACTTATTGGGTGACTACGTGGCGATCCCGCCAGCGAATGACGGTGTTCCACGCACGTTGATCGTACGCGTGCGCAGCAATACCTATTCGTTGGCGATCGAACAGCCCGGCGCAGCGCCACTTGAGCTGCTGCCGGAGACAATTCTGCCGGGCGGCCGGGTGGCCCAGCCCTACGTGGGGCTTTACGCCACGCAGTCCCGGGTAAAATTCACCCAGGCAGATATCGGCGTAACCAATCGCACGGACCCAACCGCCACGCCCGCACCGGCTACCGATACGCCAACGCCACCGCCCTTTGAGACCCCGCCAACCATCACGCCCACGCCCACGCTGACCATCACGCCCGATGTAACGCCGCCTGGCGACGTACTGCCCGGCAATGGTCGCTCCTTTACCTTTGCCAACTTGACCAATGCTGAGCAGGATGAGTGGCTCGTCTCACGCCAAGGCAACTGGCAGTTCACCAGCGATGGCTTTGTTCAGGAGGATGCCGGTTTTAGCAACGCATTTACGTTTTACGAATATTTGCTCTTTGGCGATTATGAAATCTCGGTCGATTTTCGCTATCTTGACGGCGACAATGGCGGCGGCGTAATCTTCAATGCGCCCACCCGCTCACTGCGTGATGCCTATGTTGTTGCGTTTCGGCAGTTAGACGATACCCCCGACCTGACCAATCTCTTTTGGGGCTATTTTGAAGAAAACGATGATGATGAGCTGGAACTCGTGCGCGTTTCGCAGTCAGGCGCACGCACGAATATCAATGATGGCCTCATCCGCAATCTCAACATCCGCGTTTCGGGCAACTCGTTTACGATTTCGCTTACACAGCCCGTCACGGCTGGATCGGATCAGACTCAGACCAATGTCTGGGCAAGCAACGTGACCTTTCCCACCAAGAGAGTGTTCCAACCGTACTTGGGACTCTACACGCATCGCTCGGCAAGTGTGTTTGAGAGCGCTACCTTTTCCGTGCAGCCCTACGCCGCCACCCCGACGCCTGCACCTACAGCCATTGGCCAGCCAACCGCCATAGGCACTCGCTCCACGACGACACCCACACCGACGCCGACCTGGACGCCCAGTTCGCCCACGCCGACCGTCACGCCAACCCCGGGTACGCCTACCCCTTCGCCGACAACCGTTCCCGTCATGATTCTGACACCCGTAACCTCCACACCGACATCGCCGCCGGTGATTTCCCAACCCGGTCCCGAACAGGATCCGCCCACGCTTCTGGAGCAGACGGCGACGGCCCAGGCCATCGCTGCCGGTGCATTTAACGCCACGGCCACGGCGCAGATGATTTTCGACGCCCAGACGGCCACGGCCCTTGCCGCCCCGCCGACGGCAACGCCCGACATCGGCGTCGCCAATCCGGGCCTGCAACCGCAGCCTACGTCGCCCCTACCGCCTGCGGTTGACAGCGTTGCCCTGGCCGATGCTACCGCCACCAACGCGACGGACGGTGATGAAACGTTTATCGTCGTCACCAGCACGCCGTCGCCCACCCAGCGTGCGATCGAGTCGCCCACGCCGACACCGACGTCCCTGCCAAGTCAGCTGGCGCTCTTTGGGCGCATTTGGCAATCGACCGTGCGCGCCGCGTTTCTGCTCTGGTTTATTGTCGGTTCGATCATCTTCTTTGCTGCCGCCGGCATCGTTGCCGGGCTGAGCATGCGCCAGGAGCCGGATGACCCGTTCACGCTCTTCGACGCCGAAGATGACCTCCTGCCGCCGATCATGCCGCCGGCAGCCGATGGGGATGACCGGTTGGATGACAGGCCTGACGCGGACGACAATTGGCCGTCGTCCCTGCCCTGAGCCGCGGTTCATCCCTGCTTTGACTGACGATTCCATGGCTTCATACACCCTTTCATCCGCGTTTCGCCGCCTGCTCCTGCTGGCGCTGACCCTTGCCGGCTTTGGCTGGCGGGTGCACGCGCTTTCGGCCCAGAGCCTCTGGCGTGATGAGGTCGACGCCATCTTTTTTGCCCTGCGCGACCTGCCGGAGACGCTGGCGATGGCCGTCCAGCCGGGTCAGAATGGCGTGCTCTACTTTCTCAGCCTGCGCCCTTGGCTCCACGCTGTCGGCACGAGCGAATTTGCGCTGCGCTATCCGTCGGCGCTTTTGGGCGTTGCCGCCATCCCGCTGATCTGGCAGGTCGGACGCCGCCTGATTTCCGGCAAGAGTTCCCACAGCATGGCGATCGCGGATGACGAAACAGATCAAATCAGCTCGAGCGTTCGCCTGCCGCTGGACCGGGAGCTACCGCCCTTGATGGCGGCGCTTTTTCTGGCGGTCAATCCTTACCAGCTCTGGTACGCGCAGGAGGGCAAGATGTATGCCCTCATTACGTTCTTAGCGCTGCTGGCGACCTGGTTTTGGCTGGACGGCATCGGCCGGGGCGGGTGGCGACCGTGGTTGCTCTATTTTGCGACGGTGACGGTCGCCATGTACACGCACCTGCTGATGATTCTCCTGATTCCGCTGCACATCCTCTGGTTTTTCATCGCGTGGCCTCAGAGTAGACAGCACTGGCGCGGCTATGGCCTGGCCTTGGCGGGCCTTACCTTGCCCTATTTGCCCATGGTAGTCTGGCAGTGGGACATGCTCATGATCCCGGAGCAGCAGACCGGGTTTCAACTTACGCCGCCGCTTGCCATGCTCGAACGTATTCTCATGAGCCACGCACGGGGCTTCATGCCCGATGGGGACGGACTCTGGCTGGCGCCTCTCTACTTCGTGGGGCTGGCCGGTTTCTTTTTGGGCTGGCTGGAGATCGGGCGGCCCGAGCCGGATGGGCTGCCGGCCTTGGGCGCCTGGCGTCGCCACGCGCTGACCGTGAGCTGGTTGCTGGCGCCCATAATGTTTATCTACCTCATGAGCCTGCGCGAGCCAATCTTCACCGTGCGCTATATCATCTGGATCGCACCGGCAGCGATGTTGATCGTGGCGCTGGGTGTCCAGCTGGTGTGGATGAATGGCGGCCGCTTGCGTATTCCGCTGACGGCGCTCTTGGTTGCCTATATTGCCGGATTCTGGCTCTATGCCGGGTGGGAGCAGAAGACGACCACGCTCAAGTACGATCTGCGCAGCGCAGTTACGGCCATTGCCGGGCAGCGTGACCCCAATAATGAGTTGCTGATCCTGCAGATTCCCCACATGGAATTCGCCTACCGCTACTACAGCAGCGACTTTGGCCCCGATCCCTTTGGCGAAAGCGATGCGCGTTTGGGCTGGTGGGCCCACGGTTTGTGGACCAACCACGGCTTGCCTGATGAAGAAGCCCGCGCCGATGTCGACCGGCAAATGCGCAATGTGGTTGCGGGCGCACAGGACATCTGGGTGTTGCGTAGCGAGGTGGAAATGTGGGACAGGCGCCATCTCATGGACGAATGGTTGGACCAAAATGCCGATCTGGTTGGGATCGAGAGCTTTCACGGAACAGAGATGCGTCATTATCAGAGCAAAGAGTAGGAACAGGCGATCGTAAAGACAGAGAGGATCTTATGACGCTGGACCAACATCAACCCTATCGTGAGGACGGAATCTTATGGGAGGATGCACCGACGCCCGAGCATGTGGGACTGGTGCTCAGTGGCGGCGCTGCCCGCGGCGCGGCCCACGTGGGTGTGCTGGAGGTGCTGGATGAACACCGCATTCCCATCGACAGCATCATCGGCGTCAGCGTCGGCTCGGTTGTGGGCGGGTTCTATGCTGCAGGCGTGCCGCCCGTGCAGATGCGGACGCTGATCGGTGACATTCGCTGGACGACGATCAGCTCCTTCAATGTGCCGTCGCTGCGTCTTTCGGGCTTTAGCCTCTCGGCCATGAATTTGCCCATGGGGCTTTTTAGCCTCGATAAGCTGGTCGACTATGTACACGATACGCTGGGCGGCCCGATTGACTTTTCCAGCCTCAATGTACCGTTTGCGGCCGTGGCCGCCGACGTGACCAACAACCAACTTGTCGTCCTCAATCAGGGTGATATCGCCGAAGCCATGCGCGTGAGCAGCGCAGTGCCGGGCATCTTTCTCCCCGTGCGGCGCGACGGGCGCTTGCTCGTCGACGGTGGGGCGATCAACAATCTGCCCGCCTCTATTTCGCGTCAGCTGGGCGCGCAATATGTCATCGCTGTCGATCTGCTGCCGCCGGAAGGCACCGACTTTGTGGAGCCGCGCGAATATGCTCGACCTGACTTTCGTCTCCCTCTACTCGCTCGTACGCGCGGCCCAGGTGGACGACGCTGCCGTGAGCGTCAAAATCTCGCCTGACATCGCGCACATCAGCATGGCCGACTTTAGCCAAACCGCCGAGCTGCTCGCCGCCGGCCGCGCGGCCGCTGAGGCCGCGTTACCCGAAATCAAAGCCGCGCTGTCACTCGATTAGGCAAAGATCGAGACTCCCCCACGTCGTAATTGTATTTCAGGCGCTGGCGTCGAACCAGGGCTCTTCGGTGATCTCCGGCGTGACTTCGGGGCCGCGTTTGCCCGGCGTCAAACGTCCGGCGACCACCTGTCCATCATGCTGAAAGACGAGCAGGGCGTCGGATTCGAGGGCTTCTTGGCGCAGGCGGCGCTTGGTTTCGATACTCTGCATGGGATCCAAGTCGAAGGAGGGCACCCAGGCGAGGCGGTTCATGTGCGCCGCCCAGCTGCACGCATCGCCCAGGAAGCAGAGACTCTCGCCGCCATCCTCCACCCAGACCGCTTGCAGCGATGCCGTGTGGCCCGGCGCGATGTCTGTGCGCACCGCGCGGGCCAGCCGCTGAGGACCGTCGACGATTTCCAACTGGCCGGCTGCCAAGAGCGGCTGCCAGTTGTCGGCGCTGTAGGTTGCATTGGTCCGCTCATTCGGAAAGGATGCCTCGGCCAGATCGATGCGTTGGCCGATGTAGCGGGCGTTGGGAAAGGTCGGCGCCACCTGGCCTGCTGCGGCGTCAGATCTCGGCGCATGGCGGGTGGCCCCACCGATATGATCGCCGTGGTAGTGGGTCATGAGCACGAGATCGACCGCTTCCGGTGCAAAGCCGGCCCGCCGGATTTCGCCGATCAGACGCTCGTTGCGCTGACTAAGGCCGATAAAGCCGCGTTGTTTCTCGCTTAGCTTGTCACCCTGGCCGGCATCCACCAAGATCAATCCGGCATCTGACTCGATCAGCAAGCAGCGTGAATCGCACGGCACCTGGTTCGAGTCGTTGGGCCGGACGACCCGCTCCCACATGATGCGGGGCACCAGGCCAAAGAAGCCACCGCCATCCATCTGATGTAAACCGTCGCTGAGGATGTGGCAACGGGTGGAGCCGATTTTGACGCTGTAGGCCATGGTGACGTCATCCTTTCAAGGGTGATCGGGCGTATCGTTTGATGCCTGCATTAAACCCAATCTCAAGGCATGGCGCAAAGATTATTGGGTGAAGTTCACGCATTGTCACGCCTCTGCTACAATGGAATCAGCACCCCGCCTATCTTGCCGTGCACCTGCGGAGGAACACCATGCCCCTATACGACCGCAACGCGCTCAACGAGCTAGACGATGATCTTGCTCGTTGGCAGAGGACGCGCCAGCAGGGCGTTGACCGCTTTCCGGAACGCTACGACGAATTCAGCACGCTCTCCGGCATGCCCGTCGCAGGGATCTATACCCCTGCGGATGTGGCGGACACCGACTATGCGCACGACCAGGGCTTGCCGGGCGAGTATCCCTTTACGCGCGGCATCCATGCCACCGGCCAGCGGGGCCGCCTGTGGACGATGCGCATGTTTGCCGGTTTTGGCACGGCCGAGGAGACCAATGCACGCTTCAAGTATCTTCTCGACCAGGGCCAGACGGGCCTCTCTGTCGCCTTCGACATGCCCACGCTCTACGGGTACGATACGGACGCGCCCGAAGCGGAAGGCGAATTTGGCCTCTGTGGCGTGGCCGTCTCCAGCCTGCGCGATATGGAGATCCTACTCGATCAGCTTCCCCTGGCCGACATCACCACCTCCATGACCATCAACAGCCCGGCCGCGATCATCTGGGCCATGTACATCGTGGCCGCCGAGAAGCGGGGCGTGGCGCGGCAACGGCTGGGCGGTACGCTGCAAAACGACATTCTCAAGGAGTACATTGCGCAGAAAGAGTTTATCTTCCCGCCCAAACCTTCCATGCGCCTGGTCACCGACACGGTCGAATTCAGCGCTCAGGAGATGCCGCGCTGGAATCCGATTTCGGTCTCTGGCTACCACATCCGCGAAGCGGGTTCGACTGCCGTGCAGGAAGTGGCCTTCACGCTGGCGGACGGCTTGGAATATGTGCGCTGGGCGGTCGAGCGCGGGCTTGATGTGGATGACTTTGCGCCGCGTATTTCGTTCTTCTTTAATGCCCACAACGATTTCTTTGAGGAAATCGCCAAGTATCGCGCCGCGCGCCGCATTTGGGCGACGGAGATGCGCGAGACCTTTGGCGCGCAGAATCCGCGCGCATGGCTCATGCGCTTTCACACCCAGACCGCAGGCGTGAGCCTGACCGCGCAGCAGCCGCTCAACAACGTGGCGCGGGTGGCGATTCAGGCCCTGGCGGCCGTGCTGGGCGGTACCCAGTCGCTTCATACCAACTCGCTTGACGAAGCGCTGGCACTGCCCTCGGAAGAGGCCGTGACGGTGGCGCTGCGCACCCAGCAGATCATCGCCCACGAAAGCGGGGTGACGAATACGGTCGACCCGCTGGGCGGCTCCTATTTCGTTGAAGCGTTGACCGACGAGGTCGAGCGTCAGGCTCGGGACTACTTCCGCCAGATTGACGAGCGGGGCGGACTCTTGCCTGCGCTGGAGGAAGGCTTCTTCCAGCGCGAGATCACCGAAGCGGCCGTGCGCTTCCAACGGGAGGTAGAGGCCAAACGACGCATCATCGTGGGCGTCAACGACTATGTTGGAGCCGACGCAGCCAGCGTGCCCATGCTGGAACTGGACGTCGAGGGCTATCGGCGGCAGATGGCGCGCCTGGAGGAGGTGCGGCGTACGCGCGACAGCCGCGCCGTTCGCCGTCGCCTGGCGACGCTGAAGCAGGCCGCCCAAAGTGAGGGCGTAAATCTCATGGGGCCAATTCTGGATGCAGTCAATGAATATGCCACGTTGCAAGAGATGATGGATGTCCTGCGCGAGGTATGGGGTGAATACGAAGAGCCGGTGATCTTGTAACCGCATGGAACGGGTAGAGCGGCTCCGCGCCGAGTTTTGGCGGCAGCGATCCGTCGATGCCTGTTCACACGACCCTTTTGGGTGAATGCTATGGATACGGAGTATGAGTTCTGGTTGATCGATGACCGCACGATTCTGAACGGCTTGCGGCAGGCGTACTACGCGGGGCTGAAGGGCCCGGTGGAGCCCTGGCTGGAGGAACAGACGCACCGCGCCTATTATTTTGCCATTCGCCACGGCGAGGAATTAGTCGGCTATGTCTGTATCGATGGCGAAGATCGCCTGCTCCAGTTCTATCTTGACGACGCGGATGCTCGTCATGCGCAAGCGCTCTTTCGGCGGCTGATTGACGGGCGGCTGATGCGTACGGCCTTCGTCAGTACGCGCAATCCCTGCGTTCTCTCCCTTTGCATGGATGTGCAGCAAGGCGTCGCCTGCCAGGCCTATCTATTCGTTGATCTGGCCATGGTCGAGTGTCCCGTGCAGGAGATGGCTACGCCCTGTTTTCGTCAGGCCCTGCCCCCGGACCTGGACCGATTGGCGGCCATGTGCGACGATTTCTTTGCGCCGACCGCGACAAACCTCGAGAAAGGCAAGCTCTATCTGCTCGAACAGGACGGCGACGGCGACGCGGATACGCATGATGGCGAAATTGTCGGCGCCGGCCTGATCGAGACCGACGACTGCCATCCGCCGACGACGGCGGCTATCGGCATGTTTACGCATGCCGACTTTCGCTGCCGAGGCGTAGGGGCGCACATGATCATGCGGCTCAAGCAGCGCTGCTATGCCATGGGCTACACGCCGATTGCCGGCTGCTGGTATCGCAATATTGCCTCAAAGCAGACGCTGGAGCGGGCCGGCATGGTGACCAAGGATCGCATTCTACACGTCAATTTCGTGAAGGAGAACGCATGAACGTTCGATCGCTCGGCTATCGAACCGATCTGATTTTCAGTCGTTTCGAGGGCGAAGTCACGGATCGGGGCGATTATCTCGTCGTCCAGACACCGTCAAACCCGACCTACTATTGGGGCAATTACTTGCTCTTCGCCCAGCCGCCGCAGGCAGGAGACTATGGGCGCTGGCGCGAGCTGTTTGTCAAAGAAATCGGCCCCAACCCGCCGGTCAAGCACATGGTCTTTGGTATCGACGGGACGCAAGGCGAGATGGGCGTGGCTGCGCCTTTTCTTGACGCCGGCTTTGAAGCGGATCCCAGCGTGATCCTGACCGCACGGTCGGTGCATCAGCCGCCCAAACTGAATGAGGACGTCTCCGTCCGCGCGCTGGAAAGCGAGGCGGACTGGACCCAAAATCTGGCCGTGCAGATTGCCTGCTTCCAAGACGACCACGAGCCGGCCAGCTATCGCGTCTACGCCGAACGCTCACAGAATAACTATCGCGCCATGATTGCGGCCGGCCTGGGTCAGTGGTTTGGCGCGTTTGAAGGCGATGTGCTGACTGCCAGTCTCGGCCTCTTTGTGCAAGACGGGGTCGGCCGCTTTCAGGCCGTCGTCACCCATCCCGATTATCGTCGGCGCGGCATCTGCGGGCGGCTCGTCTATGACGTTGCGCGTCTTGGGGTGACCCAAACGGAGGCCGACGTGCTGGTGATGGCCGCAGATCCCGAACATCACGCGGCGCGCATCTACGAGTCAATTGGCTTTGTGCCTGCCGAGCGTCAGATTGGGTTTCAGTGGGTAGACAAAAGCCTCTTGTCAACTGCCGAATCGTGAGCCGTATCCGCTAGCGCTGACCGGATTGCTTCTTTGCAAAGAATCTTCCGCGCGCAAAACGCCAAAATGGGGGTATAATAGAGGCAGTGGTGGAGGTCGGACCATGAATAGTCCGCTATTGTTGGCGAAACTGCATGTCCCGCCGACACTGCCGCAGTTGGTGAAGCGTCCACGTCTTTTCGCCTTGCTCGATAACTTTCCTCACCCGAGACGAGTAACTCTCATCTCGGCGCCCCCTGGCTACGGTAAGACGACGTTGGCGGCCGATTGGATTGCCCATCGGCGCCAGTTGGACGGCGAGTCGGCAGCGACCGATTCGTCCGATGATACGCGTCCCTGTTTTGCCTGGTATACGTTGGATGACGATGACAACAACGCCGGCTGCTTCCTGACTTATTTGACACTTGCACTTCAACGCATGGCGCCCGAGACCAGCAGGGAAGGCCTGCTCGCGCTAGAGAATCAACGTCCGCCCGCAACCATGGTTTTGTTGGCGGCATTGCTCAATGAGATCGGTGAGCGGGAACGGCAAGCAACTCTGATATTGGATGACTTTCAGCGGATCCGCAGCCGCGCAGTCCAGGAGGCGATCGCCTTTCTCATCGAACATCAGCCTGATTGCCTCCACGTCATCATCACCTCGCGCGTCGACCCGCCGCTGCCACTTGCTTTGCTCCGAAGTCAAGGTCGCTTGCTTGAAGTTCGTCAGGACACACTGCAATTCAACCTGGCCGAGACCGCCGAATTCTTGTGCGAGACATGCGGGTTAGCCGCATCTGACAAGATGGCGACAGCCCTCGCCGAGCAAACCGAAGGCTGGGTGGCCGGGCTGCAGATGACGGCCGTGTCTTTACTACAAGGGAATGCAGTCAATCCCTCCTATGACGACATTACGCATAACAATTGTCATATTTCCGACTATTTCATGGAAGAAGTAATCAGCCGGCAGCCTCCGGCTGTTCGCCGCTTTCTCCTCCATACCGCCGTTCTCGACCAGCTGACAGCCTCTCTCTGTGATTCCGTTGTGGACTTGCCGGCCGCGGGCGATCGCCTGCCGGGAACGCCACAACCGGTTGACAGTCAAATGATGCTGGAGTATCTGCAGAGAAACAATCATTTTGTCATCGCGCAGGACGGGCAGCGCAGCTGGTTTCGGTATCACCGCCTCTTTGCCGAATTCTTGCGCCGGGAGCTAGCGCAAAAAGAACCGAATTTGGCGCCCGTGCTCCACCGTCGCGCCAGCGGCTGGTACGCAGCCCACGCCATGCCGGAAGCCGCTATCGACCATGCGTTGGCCGCCGGCGAGTTCGCGACGGCAATCCGGCTCATCGAACAGGTGGCCCGGGCCGTCACCGTGCGCAGTGAACTGCTCATGCTGCAGCGCTGGCTTGACCGGCTACCCGCTGACATGATGCATTCTCAGCCGCGCCTGCTGACCTATCGTGCTGCCGCGCATTTGCTGAGTGGCGAGCCGCTGGAGACCGTACAGGCGGATCTCGATGCCGCCATGGAGAATGGCCATGACGAGCAGACACAAGTCATCGTCCTCACACTGCGCGGTCTGATTGCACTCTACCAGGGACGGGTCGCGGCCAGCCGCCAGTTGCTGCAACAGAGTGTGTCCTCTATGTCTAACGGACGGAACATTTGGCGCACATTGGCGATGGATGAATTGGCCCTCAACCACCTTCGCTATGGCAATCGGCGCCAAGCCGAAAGCGTCATGATTGAGTGCCTGGCCGCCGCGGACCGGACGGACAATGTCATGAATGGTGTGTTGGCCCTTTGCCGGCTGGGTGAACTGGCGCTGCTCGAATGCCGTTGCGAGGATGCCGACTGGCTCTACGCTGAGGCATTGGTTCGCTCCACGTGCAATGGAAATCAATTACCAATCGCCGGTATTGCCTGCATTGGATTGGGGCGACTGCACTTGGAGCGTGGTGAACTCGACGAGGCCGTGGAGCGGCTCGAAGAGGGCGTACACCGGATCCACGGCTGGGGCGATACGATGGCGATTGAGGGCTACCTGCAACTGGTCGCCGCCCAGAGTCTGCGCCAAAAATGGGCAGAGGCCGAGGCGGCGCTGCAACGCGCCCGCAAGATTTCTCATAGCTTTGACGCCATGACAATCGATGATGATCTGGTCGAGCTGCAGCAGGTCAAGCTCTGGCTTGCTCATGGTGATGACCTTGCTGCCACGATGTGGTTGAATCGCCAGCTAAGCACTGAGTATTCGGCGCCTGCTGCTAAAGAGCCCCCGTCGCTGCCTGCCATCCAAAAGGCGATGACGATGGCCAAGGTTTGCCTTGCCACCGGCAAGCCGGGCGCAGCGCTTTCACTGCTCGCCATCCGCTCGACGGTTACGGTTGCGTCGTTGCCGCAACGAATCCAGATCGACCTAGACTTGCTTGAGGCACTGGTGCTTTACGCGCTCGGTCGTATGCATACCGCCCGAATGCGCTTTGCCGGGGCTTTGGAGCAGGCTGCTGCGCAAAATGTCATTCTGCCATTCCTGGAACATGCTGGCCCGGCGCTCTCTACGTTGCTGATCAGCGCAGTGCAAGAAAGCGGTTATCGCTCTTTCGTCATCCAACTATTGGAGCGTCACGATACTCGACAGAGCAAGCGGTACTGTCTCTCACCAACCGGCCAAAATGTGCTTGTCGGTCCCCTTTTGACCACACGTGAATTGGAGATCTTGACCCTCATCGCCTGCGGCCTGAGGAATAGCGAGATCGGTGCGCAGCTGTTTATTGCGCCCAGCACCGTAAAGACCCACATCAACAACCTCTATCGAAAACTGGATGTGCATTCGCGAACCCGAGCGTTGGAACGCGCCCGGCAACTGGAACTCCTCTAGCCGATCTCCACCCCCTCTCCACCCACCGAGGTCCACCCTTTGGGGGATGATGACCTGCCCCGTATGGACTAAGCTAGAAAGTAAGAGAAGTACAACCGGCGGCGATCCGCCCCTTTGCATCCCTATGGAATGGGTTGTGTTGCACGTTCTGAGAATGCACCGGGCCAGAGTGTGTGCCACTGCAGAGTAGCGCGACCCGCCACGGTTGTGTCGAGGTTGGACCTTTTATCTAGGCGAGGTGGGAAGGAGACTGACAATGTTACGCAAATGGACCGCTGTGATGGCATTAGTCCTAATTGGCGTTTTGGGCCTGGTTAGTGTTGTCGCAGCACAGTCGGAGCCGGGGACAAGCCCCGAAAATCCACTCACACCAGACGGCGCATGGACCAAGTTGGCTGCTGATGGCGAGTATTGGTATGTCTTCCACGATGAAGGCGATGATGAGGCGATTGAAGTTGATATGCGCACTGTGCCCCATGGTGCAGCTACCTTCGAAATCTGGACGCCCGAGAACTTGATGGACTGGGCGAATGAAGAAGAGTTCGATCCGGTCGGCGTGGCCACTCGTTCCTGTGGTTGCGAGCCCTCCGACAGCGTCGGAAAGTCCAATTGGAGAGGTAGCTTCTTGGGCGAGAACGACTTCTTCATCATTGTGAAGTCACAGCTTGACGACACCAGTTACTACACGCTCGAAGTCAAGGGCGAGGATGTGACCCTGCGCACTGCAGCGCCGGTCGCTATGACGATGGAAGAGACCGCCATGACCGAGCCTGAAGCGGTCACGGCTGCAGCGCCAGCCGCTGCACCACTCGCTCTGGCGGCAAACGCAGGGGAAAGTCCTGCCTATGCGCTGCCGCTCAGCCAAGCGCTGACGCAGCTGCAGGAGGGGCAGCGACACTGGTACGCCTTTACCTATGATTCCGACGAGGACTATGGTGCGATGGACTTGCGTGTCTACGCAAATCCTCCAGGTGCCGTCAGCGCGACGGTGCGCAATCAGGAACAGGCCAGGCTTTGGGCACGTGAAGGTGAGAATGAGCACTTTGGCTGCTGTACGGATGTCTTCAAGGATGACGAACGGGACGAAGAGGACAAATTGTCCTTCCAGCGGTGGATGGCCGATGATCTGCCTTCGGGCGAGTACTACATCGTCGTTGAACTGGCCGAGGGTCAGACAGGGCCTGTTGTCTATCACCTTGAAGTCACAGGCGAAGGCGTCTCTCCCAGCTAACCGGTTCGATTGGTTTCAAGCCGGGAGTAGCAATTGTTGTATAGTGGCATGCGTCTCGGTGCATACCCTAGTTGGACGAGCATCCTGCCATCTGTAGACGGCAGGATGCTCGCGTATCCTTGCAAAATCCACGGTTGTTGTACAATGAACAGAGCGTGACTGAGCTCTGCTCATCGCGTTGAATTGTAAATGCGACGGGGAAGTCGGTGCACCGGCTTCCCCGCACTTATTCTGCTGGACATTGATCGATACTTTGTCATATGAAGTCCAGGCCCAAAGAAGGAATTGCTGCATGACCTCAACAACCCAAACTGCTTCCGGGTCACCGCTCGCAGCGGAAACGCTCTGGCGCGCCTACCTTGCTTTGGGCGCCGGCATTGTCAGCATTAGCTTTTCAGCGATCTTTGTGCGCTGGGCCAATGCGCCTGGCGCGGTGACGGGCTTCTACCGCATGCTGATCGCGGTGATTGTCCTGGCCTTTCCGTTTATGCGCTACGTCCATCGCACGGGACGATTGCCGCGCCGGGAAGTAATGATCGCGCTGGCGGCCGGCCTCTTTTTTGGCGGTGACCTGGTCTTCTGGAATACGGGCATCCTCATTTCCGGCGCGGCCACCCCCACACTCATGGCCAACACGGCCCCGATTTGGGTTGGACTCGGCGCCATGATCTTCTTCAAGGAGCAGTTGGGACGTCTCTTCTGGTTTGGACTCGGGTTGGCCATGGTCGGAGCGGCCTTCATCCTCGGGGCCGACATCAGCGGCAGCGTGGGGTTGGGGACAATGTTTGGGCTGATCGCCGGCATCTTCTACGCCGGCTACATGCTCGTCATGCAGCGCAGTCGCGAGCAGCTGCCGGCCCTGGCTGCGTTCTGGCTTGCCTGCGTGAGCGCCATGCTGCTGCTCTTGGTCGTCGCGCTCGTGCGCGGCGATCCGCTGACCGGGTATTCTATGCAGACCTGGGCGGCATTTCTGGGA
Source organism: uncultured Chloroflexia bacterium (assembly GCA_963807905.1). Taxonomy (GTDB): domain Bacteria; phylum Chloroflexota; class Anaerolineae; order Caldilineales; family Caldilineaceae; genus JAGRCP01. The sequence goes on along the minus strand of CAWEEJ010000059.1, from coordinate 11,279 downwards.
TTGGGCCTGATCTCACAAGTTTTTGGCCAATTGCTCGTGAGCTATTCGCTGGGCGGTCTGCCCGCCTCGATCGTTTCGCCCACACTGCTCGGCCAGCCGGCCCTCACGGCGGTGCTGGCGATTCCGCTCTTGGGCGAGATCCCGACGACATGGCACGTTGTCGGCGGTGTGGCGTTGCTGGTCGGCGTCTATCTGGTACATCGCAGCCGGCTACATTGATGGTTCACAAGCGCAGCCCGAGAACGAGAACAAGACCGGCCTCAACCTGGTAGAACGAATAACGAGGTGGGCCATGCATCGCATGGCCCACCTCGTTGTTTCAAAACGATTTTGTATCAAAACGATGCTTCTAACGTCCGCGCTGTAACTAGGCGGTCATCTTCTGCGTGCTGCCTTCTTTCAGATCGCTCTTCATGTGACAGTGCTTGTACTTCTTGCCGCTGCCGCACCAGCAGGGATCGTTGCGTCCCAGGTCCGGGCCGGACTTGCGCACGGTCTCCTGCGTCTTCCCGTTGCCGCCACCTTGATCGCCGCGGTGGGTACGGATGTTTTTGGCAATGGGTGATGTCAGTTCCGGCTGCCGTATCTGGATGGCATAGACTGACTTGACGATGTCACCGCGAATCGCGTCCATGAGTTCACCGTACATGGCAAACGATTCGCGCTTATAGGCTACTACGGGATCGACGCCACCGATGCCCTGGAGCCCAATGCCTTCACGCAGCCTGTCCAAATCGGTCAGATGCCGCACCCAGCGATTGTCCACCGCCCAGAGCATAATCTGCCTTTCGGCCCGACGCATGTCCTCATCGCCGATCTCTTCTTCCTTGGCGGCATAGGCGTCCAGCGCCATCTGAATGGCCTGCTCTTCAATCTCATCGCTATTCAGATTCTGCCACGGGGTCTCGGAAAACCCTTCCGGTAGCGGAAAGACGCCACCGAGCGCTTGCACCAGCTCGTCCAGGCGCCACTCGTCATCATAGTCCGAAGCTGTAAAGCCGGCGACGATACCGCCGACTTCCTGCTCAATCATGTCCTCGATGGAGGTCTTGAGCGACGGTTCGAAGAGGATGCGGCGCCGCTGCTCGTAAATGCGGTTGCGCTGCTCATTGACCACTTCGTCATACTTCAGAACGTGCTTGCGAATGTCGAAGTTGTAGCCCTCGACCTTGGTCTGCGAGTTCTCAATCGACTTGCTGACCACGCCTGCCTCGATGGGGAGGTCATCCTCCACGCCCAATCGGCTCATGATGCCGGCGATACGTTCGCCGCCAAAGCGCCGCATGAGATCATCTTCCAGGCTAAGGTAGAAGCGGCTGGCGCCCTGGTCGCCCAAACGGCCGGAGCGACCACGCAACTGGTTGTCGATGCGCCGCGCTTCGTGGCGCTCGGTGCCGATAACATAGAGGCCGCCCAATCCCTGAATGAAGTCTTTGTCGTTTTCGGTCTGTTTGAAGTTATCCCGCAGGACTTCCGCCCACATGTCAGGATAGCGCGTCGTTGGGTCCTCGCCATGCTTGAGCATCTCCACTGCGTGAGTCCATGCCCGCTGGTCAATTTCGATCAGCTCAACGTCGGCGCGGCGCAGCTGATCGCGTGCCATGCCTTCAGGGTTGCCACCGAGCAGGATGTCAACGCCGCGACCGGCCATGTTGGTGGCGATCGTTACCGAGCCGGGCCGACCGGCCTGGGCAATGATGGTTGCCTCCCGCTCGTGGTTCTTGGCATTGAGCACTTCGTGATGAATGCCGCGCCGTGTGAGCATTTTGCTGATCCGCTCGCTCGTTTCGATTGCTACCGTACCGACCAGGATGGGCTGGCCCCGTTCGTGGGCTGCCTGCAGATCGTCGAGCAGTGCCTTGTACTTGGCCTCCTCGGTGCGATAGACCATGTCCGGCTGGTCGTCGCGGATGACCGGCTTGTACGTGGGCACGATGAGTACGTCCAGATTGTAGATCGCCTGGAACTCTTCCTCTTCGGTCTTGGCCGTACCGGTCATGCCGGCGATCTTGTCATACATGCGGAAGAAATTCTGGAAGGTAATCGTCGCCAGCGTCATCGACTCTTTCTGGACCTTGACGCCTTCCTTGGCTTCGATTGCTTGATGCAGGCCTTCGCTGTAGCGCCGCCCTTCCATCAGGCGACCCGTGAATTCGTCAACGATGATGACGTCGTTGTTGCGGACGATGTAATCCTTGTCACGCGTGAAGAGCGCATGGGCGCGCAGCGCATTGTCCAAATAGGGAATCAGTTCGAAGTGCTCGGGGCTGTAGAGGTTCTCGAAACCAAGGCGGTTCTCGATGTACTCGACGCCTTCTTCCGTAAGTGTTGCGACCCGCTCTTTTTCGTTGACGACGAAATGTGCATCCAGGCGCAAGGTCTTAACCAGGTTGGCGAACTGGAGGTAATAGTTGGAACTCTCGCGCGCCTCGCCCGAAATGATGAGCGGCGTGCGCGCTTCGTCGATAAGGATATTATCGACCTCGTCAATGATGGCGTAGTGCAGCTCACGTTGGGTCAACCGATCCGGCGTGCGGACCATGTTGTCGCGCAGATAGTCAAAGCCGAATTCATTGTTGGTGCCATAGGTAATGTCGGTGCGATAGGCCTCGGCCCGGGTGATGGGGCGCAGGGACTGAAAGCGATCGTCAGCTACCGGAAAGTCCGGGTCGTAGATGTAGCTACCCTTATCAGGACCTTGCGCGCTGTTCTGAATGACGGAGGCACTCAACCCCAAGAGGCGATAGATGGGCCCCATAAGCTGCAAACCGACCTTGGAGAGATAGTCGTTGGGCGTTACCAGGTGCACGCCGCGCCCTGAAAGCGCATTGAGATAGAGGGGCAGCGTGGCGACCAGCGTCTTGCCTTCACCCGTCTTCATCTCGGCAATGCGCCCGGTGTGGAGCACCATACCGCCCAGCAGCTGCACGTCATAGTGGCGCAGACCGATGGTGCGTTTGGATGCCTCGCGCACCGCGGCAAACGCCTCGGGCAGGATGGCGTTCAGCTCTGCCTCTTCTGCCTTGAGCAGTTCCTTCTTCAGGCGTTCGACTTCGATGCGGGCAAAGCGCTGTTCGTCTGTGCCGAGCACGGCCAGAAATTCCTCTTCGGCCGCTTGCAGCGCCGCGCGCAAGTCGTCGGTCGCGGCATGAATGCGGGCTTGAAACTCGGCTGTCAACGCACGCAGATCGTCATTGCTCTTGGCATCAAATTCGGGCTCAAGCGCGTTGATCTGATCGATCATGGGGCGCAGCTTGTTCAGTTCCTTCTCATTGGGGTCGCCGGCAACGGCGTAATACAGTTTTCGAAACATGGTACATCCTCGGGCATCAAACTATGTATAAGGCGATTGCCTTATCGACAGGGCCGAAAATAATCTAGCAAACTCGCCGGCCGACGGATGCAGCGCGGCGTACAAAGCGCGATAATGCACTTGTCCAACCACAAAACGCCAAATGCGCCGTGTTGGCTCCGCATTTGGTCAGTTTTCTGCAGCGCTTCATTCTACCATGGCCGGGCCAACCGTCAACTTCGCGGCTGTTTTCGCCTGGGATTCGCAATCTAACGCAACCAAGGGGCGGGGCGGCATCAATCCGCTTGGCTTCGACAGGCTCAGCCGGCGCTGGCTTTATGTCCTGTACCATTGCCTCTTATCGCCGTATCCGCAAAGAAACAGGGAGAAGCAAAAAGAGCGGTGACCGGAGTCATGCTCCAATCACCGCTCTGCAGTCGTCTGGAATTTGCTTACTTCGTCTGAATCTTGATCTGCTTCGGCCGCACTGCCTCGGCCTTGGGCACGGTCAGGGTCAAGAGGCCGTTTTCGAAGAGCGCCTCAATGGCATCGATTTCGACGGGCACGTTGAAGGTCAGCCGTCGTTCAAAGGCGCCGCTGTAGAGCTCGTGCTTGATGAACTCACGCTCTTCATCCACAGCAGGGAACGCTCCCCGAATCGTGAGTTCTTCGCCTTCAAAGGTGATCTCTACCTCATCGGGATTGACGCCGGGCAAGTAGGCCTGCAGGACGAAGTTGTCGCCGTCCACCCAGGCGTTGAGGGGCAGACGCCGAGTTCGGGCTGGCGCTTCGCCGTCGTGACCGCCAGCCTGCGCATAGTCGTAGGCGCCGGACTCCCAGGCGCGACCCATGGCTTCGGTCATACCGGCAAAATTGCGGGCAAAATCGTTGGTGTTGTACGTTCGGATACGCATTGTATGGTTCTCCTTGATTAATCAGCGTAGAGTTTCTGTGAGCGCCGGAAGATTGCCGGCTTGCTGCAACTGAGTATCAGGATAGCGCCCTTGCGTCAGATCGGCGCTAGTGCTGCGTTATCATCGTCTATGTGGAACGTCAATTTTTTGTTAGCGCGGTAGAGAGAAGTGCCTGGCTTTGTGCTGGCTGCGACTTTGTCACGTTGAGCGGGGCAAAAATCTTGTTCGCGCAAAGGACTGTTGCCTTTCATTCTGCGCATCGAAATGAGAAAATCTCGCCGGCGGAGCGTCTAGCGTTTGGGGGGCGCAGTGGTGCCGCGCACTTGCAGAATCGTGGGGAGTTCGATACGGGCAAGGGGACTCTCTGGGTCTTCCAGATGATTGATGAGCATGCGCGTGGCCAGGCGGCCCATCTCGCGCAGGGGCTGGCGTACGGTCGTCAGCGCCGGCCGGCGATAGGCGGCCTCCGGGATATCGTCAAAGCCGACGACTGACAGATCCTGGGGGATCGTCAACCCTGCTGCCAACGCGCCCTCAATGACGCCAAAGGCCGCCACATCGCTGGCCGCAACGATGGCCGTCGGCGGCTCGTCCAACGCCAGGAAGTTCTGCGTGCCTGTGTAGCCGGAGGTAAAGCCAAAGTCGCCTTCACTCATGAGGCTGGGGGCCGGGACGATGCCGGCATCACGTAGCGCAGCTTGATAGCCGGCAAGGCGGTCAACTGCCGAGCTGACGGCGCCCGGGTCGCTGTATGGACCCGTGATAATGCCAATGCGCGTGTGGCCCAGGTCGAGCAGATGGCGTGTCGCTTCATAGCCGCCCTGGAAGTTTGTGGCCTGAATCGAGCCGCCTCCGTCGCGCGAAATGCCTTCATGATCGATGAGGACAAAGGGGTAGTTTTGCGCCTCAAGGGTCGCGTAGTAGGCATCCAGGTTGCTAGGCAAGACGATCAGCAGGCCATCGACAAGCCCCCGCGCCAGCTTGGCCACGTAGTCGGCCTCCTTCTGGCGACGATGGTGGGTGGTGGAGAGCATCATATCGTAGTCGAGCTTGGAGACTTCTTCGTCGATGCCGCGCACGACTTCCACGTTGTAATTTGTGTCCAGATCGTAGATGAGGATGCCGATCACCTGCGAGCGTCCGCCGGCCAGACTGCGCGCCTTGAGATTGGCCACATAGCCCAATTCGGCCATCGCAGCCTGGACTTTGGCACGCGTGGCAGGCTTGACGTGGGCATAGTCATTGACGACCCGTGAGACGGTCGAGTAAGAGACGCCGGCCCGTTTGGCAACGTCGAATATGGTGGCCGCAGACGATTTGATCTCGTTCATGATTGGTTCCTGGGCGGCGCGGCGGGGGGGGCGGACGGCAAAACGCCGATTGACAACTTCGCAGCGCTACGCTATGCTTTTGCAAGCGCTTGCATTTGGTTCAGTATAGTTCGATTCATCTTGAGCGTCAACCCCAAATCTGTTCATCCACATCCATGGAATTGGTGGCGTCATCATGCAAAGCAATGCAAACCCCACGACACAGCTGGCCGCACTCGCCCAGCGCATCGACGAGCTCATCACTCAGATGACGCTGGAGGAAAAAGTGGCCCAGATGCTCTTTACCGCGCCGGCGATTGAACGCCTTGGCATCCCGGCACACAACTGGTGGAATGAGGCGCTGCACGGATTGGGCCGGGCCGGCGTAGCCACCGTCTTCCCTCAGGCCATTGGGCTGGCCGCGACCTGGGACCCTGCGCTGATGCGGCGCGTGGCTGACGCCATCTCCGATGAAGCCCGGGCCAAGCATCACGTCGCCAGCGCGCCGGGGTATGCGTCAAATCTACTCGGGCTTGACCTTCTGGTCGCCCAATATCAATATTTTCCGCGACCCCCGTTGGGGCCGCGGTCAGGAGACCTATGGCGAAGACCCCTATTTGACCGCGGCCATGGCCGTCCCCTTTATTCGCGGGCTGCAGGGCGATGACCCCAACGCGCTCAAAGTGGCTGCCGCAGCCAAACATTACGCCGTCCACAGCGGTCCCGAGGCGGACCGGCATACCTTTGATGCGCAGGTAAGCCAGCGCGATCTGTACGACACCTATCTGCCTGCGTTCGAGGTTGCGGTAAAGGCCGGCGGCGTGGCGGCCGTCATGGGCGCGTACAACCGCACCAACGGTGAGCCCTGCTGCGCCAGCCCAACGCTGCTGCAACAGATTCTGCGCGACGATTGGGGCTTTACCGGTCATGTGGTCTCCGATTGCGAAGCCATCAACGATATCTATGCCCATCACAAGATTGTGGAGACACCGGCGCAAGCCGCGGCCCTGGCGGTGAACAACGGCTGCGACCTGGAGTGCGGCTGCGTATTTAGTGCGCTGATCGACGCTGTAGACCAGGGGCTGATCAATGAAGCAACCATCGATCGCTCCGTTGGCCGCCTGCTGGAGACGCGATTGCGTTTGGGCCTTGGCGAGGCGCCGGAAGAGACGCCCTACGCCGCGATACCGGCCGCTGCCATCGACTCTGACGCGCATCGTGCCCTTGCGCTGGAGGCTTCACGCGAGAGCATTGTGTTGCTCCAGAATGACGGAGTGCTGCCGCTGGCCAAAACGATTGAGTCGGTGGCCGTCATCGGTCCCAATGCCGATGACCTCATGGTGCTGCTGGGCAACTACAACGGCACGCCTTCCCAGGGTGCGACGCTGCTAAGCGGCGTGCGCGCCAAGCTCGCTGATGGGGCCAGGCTCTACTACGCGCGGGGCTGCCCGCTGGCCGACGGCGTGCCCAACATCGAGCCGATCCCCACGGCCTGTCTGCGCCCCACAGCTGCGGAAGCGGGCGCGACCGGCCTGACCGGGGCCTACTTCACCGCTGACGGTCTGGGCTCCTCAGCCACAAGCCAGGAAGCACTCTTTGATGATCTGGTGAAGGGCCGGGAGCCGCTCTATACGCGCACCGATCAGGTGATCGACTTTGTCTGGAAGGATTCGTCGCCGCTTACCGGTGAATGGGGTGAGCGCTTTGCCGTATGCTGGACGGGCTCATTGATTGCGCCAGCTTCCGGCACATACCAACTTGGCGTCAACGGGCACAATGCGTACCGCCTCTGGCTGGATGGCGAGGTGCTGGTCGAAAACGCCGATATTCACCATGCGATCCTGCGTCTGGCCGAGGTGGAGCTGGAAGCAGGGCGCTTGTACGATATTCGCCTGGAATATGCCAACTGGGGGCTCGATCCCCAGGTACGCCTGCTCTGGGCTCAGCCCGATGTCGACGAATTGACGCCCGCGCTGGACGCCGCGGCCAAGGCCGAGGTCGTTATTGCTGCATTAGGACTGTCGCCGCGCATTGAAGGCGAAGAATTTCCCGTTGTGGTAGAGGGCTTTGACGGCGATCGCAGCTACATCGAGCTGCCGGCAGCGCAGACGAAGCTGCTGAAGGAACTGGTCAAACTGGGCAAGCCCATCGTGCTTGTCCTAATGAGCGGGAGCGCGGTGGCGATTCCGTGGGCGGCTGACCATGTTGGGGCCGTCGTTCAGGCCTGGTACCCCGGTCAGGCCGGTGGAGAGGCGCTTGGCGATGTGCTCTTCGGCGACTACAATCCGGCCGGACGGCTGCCGGTGACGATCTATCGCAGCACCGATGACCTGCCCCCCTTTGACGACTATGCCATGGCGAATCGCACCTATCGCTACTTTGAGGGGGAGGCGCTCTATCCCTTCGGCCACGGGCTGAGTTATACAAGCTTTCAGTACAGCGACTTGCAGCTCGATCGCAACACGGCCAGCCCGGGAGAAACCGTCGAGGTCGGCGTCACCGTGACCAATACGGGCGAGCGTGCGGGCGAGGAAGTCGTGCAGCTCTACGTCAAGGACCTTGAGGCGTCGGTGGCGCGGCCGCAACAGGCGCTGCAGGGGTTTGCGCGCATCCAGTTGGCGCCGGGCGAGAGCCGGCGCGTGACCTTTGCCCTGGACGTGAATCAGCTCGGTTTCCAGCACGAAACGCTGGGCTACGTGGTTGAGCCGGGAGACTTTCAGCTCCGGGTCGGCTCCTCTTCTGCCGCACTGCCCCTGGCCGCTACGCTGACGGTTTCCGGTGCAGGGGATCTCATTCCTGCGACCCGAGCGTTCTTTGCGCAGACGCTGGCCGCATGAGGCGCGACCGCGGTTGAACAAGAGGCATCGATCCGATGAGATTCCCTGTAAGAAGCTGTTGTGTATTGCTTGCGTTTCTACTAAGTGCCTGCGCTGCGCCCGTCGTAGCCGATGAACCTGAAAGACAATCGCCGATGTCTGAACCCGTCTCAGACAGATCCGAATCACCCGTCGCGGCACCCGAATCACCCATTGCGACACCCGAGTCATTCGTCGCGACGCCCGAATCCCCCATCGCGACACCTGCTTCAGCGGCGCCGGTTGTCGTGACACCGTTGCTGGATGAGGCCCTCGTCCCGCCCGAAGGCAAAACGCTCTTCATCATCGGACAAGATACGAACAGCATCGACGCCTACGCCGCAGCCTTTGAGCAGGCGCCTGGCGGCGTGACCGGCTACACCTCGCTCAGCCGCCTTGAAGGCCTGACCAGCGTGGCCGAGTATGGTTCCGGTCCGCATCATATGGACTATCTGGCCGAAACCTATCCTGAAAGCGCGCTGGTGATCGGCCTCTATCTGGTCGACTTCCTGGATGACATCAATGCCGGCAGGGCTGACGACAAAATTGATCAACTGCTTGATATTCTGGCCGGCTACGAGCGTCCGGTCTACCTGCGCTTCGGCTATGAATTTGACGGGTCATGGAACCACTATGAGCCAGAGGAATTCAAGGCTGCGTGGATCCGATTTCATGACAGGATGACCGAAAGAGGCGTCGACAACGTGGCCATGGTCTGGCAGAGCGCTACGGCCTGTCCGGGCACCTATGGTCAACGTCCGATCCGCGCCTGGTATCCTGGTGATGCCTATGTAGATTGGGTGGGGATGTCCTTCTTTGTCCAGCTCAACTGCCGGCTTGAACCGATCCGTGAAGCAGTCGATTTTGCACGCGAACGGGGCAAGCCGGTGATGATTGCCGAGGCGACGCCCCAGCGCTATGCAATCGAGGATCTGACCTTTTCCCTCTATGGGCGCACCTTCGAGGCGCGCACGCCCGAACAGATTTGGCTGGAATGGTATGCGCCCTTCTTCACCTATATCTTTCAGAATCGAGACATAATCCGCGCCGTGGCCTATATCAACGCCGACTGGAATGCGCAGCCAATGTGGGGGCCGCCCTACCTCAATAGCTATTGGGGCGACTCGCGCGTGGAGGTGAATCCGTTCCTCGCCGCACGCTGGCGCGACGTGCTCGAAGATGAAGAGTGGCTGCATGGCTCACCGGCGCTGGTTGCTCTGCCGGAGTAGGGCGATGTACGCCGTTGTGCCTTCGTACAGGTTGGCATGAATGTTCACGCCGCTGGCCTAGCGAATCTGGCTGGGCAGCGAGGGCCACTCCTCGTCATCCCAGATGATTGATTCCATGCGCAGCTTGGGCACGCCGATCTGTCGGGCGTCGTACGCGTGATAGACCATCCAGTCGATGCCATCTTCCGTGAAGACGGCATTGTGCCCCGGTCCCTTCCACTGACCATACTCGCTGAGAATGAGCGTCCCGCCGCCCTCGCTAAGGGGCGTACCCTCACGGTCGACGTAGGGGCCAGTGAGCGCCTCGCTACGCCCTACATGCACGGTGTAGGTGCTGGCAACGCCCTGACAGCACTGGTCAAAGGAAACAAAGAGATACCAGAAGTCGCCGTGCCGGATGATGAACGGCGCTTCAATCGCCGGGTTGCCGTCGGGACCGGCCGCACGGTTGGCGAGCGGCCGGAAGGCCGCCGCGTCCTCGGCCAGCATGCCGGTCGTCGGGTCGATCTGGGCGAGCCAGATGCCGTCCCAGAAGCTGCCCCACGTCAGCCACGGCTGGTCGCTTTCATCGAGTACCAGATTGGCGTCGATGGCATTCCAGGCATCGCCCGGTCGCGAACGCAAGACCTCGCCCTGATCCACCCACTCATACTCGGGACGATTCGGGTCCAACGTCCGATTGGTGGCGAGGCCGATGGCCGATTCCTGCGTGCCAAAGGTCGAGACCGCGTAGTAGAGGTGCCAACGGTCGTTGAAGAAGGAGATGTCGGGCGCCCAAATGTCGGGTAGATCCGGGTTGACTTCACGGGTCCAGGCCGGGTTACGCGTGAAGACGCGGCCGCAGAATTCCCACGTGATCATGTCCGGCGAACAGATGAAGGGGATCCGCTTGCCGGTGTGAAAGATGTAGTAAGTGTCACCCTGACGCGCCATCACCGGATCGTGGACGCGCTGGATGAAGCCGTCCGGCTCCAGCACGATGGCCGGCGCAGCAGCCGTGGCGGACGGTATCGCCTCGACTGCCGCATCTTCGGAAAGAGGCTGGATCGGCTGGCAGCCGGCCAGCAGCAAGAGCAGCAGCAAACCAGCCAAAACTTCCGCGATTAAGGGTGTATCAACAGGTCGATTCACGGTGCTCTCTCCTGCCTCACATCTCAAGCAGGCCGGCAAAGAGCGCCTGGGCCATGGCGTTTTCTGCCAGCGTCTCCGGGTTGAGCTTGAACGTCGTCAGGACGCAGTGCCCGCGGCCATAGGGGATTGCGGCCAAGAGCGAAACGGGATGGTGGATCCAGCCCAGAGCCAGGCCGGCCCAGCTATGTAGGCGCCCCATCCAGGACGGGATTCCAAAGATGACGGCGTCGGGCATGAGCGGGGCCCACTCCATCTCCAGCAGCGGGTCGCCGGGCAGATGGGCCAATGGTCCGTCCTTGCGCATCCAGGCAAAGGAAGTCGCCCAGTCGCCCTGCCACAGCGTATCGGCGCGGGGTATGAGGTGACCCACGGGCAACGGCTGGGTCGCACCATCCGCCGGCGTTGCTTGCGCCGGATCGGCCAGCACCACCGCGCGGCCGCCGCTATGCAGATGTTCCGCCACGGCCGCGGTGTAGCCGCGGCGACGACTGTTTCGTCCACAGCGGCGTCAGCCGGCGCCCCTTCGCTGACGGTGTAGCCAAGGCCGC